>JAFQZU010000038.1 GCA_017405805.1 Lachnospiraceae bacterium
CAGGATCAAACTCTCATGTTAAAAAAAGTAAATCTTTCTTCGAAAGATTAACTTTAAGAGCCCCGCTGCGCGGGTCTCTGGAATTCTTTTTAAATTCCTAACGAAGTTTAATACTGTTCAGATTAAACGTTAACGTCTATTCTGCTCCGTATTACTTGGTCGTTCTGAATTCATTCACATTTGTCAGCAGTGATATTCGCAGAACTTCGTTCTGCTCATAACGGGCGTTCCGCCCTATATGTCTCTGTCTGCTTCGCTGCCGGAGTGCGAGCACTCCATCAGCTCTTCAGCCAGATCCATGCACTGCTGAATTTTAGGAATATATTCAGGGTTGCATTTCAATTAAGTTGTCATATATTTGTTTGTTATGGTGCTTTCACCGCCTGCCTGGCAGGCCGGTTTTTTTCGCCTCATTTTTCAGCGGCGAATGCTATTCTATCATCACTTGGTTTGTTTTGCAAGAGGAAATTTGGAAATTTTTAAAAATTATTTTTTTTAAGCATTTTCCTTATTTACGCTCTTGATCCAGCTGCCAAGTGAGCGGAGAAAGAGGGATTTGAACCCTCGCGCCGGTTTCCCGACCTACACCCTTAGCAGGGGCGCCTCTTCAGCCTCTTGAGTATTTCTCCTCGCCTGAATCATACCAAATATGGGCGTTATGTAAGCGCCTTTTTTCAAAGCGCATATTCTATTATATGCATAGGGGACATCTTTGTCAATTACAAGATACGGGCTTTTTTCTGCCATCCTCTACTACATATCTGTTTCCATATCTCTATGCTCAGGCAGCCGCCTTATTCCAGCATGGCGTTACGCATTCAGCTCTCCGCAAACGGCATCCAATTCCGAATCCGAGGGATGGCGGGGCGACCAAAGGATCTTCTGTCCGTCGTCTTTATAGCGGGGAATGACATGAATATGGAAGTGATGGACCGTCTGGCCCGCTGCCTCTCCGTTGTTCTGTACGATATTGAGACCGTCGATGGAAAGCTTGTCCCTGATGCGTCCTGCCGCCTGCTGAGCCGTAACCGCAGCATCTTTAAGCCAGTCCTCAGGCATATCAAAAAGATTTGCGAAGTGCTCCTTGGGAAGTACCAGCGCATGCCCCCTTGTGGCGGGCCCATTGTCCAGGATCACGCGGAACCGTTCATTTTCAAGGATTGTGCGGGAAGGAATCTCTCCATTCGCGATCATGCAGAAAATGCAGTTTGAATCTTTCATGTTTTCCTCCGTTTCACTCTTCTCTTCAGTACAATCAGACTGCTGTCGGGGGAAACTGCAACAGTGCAGAGTTTCCCCTGACAGCTTGTACATCAGTATAGCATATTCCTCTTGTCCCGCCTACTTTCTGATGCTATCCCTCCGACTGCTTTTTCCGGTTTCTGCCGGATATAGCCAGCACCGCGACGACAGCAGCCAGCGCGCTGATCAAGGCAGCCGCCCACGGGAATATATCCGTTTCGTCGCCTGTCCTGGGGGAGACGCCTCCGGACGGTGTTTTTACGGAAGACGGCCAGTTCCTGCTGACGGTCGTTTTTTCCGGCGTCGGCCGGTCCGGCTGCCGGGTCACTGTCTGCTTCTCCTCGCCCAGATCCTTATGCGCTGCCAAAAGGACCGGCGCCTCCCCTGCAGGCCGGTTTTCATACAGCTCCTCAAAAACAACGTACGGACCCGCCTTCAGGTTTTTCGTCTCGAAGGAGAAGACAACGTCCGTACTCCCCTCACTCTTTGCCGCACGAAACGCAGTCTCTCCCCGGATTGCTTTTCCGTCGGCGAAAACTGTTTTGCCGGTCTCTTTGCTGACCAGTTCCCCTTTTACGGTATACCGTTTGCCCGGTTCGAGATTTGTATATTCCACCTTATCGATCACAGTAACTCTTCCGGATGCCGCAATGCTTCTGTCACCGTCCAGTCTGTCGGCAGCCATCGTAATGAGCGACGGAAACCGGATCGTCTGATCCGCGTCCTCCAGATCCGCATGGACGATCACATCCTTCCCTTCGCTGCGCACGGTCTCGAAGGCAACGATCCGATGTCCTGCCAGGCTCCTGCCGTCCAGTACAAAACGGAGCACAAAGCTGCCGTCGGGCTCCTTCGGAATGAACTCATCCTCTGCCGTTACGTTCTTTCCCTGCAGGACGACCGGCTTACCGGTCTCCTTGTCCATCAAAGTCCCGCTGATCTGATAGCGGACGCCCGGAATGAGGTTTTGATAAAAGAACTCATCCAGGATCGTGATCTTTTCATCCGCGTTGGAGATATTTGTGCCGGTCCTTGAATCGACTGCCTTTGTCCTGCCGGAAGGGAAGTGGATCGTCTGCGCTTCGTCCTCTGCGTTTTCGTGAATGATCAAAGGAAGCTCTCCATACAGTACCCTTTCGAATATGACCGCACTCTTTCCGGCCAGATCCGATGCGTCGACGGCAAAATACAGCGTCTCCGTCCCGTCTTCCGTCTCCGGCGTGAAGAGATGCTCCTCCACGGGGTTTCCCTCCGGATCTGACATCACAGAAGCGATCTCTCTTACCTCTTCACCCTCTTCCGCCTTCAGCATGACTTTCCCCGCGATGCGGTATTCTGTCCCGGGCAGAAGGTTTTCATAGGAAAAGACATCCTTTATTATAATGCGGTCCCCCGCCTGCATGGTGTGCGCGCCGGTCTCCGGATCGGAAGCCTCCGTGTGTCCCGCAGGAAACCGTACCGTCTGCGCCTCATCGTCAATGTTTTCATGGATCAGGATCTCCGCATCCCCGCAGCTGACTCTCTCAAAGACGACGGCTTCTTCCCCTGCCAGCTCTGATCCGTCCAGCCGGAAGCTGATCTCCAGCGTACCGTCGGCGGCAGTCGGCACAAACGCAGCCTCCTTTTCCGTAAAAACGACGTCTGCCGCCTGCTCCGACACCGCGCCGCAGATGACGGATCCTATTTCCTGCGCTGTCCGCCTGTTCATGATCCGCCCGGTGAGCGTATACTTCTGGCCCGGGATCAGATTCTGAAAGACGAACGTGTCTCTGAGCGTGACCTCCTTGTCCGGAAATGCGACCGGAAGGCCTGTTTCCGTATCGATGACGGCAGTATGTCCGTCCGGAATATACAGCGTCTGGGCGTCGTCTTCGGGATCTTCATGGAGAATGACGGTCTCTCCGTTCAGCGTCACTTTTTCGAAAACCACGATATCATGGTCTGCGAGCGCACTCGTATCCGTCAGGAAGTACAGTGTACATGTACCGTCCTTATCCTCGGGCGTGAACGTATAGCAGCCCTCTTTAACGGGGTTCCCCTCCTCGTCTGTCATGACGGACGGGATCTCCTGACCGCCGGCGCGGTCCACGATTCTGCCGGTTATGCGGTATTTCTCGCCGGGCAGCATGTTCCTGTAGGAAAACGTATCCTCGATGAGCGTTTTTTTGTCCGCGGCCGCACTCGCGGTCCCGGTCCTTGTATCAGAAGCGGCCGTCTGCCCTGCGGGGTAGTGTATCATCTGGTCCGGATCACCAATGTCCTTGTGCGAAAGGAGCACTTCCCGTCCATACCGCACCTCCTCCAGGCACACAAGATCCCTGCCGCCCATGGCGGACGCATCTGCTTTAAAGCGCACTGTGACTCTGCCATCCTTTTCAGCGGGCTTAAACAGTACCTGCTCAACCTCATTTCCCTGCTCGTCCAGAAAGCTCCACAGAGAAGGCTCCAGGATCTCCCCGGTCTCCGCGTCCGCCAAGACGCCGGCCACAGCATACTCTGCTCCCGGAAGCAAATTCTGATAGATGATGGTATCCGTTATCATGGATTCCTTCTCAGCCAGGGCACACTGCTTTCCGGTCCGTTCCCCCGCTGCCATCGTTCTGCAGGCAGGGACATGGATGATCTGATCCTCATCATCGTAATCTCTGTGCGCGCCGATCAGCTTTTCCCCGCAGTACAGCTCTTCGAAAACAACGATATCCCGTCCGCTCAACCCGGTGGTATCTGCCTTGAAGGCGACCTTGACTATGCCCGTCTCTTCTTCCGGTTTGAACGACGCCTCTCCGGTGACAGGCTTCCCGTCGGCCCGGACCGGCTCCCGGAGCGATCTGTCCATCAGCACGCCCTTCACGGTGTAATTGAGTCCGGGAATGAGATTTTCGCAGGTCACGGTATCGACAAAGACCCTCTCTTTCCCGACCGCCGTGCAGCGAGTCCCGGTAACGGCATCCGCTGCGGAAGTGCGCAGGCGGATAAAGCGGATCGTCTGTGCCTCATCCGCAAGGTCCTCGTGAACCGCTCCTTTCAGTTCCTTCGCTGATCCGGTCAGTCTCTCAAAAACGACTGCGCTCTTTCCTGCCATGGATTCATCGGCTTTAAAGACATAGTTCATGACCAGTTTCCATTCCAGCGCGGTCGGCGGTGTAAAGGTCTTAACTGCCGTGACCTCTTTCCCGTCTGCGTCCTTTATGGTTTCCCCGGTCTCTTTATCCACCAGCCTTCCCGAAATAGTATACTCTCTGCCGGGAACAAGATTCTTATAGTATACGGTATCCTGGATCCTGACATTTTGTCCGGCGGAGGAAAACTGCGCCCCCGTCTCCGAATCCTGCGCCTGTGTCCGGATCTCGGGGTCGATCGGCGTATCGCCGGCTTCCAGACGGAGTTCTCTGGAATTACTGCTCTTTAGCTGCCCCTGTATATTTTTGACCGTGACCGTTTCGCCGTCCTGTACGATCCGTCCGATATAAGTGGCGGACGAACCGAACATGCCGTCGTTTTTGTATCCGTGGGCAGCCTGCGTCTCTTTTACCGTGATCGTGCCCAGAGGCAGCGTCCTGCCCAGAACTGCCAGACAGGATCCGTCCTCCTGCTCTTTGGCCGTGATCTCCCAGGTCTGGGCCGCGCCGGACGGAAGATTTGCCGCTGTATAGTAACCGTCATAGTAGCACACCTGGAATTTTGTGCCCTGGAGGGTCCTGCCTTCCTGTTCTCCTTCCAGCTTGTTCTTCTTTTCTATGACCAGCGATTCAGGGCCATGGAGCGGAACGTCCTCGATCAGGACCTCCGTCGTCTTTCCGGGAAGCTTCACCTCTGTCTTTTTCACGGCTTTGCTGAGCGCATACCCTTTGGGCGCTGCGATTTCCTTTACATAGTATGTTCCCGGTGCGATCTCCAGTTCCTTCGTCTCTCCGCTTTCATCTGTCACCAGCGTGCCGACGCTCTTTTTGCAGGCACTGTCTGTGTAGATGCCGAATCTGGCGCCTCCCAGCGAATAGCAGGCGTTTCCTTTCACCAGCGCGCTGTCCGCCGAAGACTTCTTGATCTTCAGCCTTGACGTGTCCGGTTCATCCGTAAACCGAACCGTAAAAGTCTGGTCAGGCACATTTACGTCGACAGTCTTTACGGCTGAATTGATCTTAAAGCCTTTGGGCGGCGTGATCTCTTTGACATAGTAGGTGCCGCAGCTGACCCGCAGCGTGCCGGACCTGCCGTCTGCCCCGGTCGTCAGCCTCCCCGCGCTCTTTGTGCAGCCGGGATCCAGATAGACGCCGAACACTGCGCCCGCCAGGGAATAGCCGTCATGGTTCTGTGTGAGCCCCGGGTCGGAGGAGGTCTTGACGACCGAAACATCCGCATTATCCAGGGGGTACGCGCCAAAACCAAAGTCCTGCCAGGAATCATGATTATACTCGGCGACATACAGGTAATAGGCGTCGGGTTCCGGAAGGGTATTCAATTTGGCCGCAAAGGTTCGGACATCTTCCTGCAGATGGGTGCTGGTACCGATAAACCCGTCCCCTGCGCTGCTTTTATAGGCATATCCCAGCCGGGCGTAGATCTCTGCCGTCGCCACATGGGTGATGATGTTGGCTCCTCCCTCGTCATACCGGCCGCCGTGAGAATCCCGATAGACCTGCTGGACCACTTCGCGGCCGGGTCCGTATGCGCCGTAGTACATGGCTTTGCGGAGCATGGGGGCGTCATATATGACCACCCTGTCGGCCTTCCAGCCCTCGTTGTCACCGCCCCCTTTGCGCGGGTCCATACAGACGGACCACCCGACCAGGCTCTGTGCGGTGTGCATCTCATAGACATAAGTATTAAAGCTCCCGTAGTCTCTGCCGTTGTCGTCATAAGAGATCCACACCGCATTTTTGCAGGTGATCGGGACATAAGCGGTAACCGGCTTCTTCGTTCCCGCGCCGCCCTGGGTCCAGTCGGGATCCGCGGAAGCCGCAAGCAGAAGGAAGGGGGAAAAACTGTCACTGGAGACCGTCACTTCTCCGTCATCCTCCGCCCCTTTCAGCTGCTCCATCCTGCCGGGATCATAGTCCTTCGCATGGCAGACTGCGAGTTCCTTCTCGGCGGGCAGGCCGGCAAAAGACACCTCAACCGGGCCCGCAGGCTGTATATCCTTCCCTTCAGCGTCCTTAAAGTGAATGTCCAGCACCGCGACCGCATACATACCGGGTGCCAGTTCCTGTGCTCGGTCTATGTATTTGCCGGATTCATCCTCCGGTATTTCGCTGACCTCTGCTTCCGCACCTGCGGGGAGCACTCCCTCCCCTGCACGGATCGTCACGGTAATCAGGCCGGCACTGCGGACCGCTTCAAAAGGGGGCATATCCGCTTTTCTGTCTTCCTCAACAGCTTCATCCGTATGGCCTTCCTCAGGTTCCGGCTCTTTCTCCTTCGATTCTTCTGTACTCGGTTCTTCTGTCTTCGGTTTTTCTGCTTCCTCCTTCTCTTCCGGTACTTCCGGATCTGTCTGCCCCGGATCCTCCGTCGTTTCCTCTGATGCAGGAACCTCTTCCTCCGGGGACGCTCCCTCTTCCGCAGTCTCCTTTTCTTCTTCAGAACCCCCTTCCTGTGCAGACTGTTCCGCTTCCGCAGCCGGTTCCGCTTCCACAGCCGGTTCCTCTTCCGCAGCCGGTTCCGCCTCAGCAGCCGGTTCCGCCTCAGCAGTCGGCTCCGTTTCCTGCAAATCCTCCTGCTGTAAATCTGCTTCCTGCTCCTCCCGGTCCCCGGCCAGTTCCACCGCGGCAGCCGTCATGGGATTCCCCTGCAGAACTGCAGAAAAAATGACCGCCGCTGTCAGGAGCGCTGTCAGTATTTTTTTGTATCCTTTGTTCATTCGTTATCTCCATACCCATTTTCCGTTTTGCAATCACCTGTAGACAAAGGTCAGTGTGCCGATCCGCACTTCATCCCCTCTCTCCAGTTTCTTTTTCTTATGCACTTCCAGCAAAAGCCCGTTCACCCGGGTTCCGTTGGTGCTGCCCAGATCGCAGACCGCGACGCCGCCGCTCCCGCCTCTCTCGAAGCGGGCGTGGACTCTGCTCACAGAGGGGTCCCCCAGCACGAGATCGGCATATTCCGTGCTCTTTCCCACTGTGAGCGGCAGATTCTCAAATGTGATCGTATAACCGTGCGCCTTGCCGACGCCATACAGGCGCCCTGTATCCTCCGGCTTGAGGAAGACCGTTGCTTCGACCTCCTCCGGTTCCTCGCGCTGCGCACTTTCTCTCCACTTCCATTCCATGGCATACTCGCCTGCAGCCGGCTGCACCGCAGCGTTCTGCGCGGTGCGTCCCGCATCCGCAAGCTTTCTCTCCCTCGCGGTCAGGACTCTGTCCACCGTCAGAAAAACAGCGCCGGCAGCCGCCACTGCAGCCCCTGCAAAACACAGGCTCCTCTCCCGCTCTGTCATGAGAAACCAGTACTGCACAAACAAAAGACCTGCTGCCGTCAGCACAAGTGCCACGGGCAGAAGCCATTGCGCGATCCGCTTTAATACGGCTTTTTTCCCTGACGCTTCCTTTTTATTCGGCTCCCCCGGGAGTTCTTCCGCCTCCCGGTCCGCGTCGGTTCCCAGCCTTGTCTGACCGGCACTGTCCTCATACAGCTGCCCGGGCGCGTCGGATATCCGGACCGGCCCCTCCTCTTTAGGAGCGTCCTCGGACAGCCCTCTTCCATCCTCTGAGGAAGCAGGATCCTCCTCATATTCCCGCAAGGCACTCCAGAATGCAGCGTCCGATTCCCCTGCCAGCGCGGCAAACCGGTAAGCCGACGCCGCGGCGTCTCTGTCCTCCGGATCTATGTGATCGGCCAGAAAGGAGAAGACCTCCTTTCCGTCCCCTTCCTCCGGGACATAGACAAACAGGAAGCGCCCTGCCGCGAAATCATAGCAAACCGTCTCTTCCCGCAGCAGGAGCTTCTCCGGATCCAGCAGATATCTTCCCAGAGACTGCGTCAGTTCCTTCAGACACTTGATAAAAAGCCTGTATTTGTCCCCGGAAATCGTGCGGTCGGAGAACAGCGTCTGCACGCTTTGTTTCCCGGTGACGTCGTAGTACAGATAAGCATTCCCGTCCACCTCCCGGATGCTGCACGGGAGAAGTCCTTCTATGTGATTTACTGTGAACATGCGGTATTGATATCCTCCCAGATCTGCTTTCTCCGGGCACGGAATCACCAGATATGTTCGTCCTGAAGCTCTGAAATATTCGGGTCCTTTCAATTTTCTCCCAATTCCTTTACTGCGGAAATGAGCGCCAGCGCACGGCGGCACTTTCTGAAGGACTGCGGCGGATCCGTGATCCTTGCCCGCATGGCCGTTCTGAAGGTAAACGGATCTCCTCCCTCACTCCACGCGGCAAAAGATACCGGCGTCATGACGGTCCCCTCAGCGGCCGCAACCGCATATTTTCCTTTTTCCGTTGTAAACGACAGATCCCGCACGGCCACATATGTCGTCCAGCCCTCCGCAGAACTGTCCCCCGGCGCCGCTTCACATTTCCGTATGCTCTCCCTGTATGCGCGGACATAACACTCCTGCACCGCGGCGCAGCGGTCGTACAGCAGAAATGACAGCGATACC
Organism: Lachnospiraceae bacterium; assembly: GCA_017405805.1. GTDB lineage: Bacteria > Bacillota > Clostridia > Lachnospirales > Lachnospiraceae > CAG-791. Next base: position 8,846 of record JAFQZU010000038.1, read on the forward strand.
GAAAGAAGTATGAATATCAATACAAAAGGTACGATATAGGCGGCCTCCACCGTCATATAAGCAGAGGCCCTGCCACGCAGACCAGGCCTGTCCCGCATTGGTCCCTCCTTATTTTAAAAACCTGTATATCCCTGTGATCACGCACGCTGCAGCGCAAAAAGGCAGAAAGGGAACTGCCGTATCTCTTCCGATCCTCCCGGCAGCCCATGCGGGCAAGCAGATCCCAAGGAACAAAAAGAGTGCGGCAAACAGGATCATGAGACTCTCCCGCGGTCCCGTCAGAAGGCCGAGCACCAGAAAACTCAGTCCGTCCCCCGTGCCAATCCCGCTTCCGGGAAGAAATGCCATCACAAGAAGACAGGCGGCCGTCAGCAGTGCCAGGCCCATGTCATATCCGGTGACCAGAGGGATATCCGTTCCCGCTATGCGGACACAGTCCAGCACAAACGCTGCGGCGCCGCATGCCAGCGTAAAAAGAAGGCTAACGGATCCGCGCGCAAAGTCCTGCGCAGCCTGTGTGATCAGAAAAAGTGCGGCTGCCCCCATTCTTACCTGATATTCAATGTTCATGACCGGCTCCATTATTTCCTCCCGCTGCGCAAATGGGGCATGGACGCAGGTTCTCTGCCGCCTGGTCCTTAGTCATTTCCGAGACGGACCGCCCGATTCCCCCGCAGGACGGATCACAGTGGTAACGGTTCCCTTCTTTGGTGATCAGAACCATCCCGCTCTTTTGCGGATGGCACAGCTCACAGGCATGATAGATGGATCCGTCGCCGCTTCGGATGGTATCCAGCCGGGAGGCCGGCACTTCCCTGATCTGCGGATTGAGGTAAATACAGTGGCTGTCGGTGTGATAGACCACGCCGTATCGGGCCACATATACCTGCTCCTGTCCCGCTTCTGTGCCGCCGTCCGCATCTTCCGATGCGGCCCCTCCGCGGTATCCCACCCAGGCATGCCCGTAAAAGCGGCTCTGCATGCTGAAGGAGGGAAGTGCCAGAACCGGAATGAAGGGACGGATCCTGTATTCCGCAGACAGCAGGATATTCCCATCCTTTGTCAAAATGCGGGAATGTCGGTAGGTTATGCCGCCCCCCGCGCACATTCTTCTCAGGTAATCTCTGCCCAGACTCGCGTTGACATGCCCCTGCACATAAGCCTGGGTGAAGATCCGGCTGCCGATCTCTTCCGGCATGCCGGTGCCCGCGGAGCCGCCATCTCCGCCGTCCCCTTCGTTTCCGGCGGCGTACTCCATGTAATAGGCGTATTCGCACAGTTCTTCCCCGCATTGCTGCAGCGCCGCCTGCAGACTGCTCTGGAGCCGTACTGCCTCGAATAATGTCAGGACATTGAGCAGGAAGAAGAGAAACAAGGGCAGGACCATGGCAGCCTCCACCGTCATGCTCCCTCTGCTCTCCCTGTTAAGGAGAGGCCGGCATGCCCTTCTCCTTCGATCCGCTGCCCGGAGAGGCTTTTTCAATCTCACTGATCCTGATTCGAATCTCCCGATGCCGGGCATGTAAAATGCCCTCCTTTCTCATTTCCTGCGTCTTCAAACATTTAGTCGTAACCGACAGCCGTCTCCATGGAACACGCGTATCCGCCGCAGGATGCCCGCACGCCGATCTGCAGTGCATCGATGCAGTTGTCCAGCAGAAAGGTCCCGTTTCCATCGGTTTCCCGGATATTCATCTCCATAATGTCCATCGTGCGCTGCGTCTTGCGGGTACCTCCTTCCATATACAGAAGTCCCGCCAGATACTGTTCATAGGTCAGGCCTTGCGTCCCTTCCGTTCTGACCGCTTTTTTTTGCGGGTCCAGCAGCATGAGGAGCGAGGTCTGCCACTCCTCCGGCGTTTTGCTGAGAGGCACCTTTCCTCCGGCATACAGGACCCGCAGATCCTGCAGACTCTCCAGATAGGACCATCCCAGAATCAGCGCCGTCTCCAGCGGTTTCTCCAGCTCCGGGTTGAACAAAAGGAGCGAAGCCGCGCCCGCGATCACGGAAACTTTCGCTTTACGGCCCTCATCGCCGAGCAGACAGAGACAGTTTGCACCCTCCCGTATGAACATGAGGCGCCGCGCCGTCCCCTCCAGATTTTCCGCGTCAGCCCCTTCCCCGCAGAGGATATACTCCTGCTCGTAGCGCAGAGGACCCTCGTGGGGACCCTGAGTGTAACAGCCGCACTTCTCGCTGATATAGGCATTAAAGAGCAGCTCATCGGCCGCCGGATATCCGTGAGAATTTACGGGTACCAGCCCGCTCCCGGTCCGCACGGCACGGCGGGACAGCTGCGCGGACGGGTCGACCTGTCCCTGTGACAGGCTTGAAATATCTCCGAAGATCTGCCGCAGGAGCGGCAGCAGCATAAACCGCTCCATCTCATCGACCATCTGCTCCGCTTCGGGCTTTTCTCCGTAAAGTGCCTCTTCGGCAGCTTCTGCCCTGCCGCCGGACGCCGCGCCGTTTTCCTGTGCTTCTTCCAGGGTCTGCTCCGCCTTTTCCCTTCCCTTTTGAAGCGCCTCCTTCAGTTCCTGCGTGTTTTCCTCCCTGCGTACCTCCCAGTCTCTGCCGGAGATCTCCAATCCGTGCCACTGGTCCGCACTGACGAGCACTTTGCCGAGCACGGCGCCTGCGGGATCCGCCGTCATATAGGCGTAGACCTGTTCCCTGACCGCCTTCCCGTTCCCGTCACAGGCAAAGCGGGCCTGCGGTACCTGCAGCGATTCGATCGCCAGCGGGGACAATTCCACCGATCTGCCGACGGTCCTCCTGCAGTTTTCTTCCAGATAAAGCCGCAGTCTTGCGCAGACATGATCCAGGGAGCCGGCCTGTGTCCCATACCCGGTGTCGATCATAAAAAGATCATACCGGCGGTGCAGCACAGGATGAAATTCCGCCAGCACGGAGCCGGCCGCGATCCTCGTCACACTCTCCAGCCTCATGCGTACGGCACTCTGTCTCAGACCGCTGAGCAAAACAAAAAACAGGGCCAGTATTGCAGACAGCGAGAGCGCCAGAAAGATCGTCAGGTAGCCTTCTGCCCGCGCCCGGAGAGAAATTCTCTCTTTTTCCTCAGGAGATGATGGAGCTGCTGTCACTGTTGATCTTCTGGAATATTTTTTTTGCGAGATCATTCAGCTGCTTTTTGAATATGACCACGAGGCCGATGAGGACCACCATGATCAGGATCACTTCCACGGTCCCCATTCCGGACTCATCCCGTATAAAAGACCTGATATCTCTGCTCATATACCTTCCTTTCTACATTCCAAATGTGTAATAAGCGGGAATGATGATGATCACCATCGTGATCGTCAGCATCATCCCCATCGGAAACAGTAGTTTCGTCTCCGCCTCCTCTGATATCTCCCGCGCGGTATTCCTCCGCTCCATCACCGCGGCGTCGGCTTCCGCCTGAAGCGCGGACAGTAGCGACCGGTTGCCCTTCCTGAGATTCTGCAGAAGGAGCGTACAGAATCTCGTATACTGTCGGGACCGGCATCTTCTGCCGAAATGGCTGTATGCCTCTCCCTCGGAAACGCCGCTTCCCAGCTCTCTGCATACCATCAGGATCTCCTCGTAGGCACCGTTGGGCTGCCCGCCCCGCCTGCGGAGCGCCTGATACGATTCTCCCAGCTGTTCAAAGCAGCCCCGCACACTTACGCCGGCCCCGAGATAGAGGACCATTTTGCTCACGATCTCCGGGTAGGCCAGACGGATCTGTCTCTCCCTCGCAAGCATTTTTTCATGGAGCCGGGCCGCAGAGACCAGAGCTGTCAGGATCCCCGCAAGCACTGCCGTCACAAATATGCCCGTCCCGGAATCGGGAGGGTTTTCCGTCCAGTCCACTGTCACGCCCCGCACCTTCTGCGGCAGCGCGAAGGCAGCGCCGGTCAGGTCTTCCTGTTCACTGGCCTCCAGTGCCTGTCCTACCTCTCTCTTGAAAGCGTCCTCCGGAGCTGCCGGCGCCGGAATGACCATGACAGGGATCTGTGCCGTATATCTTCTTCCCACGGCAGTCCCGTCATCGTACGTCATGACAGCCGTCAGTGTGACCTCCTCCTGCTGCCCCTGCGCAAGCGCCCGGGCATTGACCGTGCCGTCCGAATCGATCAGGGCGTAGCTGCTGCTCTCCCAGGCGATGGAAAAAGGATACCCTTCCGCTGCGGCAATAAGGCTGAGCGGTCCGCACACGTGTCTTGTGTCCCGGTTCTGCGAGAGGATCATGGACGGGAGCTCGCGCGAGAGCGCGTCGGCTAATCTGTCCGTTTCCTCCTCTGCAAGCCTTACGGCATGCAGCGTGACACTGTACCGCTCCTTTCCCGGAAAGCCGTCTTCTTCCGCTTCCGGGAATCTGGCCGTGAGGGACATCTGCACGTCCTCTCCTCCGACCTCTTCCCGGACCACGTTCCCGCTCCTGTCCATGCGCGCTTCCAATCCCGCCGCGGCATAGGACGCCGCTGCAAGCAGATCTCCCGCCAGGATGACGCAGAGAAGGAGCTTGAGCCGGCCTGCATGGCACTGCTCTTCCCTCTTTTTCAGATCCGGTCCCGGATGCAGGGCCGCCAGATCTCTGCGCACCTGTTCCTGCTGCAGAAGGTCCGGCATGCGATGGCGCCGCCCCTTCTCATACAGCCGGTAGAGCATCGCTGCGGCGGCATCGAACAATCCCTGCTTCTCCTCTGCCGCCCGCCGTCTGCTGCGCGCCGCGAGAAGCATCAGGAGCAGATAGAGGACGATCACCGCGCCGTATACATAGATCTGCATGAAATATGCCGCCTCCTTCCGTTATTCCTTCCTGTGCCTACACCCGGATGTCCAGTATCTTCTCTCCCAGAGCATACGCTGCCAGATATCCCGCAAGACACACCGTCATGAAGGCGATCCCCGTGAGATTATGGTAGAGTACGTCAAAAAAGCCCGGCGACGTGGCGCTCACATACAGGACCAGCACAAACGGCGTCATATTCATGATCCGGCACTCCATTCTCCTGTTTCCCAAAAGGATCCGTATCTCCTCCTCCACGTCGATCCTCTCCTGCAAAAGAACGGCAGTCCTGCCCAGTACGTCTACCATGTTGCCGCCGCTCCGCTTCAAAATGGCAAACACTTCCGAAAACTCCCGGATCTCTTCCACGTCCCAGCCGGCCGCAAATGCCTCCAGGAGCTGTTCCAGCGGTACCCGGTTTTCCAGTCCGTTCTCGATCCTGACCAGCTCCTTTGTGATGACGGCGTTCTCTCCGTACTGAAAGGCCATCTCCTTCCGGCTCTCGCAGAAGGCGTTCTCCGGCGAATCGCCGGCTTTCAGGGCTGTGATGACGCTCCCGAGCGCATCCCGGAACTGCGCCGCAAGCACCCGCTGCTCCTTTTCCCGCCTCTCCTTCCGCCTGAAACAGGCATAGGCCGCACCGGCCGGCAGAAGCGGCAGCAGCGCTGCGAGCGACCGGTAAAACAGCATGCTGAGGAGGAATGCTGCCGCAAGCGCATCGGGCAGGCTCCTGAGATCAAAGTCCAATGCCCGCCATCTCGAACTTAAGGCGGTGAGCCGGCTCCGCAAGCCTGATCCACTCTCCTTCCAGCTTCCCATCTTTTTCTCCTCTCTCCCTGAATTGGTACAGGGGCGTGAGCTGCACCTGGCCGTCCAGAAGCCCCGTGACCTCCGAGATCTCGAGGAGCTTTCTGCTTCTGTCCCGGAGCCTGCCCAGATGGACGATCAGGTCGATCCCCGATGCGATCTGCCCCCTGATGGCGGGAAGGGGCAGGTCCATTCCCATCAGGACCATGGTCTCCAGCCTGGCGATCATATCCCGTGCGCTGTTGGCATGGCCTGTACTCAGGCTCCCGTCATGGCCGGTGTTCATAGCCTGCAGCATATCGATGGCCTCCGCCCCGCGCACCTCTCCGACGATCACCCTGTCCGGCCGGATCCGAAGGCTCGCCCGGATCAGGTCCCGGATCGTGACCGGCTCACAGCCCTCTACGTTGGCGTTCCGCGCCTCCAGCCGCACCAGGTTGGGGCTGTGAAGGAGCTGCAGTTCTGCGCTGTCCTCTATGGTCACGATCCGCTCCTGCGGAGGTATGAAACCGCTCAGAACATTCAGGAAGGTGGTCTTGCCGGACCCGGTTCCGCCGCTCACGAAGATATTGAGCTTTGCCAGCACACACTTTCTCAAAAACTCTGCCGCTTCCTCCGACAGCGCTCCCAGACGCAGTAGATCCTCCATGGCAAAAGGCCTGTCCGGAAACCGGCGTATGGTGAGGACCGGACCGCACAGCGCCACCGGCGGCAGGATCACGTTCACGCGGGAGCCGTCTTCGAGGCGCGCGTCCACGATCGGGGAGGAGGCGTTCACCACGCGGTTGCAGGACGCGACGATCTGCTGGATCAGATTGTGGAGCTTCTCCTCCGAGGAAAAAGCGATCCCCGCCGGCAGGAGCTCCCCTGCCCTCTCGATAAATATGCTGGAAGGGCCGTTCACCATGATCTCCGTGATCCCGGGATCGTCCAGGAGCTCCTGGAGCACATCCAGTCTCCGGATCGCGTGAAAGATCTCCTGTCTGAGCGATTTCATCTCCTCCACCGTCAGCTGTCCCTCCCGGCGTCTGGCAGTGATGGCCTCATCGATCAGATCCAGGACCTCTGTGTCCGGAATCTCCCTGGACAGGTCGATCCCCCGCAGGATCTCCTCGTGGATGGTGCTCCTTGCCTGCTCGTAGCGGCTGTTCTCTCCCGGATGCTTCAAGGCTTCCCTCCTTTCCCCGTGTCGAAGAGTTTTTCCTCCGCAGCCAGCTTTTCCACAAATGCGGCCAGTTCTCCCCGTGTCAGCATGTCCAGGCGGGGCGGCAGCGTGCGGAATACCGGCATCCGGAATTTTTTCATGCGCAGCAGGATCTCCTCGCAGTGCATCTCCCGCAGCATCTCTTCATAGCGGAGCATTTTTGCCTTGGAAAAGCCGTCCTCCCGCTCGATGGTATAGACCACGTCGCATCCTTTGAGAATGTCGAAGAGCCCGTCCGTATGCTCCGTCAGGTCCAGGATCAGATACCGGTATTCCGTCACCTGCTCGATGGTATCCAGAAGGGAGAGCCACTCCTGCTGGCGAATGGACCGCATCTGCAGAAACGATTCCATGGGCGGAATGTAGTGCAGGGCGCCGATCTTTTCCGTCATGAGGCTGATCTGGGCTGCCATCTTCTCCCTGGCGCACTCGTTGTAATAAAGAAGGTCGCTGACGCTGGCCCGGTAATTCTTCTCGAGCAGCACGCCCAAGCCGGACCAGGCCTCAAAATTCAGATACAGCGTGCGCGCCTCCCTTGCCAGGATCTGGCCCAGGCACAGGGAGAAGGTCGTCTGCAGACAGCGCGTGAGGGGAGAATAGACGCCGATCCGCCGCATCGGGGCGCCGTGGCGCATGCTGCCGGGCGAAAAATGCGTGTCCGCGGCGCACCGCTCCCGTATCCCCGCTGCGATGTTTTCCACCGCCTGGTACTTGCTGATGCTGTCCTCCTCCATGTAGCACTCCTCCTCGTTCAGGATCAGCACGGAGGAAAAACCGGCTTCCCGCACCGCCCCGGTATACTGGGACTGGGCGATGACCAGAAGCGAGAGATCCCCGGGGCGGCAGTGTTCCAAGAGGCTTGCGCCGGAGGAGTAAAGCGAGATCCCGCAGGGGACCGCCTCGGTTTCCATAAGATAGTCCGCCAGGCGATGCATATAGCCTGTTTCGCTGTCGCAAAGCGCAATTCGTCCGGTGCTCCCCGCGGGAGCCGCCTGTTCCATAGAACTGATCGTATTCATAGTGCATACCTGACGCCGTTCCGCTCAAGGAGCAGACACAGCATGATCCCGGTGCCGATCGGCACCGCAAAGGGGACGGGCCTGTGCCGGTCCCTGTGACGAAGCAGCAAACAGAGGGCGATCACGCCGCCCGCAAGAAATGAGAGCAGGGCGCAGACGCGGTATGTCGCGCGGTCCATGTAGAGCGCAAGCACCGCCAGCATCTTGATGTCTCCCGCGCCGAGTCCTCCCGACAGCCAGAAGGGATACATCACAAGGACCGTCAGGAACATCCTCGAGGCAAGGACCGGCACGGCGCCGGCCTCGCCGGCCGCGATGCGCAGCAGGATCCCGTATCCGAGGGTCGGGAAAAGCAGCCAGTTGGGGATCTTTCCGTCCTTTATATCCGATACCGCGGCCATCACCGCAAACAGCGCCAGCACGCCCCGGCTTCCTTCCGCCATAGGTCTCACCTCCTTTCCGCGGCTGGTAAACCAGATTATAGGGAGCAGAAAATCGGGGCGCAACAGGGCCGTATATAGGCCTTTTTATTTGTGAAAAATGACAAAAAACGCCCCGGGGAAGGTGCCTTTAAGCCCTGTAAACGCCGTAAAACCCGGCCTTTGCAGGGTGTCAAAAGCGCCTCCTGCAGCCGCCGTTTCAGGGCTCCTGTACCGCTCCCGGAGGGCCGGAAAACGGCGGTACGAGGTTTTGCCGGAGGGGGAGTTTCTCTTTTCGCGGCGGATAATCCGCCAAAAGAGGCGGCAGCCACGAATCCCGTTGCATCCCCCGTGCGCTTCCTATATAATCCTGTATATGACGGGAACAGCTTCCCGGAGCATACTCAATCTTTTTTCCGATGAAAGGGGAATTTCATGAAGAAATACGTTTGTGACGTCTGCGGCTATATCTATGATCCCGAGGTCGGCGATCCGGACAACGGCATTGATCCCGGCACGGCCTTCGAAGACCTTCCCGACGATTGGGAGTGTCCTATGTGCAGCGTGGGCAAGGAGGAGTTCTCCGAATCCGACGAATAAGCTGCCGCTTTAAAAGAAATGCTGCGCTTTGGGCGCACGAAAAAAAGAACCGTTGTCCTTCGGGATAAACGGTTCTTTTCCTTTTGTCCAAAAGATTAGTAATGCGCAGGCCTCATGCCTGGGTGATGCCGAGCTCGTAGTTGAGATAGTTCACCACTTCACCGGAATCCAGACCGTGCACCATGCATGCCTCCTCGAGCGACTCATTTCGAGAAGCAGGGCAGCTGATGCAGCCCATGCCGCAGTTCATCAGCACGTATGCGGACTCCGGATACTTGACGAGGATCTCTCCGATCAGCATTTCGCCTGTTACGGGTTCGTTTTTGATTTCTGCCATCTTTTTTTCCTCTCTGTTTTCGGGATACTGTTATGTTTTTCCGGTAACATTATTATATATATTTCTTCCGACAGCGCAAGCCCCTCACAGTCCGTGCCCCTGCACGATCATATAGATGAACACGTAGTACATGCCCGAAATGAGGTGCAGTACCAGGATGATGACCGAAAGAAGGAGCCCGAAATCGAACCGGCCTCCGGCCGTGTCCTCCGCCCCGCCGGCCGCGCCGGCAATGCTGTTCGGGAAGGCGCGCCGCAGAAGACTCCGCATCGCGCAGTACCAGACCAGATACAGGCCCAGAAGATATCCCCAGCTGAAATTGCCGTGGGAGGCGCGCTCCCCTGACTCGGCAAGAAGCAGTCTCTCGGCAAACCCCATCGCCAGCATGAGCCATGCGAGGACCGTATCCCAGTCGATCTTCCTGCGCACCGCATCGAGGATCAGCATCACGACAGGGAAGGCCGCCGCGAGGAGGAAGGATCCGAAAATGGACCGGGTAAACTGCCCCGCCACCTCAAAGGGCGCGAAGCGCACGCCGGACGCCCCCTTGTTGTCGCTGTAAAAGGACAGGACGAACTGCGTGATCGTGAGCGCCAGCGAGGGGATGCAGGTGATGAAAAGGGCGATCGCTAGGGACAGATTCTTGCGCTGGTACATGATGAGCCAGATGATCATGAGCACAAAGATCGCCGGATAATATATCTGCACGAAGCTCGGCTTGGCCAGGTTGGTGAGAAGGAGCAGGACTGCGAGCAGGATATATTTCCAGACAGGCTGCTTTTTCTCGAAGTTGGATTCCTGGCTGCTCACGAGAACGGAGCCCAGAAGCACGAAAAACAGGAGCGCGAGGGGTTTTACCGCGATGGTCGTGGGGTTGTGCCACACGTTCGGGGACCCCTGTCCGAGATAAGGCTCCTCATTGAACCAGGGCAGGTAAATGGCGCCGCACAGGTGAAGGACAAGGGCGCCCAGCGCATGCGCCGAGGCCGGTATGCCGGGCACTGCCTTACGCAGTGTGAGGAAGGCGATCACAAAGAGCAGGGTGTACAAAAAGCCCGATACCAGGCCGGCCGCGATCTCCACGCGGCAGCGCAGAAGATGCATGACGCCGTAGGTCATCAGATGCCATATCGGCTCCATGTGCTCTTTGAAGAGTTTGGCGGGACTGCTCAGATCCAGGCTCTTTACGATCTCCTCGTGAGCGGGGTAATCCATCCCCACAAGAGCGGTCAGAAAAGCCGCCGTAAAGATGATCGCCAGGCCGCACACAATGACCGCCCAGGCCGGGATTTTCCTCATTGCATTATCCAGTTTCATTTTTCCAAGTCTCCCTGTTGTAATCTTAGGACTGCCGGCGCGCCCGCAGGGGCCCGCGGCCTTATCCTTTATTATATGTCTTTTCCCGGACTTTCGATATACCCAGATAAATGAAAAACGCCGCAATATTGCAGAGGACGATACTGGCCCCCGTGGGCGTCGCATGGAGGTAGGAAATGGTGAGCCCCAGTAAGAGGCAGACCACGGACACGATCCCCGCACTGATCATGACGCCCCGGAAGGTCTTGAAGACCCGCATGCTGGTCAGTGCCGGAAAAACGACGAGACTGGAAATGAGAAGAGATCCCATCATCCGCATGCCGATCACGATGACAAGGGCTGTGAGGACGGCGATCAGGATGCTCAGGCGTCCGGTCCGGATCCCCGTCGCCCTCGCGAAAGTCTCGTCGAAGGTCACGGCAAAAATCCGGTTGTAGAACAGAAGGAACACGACGAGCACCGCCGCGGAGATCACCGCGGTGAGGACCACGTCTCCCTCAGACATACTGAGGATGCTGCCGAACAGGTAATTGTAGACGTCCGTGTTCATGCCGGTCGTCATGGAGACCACCGTCACGCCCACTGCCAGAGATCCGGTCGAGATCAGGGCAATGGCCGCGTCCCCGTGGATGCGGCTGTTTTCCGACAGGTACAAAAGGGCCACGGCAGCCGCCATGACGACGGGGATCGCAACGGCAAGAGGCGCCGCGTTCATGGCGGAAGCGATGGCCAGCGCGCCGAAACCGACGTGCGAAAGCCCGTCCCCGATCATGGAATACCGCTTCAGGACCAGCGTCACGCCAAGAAGCGCGGCGCAGAGCGCGATCAGGGATCCCACGGCAAAAGCCCTGCACATAAAGGGATAGGTAAACATCTCCGGTATCAGTCCGATCATTTCAGACACCTCCTTTGTCCGCCTGCGCGGGATCCTTTGCGGCTTTCCCCTGTTTGCGGATGTGCACGGCGGCTTCTCCCATAAAGGCGTGATAGGCCGCGCTCTTTTTATAGCTTTCCGTCCTCCCGAAAAAGAGCTGCCGGTCCTCCCCCAGATGCAGGATATGACTCGCGTAGCGGGTCGCCGCCTTGAGGTCGTGGGAGACCATGATCACGGTGATGCCCATCTCCTTGTTGATCTTCCGGATCAGGCCGTACATGCCGGCCGTCACGAGCGGATCCAGGCCGGCGACGGGCTCGTCAAGGAGCAGAAGCTCCCCCGTCGCGCAAAGGGCTCTGGCCAGCAGAACGCGCTGCTGCTGCCCGCCGGACAGTTCCCGGTAGCTGCGGTTTTTAAGGTCCGCGATCTCCAGCGCCTCCATGTTGCGGAGCGCCTTCTCCCTGTCCTGCTTCCTGTAGAAAGGGAACAGGCCCAGGCCGGGAAGACAGCCGGAGAGCACCACCTCGTTTACGCTGGCGGGAAAATCCCGCTGTACGGGCGTCTGCTGGGGGAGATAGCCGATCCGGTCCGGCCGCAGCCCCTCTCCCGTCGTCAGCGTGCCCGCGGAGGGTTTTTTCAGATGCAGCAGACCCTTCATAAGGGTGCTCTTTCCCGCGCCGTTCTCTCCCACGATGCAGAGATAGTTTCCCCTCTCCACCGTAAAATTCAAATCGTGGAGCACCGTCACTCCCTCATATGCAAAAGAAAGGTTCTCACAACTGATCAGACTCATTTTTCCTCTCCCGCTCCTCTACTGCAGGGCCTCGCGGAGCACTTCCAGATTTCCCCGCATCAACGACAGATATGACGCCCCGCTCTCAAACTCATCTCTCGTCACATTGTGACAGGTGTGAAAGGTCCTCTGCACCGCGCCGCTGCTCTCCGCTATAGCCCTGGCGATGGTCCCGCTGGAAAGCTCGATGGAAAAGACCACCGGGATCTTCTCCTCCCGCACTTTGTCGATCAAAAAGGCCATGGTCGCCGCGCTGGGCTCGGACTCCGAGGCGCATCCGGGGAAGGCGGCGTAGTAGTCCAGCCCGTATTCCTCGGCAAAATACCGCACCGGGAACCGGTCCCCGAAGACGATCGTCGTCCGGTTTCCCTCCTCGACGATCTTCCTGAACGCGGTGTCCAGCTCCATTGCCTGTTCGCGGAAAGCTGCCGCGCAGCTTCTGAAATGCTCCGCCCGGGAGGGATCCAGGGTGCAGAGCGTCTCCGCTATGGCCTCCGTTATGATCGCGGCATTGACGGGAGATGTCCACACATGCTCGTCGATCTCCTCGTGGTCGTGCTCGGACGAATCGCCGCTGTGCTCGTGGGCGTGGTCCTCGTCCTCGTGGGCCTCTTCCTCGTGGGCGTGGTCCTCTTCGCCCTCCTCGTGCGAGTGCTCGTGATGCAGATCCTGCATGCCCTCCACATGTTCTTCCTCGACGGTCTCCACCAGCTCCACCATGCGAAGCGTCTGCGGCGCCTGGTCTCCCATATTATCCAGAATCTGATCCACCCAGACGTCGTTCTCCCCCCCGGTATAGATAAAGAGATCACAGTCCCGGATCATGCGGATATCCATGGGCGTGGGCTCGTAGGAGTGAATCTCCTCCCCCGGCCTGAGGAGCATGGAGACATGCGCCTGTCCGCCGGACGCCTCCCTGGCAAGATCGAAGGCAGGAAAGATCGTCGCGACGATCTGCAGCATGCCGTCCTCCGCCTCCGGACCGGAGGCGCCACCGGCGCTGCAGCCTGCCGCCGCCGGCGGCAGCGCCAGAAGAATGATCATTAAGAGCGCGGCGATCCCTCTCCGCCCCCGTCTTTTTTCTTTATATTTATACATATCTCTCTCAATTTGAAAATGATTATCATTTTTGATCAGAAAATGATTATACGTGCAATTAAAAACCGCGTCAAGCAGGATGTGGGAATTCGGGGGCAAAAAAAGCGCAGCTCTTTTTTTTGCGCGCAAATTGTAATAGAATACCGTCATGTCAAGTATGCAAAAGGAGGTACCGCCATGTCCAAGCCCGTCACCGGCACGACCCGGCTTCTCGCCCTGATCGGCAGCCCTGTCTCCCACTCCCTGTCTCCGGAGATGATGAACTATGCCTGCCAGCTTCTGGGGCTGGATTACATGTACGTCGCTTTTGACGTCTCCAGGGACCGGGTGCCGGCGGCGCTCGAAGCGATGCGCACGCTCGGGATCCGGGGCTTCAATGTCACCATGCCCTGCAAGATCGAGGCTTTCCGCTGTGCGGACAGGCTCTCCCCTGCCGCCGGGATCATCGGCGCGTGCAATACGCTGGTCAACGACGGCGGCACGATCACTGGGCACATCACGGACGGCGAGGGCTATGTGAACATGCTCCGCAGCGAAGGCGTCGAGATCCGGGGCCGCAAGATCACCGTCGCAGGCGGCGGCGGCGCGGCGGCGGCGATCCAGGTGCAGTGCGCCCTGGACGGCGCGAGGGCCGTAACCATTTTCCAGCGCCGCAGCGCCACTTTGGAGCGCGCCCTGGAGACGGCGGACAAGATCCGCGCTGCCTGCCCGGACTGCGAGGTCAGAGTCTGCGATCCGCAGGACCGGGACCTTCTCAGGAGAGAGATCGGGGAGAGCGATATTTTTGCGAACGGGACCTCCGTCGGCATGCAACCCAATGCGGACGCGAGCTTTATCGAGGACCCTTCCATGTTCCGGCCAGGTCTCGTCGTGACGGACGCCGTATACGACCCCGTCGAGACAAAGCTCCTTGCGGACGCAAAAAAGGCCGGCTGCCTCACCATCGGCGGCAAAGGAATGCTGCTGTGGCAAGGCGTCTCGGCCTTCAGGCTCTTCACCGGGCACGACATGCCCGTGGAAGAGATACGCAGGAAATTCTTCCTGTAATTTCTGTCTTACGCGATGTCAAGCACCTTGTAATCCTTGGCTTCCACCGCTGCCTTCAGGGTGTCATCCGCGATCTCCTTGGCCATGGTGACGACCGCCGTGCCCTTCTCGTGGCTGACATCCGCCTGCGTCACGCCGTCGATCCCTTCCAGGGCCTTTTTCACGGTCGCCTCGCAGTGCATGCACATCATTCCTTCGATCTTCATTGTCTTGTTCATCGCATTCTCCTTTTCTTTTTTGTATTCCGATAAAAGCGTCCCGTCCGCATCCGTCTGGACCGGGTTTTTCAGCTTTGTATCCTTTGCGCTGCTGTGTTCGTCAAAACCATTGAGCCGCAGCGCGTTGGTCACCACGCAGAAGCTGGACAGGCTCATGGCGAGCGCCCCGAACATGGGATCCATCGTGATCCCCAGCGGCGAAAGTACGCCCGCGGCGATTGGGATCAGGATCGTATTGTAGCAAAGCGCCCAGAACAGTCCCCAGAGGATGGTCTTATAGGTCTGCCGGCTCAGTCTCACTGCCGCGCTGACATCGCTCAGCCGGCTCTTCATCAGCACCACGTCCGCGGCGTCGATAGCGACGTCCGTACCGGCGCCGATGGCGATCCCGATATCCGCCCTCGTCAGGGCCGGCGCATCGTTGATCCCGTCTCCTACCATGGCTACGCGGCCTTTCTCCTGAAGCCTGCGGATGACTTCCTCCTTGCCATCCGGCAGGACGCCCGCGACCACCTCGTTCACGCCCGCCTGGCGCCCGATGGCCGCAGCGGTCCTCTCGTTGTCTCCCGTGAGCATCACGACGTGGATCCCCATATTCTGGAGCTCCCTGACCGCCTGCGCACTGTCCTCCTTGATGGTGTCCGCCACCGCGATGACGCCGGCCACTTTTCCGTCCCTGGCAAAGAAGAGCGGCGTTTTTCCTTCTTCCGCCATGGTCTGTGCCGCGCGGATCATCTCTTCGCTGATCTTAGCCTTTCCCTGTATGAAGGACAGGTTTCCGCCCGCCAGCACCGCGCCGCCGCAGACCGCTGTCAGCCCGTTTCCGGGAAGCGCCTTGAAATCCTCCACCTCAAAAGCCTCCACGCCCTGCTCCTGACCGTAAAGAAGAACGGCCTTCGCAAGGGGATGCTCGCTCTTTTTCTCAAGGGAGCAGGCCAGCCGGAGGAGCTCCTGCTCCGAAATGCCCGGCGCCGCCGTGATGTCCGTCACGCGGGGCTCGCCCCTGGTGATGGTGCCTGTTTTGTCGAGGGCCGCGATCTGGATATTTCCCGTCTCCTGCAGCGCCTCCGCCGTCTTAAAGAGCGTTCCGTTCTTTGCGCCGACGCCGCTTCCGACCATGATGGCCACCGGCGTCGCAAGACCGAGCGCGCAGGGACAGCTGACCACCAGCACGGAGATCCCCCTGGCCAGCGCCGTGCCGAGCGGCGCGTGCAGGATCACCAGCCAGACGAAGGTCACGACCAGCGCCACCGCGATGACGGCCGGCACAAAAACGCCCGAAATCGTATCCGCGAGCTTTGCGATCGGCGCCTTGGTGGCCGCCGCGTCGCTCACCATCTGAATGACCTTTGCCAGGCTCGTGTCCTCTCCGACCCGCGTGGCCTCGCACTTCAAAAAGCCCGACTGGTTGAGGGTCGCCGAGGATACCTCGTCTCCGGCCTCCTTGTCCACCGGGATGGATTCGCCGGTCAGCGCCGCCTCGTTGACCGCGCTGCTTCCCTCCAGCACCACGCCGTCCACGGGGATCGTCTCGCCGGGGCGCACGACAAAAACGTCGCCCTTCCGCACACTGTCGATATCCACGGTCACTTCCTGCCCGTCCCGGATCACCACGGCGGTCTCCGGCGCAAGCTTCATCAGGGACCGCAGCGCGTCTGTCGTCCTTCCCTTGGACCTGGCCTCCAGCATCTTGCCCACAGTGATCAGCGTGAGGATCATCGCGGCCGATTCAAAATAGAACTCGTTCATATAGGCCGCTGCGGCGGCACTGTCTCCCCTCGCTGCGGCGCCGGACATCGCGAACAGGACCGCCGTGGAGTACACAAAGGCCGCGCCCGAGCCCATCGCGATCAGCGTGTCCATGTTGGGCGCGCCGTGGAACAGGCTCTTAAAGCCGCTTATAAAGAACTTCTGGTTGATCACCATGACGATTCCCGCCAGGAGGAGCTGTACCAGCCCCATGGCCACGTGGTTGCCGTCAAAAAAGGCCGGCAGCGGCAGTCCCAGCATCATATGCCCCATGGAGAAATACATGAGCACAAGCAAAAAGCCCAACGAGGCGATCAGTCTCCTTTTGAGCACCGGGGTCTCATGGTCCTTCAGCGCCTCCTCCTCCGCGGCGATCTTTGCCAGCATGCTCCCCGCCTTCTTCTGTCCGGCGCCCTCTCCCTTGGGGGAGGCCCCGTATCCGGCGTCCGTCACCGCCTTGATGATCTCTGCGGGAGAAGCCGTCCCCTCGACGCCCAGCGTGTTCGTCAAAAGGCTCACATTGCAGGAGGTGACGCCCGGCACCTTTCCGACCGCCTTTTCCACGCGCGCCTGGCAGGCCGCGCAGCTCATACCCGTCACTGTATACTGTTCCATCGTTTCCCTTCTTTCCGGGATCGGTCAGAGCGCTCTGCCGATCACTTCATCAGCTTCTGCAGCACGTTGACCAGTTCGTCCACCTTATCGCTGTTTCCCTCTCTGACGTCCTCCGTCACGCAGGTGCGGATGTGGCTGGCCAGCAGTACCTTGGTGAAGCTGTTCAGGGCGCAGTTGGCCGCGGACACCTGATTGATGATATCGATGCAGTAGGCGTCCCCCTCCAGCATTCTGCGGATTCCGCGCACCTGCCCCTCGATCCGGCTGAGCCGGTTGAGAAGATCCTTCAGCTCCTTCTCCGATCTCACTTTGGTCCGACAGCATTCGTTCATTTCCATAGGTACTCTTATGCCGCTCCTTTTCAATCCAAACTCTCACTGCGATTGTCATTATATACCCCCATGGGGTATATTGCAATCCCATTCGGACGTTTCTCTCCCGTCAAAATGTATCCCTCACCGAAGTTTTACAGTATAATCATATTGAATGATTCTCTCCGATATGAGAAAATATTACTAATTTATTACAGTTTATTACAGCTTTAAAGATATGAACCGATCCCTATTCACACAGCTCAAAAAGCATCCGGCCATTCCCATGGCGATCGCAGCGGTTTTCCACGCCTTCATGAGCGTGCTGCGCTATTTTTTCGATCAGGCCTATATGCTCCCTGTCGGCTATGCCCTGACCTCCGCCGCGATCATCATTACGGCCTTTCTTCTGGTGCGGTACCGCCCTGCCCTTCATCTGCGGCCGGGGCACTTCCTCACCCTTTTTTTGATGCTCGGTTTTATCGTCTCCTGCGCCGTCGCGACCAGCATCAGCAAAATGGACATGTTCCATCAGAACCGCCTCTATCTCTATGACACGTTTATGACGCTGATGTTCTTCTATCCCCTGGGACACTGCGTCGGGCGATTGAAACGGCATTTTCATCTGCGCGTCTTTCTCCACATCGTCCTCACGGCATGGTCCCTTTTCATGCTGTTCGTGGTGATCCGCATCTTCCAGGTGCGCCCCATTCCGGTGCCGCTTGGCGGCTACATTTATATGAACAATGACCTGCACAGCCTGTGTCTGAACTGCAACCCCAACACCACGGGCCTGATCCAGATGATCTTTTTCCTTCTGGCGCTCTTTCTGGCAGTGTGGGACAAATATCCGCCCCTTCGGTTTTTGTGCCTGTGCATGGCCCTCGTCAACTACGCGGCGCTCGTTCTCTCGGATTCGCGGACGTCGATCACCGCTTCCGTACTCGGCGTCTCTCTGATGACCTTCGTGGTCCTGCTCACGATCAGGCCCTCTTTGCCGCTCCGCTACCGTCTTCTCTATTCGGCCGTCGGTGCTGCCATCGCCGTCGTACTCTGCTTATTGATGCGGAACGCTATATCCTACCTCTATGAAGTGCTGGTCAGGATCCCCAACACCTCTCCCATCGCTGCAGCGGACTCTCTGATGCGCGCGGCGGCAGGAGACATGCGGGGCCGGACCAGTGCGCTTGTGGGAGATGTGCGCGGCAGCTTCCGCTCTGCGCTTCCTCCGGAGCAGGCCTTTGTTCTTTCCGGCCAGGCTTCGACCCTCAACGGAAGTCTGGACATCCTTCTGAACCGTCTGCTCACGGGACGGCTCACCATATGGACGGCCGCATTCAAGACCATGACTTCCTCCCCCCGTAACCTGCTGGCAGGCGTGACGCCGGCGGGCGTAAGGGCTGCCATCTATGAGCAGACCGCCGGCCGCTTCAATATGTACACGCACAACCAGTTCCTGGAGATCGGCGTCTCCCTGGGCCTTCCCTGTCTGATCGCCTTTTTCGCCTCCCTGGTCCTGGATATCATCTATGCCGTCCGCCTGTTCCGGCTCGGAACGGCACGCCGGACCGCGCTTCTCGTCCCCATGCTGGCCGCCGTCCTGATCCTTGCCAACATGACGGAGGCGACACTTCTCTTTTACCAGTTTCCGTCGGCCTATCTCTTTTTCTTCCTGAGCGGATGGCTGGGAGAAAAGTGGATCTACGAACAGAAAAGACTCCGGCGTCTGCAGGAGAAAGCTGCAGAGCAGCCGCAATAAAAAAACACCCCTCTTTCCGCGTATAGTGCGAAAAAAGGGGTATTCTGACCGTTCTCTGCCGGGGGAGCACTCAGCCCTTCAGGCCCCTGCTCTGCCGGTCCATATCTTCTACCACGATATCGTAGATCTCCCCGATCGAGGCACAGTATTCCAGCACCTTCCAGGGCTCGTTGGTATGGAAATGAATCTTGATGGGGTCGCCGTCTCCGCCTACTGCCAGAAGACTGTCCCCGACGAAATTCTCCGTGATATAGTCATTGACTTCATCCTCGTCCAGATCATCCCCGTCGATCAGCAGCTGTGTATCATATCTGAATTCAATCATCTTGTATCCTCCTGTATGATTAGATATATCAAATCATACCATATTTTTGGATGCTCTGCATCAGTCCTTCCCGGAAACTTCGGGAGCCTGCGGCTGATCGCCGCCGCTGCCGGCGGTCTCCTCTTCGCTCTCTTCCTCCATCATGGGGATCTCGCGGGGGATCGGCTTGCGGTTCAGGATATTCATGAACTCGTCGCCGGTGATCGTCTCGCGAAAATACAGATACTCCGCAAGCTCATCCATCTTGGCTTTGTTGTCGCGCAGGATCTGCAGCGCCTTTTCGTGCTGGCGCCGGACCAGTTCGACGACTTTTCTATCGATCAGGGCCTGTGTATCCGCAGAGCAGGCCAGCGAGGTATCGCCGCCCAGATACTGATTGCTCACCGTCTCCATGGCCACCATATCGAACTCGTCGCTCATGCCGTAGCGGGTGATCATGGCGCGCGCCAACTTGGTCGCCTGCTCGATGTCATTGGAGGCGCCGGTCGTGATGCTTCCGAACTCCACTTCCTCCGCGGCGCGGCCGCCGGTCAGCGTCGCGATCTTGTTTTCCAGCTCCTCTTTGCTCATCAGGTAGTGGTTGCCCTCTTCCTCCACCTGCATTGTGTAACCCAGAGCGCCCGAGGTGCGGGGAATGATGGTAATCTTCTGCACCGGCGCGCTGTTGGTCTGTCTGGCCGCCACCAGGGCGTGTCCGATCTCATGATAGGAGACGATCAGCTTCTCCTTATCGGTGAGAATGGCGTTCTTCTTCTGGTATCCGGCGATGACGACCTCGATGCTCTCCTCCATATCCGCCTGCGTGGCAAAACGCCTTCCGTCGCGGACCGCGCGCAGCGCCGCCTCATTGACGATATTTGCGAGCTCGGCGCCCGATGCGCCTGCCGCCATGCGGGCGATCTTGTTGAAGTCGACATCGCTGCCGATCTTGATCTTCTTTGCGTGGACCTTCAGGATGTCCTCCCTGCCCTTGAGGTCGGGAAGCTCCACCGGCACGCGCCGGTCAAAGCGTCCGGGGCGGGTGAGGGCGGGATCCAGGGCGTCGGGACGGTTCGTGGCCGCCAGGATCACGACGCCGAGGTTTTCCTCGAAGCCGTCCATCTCGGTCAGCAGCTGGTTGAGGGTCTGCTCACGCTCGTCATTTCCGCCCACAAGGCTGCCGTCGCGCCTTTTGCCGATGGCGTCGATCTCGTCGATAAAGACGATGCAGGGCGCTTTTTCCTGCGCCTGGCGGAAGAGGTCGCGCACCTTGGAGGCGCCCATACCCACGAACATCTCCACGAATTCCGATCCGGACATGGAGAAGAAGGGCACGTTGGATTCACCGGCTACCGCCTTGGCGAGCATGGTTTTGCCGGTTCCGGGAGGGCCCACCAGCAGGATGCCCTTGGGCATGGTGGCGCCGATCTCCTTGTACTTGCCGGGATCGTGCAGATACTCCACGATCTCCTGAAGGTTTTCCTTCGCCTCCTCCTCACCGGCGACGTCCGAAAAGCGAATGCCCTCCGTTGACTTGACGTAGATCTTGGCGTTGCTCTTGCCCATGCCGAACATCATGGAGCCCGGCCCGCCGCCGGCCCTGTCCATCAGGCGCTTGTTCAGGTAATATCCCAGACCGGCAAAAATCACGATCGGGAAGACCCAGGACATCAAAAAGGCGACCAGCGGCGACATCTGCTGCTGAATGTCGCTTCCGAATTTTACGTTCGCATTATGCAGGCGGTCCACCAGACCCAGATCCGTCACCGGGGCGGTAACATAGATATTGCCGTCCGTGTCCGAAAACGTGATCTTGTTGGACTCAATTTCCACCTCTTCGATCTTCCCGCCCTCGATCATGGTCAGGAACTGGTTGTAATCCACCTCCGTGACCGAAGCATTCTGAATATAGGGCATGACGATCGTATTGAGAAGAAGCAGAACCGTCAATGCGATCAACGCATAGTAAAGCATTGGCCTTTTGGGAGATTTTACTTCATTCATTTTTCTGTCTCATCCTTTTCCAAAACAAATTGTTCACAACTTAAATAGTATCGTATCACTATACTATAAAAAATAGGAGTGCTTTTTCTAAATCTTTTGTAAAAAAAAGTGTTTTAGCAGCCCGCCACTGCTAAAACACTTCAACTATCTCTGATTAGCTGACCGCACCTTACTCTGCCTTCTCAGATTCTGCTTCGGTCTGCATTACTTCTTCTTCCGTCCGGAGTTCTGCATCCGGTGCTGCAGAATCTGCTTCCGCAGCCTCAGTTTCCGACTCCTGCACGGCGTCTTCCGCCTGAGACACTTCCTTCGCATCTGCAGTCTCAGCCTCAGACGCAGCATCCGCAGTCCCGGCCTCAGGCGCAGCATCTACAGCCTCGGCCTCAGACATTTCCTCCGGATCCGCATCTGCAGCCCCGGCCTCAGGCGCAGCATCTGCAGCCCCGGCCTCAGACACTACCTCTGCATCCGCATCTACCGCCTCAGCCTCAAGCTCCTGCACAGCATCTTCCGCCTCAGACGCTGCCTCCGCATCCTCATTTACAGCCTCAGCCTCAAGTCCTTCCTCTTCCGGCATGCCCTCCGTTTCTGCAGACTCGACCGCCTCAGCGACCGCCTCATCCGCAGCAGACTGCACATCTTTTTCTTCATCGGGGACTGCTGCTGCATCGGGAACTGCTGCTGCATCGGGAACTGCCGCTGCATCGGTGACTGCTTTTGCATCGGTGACTGCTTTTGCCGTACTCCCGGCTTCCTTTTTCACTGCGGACCGCACAGCGGTGCCTGCTTCAGACTTGGCCGCCACGATCTTGCTGGCGATCCCGTATTCGTTGAAGAAGTACTTCGTCCCGTGCACTGTCTTCCATCCGCCCGTGTACATGCTGTAGTCACGGCCAAGATAATAGTAGCGGCCGTTGATCCTGCGAAGGCCTTTTTCGGCTGCGCCGTTCTCTTTCGGATTGAAGTAATACCACTTGCTTCCGACCTTCTGCCAGCCCTTCTGCACCACGCCCCAGCTGTCCGTGTGATACTTTCTGCCGCTCACGGTCGTCCATGCGTTGGTCTTCATGGCGCCTTTGGAGCTCATGGTGTAACTCTTGCCGCCGATCTTTGCAAGGCCGGTCACTGCCGCGCCGTTCTGCCCGGGATCCAGGTAGTACCAGTGGTTCCCCACCTTGGTCCAGCCGCTCTGCACCACGCCCCAGGCGTCCGAGTGATAGTATTTCCCGTGATTGTCCATCCAGGCGTTCTTCATCATCGAACCGTCCGACGCGAACATGTAGTGCTTGCCGCCGACCGGTTTGATGCCGATCTCGCTGGCGCCCCCTTTGGACGGGTTCAAATAGTACCATTTTCCGCCGACCTGCGTCCAGCCCTTCTGCAGAATGCCGTAGCCGTCCGTATAGTACCGCTTGCCGTTCTTTTTGATCCAGCCTTTGTGCATCTGGCCGAGGGTGTTGCCGTAGTAGGTTTTGCCGCCCACTTTGAAGAAACCGGTCTTGCAGATCCCGTTTTTGTCGATGTAATACCAGTCCTTCCCGAGCTGTTTCCAGCCGTTTCCCCGCTGCAGATGCCCGTAGCCGTCCAGAAGATAGACTTTTGTGCCGATTTTTGTCGGGCCTTTGCGCATGGCGCCGTCGCTGCCGAGATAGAAGGTGTCCTTGCCTATGGTCTTCCAGCCGGTCTGCAGGATCCCGTTGTTTTCCAGGCAGAACCAGGTCCCGTGCACGTCGGTCCATCCGCTGCGGCGCACGCCCCAGCCGTCCACGTAGTAAGTATATTTTCCGACTTTCACGAAAGAATCCAGAAGGATCGAGCCGTCCTGTCCTATGAACTGAAGGCCCCGGAAAGTTTTGACCCATCTCCCGTTAAAAGCTTTCCCGTTCGCCTGGACCGGCTCGTGCGACACGATATTGGCGAACATCTCCCGGCAGATCACTGCGGGGGTTTTGATGTTGAAGCTCATAGGCACGACGACCGTTGTGCCGTCTTTGAACTTTATCTTCTCATAAAACGTATTTACGTGGCGGCCGGCGGTCGTGTAGATGAAGCCGTCTTTTGCCGTAAATGTAATGGTCCCGTTGTAGCGGGTACCGTAAACGCTTGCCATCGAAGACATGCCGTTGATCCGCTCAGCGCACGACCAGCCTCCTGCCCAGCTGTCGCTGCTCCGGTTCTCATTGTAGGTATACCAGGTATACTTGGGATTGACTTTTGATATAAAGCTGTACTGATTGCTGGTGGCATATCCGTGATGGCTCATCTTGAACACATCCGCCCTGAGATCCACGCCGGATGCAATGACCGCATCCTCTCCCTCTCTTTCCAGGTCCCCGCAGGTCAGAAACCGGATACCGCCTCCCGTAACCCGGGTCACCAGCGAGTGGTTGTTGATGTAGTGGAAATCGTAATCATCTCCCGTATAGTTGATGTGTGCAAGGACATCCACCTTCGCGTCCCCGACGTCAAAAGAGGACCCCGGACTGACCCACCTGATGGGCACTCCTTTGGCGTTCGCCGCGTCGATGACCTCATTCATGAGTCCCCTGTGGAAATCCATGTACCAGTCGCCCGGCGCCGGCTTCATATAATAATTATCCGGCAGGTATACAGTCCCGACATTATAATTCCGAATAATATCGTCCAGGTAATAATCGTGATCATCATGATAATGCGAGAGATACACGTCAAAACTTTTCTTCCCGTTCTGATTGAGCCACTTGAAGATCGTCCCGTTGCTGTCCTTGTCCCCGCTGTCCATGAGCAGTCCCTTGCCGGCCGACTCGATATAAGTCGCCTCTCCGAGATTATCCGCCCCGAGGTCGATGGCCGTGATCTTCAATTCCGATCCGGCCATGACAGACATGACCGGCATCAGCATTGCGCTGATCGCGGTGAGCAGTCCTGCCGTTCTGCGTAATGTCTTTCTGAGCCCCCGCTTTTTCATTTGATGCGCCTCCCGCATAAAAATTCAGTCATTTGTATAATACTATTTTATCCCGTTTTCCGCTACTTATTTCGTGCATTGCGGGGGAAATGAATTTTTATTTGGGGAGGTTTGGGATGGCGCGGTAGGCTAGGTGCCTTCCTTTTCGGGATTTAGGCTGTCTCGGTCTGCTAAGTGCCTTCCTTTTCGGGATTTAGGCTGTCTCGGTCTGCTATAATCTAGAAAAAATTGGGTTTTGCAGCAAAGGATACGACAATTCTACGGATATCATTTCTGCTTTTTGCAGTAGTAGCAGAGGCGCTCTCTGCCAAATCCTCCACATTTCCCGGCAAAGCTGGATAATCCCCCCATTGCCGGCATTGACAGGAACTTTTTTTGTCTTATAATGACCCTATCTGATCCGGGGGATCTCCCCGGCAGTCCGCGGAAGATGCCCATTCCCCCTGCGGACAGATATTCCACATTTTTAGTGAAAGCGTGTAAAGGTTGTACAGTGATTCCTGTACGGAAAGGAGGCAGATGGCAGATCATTTCGAAGCGGTTATCCGGAGCCGGATCGAATATTTGGAAAATATCACGGCAAAAAAGAAGGCAGCCCTGCAAAATGTCCCGGAGGGAAGGCTGCGCTGCAGCAGGATCGGAGGAACCGTTCAATATTTCAAGCGCGTCAAAAGTGACGATACGACCGGCACTTACATCCCTGTAGCGCAAAAAGAATTGGCCAAGCCCTTGCCCAAAAGACCTACGATCAGGACGTCCTGAAAACTGCCGGGGAAGAATTGAAACAGCTCCTCAAGCTGGAAGAGAGGCGCCGGAGGAAGACTATTGAGAAAATATATGAGAAATACGGCACATCGCGAAAGGCGCTGGTCAATCCCGTCTCGCTCCCCGATGATGAGTATGTCGAACAGTGGCTCAGCAAGCCTTATAACACACTTGGGTTTACCCGGGACGATCCGGAGTTCTATTCCGAGCGGGGCTTGCGCGTCCGGTCCAAATCCGAAGTGTTTATTGCCGATTTGCTGGACGAACTTGGCGTACCCTATCGGTATGAGGAAGCCATCTTTCTAAAGGGCCGGGGCTGGATCTATCCTGATTTCACGGTGATGAATGTCCGGCTTCGCAAAATATACCTGTGGGAGCATTTCGGGAAAATGGATGAGCCGGACTACTGCAAGAAGAATTTGGGCAAACTGGAAGATTATGAAAAAAACGGGTATTTCCTGGGCAAATACCTGATCCTGACGATGGAGATCAGGGACAGACCGGTCTCGCCGCCCAGGATCAAAAGAGTTGTGGAGACGTATTTGCTCTGAATGAAAGGAAGCTTTCCGGAGTGCTCTGCTACAAATATTATTTCTACTGACTTAGCTGACGCGCTCTGCTATAACACTGTGTTTTTGACAAGTTCTAAGTCGCAAGATCGAGATTCTATGGATAACTTCCTGGATTCTCTAACTATTAGCAATATACCTATCTGCTATATCAAGCAATTATTTTGATACTGGCAGAACAGGCCCTCGCAAGAATACAGATGTGATCGCAAAAAATCCAATTCCTGGCAGAGCTCGACCACTAAAAACTACTGCTATCAAAAAAGAAAGAAGTGTTTTAGCAGCCCACCACTGCTAAAACACTTCGAAAATCACGGGTTAGCTGACCGCGCGGCGCTCCCAGCCCCAAACGCTATCCTGACCGTGCGGCGCTCCCCGCGCCACCACGCAGCTCCAAATCTCCAAACTCCTACCTCAAAAGCCCCGTCTCCTCATCAAACCGGTAGATCTCCTCTTCCTCCGGTCCCTCCGGATCCGCGAAGGCGCTTCCGAAGTCCTCCCGGAACGCGTCATTGAGCCGGTACACGGCGACATAATCATAGTCTTTCGCCTCTGCCAGCCATTCCTCTTTTGAGCACTG
This sequence comes from Lachnospiraceae bacterium, assembly GCA_017405805.1. Lineage (GTDB taxonomy): Bacteria > Bacillota > Clostridia > Lachnospirales > Lachnospiraceae > CAG-791. The sequence continues at coordinate 34,957 of JAFQZU010000038.1, forward strand.
CCAGGTCGTCGTATCCGTCGAGTAAGCAGGCTTGCCGACGCTGAAATGTCCGTAGGGAAGCTCCGTATCCACCGGATCTGTCAGGTAGCGGAGCGCATAGTAGTCCTCCCCGATGCCGCCCTGGATGATCAGATAGACGCGGGCGCCTTCTCCGCACTCCTCCACGATCCGCTCCGCGAAGTCCGTGAACTCCTCACGCTTTTCCGAAGACTCTTTGACGTAATCTCCGTTGAGGAGTTTTTTGACGCTGAGCGTGCTGCTGCACACGAGGACTGCCGAGAGGCATACGGCGGTGAAAAGACCTGCTTTTTCGCGGTGATACCGGAACATGAAGCAGAGCGCCGCGGCCAGAGAGCACAAAAGGACCACCAGGATCACCGTGTTCATGTAGCGGTCATAGCTTGCCAGCCGCTCCGCTTCCTCGTCCGTAAAGGAATTGAACACATAGATGGCCCCGATGAAATAAATGTACAGGATCTCCATGACGACGAGCACGGCCGCCGCCGCCCTTCTGCCCGCCATTTCCTTCCCGGTCTCCTGCGCCGTTTCCTTCCCGGTCTCCTTCCCCGTCTCTTCCCCCCTGACGATGAGGCGGAAGATGAGATAGAGGCCGAGAACGCCTGCCACGACCAGGAAGAAATAGTTCACGGCCGCATCCGTGTTGGCGATCCGGACGAAGGGCGTAAAGAGGGCTTCCTTGAAGTTTTCCAGCACTTCGAAGCGGGGCGCCTCCTCGTCCCTCGTGAAAAAGATGCGGGTATATTCGATGATATCCACCTTGTTGGAGAACTGCACCGCCCTGCCCGAAGCTTTTACGACGGCGCTCCAGGATAGCTTGGCAGCTGCCGCCGCCAGGGCGGGAAGGGCAAGACGAAGTGTGCGGAGGCTGATCTTTTTTCCTTCTTTTTTCGCGAAGACAGCCCGGACCGCATACGCCGCCGCCAGAAAAGCGGCAAAAAACAGCCCCGAATCCTTGGTCAGCGTAAGCATCGCGCAGGTGAGAGAAAGGAAAACCGCAAGGAAGGGCCCGTCCTCATCCGTCAGAAGCGCAGCAAAACCGGCCGCCGCCGCCGTGGCCAGAAAACCGTCGATCAGCACGAGCGAATAGTAATAGCTGTACAAAAAGAGCGGCGCGATAAACAGGACGGCCGCGCAGGCTGCCCGATGAGAAATCTTCCGGGCAGGGATCCGCTCCAGCATCCCCGCGATCAGCGCCGCGCAGAATACACGGTAGGCGACGATGACTCTCCACTCCATGAATTCCCCCTCTCCGGTGAGGGCGCCGATCTTCAGGAAAAGATACTGAAAGAGCGCCATGCCGGGGGGATAGGAAGGAAAGAGCGACCGGGGGGACCACAGCGCAAACGCGTTGGTCCTGTAAATGATCCGCACACACTCTCCCCAGTGGGTAAACTCGTCGTAGGAAATGAAAAACGCATCTTTAAGACAGAGGCAGAACAGGACGGAAGCCGCCGCGAAGGTGACAAACGTGCCGGTGAAAAAGCGCCTCGCGATCGCAGCCCGCTCTCCGGTCCGGATCACCCTGACTGCCGCGAGCACCCACAGCAGCGCCGCCGCCGCGCAGACCGCATACATGCCGGTTCTGAGGAATCCCGCGGCACCGAAGCAGTACATGACCAGGACCGCCCCCATACAGGTAACGGGCAGAACTTCTCCATATCGTTTTTGAAACCGTGCGCAGGCATAAGCACTTCCGGATGAGAGCACGATCAGAAGAAGGATCAGCGACAGCATATCCACCTCTTACATAACTGTTTTTACTGTCTGATTCCGTAGGCGTTCAGAGTGTAGGTCTTGCCGCCGACTGTGACAGTCGTGTTTTTGAGCATGACGCCGGCACTGTTCAGGTAATAAGTACTGCTGCCCAGTGTCAGCCAGCCCGTCTGCATGGCGCCGCTGGCGTCGGGATAATACCAGTTTCCGCCGATCTGCTTCCAGCCCGGTCCGCTCACCATGATGCCGTAGCCGTCGACATAGTAGTGCTTCCCGCCCGTCGTCACCCAGGCGTTTTTCTGCATGACGCCGTTGGTCCCGAAATAGTACCAGTCAGCGCCGATCTGCTTCCAACCGGTATTCGCGGACCCGTTAGCCCTCATGTAATACCAGTTTCCGCCGATCTGCCTCCAGCCGGCGCCCCTCTGCAGGATGCCGTAGCCATCCAGGTAATAGATGTATTTGCCGACCTTGATCAGCCCCTTCTGCATGACGCCGGTGCTGCTGAAGTGATACATGTCATTGCCCAGCTTCAGCCAGCCCGTATGCACGGTGCCGTCCTTGAAATAATACCAGTTTCCGCCGATCTGCTTCCAGCCGGCGCCGGTCTGCAGCACGCCGTAGCTGTCCAGATAGTAGAGTTTTCCGCCGATCTTGGTGACGCCCTTCTGCATGACGCCGGAGGCGGAGAAATAATACTTTTTGCCGCTCAGGGTCAGCCAGCCGGTCTTTACCTTGTTGGTGCTGGTGATGTAGAACCAGTTTTTGCCGATCTGCACCCAGCCCTTCTGGCACATCTCGCCGCTGCTGTTGAAGGCATAGGTGCGGCCGCTCAGCGTCAGCTTGCAGTTCTTCTGCATGACGCCGTAGCCGTTCATGTAATACCACTTGCCGCCGAGCTGCTTCCAGCCCTTTTGCATGACGCCGCTGCTGTTCATGTAGTACCAATTGCCGCCGACCTGCGTCCATCCGGTCGCCATCCTGTATGTGCCGTCAAAATAGTACCAGCTCGAACCGATCTGCTTCCACCCCTTCACGGGCTTGCCGTCGTCTCCCACATAGATCTTGCTGGGCTTGCCGGAGGCGTCAGCATACCAGGTGCTCCAGCCCTTTACCTGCTGCGCTTTCCAGTAGATCGGCGTGCCGTACTGGTTGTCGGCCGTACGGTTGTAGATCTTGATGGTTTTGCCGGAAAAGTCCGCGACCAGCGCCGCGCTGGCTTCGCTGGTACGATACGTGGTCGTCCCGATGGAATCCAGATAAGCGTTGAAATTGGCCCCGTTCTCCGGCTGCAGCTTGGTGGAGCGGGTCGAGATCACCGCATACTTCGGCTTCAGGGTCGCGAGGGTCTTTGCGCCCGTACTTCCTGCGTAGCCGTGATGACCGATCTTATATAATGTAGTGTTTGTCGTCTTCTCATTGCGGACGATCGCGTCGATGACCCTGTCCTCCGTGCCGCCTGCCAGCTGCATATCCGCCATCAGCACCGCGCGGGCGCCGTCCTTTTCCACGGTGGCAACGATGCTGTTGAGGTTTTCGTTGGTGCCGGAAACCTTATACAGGTTGTAGAGCCGGATCATCAGATTGCCCATAGTAAAGGCGATGTTGTCGCCTATGGAATCCGCGGTATCCTTTACCAGCGTCGCACCCAGCTTATTCATGACAGTCTGGGAGGGAGAGGATGTATCGAGGAGCTGGACATTCCTGGCCTTCATCGCGTTCAGCGCCACGTCGGAGTAGTAATCATTGTGCCAGCCGGCGTCCTCCGTGGTCCCCGTATAATTCTTGTAGATGTAGACGGAGCTGCTGTCCATGAATCCGGCGTTTGCAATGTCCGTCACGCCGCCGATATGGTCGGAATGCGTATGGGTCACCACCATGAAGGCCAGATGCTTGATGCCGAGCGTCATCAGATAGCTCACCACGTTCTTCCCGTTGGCATTCGATACTGTATATTCCGGATATTTATTGTTGACGCCGGACGGATGGGAGGTGTCGATCAGGCCGTAGATGCCGTTGCTCTCCACCAGCGTCGCGTCGCTGGAATCGCCGTTTGTCTTGAGGGAGATAAAGTGGAGCCGGTCCACGGTCCTTCCGGCCATCGCAGTGGCAAAGGCTTCCGGAACCGTCGTCGCCGTCGTCGCGGCAAAAGGCGCCGCCAGCAGCATTTCGCTCGACGCACCGACCTCTGCTTTAGCCTTCGGTGCTTCCTCTGCAGGTGCGGTTTCTTCCGCAGGCGCGGTTTCTTCCGCCGCAGCCTCCTCTGCAGGCGCAGATTCCACGCTCACTTCTGCAGATTCCTCCGCAGTCTCTTCCATTGCTGCGTTCTCTTCCGCTGCCGCAGTCTCTTCCGCTGCTGCGGTCTCTTCCACTGCTGTAGTCTCTTCCGCTGCCGAAGTTTCTTCCACTGTGGCAGTCTCTTCCGCTGCCGCAGTCTCTTCCGCTGCCGCAGTCTCTTCCGCTGCCGCAGTCTCTTCCGCTGCCGCAGTCTCCTCCGCAGGCACAGCTTCCCCGCTCTCCTCTGCGGGCGCCTCTTCCGAACTTACAGCCTCCGTTTCAGGCGATTCTTCCGAAGCCGCCGTCTCCGGTGCAGTTACAGCCTCCTCTGCGGGCGCCTCTTCCGAAGCTGCCGTCTCCGGTGCAGAGATACTCTGCGCCGGGCTGTCCTGTACGATTTCCTCAGGTTCTGCGGTCTCAGGCGCTTCCGCCACAGCCCCGCTCAGCACTTCCGCCGGTCCCTCAGCCGCCAGAACCGCGAGCGGCTCTGCCGTCACCATCAACATTGCCAGCAGCGCCGGCAAAAACACATTCCTGATAATCTTCTTCATACACTCCTCAATTCCATGGGGTTCCGTTACACCGTGATTTGCCATTTAATTAACAACAACTTATCACTTTTGTAACATTTCGTCAATATTTTCGTATTCTTTCTTTATTCCCCTGCGACCCGCTTCTTATAGAACAGGCGCATGGCAGCAAAAACGGGATAACTCCCTCTCACAAGGCCCCTCACCATGGTGTACCGCCTGCAGGCCTCCTCATACAGCGCGGGATACGCCCGAAGCTTTTCACTCCAGGCCCTGCAGCGGGCAAAGGCCTCCCGGGCATCTGGATAGACGATGTAATTGCCCATCTGGAAGAGCACGATCCTGCACAGCTGGTCCGTAAGGCATGCTTTTACGGGTGCGGACAGGCCGGTTTCCTTCCGGCGATAAGCTTCTGCGAGGCGCAGCAGCACGCTCTCCGCGTCCGTCCAGTGGCGGATCCGTCCCTGCAAGCTGACGCTCTGTCCCTCGTCGCCCATCCTGTAGCAGTAGATGGGGGCGGGATATCTCGTGATCGTCTCCGCGTAAAGGAGCGGGAAGAATACATACTCGTTGTCCGTGTAAAACAGCTTTTCCGACAGCGTGACGCCGTGCTCCTTAAGGAGATCGGTCCGGATGGCCAGCTCGTGCAGATGGATCTCCTGCAGCGTGCCCTCCTTCAGCTCCGAGAGGGGGATCCCCGCGCCTCCCGGCCGCTCCTCTTTTCCGGACCACGCGGACCCTTCTTTCACCTGGAAGCGGTGCCGGTCCATGTCCAGTGTTTTGCCGGTCATATAGACTTTGTTGTAGGGCGTCAGCACGAGGTCCGCTTCCGCCTCCGCCAGAAAATCAAGATATCCGCGCATATTGATCTTCTGGAACCAGTCGTCGCCGTCGAGCTGGCGGAAATAGCGCCCCGTGGCGTGGAGAATCCCGTAGTTGAGCGTGGAGCCGTACCCGCCGTTTTCCTTGTGCACCGGGATCACCGTCTCCGGATACCGGGCCGCGTACTCTTTCGCGATCTCCAGGGTCTCGTCCTTTCCGCCGTCGTCGATCACAAAGATCTCCAGGTCCTTTGCCAGATCCCCGCCCAAAAGGGAATCCAGCGTATTGCGGATATATTTTCCGACCTGGTAGGCCGCTATGGATATAGTCAGGATCTTCTGCATTGTCTCTTCCTCACAGCTTTTCGATCAGCGCGGTCATCTGGTCCGCCCTGGCGCTCCAACCGTTCTCACGCAGGAAAGCTTCCCTCTCCGCGTTTCCGTAAGGGACCGCGGGATCTTCCAGCATACTGCGGATGGCGCCGCAGTAGGATTCCTCATCCGTATAGAAGCGGACAAAATCCCCGAAGCGCTCCACTTCCTTGTAGCGCACGCAGAGTATGTTCCTGTCAAAATTGATGTACTCATAGAGCTTGACCGGATCCACCGCCTCGATGATCTCATTGACATGGAAGGGCATGATATAGCAGTCCGCGTCGGCAGTCGCCTCCCCCAGCCTGTCATGTTCCACGGTCCCGATATAGCGGATCCTCTCGTGCTGCGGGACCGGGACTTTGGCCGGGCCGGCCAGCAGGTATTCGATCTCGGGAAAGACCTCCAGGCTCCTGAGGACCAGGTCAAAATCAAACCAGGTGTCGATGGTGCCGAAATAGCAGAGCGTAAAGGGCTTTCCTTCCCTGCGGCCCGCGTCCTCCCGGGGCGGCAGGATCTCCCCGCCGAATCCGTTCCGGACCACATGGATCCGCTCCGCCGTGTTTTTCCCGTAGCGGGCGATCAGGGACTCCCTGAGCTTTGCACTGCTGGCGAAAATCAGGTCCGCTCTTTTTACGAGCGCGCCCTCATCCCGCAGCGTCCGGCGCCGCAGCCATTCTTCCCCGCTGAAAGCATAGTAGTCGTCCATGCAGTCGTAGATCACGCGGCCTTTGAATTTTGACACGGTGCCGACCATCTCGGGCCGGGTGATAAAGACATAGTCCGGATCCTCTTTCCCTATGATCTTAGCGAAGCGGGACCGCACCCAGGCCTCGTTGACCTGATGCAGCTTTCTGGAGCGCCCGATCAGCGGGATCACCTTCACCGGAAGGAGCTTCTCCCCCCTGGTCTCCCGCTGCTGCAGCCCTTTCCGGTTGTAGCGGTACTGGTAGACGATCGTGGTGTCGAACCGCTTCGACAGCTCCTCTGCGATGAAGTGGGGGCGCTGCTTGATCCAGTTCCACTCCACGTTCATCTGATAGACCATTTTTTTCATAGGATTCTCCCATCGTAAAAAGCGACCTTCACAGGGTCTCTTCGAGTATTCTCACGATCCGCTCGCTGGCGTGCCCGTCCCCGTAGGGATTGCTGGCCTGCGCCATCCTGCGGTAAGCCTCTTCGTCGTCCAGAAGCTCCTTGAAGTTGCGGTAGATGGTCTCCTCCTCCGTTCCCACGAGGCGCAGCGTTCCCGCCTTGATGCCCTCCGGTCTCTCGGTGGTGTCCCGCATGACCAGGACCGGCTTCCCGAGGCTGGGCGCCTCCTCCTGGATCCCGCCGCTGTCGGTCAGGATCAGGTGGCTCCTGGACATGAAGTTGTGGAAATCCACGACCTCCAGGGGCTCTATGATGTGGAACCGGTCGTCCCCGGCAAAAACGTCGGCGGCCGCCTGCCGCACCAGAGGATTCATGTGGATGGGATAGATGACCTTCAGATCGCCGTACTCGTCCACGATCCGGCGGATGGCGCGGAACATCCTGTGCATGGGCTCTCCCAGATTCTCCCGGCGGTGTGCCGTGAGCAGGATCAGGCGGCTGCCTTTTGCCCACTCCAGCTCCGGATGGCTGTAGGATTCGCGCACCGTGGTCTTCAGGGCGTCGATGGCGGTATTCCCCGTCACATAGATGTGGGCGGGATCCTTTCCCTCACGGACCAGATTGTCCCGCGACACCTCCGTGGGAGCGAAATTGTAGCGCGCAAGGATGCCCACCGCCTGGCGGTTGAACTCCTCGGGATAGGGGGAGTAGATATTGTAGGTGCGCAGCCCCGCCTCGACGTGACCCACGGGGATCTGCAGATAGAAGCAGGCCAGGGCCGTGACGAAGGTGGTGGAAGTATCCCCGTGCACCAGCACGACGTCGGGTTTCTCCTTCTCCAGGACTTCCCTGATCTTCTCCAGGATGGACGTCGTCACGTCAAAAAGCGTCTGCCTGTCCTTCATGATGGCCAGATCATAGTCCGGAACGACCCCGAAGGCGTGCAGCACCTGGTCCAGCATCTCCCGGTGCTGTCCCGAGACACAGACGACCGTCTCCAGATTCGGATTTCTTTTGAGCTCCCCGACCACGGGGCACATCTTGATGGCCTCCGGCCGCGTGCCGAATACTACCATTACTTTTTTCATATTTTCACTCCGTTCAAACACTGCCGGTCAGATACTTTTTATACATGCCGAGCGAGAGGATCAAGCACCGGCTGACGGTCTTTACGGGCTTTCCCCAATCCACCCTGTACTTTCTCACGACGGCCAAGGCAAAGGGGCCGCCCTCCAGGATCGCCCTGCGGATATTCCGAAGGCGCGCGCTGTCATAGCCCATGTCCCGCAGCCTGGAAATGACGATGAGGGACTGCGAATAGGTCAGCGCGTGGTCCTTCGCCAGCTTCTGCAGGTCCCGCATTCTTTCCAGCACCCTGGCCGGACCGTAGGAATACTTCTGGCCGGCGGTCACGTTTTCGCCGTGTCTTCGGTAGTGCATGGTGACCTGTCTGCTGTAGATCACGTCCCCCAGCACCGCCGCGAACTTGGCGTAATAGTTGTCGTGGGAGAGGATCTTCGTCTCCTCTTTGTGCACATCCGGCGCCGGGACCGCCCTGAACAGCGCGTCGTTCATGATCGTGTTGCAGCCGAATACGATGTGCGAGAAGAAAAGGGACGCCTTGTTGACATAGCGGCAGCCCATGGCGTCTCCCACGCTGTCAAAGATCCGGTTTCCTTCTCCGTCAATGACATCCATGTCCGCAAAGGCGAGGGCCGGTTTTTTCGTTCCGGACAGGAGACCCGTCATCACTTCCAGCTTGTCGGGCAGCCACTCGTCGTCCTGGTCCGCAAAAAGATACCAGCGGTAGGGGCCCTTTTCCCTGCAGTAAGCGGCCAGTGCGTGAAAATTGCAGTAGGCGCCGTGGCAGCCGGTGGGATTTTCCCGGTAGGAGATCCTCTGATCCCGCCCGCAGTACTCCTGCAGGATGGCCTTTGTTCCGTCCGTGGATCCGTCGTCCTGGACCACCAGCTCCCAGTCCTCCATGGTCTGTGCGAGAATGCTGTCCAGCTGCTGCCGCAGGTAATGTTCCCCGTTGTAGACGGCCATCATGATCAGCGCCGACCTTTCCTTTATCATAAACAGTCCTCTCTTTGTCAGTTTTCCGGGAACATGCGAAAGCCTGCCGGCACCGGCGAAACCGCTCCGGTTCGCCGGCGATCGGCAGACTTGATCTCCGATTACGATTATGACGATCCGATGGATCCCTTACGACTTGAGCCAGTCATCCTTTTTGGTGTGCAGGAGCGCCTTGAAGATCATCAGGTCGTCCACCGTGGTGATCTTGAGGTTTTCCTCCGAGCCCTTGGAGAAATAGATCATCTCTCCCAGCTGCTGCATCAGCGTGCAGGACGCCGCCGTGTTGGTGATGCCCTTCTCCGCGGCCATCTTATGCGCCCACATGAGCTTCCCGTAGGTGTAGGTGTGGGGCGTCTGGGTGCGGAAGAGCTGCTCGCGGGGGATGGATACGTTCGAGGACATCCCGTCGTCCGTGCTGCGGAAGACCGCTTCCACGCAGGGGATGGCCGCCACGGCGCTGCCGTGCTGCTTGAAGACCGCCAGGCTGTTGGAGATGATCTCCCCGCTGACCAGGGCACGATTGCCGTCGTGCACCATGACGATGTCGTCGTCCGAGAGGTCCTCCCGCATGGCCTGCAGGCCGTTGCAGATGGATTCCTGGCCCGTCGCGCCGCCGGGGACCACCCAGCGGAGTTTGCTGATATTGAACTGCTTGGCGTAAGCTTTAAGTACGTCCACCCAGGAGGGGAGCGTCACCACGTTGATGGCGTCCACCGCGGGATGGTTCTGAAAAGCCTCCATCGTGTGAATGATGATGGGCTTGTTGTCTACGTGCATGAATTGCTTCGGGATATCCTGCCCCATGCGGGACCCGGTTCCGGCTGCGGTGAGTAATGCGACGATCATAACCTGCTGCTGTGCTCCTTATTTGTATTTCAGTTCCAAAAAGACGTGCCGCTCTCTCTTCTCCGGCGGCGGCACCTCCATATAATTACCGTAGAATTTCGATAGAAACCCTCTCGCCCTGACCGGGATCTTGAAGGTCGTGTCCTCGAAGGGCGCGTCCTTAAACTCACACATGTCGCTGCGCCGGTAAAGCTCTCCGACAAAATGCTTTCTCCCCGTGGGGATGGCCACCAGCGAGGAGTGCTCGTCCTTGCAGAGGGCGTTCCAGTACTGGGTCCAGGCGATCCACTTTTTCAGGGGGATCCGCCCCAGAAGACGGCCCAGCGCCTGTTTGCTGCGGGCGTAGTTGATCTCCCTCGCCTCCAGCTCCTGCAGCTCCTGCGGCAGATCGCTGTTGCGCACCGCCCTGACCGCGGATACCGCGTAGGACAGGCCCATGCTCATGCCTGCCTGCAAAGCCCGCAGAAACGGGTTGTCGAAGGTGTTTTCCATAATGTAGAGATCGATGGAGATCCCGCACTCTTCCACATTCCAGTCGTACTTGCGGCGCGCCACGGTCCCCTTCTTGCGGATCTGCGTGACCATGAGTCCGAGCTCCGGATATTTGTCCGGCGTCTGCAGATAATACCTGTCCCCGAGCTTCTCGTCAAAGATCGCGCACATCCTGTCGTAATCCTTCCGGGGCATATTCAGGTCGATATCGTCGTCCCAGGGAATGAAGCCCTTGTGGCGGACGGCGCCCAGAACGCTGCCTCCGCTCAGGGAATACGCGATCCCCTCCTCGTCCAGGACTTTGACCACATCCTTGGCGATCTTCAGGACCTCCTCCTGGTACCGCCGCAGGTCCTCTCCCTCCAGGACGATAATGTCGTCTTTCGTATATTTCATCACGGCAACTCCAAAAAGAGCTTCTCGTAAGCCTTTACGATCTTTTCCCAGCTGTAGGCACCGGCCATGCGGGCCTTGGCCATCCGGCCGTACTCCTCGATCTGTTCCTGCGTAAATCCGTCGGCCCGCTCGATCAGCCTCGCGAGGTCCCCGGGCTCCTTCGTCCAGTACAGCGCGGCGTCCTCAGCCACTTCCCTGTTGAAGCCCACATTCAGAAGAAGATTGAGCTTGGTGCTGCCCAGGCCCTCGAGGAGACTGGGATTGGTGCCGCCCACCTCGTGCCCGTGCAGGTATCCGTAAGCGTTCTCCCGGATCTTGCGGAGCAGTTCCTGGTCATAAACGGTCCCGACAAAACGGATGCGGTCATCCTTTTTGAAATGGAGCCGCTTCTCCAGGCGGGCCAGGAAGCGGTCGTCCGCCGTGGTGATAATGGCAAATTTCTTGCGGGTGGAGGACTTCATGAACTCCCGGATCATCACCTCGTAATTGTTCTCGGGAACGAAGCGTCCGACCACCAGATAATATTCGTTTTTCTCAAGACCCTTGTCGCGCAGCCACCCGGTGAACTCAGGGGCGTCGTCAGCCAGCTTCGAGGGAACGGTGTCCGTCCCGTACGCGATAAAACGGGTCTTCGGTGCGTACTGCCTGTATTCTTTCCGGATGTACTTGCGGATGTTGCGGCTGTCGCAGATCACGAGGTCCGCGCTGCGGACCATCATTTTCTCGGACTCTTTCCAGTAGGCCCGCACCGGTGCGCTCCACTTGGCCCTTCTCCACTCGTGTCCGTCGGGATTGAGGAGCAGAACGCCGCCCAGCTCGTGGATCTCCTTCTTGTAGCGCTCGATGAAAGGTCCGATCCGGCACGCCAGGACATAGAAGATCGGGTTCTTGATGGAAGGTCTCTTCCTGCAGTATTCGATGCAGTACTTCAGGGCTTCGAGATCATACAGCACCGCGCGCGCGGAGCCGATGTTGTGCGCCTTGATGCTGAAGCACTTGGCGCCGTTGTATTCGTAGCGGAAATTCTCGGCGCCCATGGCCGCGACGTGATAGCGGATCCTGTCGCTGATCCTGTAAGCCGTAAGCTTTTCCACAAAGGTCTCAAAACCGCCATAGGCAGCAGGGATACCCTTGCTGCCGATAATAAAGACCTGTTTCTTTTCCGTCTGATATCCAGGATGATCCTTGTGATCAGATAATCTGTGAACCTCTTTCCCGTTCACCCTCATCAAGGTTTCGTCCATATGCCGTTCCTCACTGCTGCTTAGTCCGGAGCCTGCTCACTCCATATTGGGCCATCTCTGATCCTTGTCGCTCAGGATCAGCGGTGTTCCGTCATCCAGATGGTAGTCTCCCGCCTCGGGCGTTCCGCGGTAGGTGCCGGAGATCCCCGGCCACTCGATGCCGATCTTCGGGTCGTTCCAGGCAAGTCCCTCCTCGTCCCCGGGATGCCAGAAGTCCGTCACCTTGTAGCAGAACCTGGCCACGTCGCTCAGGACCAGGAACCCGTGGGCAAACCCCGCCGGAATGAAGAACTGACGGGCGTTCTCCCTTGTCAGCTCCACGCCGTGCCAGCGGCCGTAAGTGGCGCTGCCGGGCCTTAAGTCGACCGCCACGTCATAGACCCTTCCGTCTATGACCCGCACGATCTTGGCCTGCGGAAAATTCTTCTGGAAATGAAGGCCCCTGAGGACACCCTTTACGGACATGCTCTCGTTGTCCTGCACGAAGACGGCGTCGATGCCGGCCTCCTGCAGATCCCTCTGGTTGTATGTCTCGGCAAAATATCCCCGCTTGTCCCTGTGTACGGAAGGCTCTATGATGCACAGCCCCTCGATGGGCGTCCTTGTAACTGAGATCTGTCCCACTTCAATCGCTCCCTGACTCCTCCGTCTGCCGCAGATACCTTGCCAGTGCGTCCCGCCAGTCCGGAAGAGGTGTAAATCCGTTTTTCGTCAACTTGCTTTTATCCAGACGGCTGTTGAAAGGCCTCGCCGCCTTTGACAGCCCGTATTCTCTCGTCGTGACCGGGATGACCTTCACGTCCATCCCCGCCTGCCGGAAGATCTCCACGGCAAAATCATACCAGGAGATATATCCGCCCTCATTGGTCGCGTGGTAGTAACCGTAGCGGTCCGTTCCGGCCATGTCCGCCAGAAGCCGCGCCAGATCGTACGTATAGGTCGGCGTCCCGATCTGGTCATTGACCACCCGCAGTGTGTCGTGCGTCTTTCCCAGCCTGCACATGGTGCGGACGAAGTTATTGCCGTTCTGCCCGAAGACCCAGGCGATGCGGACGATGAAGAGCTTCTTTGCCAGCTCTGCCGCCGCCAGCTCCCCCTCGAGCTTTGTCTGCCCGTAGACGTTGAGCGGGCTGTAAGCCCTGCTGTCCGGATCCCAGGGCTCCGTGCCCTGTCCGTCAAAAACGTAATCCGTGCTGATATAGATCATCTTCGCGTCCGCAAGGGCCGCTGCCTCTGCCATATTGCGCGTCCCGTCGCGGTTGATCCTGCGGACCTTATCTATATTCTCCGGCTCCTCGGCCGCGTCCACCGCCGTCCAGGCGGCGCAGTGAAAGATGACGTCCGGCCGGATCTCACCGATCGTCCGGAGCACCTGCTCCCTGTCCGTGATATCCATCCTCACATAGGGCATGCGGCTTACGGGTGCATCGTCCGGGAAAGCGGGGTCCTCCCGCAGGTCCGAGCCGACCGCCTCCAGGCCTCTCCCGGCCAGTTCATTCATTATATCATGTCCCAGCTGACCGCAGACACCTGTGACAAACGCTTTCATCTTATCAATCTCCAGAGCAAACTACCTCTATCATAATAGGCTACATTACTATGCTATTATAACCCATCGATGCAAATCCGCATACCTCATTCCTCCATTTTATCACCGATATTCACCTCGAATTCGAAAATTTAAAAAAAAATCAGGCCGCAATACCGCAAAAATCAGGAACGTGTGTTTGTTTTTCGTTGCGGTGACGCCGCCATTGCTATATACTGAACAATATAATATAGTAAATCGTTACCCTTACGCCGCGGCGCCCCGCGCCGCATTTTCAGTTTAATGAGGAGAATACCATGCCTTCAAGAGATAGTCAAACCGCACGGACCGCTCTGCGCCTGATCCCGGCGGCGCTTGTTTTTGCGCTGCTCCTTGCCTTTGCCGTTCCTTCCGCGCTGCCGTCGGCCGCGCCGGCTGCCGCACAGGCCGCAACCGCCTCCGGGTGGAGGCTGAGCGGCGGAAAGTGGTACTACTTCAAGAGCGGCAGGAAGCAGACCGGCTGGCTCAAGGACGCCGGCAAGTGGTACTATCTGGACCCGAAGCAGAAGGGCGCCGCGGCCAAAGGACTGCGGGTCATCGGCGGGAAGGGATACCTTTTCGGGGCGGACTGCGCCATGAAGGTCAACGCCTGGATGAACACCAACAACCAGCGCTACCACAGCGACGAATGGGGCGTCGTGCAGACCGGCTGGCAGAAGATCTCCGGGAAATGGTACTACTTCCGCCCCGCCTGGAACGGCGCCGCCGCCAAGGGCCTGTGCCGGATCGACGGGAAGGGGTACCTTTTCGGCGCGGATTACGCCATGAGGACAAACGCCTGGATGAACACCAACGGACACCGCTACCACAGCGACGAGTGGGGCGTCGTGCAGACCGGCTGGCGAAAGATCGCCGACTGCCTGTACTATTTTGGCAAGTCGGGCGCCATGTACACGGGAAAGAAAACGATCGACGGAAAGGTCTTCCGGTTCCGCGCCGACGGCGTCTTTATGCGGGGCACCGGCAAGACGGTAGTTCTCGATCCCGGCCACTCGGGCGTGACCGCCGAGGGGACCGTCCCGCTCGGCCCCGGCTCCTCCGAGAGGAAGGATGCGGACTCCCCCGGGACCAGGGGCGTCGAGACAGGCGTCTACGAGTATGAGCTCAATCTGACCATGGCCTTTAAAATAAAGAAAGAACTGGAATCCCGCGGTTATACGGTCTTTTTGACCAGATCCGACAGCAGCGCCCCCCACGACTGCATCGAGCGCGCCGAGGTCGCCAACAGCAACGGCGCCGACATCTTCGTACGGCTCCACGCCAACAATAAACGGGATCACTCCGCGACGGGCGCCATGACCATCTGCATCACGCCCGACAATCCCTTTGTGCCGCAGATGTACCAGCGCTCCCGGCTCCTGTCCGAGAAACTCCTGAACTGCTACGTGCGGGCCACCGGCTGCGTATGGGAGGAGATCTGGGAGACGGATACCATGACCGGCAACAACTGGAGCAAGGTCCCCACGACCCTGATCGAATTCGGCTATATGTCCAACCCCGGCGAGGACAGGAAGATGCAGACGGCCTCCTACCAGGCAAAGATGACCCTCGGCACCGCCAACGGGATCGACGCCTATTTTGAGGCCATCGGTAGGTAATCTCCCCCGGCAGGGGGACCGGCTTCCCCGATCAGCAGTCATTTACAAATATTCTCTGTCGGTAGTATAATGAAAATGATATGCTATGGCTGACCAAGGAGTATTTTATTCTATGTCCAATTTTCAGATTCCTTTTAATATACCGCCCTTTACCGGCTCCGAGCTCACCTATGTCCAGCAGGCCGTAGACGCTCACAAGATCTGCGGCGACGGTCATTTCACGAAGATGTGCTCCGAGTGGATGCAGGAGCGTTTTAAGGCAAAGCGCGCCCTTTTGACGACCAGCGGCACGACCGCGCTGGAGATGGCAGCGCTTTTGTGCGGCCTGGAAAAGGGCGACGAGGTGATTCTGCCCAGTTTCACCTTCTCCAGCACCGCCAACGCGATCGTTCTGACAGGCGCCACGCCTGTCTTCGTCGATGTGCGTCCGGACACCATGAATATCGACGAGAAGCTGATCGAGGACGCCATCACGGACCGCACCCGCGCCATCATGGTGGTCCATTACGCCGGCGTGGCCTGTGAGATGGACACCATCCTCGACATCGCGCGCAGGCACTCCCTCAAGGTCATCGAGGACGCCGCGCAGGGCGTCATGGCCTTTTACAAGGGGCGCGCCCTGGGCACGATCGGCGATTACGGCTGCTACTCCTTCCACGAGACCAAGAACTATTCCATGGGCGAGGGAGGCGCGCTGATCCTCCAGGACGACGCCGACATCGAGCCGGCGGAGATCCTGCGCGAGAAGGGCACCAACCGCGCGAAATTCTTCCGCGGCCAGGTCGACAAATACACCTGGGTCAACTACGGCAGCAGCTATCTTCCCAGCGACATGAACGCCGCCTACCTCTGGGCGCAGCTCCTTGAGGCGGACGCGGTCAACGAGGACCGCCTCGCCACCTGGAACGCCTACCACGAGGCGTTTCTCCCCCTCCAGGAGGCCGGCCGGCTCGAGCTTCCCTTCATCCCCGACGAGTGCACGCACAACGCGCATATGTACTACGTCAAGCTTCACGATCTCGAAGAGAGGACGCGCTTTATCAAACACCTCAAGGAACGCGGGGTGAGCAGCGTCTTCCATTACATTCCCCTCCACTCCTCTCCCGCCGGACGCCGCTTCGGCAGATTCCACGGGGAAGACGTCTACACGACGAGGGAGAGCGAGCGCCTTGTAAGGCTCCCCATGTACTACGGCCTTCGGCGCACAGACAGAGAGCACGTCATCCGCACCGTGCGGTCATTTTTTGACTGAGCGGCGCGCACGGCACGCTTAGGAAAGGAAGGTAGAACCACCGTTTTGAAAATGCAAGCCGATACGGCCAGAAGTGCCGGCTCCCTGATCAGCTTTATTATCCCCTGCTACGCCAGCGAAGGCTCCGTCTCCCTGGTGATGGACGAGATCCGGCAGGTCGTGGCGCAGGGCGCCGGTTTTGATTATGAGATCATCGCAGTCAACGACTGCTCCCCTGACAATGTGCTGTCCATCCTGCGGCGGGAAGCCGAAAAGGACCCGAAGGTCACCGTCATCGACCTGGCCCGGAACGGAGGCCGGCACAACGCCCTCCTGTGCGGCTGCCACTACGCCTCGGGCGACTACATCGTCTTTATCGACGACGACCAGCAGTGCCCAGCCGACAGGCTCTGGGACCTCATGGATCCGCTGATCCACGGCGACGCGGACGTGGCGATCGCAAAATATCCCAAAAAGACCCAGTCCCGCTTCAAAAATTTCGGCTCCGCCGTCAACGACACGGTGGCCACCTGGCTTCTGGGCAAGGATAAGAACCTGAAATTCTCCAACTTCTCCGTCATGAAGCGCTTTGTGAAGGACGAAGTGATCAAGTACACCAACCCCTATCCCTATCTCTCCGGCCTCATGCTGCGGGCTACCCGCAACGTCGTCAATGTGGAGATGGAGGAGCGGGAGCGCAAGATCGGCGTGGGACATTACAGCTTTGCCAAGTCCTTCGCCCTGTGGATGAACAGCTTTACCGCCTTCTCGGTGAAGCCCCTCCGCATCGCGACGACCTTCGGGATCGCCTTCTCGTTTTTTGGCGCGATCATGATCCTCTACACGGTGATCCACAAGCTCATCAACCCCAACGTGGCGATCGGCTACAGTTCCCTGATGTCCATGCTCCTGTTCATCGGCGGCATGGTCATGTTCATGCTCGGCCTCATCGGGGAGTACGTGGGACGGATCTACATCTCCCTCAACAATTCCCCGCAGTTCGTAGTCAGACAGATCTACCGCGGCGGCAGGAAGGAGGGGCCGAATGAATAGGATCCTGATCATCGGCGCCGGCGATTTCCAGCTTCCGCTGGTGCAAAAGGCGTCAGAGCAGTATGAAGTTCTTCTGGCCGCCCCCGTCATTTCCGATGCTTTTCTCCCTTATATCAGCGGGAAATTCATCACGGACGTGCGGGACAGGGAGGCTATTCTGGCATATGCGCGCACGATGGATATCTGCGGCGTCACCACCGACCAGACCGATATCGCCGTGCGCTCCGTCGCCTATGTGGCCGAGCAGCTGGGGCTGCCGGGCATAGGCTATGAGACCGGCTGCCTGTTTACCGACAAAAGTCTCATGCGGCAGAAAATGGCTGAACTTGGAATTCCGCTTCTGCCCAATAGGACCGTCTTCAGCCCGGAAGAGGCGCTCTCCTTCTACGGGGAGATCGGCGGAGACGTCATCATCAAGCCCCTGGATACACAGGGGAGCCGCGGCGTGCAGGTCTGCCGAAGCGCTGCGGAGCTTCGGGACAAGTACGCGGAGGCTTCACGGTGGTCCTCAAACGGCGCCGTGATCGTGGAGCGCTTTGCGACCGGACGGGAGTTCGTCGTCGAGGGCCTCGCGGTGGACTATGAATTCCGCAATCTCTGCATCGGGGATACGCTCTATTTTGACCTTCCCGACGCCTTCGCGGCCAAGAGCCGGATCTTCCCGACCACGGCGGACGAGGCGCTTGCGCAGCGTGTGCTGGACCTCAACACCCGGATCTGTACCGGCTTCGGACTTCGCCAGGGCATCACCCACAGCGAATTTATTATGGACGGCGGCGAGATCTATCTGATCGAGACCGCGGCGAGAGGCGGCGGCGTGTTCATCTCCTCCGACCTGATCTCGCTGTCCACGGGACTGCAGACGGAGCAGTTCCTTCTGGACATCGCCACGGGCCGGCAGAAAGGCCTTCCAAAGATCCTCCCGCAGCAGTGTGTCTGCGGCTATATGGCCTTCTATATCCCGGTGGGCGAAGTCGTCCGCGTCAGCGGCGTGGAAGAGGTGCAGTCGCTTCCCTACGTCCATCGCAACCAGCTGGAAAAACTGCGCGCCGGCATCCGCAACGAGGAGGGCCACACGGACAAGACCTCCCGGATCGCCCTGATCGTCTCCGCACCGGACCGGGATACCCTGAACGAGAGGATGGCGCATATCCGCTCCGTCCTGCAGGCAGACGTAAAGACGCCTGACGGCACTGCGTCTCTCATCTGGGAATGAGCGCTCAACTTTGTTTATTCTTTATTTTTTTAACTAAAAGGGAGTTTTACGAAAATGGCAAATTATGAACTGGATCACAAGTTGGAACATCCCAACACGCTCAAGGCTTACTTCAGTCTCATCCGTGAGCCCGTCAACAGCGGAAACTACAAGAAATACCGCGAGATGCAGGATAAGCGCATCCACGAGCTGATGACGGCCGCCTATGAGATTCCCTTCTACAGGGAGCGCTTCGAGCGGACCGGCACCACGCCCGACGACTATCACTGCGCGGAGGACCTCTACAAGTTCCCCCTGCTCACCAAGGACGAGCTGCGCGAGTGGATGGACGGCGAAGCCGAGGCGGATCCGGACAAATTCAAGCACTGGCACGTATCTCCCACTTCCGGCTCCACAGGAAGGCCGCTCCGCTGCCTGGTCTCTCCCAAAGAGAGCGCCTGGTCCACGGCCAACTGGCTGCGCGTCATGAGAATGGCAGGCTTCGATCCTTTTCGCGGCAAAACAATGAGCCGCCCCAATTCCCTGCACGGCCCGGTCAAGGAGAGCGATTCCCCCATCCAGAAGCTGGGCATCCTGCGCCGCCGCTACATGTCCGACACGATCAAGCAGCGCGTGGACACGCAGACGCTCGTGGACGAGATCAACGCTTACAAGCCCGATTATCTCTACAACCACAAGAACCTTCTCATGCGCATTGCGCTTTACGTCAAGGAGACCGGTGTCTATCTGTGGAAGCCGAGCTTCTATACGCCTTTTGGCGAGATGCTGGACAACCCTTCCAGACAGCTCCTGACAGACGTGTTCGGTCCCGGCCTGGTGGACGCCTACGGCATGGGCGAGACCGGTTCCTGCGTGACCCGGATCCCCGGCAAAAAATACTATCAGGTAAACAGCGACCTCTTCGTGGTCAACATCTACGACGATGACCTCAAGGGCCCCGCCATGAAGGGCATGGCTGTCATCACGCCCCTCTACAAGACCGAGATGCCCCTGATCAACTACACTTCCTTCGACAGGATGGACACCTACTTCAAAAAGGGCCTCCGCTTCGTGCGCGGCATACAGGGCCGCATGAACGACGTCATCCACCACCGCGACGGGAGCGTGACGGAGTGGGGCAATATCTCCGGCATCGTGAACTATATCCCCGAGATCGTCCAGTACCGGATCGTCCAGGAGGACTACGACAACCTGACCATGATGATGGTCCGCAATCCCGACGTTCCCGCTGAGCGCCAGGACGAGATCGTCAAGGACCTGGATGCCAAGCTGGTGGCCATGTTCAAGGATCCCCACTTCCATATCACCTACGAGTGGTATGACGAACTTCCCAGCGATCCCAACGGCAAACTCCGCGTCATCGTCAGCAAAGTGCAGCCGGGCGCGCTCGGCGAGCCCGAAAACGCCGGGCGGGACTTCGGCAGCGAAAAGATTGAAGAGGCGTAATCGTGATCGACCGTTTTTTAAGCAAACGAAGAAATATCATCCTGCTCGCCCTGGTCGCGGTGTTCATGGAAAGTCTTACTTCTCCGTGCCTGAAGCTGGGCGGACAGTACCCCTTTATGTCGCCGGGCTACATCATGTGGTTCTGCATCGCCGTGCTGATCCTGGGCTTTTACGCCGTATGCTGGCAGCTCATCCTGGAAAAGATCCCGCTGACCACCGCCTACCTTCGCCGGGGCCTCAGCTACATACTGGTCTTTTTATGGGCACACGTGATCTTTCACGAGACGATCACCTGGAAACAGATCCTCGGGATCGCCGTGATCACTTTGGGAATGGTGGTGAGTATAAGCGATGAACACTGATTTTCTGACGCCGCAGGTATGCTACGCCGCGGCCATTCTCGGTGCTTTTGTCACCGCCCTGAGCCAGATCCTGCTGAAGCGGCAGGCAAATATCACCGAAGCCGGAAAAAAGGGATTTCTGCAGAAATTTCTGAATATCCGCGTTTTTCTTTCCTACGGGATGCTGTTCATGACGCTGGTGATCAACCAGATCGCGCTGATCCATGTGCCGATCTCCGTCATGCCCTGCATCACCGCGACCAGCTTTATCTGGGTCTTTGTACTGGGGATCATCATCCTTGGGGAGAAGGTTTCCCGCAGAAGGGTCCTGGGCGTCGCCATTATCATCGCCGGCGTGATCATCTCCCGGCTGTAAAACCGTCACACCATCAGAAGGAGTATTCGTATTTATGAAAGGTATCATTCTCGCCGGCGGTTCCGGCACCCGACTGTATCCGCTGACCCGCGTCACGTCCAAGCAGCTTCTGCCCGTGTACGACAAGCCGATGATCTACTATCCGCTTTCCACGCTCATGCTGGCGGGGATCCAGGACATCCTGATCATCTCCACTCCGGAGGACACCGGCCGCTTCCGCGACCTTCTCGGCGACGGCTCCAGCTTCGGCATCCGCCTCTCCTATGCGGTGCAGGAAGTCCCCGCGGGACTTGCGCAGGCATTTCTCATCGGTGAGGACTTCATCGGCGACGACCCCTGCGCGCTGATCCTGGGCGACAATATTTTTTACGGCGGCTACTTCCGCCCCGCTCTGCGCGCGGCCGGTGACAACGCCAAGGAGGGGCTTGCCACAGTCTTTGGCTACTATGTTGATAAGCCCGAGCAGTTTGGCGTCGTGGAATTCTCCAAGGACGGGAAAGTCCTCTCCGTGGAGGAAAAGCCCGCCAACCCCAAGTCCAACTATGCCGTGACCGGTCTGTATTTCTACAGCAATGACGTCGTAAAACTCGCCAAAGAGGTCCGTCCCTCCAACCGCGGAGAACTGGAGATCACCGATCTCAACCGCATGTACCTGGAGCAGGGCCGTCTCAAGGTCCAGGTCCTTGGCCGCGGCTTCGCATGGCTCGATACCGGTACGGTGGACTCCCTCATGGACGCCGCTCAGTTTGTCTCCACCATCCAGGCCAGACAGGGCGTGATCATCTCGGCACCGGAGGAGATCGCCTACCACGCGAAGTGGATCGACAAAGAGACGCTCCTCAAGTCCGCCCAGCTCTATGGAAAATCCTCCTACGGCAAGCATCTGCTCAATGTCGCGCAGGACAAGCTCCTGTATGTGGAGATCACTTCGAACGAGGATCTCGACTGAGACCCTCTGCCGCAATAACAGGTTAGAACATGATTGCAATCCTCAAAGATTTTTATGAACGGATCGCCTCCAGAAAGGCCTTCTGGATCCCGCTCCTTCTCCTGTCCTTCGGCGCATACGGGTTTTCCATGCTCAACCGGACCCTCTGCGCGGACGATCTGGCCACGGATCTCTATGTGAACAGTACCATCTGGCTGGCGGAACTGCGCTGGGGCGCCGTTCTGTGGAAGCGTCTCCTCTCTTTCGGAGACGCTGTTCCGTTTTTGGACAAATATCTGTCGCTGCTGTTTCTGACGGCGGCAGCCACCGTCCTTGCCTGCATCTTTTACACGCTGCGGGGCCGAAAAGGGAACGCCGCGACGTATGCCGCGGCAGCATGTGTCTTTGCCACCTTCCCGATCCTGCAGGAGATCTGGGAGTTCACCTGCGGCGGCACGCTGATCGTACCGGGCGACTTCCTCCTCACCTTCCTGGTGCTTCTTTTCCTTCTCACCCATAACCGCCTTACGCCGGCCGGCGTACTGGTCCCTTCACTGGTCATGTCACTGGTGTGCTCCAGCGCCGAATCGCTGGCCCCCTGCTACGTAGCAGCGGTTATGATGATCCTCTACTACAAGTACTGTGTCCGCCGGGTGCAAGATGAGACCGCTCCGGATCCCGCCGATCCCGCGGATCCCGCCGACCCCGCAAATCCCGCCGATCCCGCCGACCCCGCCGATCCCGCCGACCCCGTCCGGTGCGCCCCGGGAGGGCACTTTGCCTGGATCGTCGACGGTCTGCACTACGCGCTGATTCTGGTGCTGGCCATGATCATCCGGGTCATCATCGGATATGCCATTATGAAGATAATGGGGCTCACCTTTACCCACACCGGCGACACCACCATCATGTGGCCGCTTACCGGAGAGCAGCTGCGCCTCTTGATCGGCGAATTCCTGACCAACTACGCAGCGGCGGCGCTGGTCTATCTGCCGATCGCGTCCTTTGTTCTTTTTGCGCTGCTCTTTATCCTCTACAGCATCTGTATGTGCGCCCGCGGCAAAAGTCCTCTCCCCATATTGATCGCCCTTCTGATCTTCATCTCCCTCTTCTTCCTGATGCTGATCCAGGGGCAGGTGATGTGGTACAGGACCGCCATCACGCTCATGCTCTTTGCCTCCTTTACGGCCTTCCTGATCATGGAATATCTGGAAACCAGACCCGCGGCCGTCTATGCGGCTGCATCAGTCCTGCTCCTCTTCCTCTGCTGGAGGCAGGCCGCCTACACGCACATGCTGCTGGCGCTCGACAACCAGCGCTCGGAAAACGAAGCGGCCATGGTGTATCAGATAGGACGTGACATCGTCTCCCAATACGATGCAAAACCGGTCGTCTTCGTGGGGGACCACAGCATGAGCCACGATCTGTGGCTGCGGACGTCGGTGTCCGGCGACTCGCTCCGCGAGCGCCTCTTCTACCGGATCCGCCGGAAGCTGACCGGACAGGATTCCACCTTCTATTACGTGCAGTCCAACGTCACGTCGACCATCGACTGGTATCAGCGTGAGTTCGACGGGAAACTGATGGATGCCTACTTTGCTTATTACGGATTTGATCTGGATGTGCTGGAAGACCTGTCGGAGCAGGAAGTGGAGTATTATACGCAGAAGGCGCGGGAGAAGAATATGAGGCCCTATCAGACTGAGGATATGGGGGAGTATATACTGGTCTGCTTAGGAAAACTGGAATAGAGAGAAAGCCACCGCAGGGTCTTTTCACGCCCATAGGATGGGCGGAGTACGGAAGTCCTTATGGGGGCGGCCATTTGAGTGGGACATTCCCGACTGGGCAGCAGGTTCCTTCATTTGAGTGGGACAGTTTTCTGCGGTAAGCTTGGATTTACCGACCATATGGGCAGATTTCCTATCTTGAGTGGTGAAATTTTAAGAGCTGTCCCGACCAAATAAGTGAACAATTCGGTTGAGTGGTGGATTTAGCCTGAATGTCCGGACCAAATTGAAGAATTTGAAATGTGAGTGGTATGGATTTAAAAAAAGTCCCGACCGAAGCAAGAAATTTCATTTTTGAGTGGAAAAACCTTCAAAAAAGCCCCACTAAAAAATCAAACAATTCATATTTAATGGAACCAAGAGCGAGGCTGCAGCAAAGAGTCGTATATAACAACCCGCAGGACCTTTGAGCGAGCATAGGCGAGCGTGCCCAAGGGTGTTATATACGACTCTCCCCTATTATAAAGTGATCCAGACATTCCCCTTCTTCTGCGACTCCACACACGCATGCACAAACCGCATCCCGTCGACGCCGTCATGTATGTCGGGGAAGGTATACCCATCGGCCTCCCGGCCTTCTTTTTTTGCAAGAAGGACCTGTGCGTAGGAGCGGTAAATATTTCCGAAGGCCTCATAGAAGCCCTCATGATGCCCCGCCGAGACGCGATTCAGACGATTGCTCTGCGGGGACATGTATTCTTTGCCCGCTTCCAGAAGCTGCGTGGGGCCGCCTTTTTTCGTATAGCGCAGAACGTCCGGCTGCGTGTGGTCCCATTCCAGCGATCCGTCGGTCCCGATGACATAGATGGCGGGACTGCAGATCTTTCCAATGGCGATCTGGGAAGCCCACAGGACGCCGGTCCTTCCCTCGCCAAGATCCATAAAGACCGAAGTGTTGGTCTCCAGCGGCAGATAGGAAGGATACGTATCCAGCATGGCCAGGACCCTGTGGATATGAAGGCCGGTGAACTGGACCAGGAGCTGCTCGGCGTGCGTGCCCAGATCCCCCGTGCAGAGCGCTTCGCCCACCATCTCGGGATGGAAGCGCCAGGGCAGTTCATCCCCCGGCTCCGGGCTGACGGACTCGATGACCCAGTCTTCGGGGTGCTGCACCCGGACATGAACGATGTCGCCGATCGCACCGCTGCGGATCATTTCCCGTGCCTGTCGGATCACGGGGTACCCTGTGTACCCGTAGGTCACGCCAAACAAAATGTCATTTTCCTCTACAATCTTCTCCAGTTCGACCGCCTGCTCCAGCGTCAGGGTCAGCGGCTTGTCACAGACGACGTGGATCCCCCGCTCCATAAAGTAACGGGCGATCTCATAATGGCTGACGTTGGGCGTCGTGATCGAGACAAAATCAATGCCGTCTTCGCGCTCCGCCTCTTTGTCCGCCATCTCTTTGTAGTCGCGATAGATACGGGAAGCATCCAGTCCCCAGGCGTCAGCCGTGCGAAGGCTGGTCTCGTAGCTGCGGGAAAAGCAGCCGGCGCAAAGCTCTGTCAGATCGTCCATCTGGGCGGCGTGCCTGTGTACGTCGCCTATATAGGAACCGAGCCCTCCGCCGACCATACCATATTTCAGTCTTTCCATACTGTCTCCTTTCCGTCTCCCTCTACTCTTCCGTTGTCAGGGAACCAGTTTTCTGCCCTCCGGTATATTATATAGCGGAGAGTCGTATATAACCCACGCAGGGCCTTTGAGCGGCCATCGGGCCGCGGACAGAGCGAGCATAGGCGAGCGTGCCCAAGGGGGTTATATACGACTCTCCAACGCTTACGGAACAAGTTTTCTGATCCCCGGTATCTTCTTCAGCACCGCCACCACGAAAAGTGTAATGACATAGGTGCCGAGCGCCCCGAACAGGCGATACTGCCAGCTTGCCCCTGACGGATCCGTGTGCCTGCAGATGATGGCCAGGATCTCCCTGTGCAGCAGGAACACGCCAAAACTGTACCCCGCCAGGATCCCGGTATTTTTGCGAAAGCGCGCAGACCAGCGGTCATCAGAAAAGACCTGCTTCACAAAGAGGAAGACGGCGGCCGCCGACAGCACTGCGTGAAACTGCGCGTATCCCGAAAAAAGATAATCGATCTCGCCGGCCGCGAAGCTCGCTTTCCAGGTATACAGAAAGCGCAGCAGAACGCTCAGGACGGCCGCCGCATAGACCATATACCGCCTCTGCGCAGACACCTCCTGCGTAGAGAGCAGGTAGCCGAGAATGACATGGATGAGGTAGCCGTTAAACAGGATCGAGAGGTTGCTGTTGTAAGTGACGCCGACAGCCTGAAAGGCCACGGGCAGCACGGACTGCGTGACGAACATCACGATCACGGCATACCAGAGCGTACTCCTGTAACGTGGCGCCGCGAGCGGCGTCAGGACGGGAAGGGTAAGGTATACGCCGATGATCGTAAAAAGGAAGTAGTAGATGGGCGCCGCCTGACTGGAAAAGAAGGCGTTCAAAAAGAAAGCGGCAGGCGGTCCCGATACGGCCAGTTCCCCCTTCGCGAACTTAAAGACGATAAAAAAGACCGACCAGAACAGGAGCGGGATGACGACTTTGGAGACCCTCTTGCGGAAGAATTCGGGCGTGTCATATTTTTTGCCGTAATCGAACAGGGTCGCGCCGGTGCACATGACAAAAACCGGTACGGCCCAGTAGAGCGCGCACTGCGCGAAACAGCTCGTGACCCAGGAGCGGGTCATCGTGAAGCTGTGAAAATTGCCGGTGGAATGCAGGAAGATCACCGCGACGGCAGACATGATATTCAGGACGTCCAGATAGAGGATCCTCCCCTTCCCCTGTGCGGCGGTTTGGTCAAGATTCTTCATCCCAGGTCCCCTCTTCCATTCTGCGCAGATATTCCGTGTAAGGGACATCGGGATCATAGATCATTCCCGTGTGCCAGGAAGGTGCCTGCGCGGGCGTCATGTAGCCGTCCCCGTAGTAATTGCGCAGGATGCGGTCGTAGCCGATGGGCGCCGGCAGCTTCATGAACTCAAAGGGCAGCTCCACGGTATCCGCATAGGCCCAGGCGGGCATGCGGGGGCACTCCTCCAGTTTTTCATAGAAGGTCAGAAGGCCCATATCGCTCCCCTTTTTCCCCTGTCTCTTCGCGAAGGACTCATAGAGTTTATACCACCTGCGGAAGCCGATCAGATTCATTCCCCTGACATAGGCCCGCTTCATCCCCTTTCGCAGGGGATTCTCGGATTCCTTGTGAAAATAGACCGGGATCAGCATCCTGCGGACCACGTCCAGCCCCTTGTTGCGCGCCTTGTTGAGGACTTCTCTCTTCGAAAACCAGTCCAGCGGGAATATGTCGATAAAGATCCCCTGATTGAAGGACACCGCCGTCTTTTCCACCGGGCTGATCCCCGTGGTATTGGAATTGCGCAGCTGCGCGTGCCCGCGCAGGTAGTCCTTGTCCGAGTAGGCGGACTGCAGAAAATAGGGCTCCTTGAATTCCTCGGCGCCGATCTGCAGCAGCTTGTCGTAATCCTCCCGCTTCATGACGACGTCGATATCGTCGTCCCAGGGAATGAAGCCCTTCTCCCGCACGGCGCCCAGGAGCGTGCCGCCGTCCATAAAGTAGGTCAGTCCGTGTCTGCGGCAGACATCGTCCAGCACGGCGATCAGGTCCAGTTCCACCGCCCAGATGCGCTTCATTTTGGCGGAGATCTCGTATCCGTTTCTCACTTCCGGCGCAAGAAAGCCTTCCGGCAGCTGTATCGTAAGCTCAGTCATACCCTGTTTACTCCTATTTCCTGTGCATGAACTTATAGATCATTCCGCTCCCTGTATCCAGGGCAAACCGGATAAAGCTGTCCTTAAGGACTGCAAGGACCGCCAGATATATGATCACGCCGACGCAGAACTGTGCGATGATCACGGTGATCTCTCCGTGGACGAAGCGGCCGGCGCAGACCATCCCTGCCAGCATCACAAGGCCTGCGACGAGCTTC
Source organism: Lachnospiraceae bacterium (assembly GCA_017405805.1). Lineage (GTDB taxonomy): Bacteria > Bacillota > Clostridia > Lachnospirales > Lachnospiraceae > CAG-791. The sequence goes on from JAFQZU010000038.1 coordinate 62,382, forward strand.
TTCCAGCCCAGCTGCACCAGTTGGGCTGGCGTCAGGTAACCGTTGCTGTGCCGCACGTACAGGACGGAGATCAGCGTCTCCGCCGCCAGGGAAGCGATGACGGCGCCCTGGCTCTTGAAGACCGGGATCAGCAGCAGATTGAGCACCAGGTTCGTGACAGAGCCCATAATGATGAAGCGCGCGCTCACGGCGCGGAGCCCCGCGGGGTTGTAGTACTGGCTGCCCAGGCAGTTGCTGACGCCGATAATGACGATGATCGGGCTCAGCAGCTGCAGGACCCTGATGACGCCGTCGTATCCGGGGCCGAAGAAGACGGGGACGAAGTTGGCGGCGATCCCGAGGATCCCGAAACAGATCCCGACGCCCATGAAGAAGATATAGTTCATGGAGTCGAGGATCCTTCTCTTGATCTCCTCATGCCGGTTCTCGGCAAAAAGCCAGGAGATCCTGGAGCCGAGCACGTGGTTGAGCGCCGTAAAGGTGAGCGCCTCCATCATCTTGATCAGCTTGGTCGCCTGCTCGTAATAGCCGTTCTGGCTGGCGTCCTTTGTGATAAAGCCGATCAGCGTCTTGTCCAGCACCGTGTAGATGGACGTCGCCACCGTGGGGACAAAATAGATAAAGGTCTCGTGGAGGTGCCTGCGGAAGGTAAACTTTCTCCAGTCCACCGGGACCAGAAACTTCGGGAGCGTCACCCACATGGACAGCGTGCCGAGGAGCGTGGTCGCGCAGACGATGAAGATGTACAGCGCCAGATCGTCCCTCGACTTGATAAAGGTAAAGAGCAGGATGACGCCTGCGATCTTGATGGCCGAGTTCTTGAAGACCGTGTACTGGAACATCTCCAGACCGTCGTAGAACCAGGCGATGTCAAACATGGTGTTGAACAGGTTCAGTGAGAGGATCAGGTAGAAGATCTTGTACTTCTGGTTGAAATAGATCCACACGGCCCACGCGCACAGCATGACCGCTGTCGTAAAGACCGTCAGCAGTTCGATCTCCCAGAACAGTTTGCTCCGCATTTTTGCGTCGTCCCGGTTCCTGGCGATCTCCCGCAGGCCGTAGGAGGCCGTTCCGAGCCCCGCAAGGAGCGAGAAAAAATACTGGTTGGAAAGGGTAAAGCTGTAGATCCCGACCTGGTCGACGCCCAGGACACGGGATATATACGGCGCAGTGATCAGCGGTGTGAGCAGCGTCAGTACCTGATACATCGTGCTGAGGACAAGGTTTTTCTTAATACTAGGTCCTTTCAAGTTGTGCTCCTTAAGATCCTCTCTTTTTCCAGCATAGGAACCACCGCGAGCAGCAGCGGATTGTATGCCAGATCGATCCATATATTATTCATAAATGTAAACAGCAGCAGTACACTGACCCATACATACAGCATCCCGTCCCCGGTCCGCCCGGCGGCAGTATACAGATATGTGTACAGCGCCACGATCAGCAGGGTGAACAGGATCCCGAAGGCAAAGACAGAAAAACCTATCCCCGAATCAATGTAAAAATAGTCCCTCGCGAGAGCGCCCCCGTTGATCACGAAGGTCTGGCCCACCATCTCGATCCGCCTGCCCAGGACAGGCAGCGAATAGCGGAGGAAGGCCTCGTGCAGCATGACGATGCGGTTGTTCAGCCGGGTATTCCAGGCCTGCCAGGACAGACTGTCGGCGTTATAGGCGACAGAAAGCCACACGACAAAAACAAGCAGCGCACTGTAGCCCATCCGGGCGATCCACATGGTCCAGTGCGAAGCCGGGTCAACAAGCTTGAGCCTGACGACCGCCGCGTAGAGCAGGATGGCCAGAACCCCCAGAAGGAAGGTCAGGCGCACGGTAAAAAGGCGGTAGTAAACGACATTTGCCAGGGTGCACACCGCCAGTTCCCACCACCGCACTTTGTCCGCCTTCACGTACATCCAGACGATCTGCAGGATGAACAGCAGAAAAGGCAGGGTGGAATAATATTCAAATCCCAGTCCGTGAGCGTAGGCGCTCCCGTGCGGATAGGTATAATCCTCCAGGACGCCGCAAAGGCACAGCAGGACCACCAGGCATACCGTGCCGCCTGCCGACAGCAGATACGTCCGGCATATGTCCCTGAAATCTTCGCCCCTCGCCGCAAGGATAAAAAGCGCTGTAATGAGCAGGATCTCCTTGCCCGACTCGATCACAGTCACGACGGAAGCGATCCCCAGGACCGCGCCCAAAAGGATGTAGCGCGTCCCCATGAATTCCCTGCGCAGAAAGATCAGGACGAATAGCCCCAGAAGGATCAGAAGGCGCGCGATCCTGACCATGCCGCCCGTGATCGGGATCATGGAATCGATCAGGATCGTGACAATACAGTGAAGGGCAAACAGCGCGTGAAACAGTACTCTGCTGCCGTCCTCCGTTCCTGATAAATGCAAGCTTACCACCTTTCACATGATCGGCCGTCCGCGTACAGACGTCAGATCACAATGCTTCCGAGAATCTCCGTTCCGGCTCCCTCTGCCGTCTCAAGAAGGCTTCCGGCCTCCTCATAGCGGGAGCGCCCGCACTGCGCTACGATCACCGCAGCATCCGCGCTGCAAAGGGCGGAGATCCCCTCCGGGGAATGCGCTATGTCCGCCGGCGCAAAGCGCACGGAAGATCCGCGGGACACCGCGTTCAGGCGGGTCGTGAAGGCTGAGAGCATCTCCTGGGGAAGATCGCTGATCACCGCGACCGTCCCTCTGCCGCCCACCAGCGCCCGCATGGTCTCCGCAGCCACATTCAGGCACACCTTTCTGTCGGGGCTCGTCTCATAGCCGCTGCCGATCCCGGCGATCAGGCGGTCGATCGGGTTCTTTTTGGTTTTGACGGGGAATACCGCGATCCGCTTGAGATCAAACTGTGTATTGAACTCCTTGCCCGAGAGGACGCGTCCTCCCAGAAGAAGGAAAGCACCGTAGCAGCCCGCAAAAAGGATGATCCCCAGGATAAAGCCGAAGATCCCGAATTTCGCGAGTATTTTGACGATGGTCTTCACGGGCACGGCTGCTGCCGCACCGGAAGCTGCGCCGCTGCTTCCGCCCGTCGAGCGCTCGAGGGTCGTCTTATAGGTATAGAGATTGTTGAGGGAGTAGATCTCGTTGACCAGCCACTCCTTCATGTCCGCGTCCACAACGACGCCGGCCTTTTCCTCCGTGATCAGAAGGTCGTGCGCGCCCTGTTCCCGCGTCAGCGAGGCGGTATAGGCCTGCGCGGATTCCTTGATATGGGAGAGGATCTTCTGTGCCCCTTCCACGTCCTCGCAGATCACAGTGACCCTCGCGCCGGAGAGCCCGGGGTACTCCTCGATCTCCACCAGCTCCTGCACATACTGGGGCCTTGTATGGAACTCTTCCGCCAGCGCCGTCCAGTCGATCCCTTCCGCGATGTAGCTCAGATAGGACTTGAGAAGCTGCGTCTCCTCCCGGTCCTGCGCACCCACGTAGAGGATCTGGCCGTCCTTATTGCTGCCCCTTCTGGGCACAAAGACCGACATGCCCAGCGTCTCCTGCGCCTCTTGTTCTGTCTGCGGCTGCTCCGCGGCCTGCGCGCCGGTCTGTTCCTGCGCGGCAGTATCCGCTGCAGTTTCCTGCCCCTGTGCCGGCGCCTCTGCCGCCGTCTGTGCGGCCTCTGCTGCCTCTTCTTCCGGGACCTGTACGCGCAGCAGGAAGGAAGCCCTTCCTTCCTTTGCGGGATTGATCCGGAACAGCAGCGATTCTCCGATGTAGGTATTCCTGTCGTCAAAAGCAGTATTCAGAAGATCCATCTCCCCGTAGGAGACGACGTCCTCCTCTCCCGCGTCCTGTGCCGCCACGGTCTCTTCCGTCTCCGGCTCCTGCGCCTGTCCGGACGCACCGATGACGCCGCGCAGTCCCACTGCTTTATATCCTGCAGCCAGCACTGCAAAGAGAAGCCCGAACAGAAGCATCCATCTCCACTTCTCCAGGATCCTTCTCATCAGTGCCCGAATACTGACAATGCGTTCTTTTCTCATTCTTTTCTCCATCATGCGGCCAAGAGGTCAGCGGTTTTTATACATCTTCTCGTAATAGTCCCTGTACTCCCCGGAGACGATCGTCTCCCACCAGGACCTGTTGTCCAGGTACCAGCGGATGGTCTGACGGATCCCCTGTGCGAACATGGTCTCGGGAAGCCAGCCGAGCTCCGCGTGTATTTTGGCGGGATCGATGGCGTAACGCTGGTCATGGCCCTTGCGGTCCGTCACGAAGGTGATCAGGCTCTCCGGCTTTCCCAGTTCGCTGCAGATCAGCTTGACGATATCGATGTTGCGCATCTCGTTGTGGCCGCCGATATTGTAGACCTCCCCGACGTGTCCGCCCCGCAGCACGAGGTCGATGGCGCGACAGTGATCCTCTACGTACAGCCAGTCCCTGACATTGAGTCCCTCTCCGTAGACCGGGAGCGGCTTATCTTCCAGCGCGTTGGCGATCATGAGCGGGATCAGTTTTTCCGGGAACTGATAGGGGCCGTAGTTGTTGGAACAGCGGCTGATCGTGACCGGCAGGCCATAGGTGCGGTGATAGGCGAGCACCAGAAGGTCCGCGGAGGCCTTGGACGTGCTGTAGGGGCTGCTGGTATGGATCGGGGTCTCCTCCGTAAAGAACAGGTCCGGCCTGTCCAGCGGCAGATCTCCGTACACCTCGTCCGTGGATACCTGGTGATAGCGCTGTATGCCGTACTTGCGGCACGCGTCCATCAGGACCGCCGTCCCCATGATATTCGTGGTCAAAAAGATCCCGGGATCCTCGATGGACCTGTCCACATGGGATTCCGCGGCAAAATTGACCACGACGTCGGGGTGCCGTTCCTCGAACAGTCCGTAGATCCCCTCCCTGTCGCAGATATCCATCTTTACAAACGAAAAGCGGGGATTGTCCATCACCGGTTCCAGCGTAGACAGGTTCCCTGCGTAAGTAAGTTTGTCAACACAGAGGATGTCGTCCTCCGGATGATTCTCCAGCATATAGAAAACAAAATTCGCGCCGATAAAGCCGGCGCCTCCGGTCACAAGAATAGTCACGTCAGTATGTTCCTCCCGTATAAAAGTCTTATCGTGATTATAACAAATCTCCGACTGCGTTGAAAGAGCCCCCGGTCATGTGACCGGGGGCTCTTTCTGCCTTATTCATAGTCGTACGAGGACTCGAATACAACTACCGTAGTATCAACAGGCACATTCTGGTAAACCCACTTGCAGTTGTCGACCGCAAGACGAATGCAGCTGTGCGAAATATTGTAGCCGAGATCGGCGTCTTCGATAGGCGTATCATCAGGGCTAATGCTGTTAGGATAACTCTTGTCGTACAGGATCGAGTGGATGTAGAAACCACCGCTGATGTAATTGCACCATGCAGCCTTTGTCTGTGTGAAAGGCTCCCAGCCGTACGGTGAGTCGTCCTTGAATACCATGTAGTGATCGCCGAGAGGTGTAGGGGTCTCCCAGGAACCTGTGGAGATTCTCCATTTGCCCTTTACCTTGGTCCAGTTGCCCTTGGATCCCTTGTAGACGGAGAGCCAGTGGAGACGTCTGTCCGCAACGATCAGGTAATTGGTGTCACTGCTGTACTTCTGCGCTTCGGTATCAAGCGGATCGCCGTGCCACAGGCCGTTCTCATCGAGCTTGTAGCCGCCCACTTCCATATTGACCGCGCAGTGGCCGTCATTGTAAACGAAGTAGTAATCGCCGGAATTTGCTTTTCTCTTCCAGCCGCCCTGGTTCACGACCAGACGACCGTACTCGTCAAGATACCAGAGGACGTCGCCGACGAAGGTCGGGCCTACGTGCATGCGTCCGTTGCTGGGGTTCATGTAGTACCATGTGCCGCCAAGGGAAAGCCAGCCTGTCTTGAGGACGCCCCACTTGTCAGCGTAATACCAGCCCTTGCTGTCCTTGATCCAGCCGCCCTTGTCCATGACGCCCCAGGCGTTCATGTGATAGAGCTTGCCCTCATGCTTGATGGTCGTATTCTTCTGCATGATGCCGTAACCGTCCACATAGTGCCAGCCGTCGCTGTTCTGCACGAACTTGTTCTTGGCCATGGCGCCCTTGTCCGCGGGATCAAGATAGTACCAGTTGCCGTCGTATGTCTGCCAGCCCTTCTGCACTACGCCGCTGCCGTCGGAGTGATACCACTTCTTGCCGATCTGCAGCCAGCCGTTAACTTTCATGGCGCCGCTGTTGGCGTCCAGAAGGTAAGTTTTGCCGCCGATGGTCGCAAGGCCGGTCGCCATATATCCCTTGCTGCTCAGATAATACCACTTGCCGCCGAACTTCTTCCAGCCGGTCTCCATGACGCCGTAAGCGTCGGCGTGATACCATCTGGAACCGATCTGCACCCACTTGTTGACCTTCATCGCACCCGTGGAAGGATCCAGGACATAGGTCTTGGTGCCGATCTTTGTCAGGCCGGTCGCCTTGGCGCCCTTGAGCGCGGGATTGAGATAATACCAGGACTTGCTGAGCTTGACCCATCCCATGATGACCTTGCCGTAGCCGTCGACGCGGTAGATCCTGCCGTTGTGGCGGACCCATCTGTTCACTGCCATGTGGCCCTGACTGTCAAAATAATATCTGTCGCCGCCGATCTCTTTGAGGCCGGTGCACATGACGCCGTTCTTCTGATGGAGATAGTACCAGTAGCCGCCGTCCTGCAAAAAGCCCTTGACGCGGGAACCGTCGGTCTTGTTGAAGAAGAACCACTTGCCGTTGATCTTGGTCCAGCCCTTTGCAAGCGTTCCGTCGCCCTTATAGTAATAGGTCTTGCCGTTTGCCTCTGTGACGAGACCGGAGACCTTGGACTCCACAGCTGCCGCCTCTGCGACGCCGGCCTCAACCTTGAGGTCCGCTGCTGCCACAGCCTTTTCCGCCTCGGCTTCGGTCTCAGCCTTAAGCTCCTGTGCGGGAGCGGCTTCTTCGATCTCTACGGCGGAAGAGGCGTCCGCTACGACGGTCTCTTCCTCTGCAGGAACTTCCGCTGTCTCTTCCACGACCGCTTCGGTCTGCTCTTCCGCGGCTGCCTCGGCGGATTCCTCTGCCTGCTCAGCCTGCGCGACGGCCTCTTCTTCCTGTGCGGGAACTTCAGCCTGCTCTTCTTCGATCACCACTGCGGATTCCTCTACTGCGGTCTCTTCCACTGCAGTCTCTTCCGCTGCGGCTTCTTCCTGTGTCTCTTCCACAGCCTCTTCCTCAACGATCTCCACATCGGAAATCTCAACTGAAGATTCAGCCGCTGTTTCTGTTCCGGCATCGGCAGCAATCGCTCCAGTAGCCGGTACCACGCTTACAGTTAATGCTGCTGCAAGCATCCATGCTAATTTGCGCTTCATGTTCCGTCCTCCGTGATCTAAATCAACTATGAAATAATTTTGTGATAACAATGTCCTCTTTGTTTCGTAGTTGTTACAAAATTGTTACCACTTATTGCTAAGGCAATTAATATATTACACCATAATTCCCTGTTTGTCTACGTTTTTTTGATGAAATTTAACAGCTTGTACTGATTTGCCAAGCAAATACCGGATTTCACAGTCGAAATAAGTCATGCTGTCTTTCGAAAAGGACAGTGATTGGTGATTATTTACAGTGTGTCACGGGATTTCCGCAGGCCGCTCCCGCATTTTCAAAAAGAGGGGCAGGTGCGTCCGCTCCGCCCCTGCCCCCTTATATTTGTAACAATTTTCAGTCCTGTCAGGTTCTGGAGGCCTCCAGGAGCTTCTTGCGAAGCTCTGCCTCGATCTGGGCAAGTTCGCTCTCCGCCTGTGCCCGCCTCTGTTTTCCTTCGGTCTGGATGGTGATCACCTCGTCCATGGTGCTGATCAGCATCTCGTTGGTGTGCTTGAGCGTCTCTATGTCGACGATGCCTCTCTCCGCCGCCTTTGCGCTCTCGATGGTGGCCTGCTTGAGCTTGTCCGCGTTCTTGCGCAGCAGCTCATTGGTCATGTTGGTGACCTCCTGCTCCGCCTTGGCCGCCTGGTTGGCGTGCTCGATGCCGATGGCGATGACCATCTGGCTCTTCCAGAGCGGGATCGTATTGACGATGGTGGACTGGATCTTCTCCGCCATGACGGTATCGGAGGACTGGATCATCCGGATCTGCGGGCCGGTCTGCATCGCGACGGTCCTTGTAAGCTGCAGGTCATGCAGCTTCTTCTCGAAGCGGTCGCACTGCGCGGCCAGGTCCTTGGCCGCCTGCGCGTCCTCGGGCAGGCCCGATTCCGCGGCCTTCTTCTGCGCCTGCGCCAGCTCGTTCTCGCGGACCTCCTTCAGGCGCTTCTTGCCCGCCAGGATATACATGGTGAGCTCCTTGAAATACATGAGGTTGAGCTCGTACATCTTGTCGAGCACTTCCACGTCCTTGAGCAGCGTCATCTGATGCTTCTCCAGTTCCTGGGAGATCTTCTCGACGTTGGTCTCCACCTTCGCGTACTTGGCCTTGACCTCGTTCATTTTGTTGGAGCCTTTTTTAAAGAAGGAAAACAGTCCCTTCTCCTCCTCGTCCACGTCAAAATTCTTGAGCTCCGTGATCAGGCCGGACACCATGTCCCCTACTTCGCCCAGGTCCTTTGTCCGCACGCTGTCCAGCGTCTTTTCGGAAAAATCGGACATTTTCTTCTGCGTGCCCACGCCGTAGCTCATGATCGCCTTCGTGTCGGTGACGTCGATCTTCTTGGAGAACTCCTCCACCTGACGGAGCTCCTCCGGGGTGAGGATCCTCTCCTCCTCCATCACGGCCTGCGCCGGCTCCTCGACCTTGGGAGCCTCCTGCACCGCCGCCGCGCCCGCGGCCGTCTCCGTGCCGAACTCCAGTGTGGGAACCGCATTCCCCAGATCCGCAAAAAGATCCTGCTCTGCCGTCTGCGTCACATCCTTGTTCATCTCATCTGCCATGATCGTCCCCCTTGTCATTCAGGTTTTTTCTGATACTGCATGCCGCCCTCGCCAAATACCAGCGATATATTTTCGGAGTCATCCTCCGGCGCTTTCTCCTGCGCCGGCGCGGTCTGCGCACCGCTTCCCGCGCGCATCTCCCGCTCCGTGAGACCGTCCTGCTTGAGCATCGTCTGCATCACGGAAATGTCGGAGGAAATATCCCACGCCAGATCCTGGAAGAGACTGTCCAGAAGATTTTCAAATGCGTCGTTGATCGTATCCAGCGCGCCTTCGATCTCCTGTTTGGTGCGGACGATATTCTCGCCGCCCGTCGACTGCTTGTCCAGCTCCACATAGGCGTTCAGGAGCTTTACGGTGGTGGGGAGATAGTAGCCCATCAGCTTGCGGAGCTCCGGCGCGGAGCCGGGATTTTTGCGGACCTGCTCCATGATACGGTTCATGGTGCTCTCCAGCCGGTCCAGCTTATCCGACATGACCATGCCGGGTATCTCGTCGTTGTACCTGCGGATCCTGCGGATGTAATCATTGCCCTCCTCCAGGATCTTCCTGGTCTCCGAGGGGATATCTTCCGCCTGCGCGTCCTCTTTCTCCTGCGCCATTTCTCTCTGCTGCATCTGGGAGCGGGACTGCCGGTACAGATTATACATCTCTTCGGACAGGATGAGCGTCGTCTCCTGGTCGTCGAGCCAGGCCACCGGGAGAAGGCCCTTGTCCATCATTTTCTTGATGTCCTCGCGGACGTCCTCCGTCTTTCTTCCGACCGCCGCGGCCAGCTTGGAGATCTCGATATATTCCGCGTCTCCGGCAGCTCTTCCGTACTGATAATAGCGGTTTACGAGCTTCCGCTGCTGGTCTCCGGAGAAGATCCCCCACAGGGACAGCGCGGTTATGCCGCCGCCCACGATCAGCGCCGCCAGGATGTCTCCTATGGCGAGGGCGGTAAGCCCCGAGATCAGGCCCCCCAGAAGCGTCGGCACGCCTATGAGCAGCCCTATGATGCCCAGAACGATCCTGCCCGTTCCGGAGGTCCTGCTGATCTTTTTCTGGAGAAAGGGCGTGACTTTACCGGTAAAAAAGCTCTGCCTGCGCACCTGCGGCTGTCCGTACGCCGCATGGCCGGCACCGCTGCGGTGTGCATGCGCATACTGCTGACGGTAACCTCTCCGCCGCACATCCCCGGCCAGCTTCTCCCTCTGGATGATGATCCGGATGTCATTGACGGTCTTTGCTATATCCTCGGATAAGTGGGAATAATCCTGCCTGTTCACGGCATCCGTGACGGCGTCCATAATATCGCTGCCGGCACCGTAAAGATCATTGAGCTCCATACCTTACCTCGCTCCTTAAAACGTTCCGCGGCGCCGGAGACAGCCCGCTGCCGCCCCGTCCGCATACCACGTTTATTTTATTATATCGTTCATAAAAACACAACACGGGCGGCCTTCTAGCGGCCTGTCACGCCCTGTGTGCCCGCCATCTCGTCGATCCTGTCCAGTTCGGGCTCATACAGCGAGACAAGGCCCTCCGCTTCCAGCATCCTCTCCCGCATGGCCGACGTCCTGCCGGCGTCCTTCTCACAGTCATACATAGCGTACTGCATGGCGGCGTCCGCATATTCCGCCACGCCGAGCGCCTCGTCGTAATCCTTGTCCACCGGGCGGAAATCGGCGTGATCGTAGTAATAATTCTCGATGAGCTCCGCGTATTGGTGACGCTCCGCCGACCGGAGGATATATTTGTCGCCAAAATACAAAAGCCGGTCGCTGCCTCTTTGCGCCTGCATAAAGGCTGCCGCCGCGATCAGAAAAACGATCGTCAGCACCCCGATCAGGACGTTGAGCACGATGATCAGGGCGGAACGCTGTTTTTTCGGGCCGGCGCCGCGGCCGGTCCGCAGTCTCTTTTTGCCCGGACTCCGGGTACTAACGTATTTTGGCATGGACGGCCTCCTCTATGATCAGTGTTCTTGTTCCGTCGGACAGACTGCGCAGAGAATCCGCTTCCTCCTGTGAGATCCCGAGGTGGGCCGCCATGAGGGCGCTGATGTCCCCGTCCAGCCGGCCGATCACCTCCGCGGCCTTCTCCTGATCGATCCGCTCGTCCCAGCTGTATTTGCCGGGTACGGCGTTCTCGTAATAGTTTTTCAGGCTCTGGGCGATCCGGTTGATCTCATAGGAAAGTCCGTCCTTCGCCGCTTTGTCCGGGTCCGCGTAGACCACGGCGGCGACGGACTTATAGATGCGCGAATAATCCGAGACAGCCCACAATACGGCGTAATATTTCCTGTAATGGTCGTTGGACATCAGGTCGTAATATTCGCTGAAGCTGCTCAGGCCCATATAGTCCCCCGCATCCAGATACTCCTCGATCCTCTGCGTGAAGGCCTCCCGGGAACTGTTGGCCTCCCTGGTCCTTCTCGCGTTCCTGACCGACCAGCTGTCCGCGTGTGCCGCGCACCAGATCGAAGCGATGATCAGCGCCACGATGACGATGAGGCGAATGGCGATCCCGCGGGTGTTGGAGACGCTTCTTGAAAGGACCTCCTGCCGGGTGTCCTCAAAAGCCTCCTCAAAGCGCTGCATCTCCTCCTCATATCTGACCGCTTTTTCCTGCACTCTTCCGCAGTGGGGGCAGATCTGGTCCTGCAGGGAGATATCGCCCCCGCAATACTGACATTTCATATGTGCACTCCTATTCCGGTACCCATTCCTTCTCTACAAACTTCTCGACATACTGGAATGAGACATATCCGGCCTTTCTGATCTCCTGATCGAACCGTTCCGTCTGCTCCTGTGTCAGCCGCGTCTCCAGGTCCTCCAGGCAAGGCTCCCCGCGCTCTTTGATTACTGCGACGTCCTTCTCGTCTCTGCAGCGAAGGTCAAAATACTTGACCGTGAGCTCATCGTAAAGAAGAAACATCATGGCGTCCCGGTAAAGACGCGAATCCTTCCCCTCCTGTGCGGCGCGTGCGAGGCTCTCGAGGTCCTCTCCCGTCGCGCGCCGGATGGTCAGCAGGGCGTCCAGGAGATCGTAGTGGTCCCAGTTATAGATAGGGCCGTCCTGCAGCTCGTCGGCCAGGGCAAGGAGCCCGTCGTAATCCTCGTTTTTGTACAGTTCGTCCAGTCTGGGGAGGTTCTCCTGATTCCACAGGTACTCCTGCTCCCGCCGCTCCTCGCTGCCCCTGTCCCGGACGGCGCCCAGGATCCACGCCGCTCCCGCGAACAGGCCGATCACGGCGAGAATGGCGGCAAAAACCATCACCGCCCGCCTCATGGAGGACGCCACGTCCCGCAGCGCCTCCTTCGTGTGCCCGGCCCTGATCTCATCCGGGAGCTTCTCCATGTTCTCCCGGACGTCGTCCAGGTCCTCCATGTACTCCCGCTCGTCCGCGAGGTCGTTGACCGAGCCGCAGTAAGGGCACCGCAGGTCCTCTTCCGTATAGTGTGCGCCGCAGCTGGCGCAGGTGATCTCCCGGGGCTTCATCCGGGGCGCATTGCCGCTCGTGGTCATCTGTCTGCCGCCATTTCCCGCATTCCCTTATCTCTCCAGAGACTGCGTCCAGTATTCCTTCTCGTAGATATCCGTAAACTTATACGTGACGATGGTCTTGCCGCCGTCCAGGATCGTATCGCTGACCGTCATGTTTTCCGTGACCTCCATCTGGTCGCCCAGCATGTAGCTGTCCTGGAAGGTGCCGTCGTAACTGTAGAAATCGCAGAGAAAATCGATCTTGTCGCCGGGCTCCAGTTCCGTCATGTTTTTGGCGATCGTCAGGACCTCTTCGTCCCCCGAGTAGTCCGCACTGGCACCCGCGATATAGCCGTTCGGATTGTCATTGTCGAAGACCAGGATCAGGTTCGTGCGCTCGCCGTTCAGCAGGCAGGGCACGCGGCCCGTGATCGTATAGGTATCTCCGTCGTCCAGCGTGTCCACATGGTAATAGGCCACCGGCTGGTTGTTGATGGAGATCCAGGTCTTGCCCGCGTCCGCGATCAGGTCGCCGTCCCCGTCAAAATCAAAGACATTGTCCAGTCCCAGATCGACGTAGCCCTCGCCGTCGTCGTAGAACATGTTCAGTTCCAGGTCGCTGACCAGTCCCCACTGGTCCTCGCTCAGATGAATGACTTCTTTCCCGTCCTTCACATACCAGGCCAGCTGGTTCACGTCAAAATGATTCTCCCGGACGTACGCCAGCGTCTCCTCGTCGGACAGCGCCCTGTCGGACAGGAAGGAGGAAGCGCCGCTCAGGCCGGAAATACTGCTCATGTCGCCGCCCAGGAAGGAATACAGAAGCTCGCCGATCAGCTCGGAACTGCTGCTTCCCGACAGGCCGCTGAACTCGCCGGCGTAATCGCCGAAGAGGGATCCGTAGGGAGATCCCGTTCCGCCTGAAGCCGCCTGTCCGGAGACCTCCATGCTGGCGAACTGCCGGATGGCCTTCGTGTACTCGGTATCCATCTTGATCTCACTGTACGTTTTGCTCATGGAATCCACGTACTTTACGCTGCGCAGCGGGAAGAAGATGGAGAGGCCGTAGGCGTTGGTCATGTTGGAGGAAGTGCGGTTGTACTTCACCGCGCCGCGCACGGCCTGTGCGAGCGTCTGCGCCTCGGGCGTGCCCAGGTTCAGGGCGAAATGGACGAGGTCCACCTGGTCGATCTTCGAGGACGCCGCGAACTCCCGCGCGCGGTTGCGCGCCGTGGAGACCGTGCGGTAGTCCTTGTCCGAGATCATCTGGGAGATTCCCTTTGAGAACTCTTTAAAGGGCGCGGGCACCGTGGCGGTCAGCTCCGCCAGGTCGATGACGGAAAGGGTCGTCTTCTGTCCCGGGCACTTGCGTGCGCAGGCCTCCGTGAAGGTATCGACGATCTCCTGCCCGATCTCCAGCGTGGGCATGGAGGTGTTTCTTCCGAGGTCCGTCAGCCAGTTCGTGTAATACCAGCCGACGCCGGGCTCCGTCTCTTCCGAGGCGATCATGTAGTCGCCGAATTCATCCAGCATCAGGGCATTTTCCAGCGTGGCCAGAAGGCATGTGTCAAAACCGATGAAGTCGAAGGTCACGCCGCCGTCCCGCAGGGCCTCACCGATGCCGGAGAGACTCATGGAGCCCATGCGCCGGTTCTTCTCATCGTAGCCGTAGCCGGAGACCGAGCCGCCGCCGTGGTCCCAGAAGATCAGCTCATACCGGTTCGCGGGGAAATTCTCCGCCGACCATTTAATAAAGGAAGAGAGCGTGGCAGGATCGGTCATCGCCCCCCGTCCCGCGTTGGAGACGTGGCGGATCATCTTGCCGTCCGCGATCTGGTAGATCTGGTTGGTATCGCTGCTGACAACGTTGTTCCGCCAGGAGGCGCAGCCGCCGGTATAGACCAGCAGGTGGATGTTGTCGCCGAATTTGGCCGTCGCCATCTCCTGCAGGTCGGAGGTGGCCATGCCGCTCCTGGACTCGAGGTCCGTGCCGCACATATAGACCATGATGGTGATCTCATCCTTCCCGTTTCCGAGGATCTTCGTGCGCTTTTCCCGGGCGCCGGAAGCCACGGAGGTATCCGCCTCCTGCGAAGGCGTGCTTCCGCCGCTCCAGCCCGTCGACGTCCCGCTCCCACCGTTAAAGAAGCTGTTGACATAGTCGGAGCCCGTATGCGCGCTGCTCCCGGACTGGGAAGAAGCGGAAGAGGTGCCGGAAGAGGAGCCCGAACTCGTATAGGATCCCGTGGAGGTGCCGCCGTCGGAGCTGCCGCCGCCAAAAAGGCCGCCCAGCGCTCCGCCGCCGCCGAAAAGCAGCGCCAGGACCAGCACGATCAGGGACAGAGGGCTGCGCGGTCCCCTGCTGCCGCCTCCTCTGCCGCCCTGCGGACGCCCGGAGGAACCGACGGGACCTCCGCCTGCACCTTCCCCTCTGCGGTGAACGCCGGAACCCACTCCCGTTACGTTTCTCTTTCTGCTGCGAGGCCTGTTGTCATTTGCCATGGCTCCCTCCCTGTTTTTTACATGTTTATACTGTCCAGTATATCACCATTATCTTCTTTTCTGTACGAATCTGCGAAGGCGCCCCAATGCCTCGCGGAGGTTCTCGATGGAGTAGGCGTAGGATATGCGAAGGAACCCCTCGCCGCAGTCGCCAAAAGCAGTGCCCGGCACGATGGCCACCTTCTCCTCCTCCAGGAGCTTCTGCGCGAACTCTTCGCTCCCCATGCCGAACTCCTCTATGCAGGGAAAGACATAGAAGGCCCCCATGGGCTCGAAGCAGGGCAGTCCCATCTCGCCCAGCTTCTGCAGCACGAATCTCCTGCGCTGGTTATAGGATTCGCGCATCATCATCACGTCCTCGTCGCCGTTGCGCAGCGCCTCCACGGCGGCGTACTGACTCGTTGTCGGCGCACACATGATGGCGTACTGATGGATCTTGGTCATCTGGGCGATGAGAAAGGCGGGGCCGCAGGCGTAGCCCAGTCTCCAGCCGGTCATGGCGTAAGCCTTGGAGAAACCGTTGATCACAATGGTCCGCTCCTGCATCCCGGGAAGAGAGGCGATGGACACGTGACTGCCCGTATAGGTCAGCTCCCCGTAGATCTCGTCGGAGAGCACGTAAAGATCATGGTCGATAATGATCTGCGCGATGGCCTCCAGATCCTTCTTCTCCATGATGGCGCCCGTCGGATTGTTGGGATAGGGAAGCACCAGGATCTTGGAGCGGGGCGTGATCGCGGCCTCGAGCTCCTGCGGCGTCAGCCGGAACTGATTCTCGTTCTTAAGGGGGATGATGACCGGCTTTCCGTTCGCCAGAAGGGCGCACGGCTCGTAGGATACATAGGAGGGCTGCGGGATCAGCACCTCGTCGCCGTCGTTGAGCATGGCGCGGAACATGAGGTCGATCCCCTCCGAGCCGCCCACCGTGATGAGCACTTCCTTGAGGGGATCATACCGCAGTCCCTGGGAGCGGTGCATGTAAGCGCAGATCTCCTCGCGCAGCTCCTTCAGGCCCGCGTTGGAGGTGTAGAAGGTGCGCCCCTTCTCCAGGGAGTAGATGCCCTCGTCCCGGATGTGCCAGGGCGTGTCAAAATCGGGCTCGCCCACGCCCAGGGAGATGGCGTCCTTCATCTCGCTGACTATGTCAAAGAACTTCCGGATCCCGGAAGGCTTCATATTTACTACTTTATCTGACAGAACTTCGTTCCTGCTCTCCTGCATCGATCAAGCCCTCCTTCCTCACGGTGAGACGATCTCTCGCTGATCCTCATATTTTCTCGTCATGATGGTACCGTGATCCTTATATTTTCTCAGGATGAAATGCGTGGCGGTGCTGATCACCGTATCGAGGGTGGAGAGTTTATTGGTCACGAAGCTGGACACTTCGCGCAGCGTCTTGCCTTCCAGCGTCACCAGGAGATCGTATCCGCCCGAGATCAGGTAAACGGAGTTCACTTCGGGATACTTGTAGATCCTCTCCGCGATATCGTCAAAACCCTTCCCCCTCTGGGGCGTCACGCGCACCTCGATCAGCGCCGTCACCTTCTCGATCCCGGTCCTGTCCCAGTCGATCATGGTGTGATAGCCGCAGATGATGCCGGCCTCCTCCATCTCGGTCAGCGCCTGCGCCACTTCCAGCTCGTCCGTGCCCAAAAAGACCGCCAGATCCTTGGTCCCGATCCGGCTGTTTTTCTCGATCATGGCAAGGATCTTCTCCTTGAGCGTGTTCATCGTATTCATCAACATTTCCTCCCTGCTATTAAGATTGTCTTTCCAATACTTTCAGGACGGCGTCCGCCGGCGGCAGATCCAGATACCTGGTCTCCTCACCGTGCACCAGCCTGCATGCCTTCGTATCATCCGTGGATCCGATGACCGACGCCGGTATTCCTTCCCGCGAAAGTCCCGCGAGCATCTTTTCGGGGTCCCCCGTGACCATGAAAAGGCAGCCTCCCGAGGCGGCCGCAAAGGGATCGAAGTCATAGAACTCCGCGATCTCGATTCCCTCCTGCAGAACGGGGACCTTATCCGTCTCGATCCGCAGACCCCTGCCGCAGCGGGCGGACAGTTCCCAGAGGGCGGCGTATACGCCTCCCGCGCCCGCGCTGACCATTGTTTCACAGCCGCTGTCCCATCCGCAGAGGGCCGCTTTGCGCACCGAGAGCGCTTCTCCCATCCGCCTGCAGCGGGCGGCAAAAGAGAGCGGAAACCGCTTCTCCATCTCCTCCGGCCTCTCCAGGGCGATCAGCCACGCGGCCTCGGCCGCCGCATATCCGGTCATCACGACCGCCCTCCCGCGGGCGCGTCCCTCACCGGTCTTTTCCGGCGCCCTGCCCGCCTGTTCCGGCAGGCGCCTGCCCATGGCTGCGCCGACTGTAACCGGGATCGATACGGCGCCTGTCACTTCCAGATGCGCCCCTTCGATCCGCATGCCCTCTTCCAGGCAGGCTCTGCCCACCTCGTCCGAAAGCTCCCGGAGCGCCGACTCCGCAGCGCCCTCCGGCATGAGAAAGACCGGCCGGAACACCGCGGGCATACAGCCCTCCGAGAGGAGTCCGGCGGCTGCGGCCCGCACTGCCCGCATGCCGCAGCGCACGCGCCCCGGCAGGGAGGGCACTGCCGTCAGGACCCAGTCGTCCGATCCGTCCGATGCCGTATATTGCTCCGCAGCGGAAAGTACCTGCGGCGGAAATCTCTTGTAGACCGAACGGTCCATGACGGGGACCGCGCCGGCCCCCCGGCGCAGCGGTTTATCAGGCATCCTTCCATGCTCCTTTTTGGAAATTATAATCTCGCTCTATGCGCTTTGCAATGACTCCCTAAAGATCGGGGCGCGGTTGTTTCCCCGCGGACTATAGTGCTATAATAATGGTTCCGCTATTAATCATACCACAAAAAGAGAGGTCATCATGCATAATAAATTAACCCGCAAGGATATTGAAGATATGCAGAAAGAGATCGACCACCGCAAGCTCGTGCTCCGCCCCCAGCTCCTTGACGAAGTAAAGGAGACAAGGGCCCAGGGCGATCTGAGCGAGAACTTCGAATACCACGTGGCGAAGAGAGCCAAGAACAAAAACGACAGCCGCATCCGTTTCCTTGAAAAGATGATCAAGACCGCCGTCGTCGTCGAGGACAACGCGGCGGAGGACGAGGCGGGCCTCGGCAAGGACGTCACCATCTATATCCCGGAGGAGGACGTCGAGGAGACGTATACCATCGTCAGCACCATGCGGCAGGATTCCCTGAACGGCTTCATCAGCATCGAATCGCCCCTCGGAAAGGCGCTCATGCGGCACCGCGCGGGCGATAAGATCACGGTCCGCGTCAGTGACACCTACAGCTACGAGGCCGTGATCCGCTCCGTCAGAAGGAACGAACAGGCAGAGGATTCCGACATCCGCCAGTTTTGATTCTTGCATTTGAATGCGGAAGTGAGTATAGTATTACATGAAACTTTACCGCATAAAACCGTTGCGCTTTAACTTGCGAAAGCGTCATGCTAAGAAAGGACACCGTTATGCCCATCACAGATTTCCTGATCAGAAACGCCCGGGAATGGCCCAACGACACTGCGCTGATCGAGCTCAATCCCGAAATGAAGGTCCCTCCGCTCACCACCTGGAAGGAATATGCCCTCATCGAGCCCAGCAGAGAGGTGGCCTACCGGCAGGAGATCAGCTGGAGCATTTTTAACGAAAAGGCAAACCGCGTGGCCAACTTCCTTCTGGCCCGCGGCATCGTAAAGGGCGACAAGGTTGCCATCCTCCTGATGAACTGCCTGGACTGGCTGCCCATCTATTTCGGCATCCTCAAGACCGGCGCCATCGCCGTTCCGCTCAACTACCGCTACAGCGCGGATGAGATCGAGTACTGCGTAAATCTGGCGGAGGCGGATATCCTCATCTTCGGCCCCGAGTTCATCGGCCGCGTGGAGGAGATCGCGGAGAACATCAGCCACAGGAGACTCCTTCTGTACTGCGGCCCTTCCTGCCCTTCCTTCGCGGAGGATTTTATCGCGCAGACCGTCAACTACTCCAGTATGGAGCCCGGGATCGAGATCGACGACGACGATTACGCCGCCATCTATTTCTCCTCCGGCACGACCGGCTTCCCCAAAGCCATCCTGCATAAGCACAGCGGCCTGCTTCACTCCGCCGTCATGGAGCAGAAGCACCACGGCCAGCAGAAAAACGACACTTTCCTCTGCATCCCGCCCCTGTATCACACCGGCGCGAAGATGCACTGGTTCGGGAGCCTTGTCTCCGGCGGCAGTGCGGTCCTTCTGAGGGCCACGACCCCCGAGACCATCCTCAAGGCCGTCTCCGACGAGATGTGCACCGTCGTCTGGCTCCTCGTACCGTGGGCGCAGGACATCCTGGAGGCCCTCGACAGCGGCAGCCTGAAAATGGAGGACTACCGCCTGTCCCAGTGGAGACTGATGCATATCGGCGCGCAGCCCGTGCCGCCGTCCCTCATCTCCCACTGGTTCGATTACTTCCCGAATCACCAGTACGACACCAACTACGGCCTGTCCGAGTCCCTGGGACCCGGCTGCGTGCATCTGGGCGTCGAAAACGTGCACAAGGTCGGCGCCATCGGTATTCCCGGCTACAAGTGGGAGTGCCGGATCGTGGATGAAAACCGGAAGGACGTTGCGCAGGGAGAAGTCGGCGAGCTGGCCGTCAGGGGCCCCGGCGTCATGGTCTGCTACTACAACAATCCCAAGGCCACCGATGAGGTCCTGGACAGCGACCGCTGGCTCTACACCGGCGACATGGCCATGCAGGACGAGGACGGCTTCATCTACCTCGTGGACCGCAAGAAGGACGTCATCATCTCCGGCGGCGAGAATATCTACCCCGTGCAGATCGAAGACTTCCTGCACGGCTTCGACAAGATCAGCGACGTGGCCGTCATCGGTCTTCCGGACAAGCGTCTCGGTGAGATCGCCACAGCCATCATCCAGATCAAGGAAGGCATGGAGTGCTCCGAGGAGGAGATCAATCTCTTCTGCAGAAAGCTCCCGCGCTACAAGCGCCCGCGCAAGATCATTTTTGCGGATGTGCCCCGCAACCCGACCGGCAAGATCGAAAAGCCCAGGCTCCGCGAGAAATACGGCGCCTCCTTCCTCGTGGCCGCCGAGAGCGGACAGAGCGTGCCCGTCTGATACGGGAACCGCACGCGGACAAAAGGCGGCCCGGCCGACCGGCCCGCACCCCTACACCGACCGAATTTACAGAGCTGCCGCTTTATCCGCGGCGGCTCTTATGTTAGAATGACAAAAGCAGCGACTATTATGATTTGGAAAGATGGTTTATGAGACTGAGAAATATTCCCGGCGCCAGGGACCGGATCGCACAAAGCCCCTGGATCGTGCAAAAACCCGAAGAACAAAAAGGAAACTGGAAGTCCCTCTTCCCGCATGAGGGGCCGCTCCACCTCGAGATCGGCACGGGAAAGGGCCGCTTCATCCATGAGATGGCCGTCCGCAACCCCGACATCAACTACATCGGCATCGAGAAGTACTCCAGCGTTCTGATCCGGGCACTGGACAAGCAGGAAGAGACGACCTGCCCCAACCTCCTCTTCATCCGCGGGGACGCCGAACTGGTCAACGAGTACTTCGCGCCGGAGGAGATCGACCGGATCTATCTCAACTTCTCGGACCCCTGGCCCAAGGACCGCCACGCAAAAAGGCGCCTTCCCAGCAAGGAATTCCTGCGGCGGTTCGCCATGATCCTGAAGAAGGGCGGCACCATCGAATTCAAGACGGACAACCGGCCGCTGTTCGATTTCGCCATGGAGGAGATCGAGCAGGGCGGTTTCAGGCTCCTGCAGTACACGAATGATCTGCATGCGGATCCCGCCATGAGCGCCGGAAACGTCATGACCGAGTATGAGGAGCGCTTCTCCAAAAAAGGCAATAAGATCAACAAATACATTATTGCCGCGCTCACGCTGGCTCTGCTCTTTACGGGACTAAGTCCTGCGGCAGGACCGTTTCCCGCTCTGCAGGCCCTGGCCGCGGAGGAAAGCACGGACCAGAGCGCGGAGGGAGGCGTCGATTACTACGCCGAGGCAGAGGCCAGGAAAGAAGAGCCCGTCCAGACAAATGAGCTGGAAAACTGGCCCCAGGGCCCGGCCATCGGCGCGGAGAGCGCCATTTTAATGGAGGCAAATACAGGCTCCGTCCTCTATGCCAAGAATATCCACGAAGAGCTCTATCCCGCCAGCATCACCAAGATCATGACGGGCCTTCTCGCCTTCGAGAACCTGTCCCCGAGTGATATGGTCCCCTTCTCCGAAGAAGCAGTCTTCGGGATCGAGCGGGACAGCTCCAATATCGGCATCGACGTCGGGGAGGAGCTCACGGGGAGGGAATGCCTCTACGCGATTTTTGTCGCTTCCGCAAACGAAGTGGCCATGGCCATCGCGGAGAAGGCGGGCGGCTCCGTGGACGGTTTTGCCGAGATGATGAACGAGCGCGCCGCGCAGCTGGGCTGTCAGAACACGCACTTTGTAAATCCGCACGGCCTGCACTCCGACGAGCACTACACCAGCGCTTACGACATGGCCCTGATCGCGCGGGAGTTTTTCTCCCACGACAACCTGGCGGAATACGCCAATATGGCCACCTACCACTTCGAGCCCACGGACACGCAGCCCGACGATTTCTACCTGCGCAACAAGCACCAGCTGATCAACGGCGATATGCCTTACGACGGCGTACTGGGCGGCAAAACAGGCTTCACCACCCTCTCCCGCCAGACCCTCGTGACCTGCTGCGAGCGGGATGACCTGAAGCTGATCTGCGTGATCATGAAGGAGGAATCTCCCAATCAGTTCCAGGACACCATCGACCTGTTCGACTACGGCTTCGACAATTTCCACCGGGTGAAGGTCACTGACTTTGTCCAGGACTTCACGCTGGACGACCCCGGCTTTATGCAGCAGGGAAAAGATATCTTCGGCAGCAAAGCCCTTCCGCTCTCCATTGACAGCGGCGGATACGTCGTGATCCCGGACGCCATGGATTTTTCCGTACTGACGTCTTCTTTCGTTTACGACGAGGCCCAGATCGCCAGCGGCGAGCTTCCGCAGGACGACAGCGGCAATCTGATCGTCGGTAAGCTCCAGTACGCTTACGGCGACAATCCGGTCGGAACGGCGGACCTCTTATTTACCGGCTCTCTCCCCACGGAGGAGGAGAAAAAGGCAATGGAGGAAGAGGCGGCCGCACAGGAAGCAGCGGCGGAAGGCGCTCCCGCGGACGCTGACGCGGCTGCCGCAGATGCCGGCGAAGCCTCCGGAACCGACACGGCTTCCGTGGAGGTGGATCCCGACAACATGCAGATCCAGCTCCCCAGCGATCACGCCACGGTCACCCACCAGTCCGGGATCGTGGAAGGCATCCGCGCCTTTTTCGAAAACATCCTGCACAGCGGCGCCGACGGAACGCTTTTCCTCGATGTGCCGGCCCTGCTCTTCCTCGTTATCATCGTCTCCGGCGTTCTCGTCGTTTTCCTGACGCTGATCGCCTATATCCGGCACCTGCACAGGAGCAGGAAGCGGAGAAGACGCAGGAAGCTCCGGAAGGAAGCGGAGGAAAGAGTAAGGCAGGAGCTGATCAAAGAACACGAACATAAATAAAAAAGGAGCCGTATATTAATACCCTTGGGCACGCTCGCCTATACTCGCTCGTTCACGCCCCTATGGGCGTGAAAAGGCCCGGCGGGTTATTAATATACGGCTCCCCGTTTATAAGGGACCGATTATGAATAGATATAAGAATTCCGTTACGGGACGTACTGTTTACTACTACGGGAAGGCCACGCTGAAGCACTGGCCTTATTTTTTACTGGACATCCTCTCTTCCACCGGCTACGCATACTTCCTCACCTTCGGAAATCCCATGATCATCGCCCGGATCGTGGACCGGATCAGCACTTCCCGGGTATCCTCCGACCAGGTCTTCTCCGTCTTCGGTCCGGATATCCTTCTTCTGATCCTCTGCAACGTGATGGGACAGGTCTGCAGCAAACTCCAGGATTACAGCCTTTGGAAGCTGCAGATCCTGGTGTACTACGACCTGTCGACGCTCTGTTTTGACGTGCTGTGCAACCAGTCCATGACCTTTCACAACAACCGCTACGGCGGCTCTCTTGTCAGCCAGACCAGCAAGTTCGCCAACGCCTACAACATGCTGATGCAGACCCTGACCTACTCGGTCATCCCGGCTGCCGCCACGGTCGTGTTCATCATCGTGATCCTGCTGCCGCTGGTGCCCCTGTACGTTCTGATCGTCGCCGTATTTCTGGTCATCTACGTTCTGGTCGTCTATCACATCTTCCGGCGTCTGCAGAAACTGAACGCCGAGACCGCCGGCGCCCAGAACCGCCTCTCGGGCGAGCTCTCGGACAGCATTACCAATATCCTCGCCGTGAAGACTTCCGGCAGAGAGCAGTACGAGAAGGACCTGTTCGAGCAGATCAATAAAGAGGTGTATGTGACGGATTCCAGAAGGATGCGCGGATCCCTGTTCTCGGGGGCCGTCGCCTCCTCCATGATCGTCGTGATCATGGCCATCCTGACCTTCTTTCTGGCCGGCGGCAACGCCTGGTTCGGCATCAGCCCCGGCACGCTGGTCATGATGTTCTCCTACACCAACAACCTGACGCTCCGCTTCAACATGCTCTCCTCGGTCATGCAGAGCATCAACCGCAGTTTTGGCGACGCTCACGACATGACGGTCATCCTGGATGAGCCCCGCCTGGTGGCCGACGTCCAAAACGCGCAGGATCTGCACGTGACAGACGGCGAGATCGCCTTCCGTGACCTCACCTTCCGCTATACCGACGCGGGGATGCCCTCGACGGTATTCGAGCACTTCAACCTGCACATTCCCGCCGGGCAGAGGATCGGCCTGGTCGGAAAGTCCGGCTCCGGCAAAACCACCCTCACCCGCCTTCTTCTGCGCCTGGTCGATATCCAGGAGGGGCAGATCCTCATCGACGGACAGGAGATCTCCGGGGTGACGCAGGTGAGCCTGCGCCGCCAGATCGCCTATGTCCCGCAGGAGCCGCTCCTCTTCCACCGCACCATCGCGGAGAATATCGCCTACGGCAGGCCGGACGCGACTTTCGAGCAGATCCGGCAGGCGGCCATTGACGCAAACGCGCTGGAATTTATCGATCAGCTGCCGGACGGGTTTGATACCATCACAGGAGAGCGAGGCGTCAAGCTCTCGGGCGGGCAGCGGCAGAGGATCGCCATCGCGCGGGCTATTATGACGGACGCCCCCATCCTGGTGCTGGACGAAGCAACCAGCGCGCTGGATTCGGAGAGCGAGCAGCTGATCCAGTCCGCCCTGCAGAACCTGATGAAGGGACGGACCTCGATCGTGATCGCGCACCGCCTCTCCACCGTGGCCAGCCTGGACCGGATCGTCGTTCTCAAAAACGGAGAGATCGCCGAGGACGGAGTCCACGGCGATCTGTTGAAAAAGGGCGGTGAATATGCGGGATTATGGGCGCGGCAGACAAAGATGAAATGACGTCTTTGTCTATCCTCTCCGCACCTGCTCCAGAATATAGGGATCCTTGATCCTGCTGTCTTTAGCAAGCAGCAGGATCTTGGACAGGATCTCCGCCGTCTTGGGATCCTCGTCGACAAAAGGCAGGAAGATCTTCCCCCTGTGCTGCGAATGCACGGGCAGAATGTTGATCATATCGCCGTTTTCTCCATGGATCACGCCGCTTCCGAGATGGACATTGTAATTTCCATACGTCCCCTCTATAAAGGCGTGCGTCCCTTCCAGCTTCACATTGGTAAGGCCGAACAGCTCCGCATTGAAGGCCATGATCACGCGGCGCATCTCGATGGTCGAGTGGCTTGTCTCCGGATCCACGCCGCCCACATGGGCCACGCTGACCGCCAGATCCACGTCCCGCATGACTTCCGAATACAGAATATCCGGTATCTCCGACAGCTTCTTCTGCCGGTACGTCTTCCTGTCATAGAAGGAGACATACTCCAGCGTCGGACTCTCCGTATCCGCGGGGGAGAACCAGTCCGCCAGCGCATAGATGGTCGCCGCGATATTCTGCCGGAAGAAAACCTTCTGCAAACCTTCGTCGTAGTCGGCCACCCACCGGCGCCCGCGGAGGACCGCGACGGTCTTCTTCGGCTGGATCTGATATCCGGCGAACATCCTGGACTCCGACTTGTCTTTTTCCTCCTCCAGCTTGACGTAAAATTCCCGGAAGACCTGTTTAAAGGGCTGTTTTGTCCCGTTCTCCCTCTGCTTTTCAAAGAACATTCTCTGATAGCGCGGCAGCAGGCCCATGCGATAGAGCGTGATCGGATGGGCTGCCAGAAGCCTTACGTCCTTTGAGACAGGCGGATCCATGGCCCGCAGCTCCTCGAGCGTGCCGACGATTGCCGTCCCGTCCCCCGTTATCTCCTTCTCCTGTACAAAGACGATCCTCCCGAGGATCCCCGCCGTCACCGGGTTCCGGCTCAGGTCCAAAAGCTCCCCGTACGTGTAGGCGTCCTCCTCTTCCATAGCCCGCTCGAACATGGCGATACAGCGCGCGTACTGGGATTTGAGCTTGGCCGCAAAAGCCTTGATCTCCTCGAAGGCCTCGTCCTTTTTGAGCGCAGCCGGTACGGACTTGACCGTCTTCCCTTTTTTGGACAGTACGAGCGCGGCTTTTCCGTCCGCATCCACCGTTACGCGGATCTCGTACTCCCCGATCGTGATCCCGTCCAGGAACCGGCTGTTCGACGTCACCAGCTCTGTCTCCATGGCCAGCGTCAGGCGCAGATCGTCCGCATAGCCCGCCGTCGTCGCCATATTTTTGAGCGCATACTCCACGCACTGGGCTTCACTCTGTCTGCGCTGCGCGCCGAACTGTTTGCTCTCCCGAAGGAACTTCTGCAGGAACTCGTAGCGATGCAGGGCGTCCTGCCGGTCCTTCATGGGGATGAGCCCGTAACTCATGAGAAGGTCCTTGTTGCGTTTGTCGGAGATGGTCCTTTCCAGTTCGTCCCGGTCCACCTTCCCCGTCGCGGCGTCCGCATACTTTCTGGCGCGGGTGTGCTTGCTGCCGTCCGCGATATACTTTGCCGCCTTGTAGAGCTTGCCGAAGGTCTTTTCCCCGAGCTTGTCATAGACCTCGAAGAACCAGTTCGTGTCAAAACACCCGTTGTTAAGCTCCTCCGGCGTCAGCGGCGTGTATCTGGCAATCACCGCCTTCTTGCGGTCGTCAAAACGCTCGTTCATATGGGCCATGAAATAGTAGCAGCCGCTGGTAAAGCCGGGGATATCCAGCACTTCCTCTGCCATCTCCAGCCACTGGGGCGCGTACATGGCCACCTCGATCAGCCGGTCCGGCTTCACTTTGCTTTCCTTTACCGCCCTTTTCAGATCCGCTGCCGTCTCCCCGGGGAGCGGATAAGAGACCTTGAGAAGATGGGACAGGCATTCCCGCTTACTCGTGCCGGTGTTAAAGGAATAATACGTATTCCTGTCGAGGGTATCCGATCCCATGGCCCGCAGGATCTCCATCAGGCGGGCGATCCCCTCGATCCTGCGGATGCGGGGTACGGCCGTGGAGAAGACGGTCGGCGTATCGCCCCGGCGCAGCTCCACATCCAGAATCAGGTTCACCAAATCCCGGTAAAGTTCTTCACAGAGTCCGAAGAAACGGCTCTCCCGGTCCACGGTCCGCTTCTCCTCGTCCACGGGCAGATATGCCTTCAGCGTGCGGATGGCGGAGATCGTCACCGCGGGACGGAACAGCTCGCCCAGATCTCCCACGGCATACCTGAGACCGACCATCTCAAAGACCGCCTTATAGAGGAAATCCCTCGGGATGATCCCAAGCTCATATGCCTTCACATAGTCGTAAACGGACAGGATATTGCTGCTGCTATAGGAATATGCGGCGGTCGGCGCATTTTTCTCAAATTCATAGACGCTTTCCACGTGATACAGAAGCGGAAAAACACGCATAAACTCTGCGTCACTGTCATAATGGCAGGCGCGGGTAAGAATCGGCTGGAATTTATTGGACTTCACAAAGCACAGCGGGTTTGCGAGCCCCCCGACTCTCTGATAGCGGGAGGGCGTTCTCTCCATCCAGCGCACATCCCCGGGCAGCTCCGCTGCCTTCAGGACTGCATTCCGAACGATCTCCTCCGGCAGGACCAGGTGCTGCTGGCTGGAGATGATATCCAGGATCGTCTGATAAATGCCGTGACCGCGCACGCTGTTGTATTTGGGATCCGTATAGTGATATCCCGCATACGCGTCTCCGAAGATCGTGCGCTCGGCTTTCTCGTACGTCTTCACATCCTTCACGTCGCTCTCGCCGTACCCGTACCGTATGGCAAAATACAGATTCCAGAACACCTCCGGCTCCCGGATGATCTTTTCATAGATCTCCTGCCACAGCTCCGGAAAAGGGTAGCGGGTCTCGATCGCCCCCTTATAGTCATAATTGATGAGAAAAAGGCCGTTCTCCAAAAGCTGCGTATCCCCGTTCGCACTGGTATACTCGCGCTTTCCATTGGCGAGGATCACCTTCTTGATTTCGTCAAAATACCCGTCCAGCGCCCGCGCACTGAGCCGGAAGAATTTCTTCAGGCATTTCGCATCCGACTTTGGCAGTGCCGGCTGATACGCCGCAGCGGGATCGTAAAGACCGTAACCGCCCTTTTTCAGGATGCTGCCCGCACCTTCTTCGCCCGCGATCTCCTCATAGAGCACCATTTCCTTGTCCGTCAGGCCGCTGCTGTCCGGAATGATCTCGTGCAGCATGGCTGCACTGTCTATTTTGTCGTTTTCCCCCTTCTCACTCCTGCGCTTGAGCATATCGAGTCCCGCGAGACGGATCTGCTCCTGCCCGCTGCAAAGAAGCCTCCGGATACTTGCATCGGCTCCGGCTTTATCCTGCTGCTCGAGAAGCTCGATCACGTAACGCCGGGTGTCCTCATTCTTCAGCCGCAGATGCTTTTCCAGCATCTGATACTCCCGCTCCGTGAGCGTCATCCCTTTGAGGATCTGATATGCGGCGGTTCTCGTAAGGCTCTCCTTGTCCGCGGCATAGCCGATCAGGGCGTCTCTCTGGATCT
Organism: Lachnospiraceae bacterium; assembly: GCA_017405805.1. Taxonomy (GTDB): domain Bacteria; phylum Bacillota; class Clostridia; order Lachnospirales; family Lachnospiraceae; genus CAG-791. The sequence goes on from JAFQZU010000038.1 coordinate 90,411, forward strand.
GCGACCGCGGATCATGCAAAAGGACACGCAGATAATTCATCCGGGTGTTATAGTAGGAATCCATGATGTCGGTCAGGCGCTGACAGACCTCGTCGATCAGGTCCTGCTCCTGCAGCGCATAGGCGATCAGCACCATCCGCTGCGTCAGATCACTCTTATCGAGCGTGACGCCGTACCAGGGAAATACCAGCGGCGCATACTCGATCTTTCGTTTCTTCATGGAATCCGCCAGATCCTTTAAGATCTGATAATGCTGCGCAGCCCTTTCCCGGCTGTCAAACAGCTCTGTGACTTCGACCGGTTCATAGACCAGGTCCTGTTCCTTTGCGGTATAGACCGGCTGGTCCTTCCTGTTCCGGATCGCCAGGCGAATGATGGTATCTACAGCCGACAGATACGTCGGCATAAAAGCGGCCGCCATCTGCGGGTCATCCGGATACGTCTCCAGGATCTTCTGCGCCGCCCGGCCGCTGTAATCCGAGTGCTGCATATAGCGGTTGTAGTAGGAAATGGTGAGCCGCTGATTTTTCGTGCCGCTCTCCGCGATCTCCAGCATGCGCTCCACGGCGTCCCGCGCCTCGTAAAAACCGAGCGCCCACAGACCGGTGACGATCTGCATGCTGTCGTCTGTCCTTGTCATTTTCCGCGCCGCTTCGGGGTCCCGCAGGGCCGTCCCGACATCGCGGAGAAGTTTCTCCGAGACCCGCTCCGCCGAATCCTGATGGAAGATCCCGGTCCATGTGGCCAGCGCCCGTTTTACCGCCGAGAAGCGCAGCAGATCGTTGTCTTCGATCGTTTTGAGGATCGTCAGAAACGCCTCCGCCCTGCCGCAGTCGGCATTCTCGCACACCGCCTGCCGCGCGCCCTCCTGCAGCCTTGCCGCGAGGAGGAACCTGGCCAGAAGGTCGTGAAGTTCCGTATTTTTCGATTTCACGATGCCCCGGATCAGGGGTACGGAGACCAGGACCGTGTTCCGGTCGCTGCACAGCGCTTCTTTTGCAGCCCCGGTCACCTCGGGATCCTCCCTGTCGATGGCCGCCGCCAGAACATCGTCGAACTGGATCATGTGGAGATTGCGGGCATAAGAGTCACTGCGCTTGAAATCCAGAAACTCCTCCCATTCCTGCGCGGACATCGTCCCCGTATCCTGCGCTTCGGTCAGATATTCCAGAGGCGTCACGCCATAGACCGCAAGTACGTGGTAAGCCTGCATCAGACCAAAAGCGTCGAGCACATGCGCTGCGGGATCCTTCGTGCGCACGGTTGGCCTGAAGATCGCGCGGGTATACTGAAAAGCCGCGTACTGATCCAGCATATGATCGAAATCCGGAAGAAACTGCGCCGGCACCAGCAGGTCGATCAGGGGACCGAAGCTGTCATGAATGATCTCACGCAGGGGGCGCGGATCGTCCTTTTTCACCGCGGAACCCGTCCACTTCCGGATCGCCGGGAAGCCGCAGTATGGATAGGAGCTGAAATTCTTCACCTCCTCCAATAACTCCTTCTGCTCCGGGGAAAGCTTTTTGATCTTCTTTCCGTTCTCCTTCTCCCAGCGCTCTATCCTTTCCTTTTCCCACCTGGTCCTGGAATTATAATCAAACGCCATGCCTCTCACCACATCCTTCCCGCAAGAAAAGTCAGTCTGACAAAGGTGACTTCACTTTGCTCATGCAGTTCCATTTTCTCTTTCAGATCGGTATAGCGTACGCCGTCCGCAAACAGCGCGGCGATCCCGTCTTCAAACCCCTGCAGCGCGGCTTTGACCGCCTTCTCCCCGTCCGGGTCCCGGTCATCCATCAGACTCCCGTAAGCGACTTTCCCTAAAGAGGCCTTGTCCTCCAGTTCCTCCTTCGAAAAGAGGCGCAGGACCTCTCCGGCCTCCCTCTTCTCTCTGAACTGCGCCAGACTCTGCTTTACGGTTTCCGCCAAAAACTCCTCCACCGTCATCGTCCTGTCCGGGTATTCCCGGACCATCTGCACAATGGCGGCTTTGCGGCGGGATGCTCCCTTTACATTGATCCGAATCTGCATACGTCTCCAACCTCCGACCTGACGCCCGCTATTTTACCTGCCCGAGTTTTTCTTTGATGAGGCTCTCCCAGTTTTCCGCGGATTGGGATCCCGCGATCGATTTGCCCAGCATGTTCCCTTCCGAATCGACAAAATAGCTGTAGGGGACCACAAAGGAATCGAAAGTCTTTTTCATCTCCTGTGTCTCCATGAGAATGGGATACGTGACGCCCAGGCGCACATTGCCAAACATATTGCCAGAATCATTGCCATAACGTTTTTATTCATGTCATACTTCCTTTCCGGCTTTGCACTACATTCCCATTATAACATTAAAAGGCAGGGGACTGACAAAGTCCCCTGCCGAAAGCTGTAAAATGAACCGTATAGCCCTTTCGCGACGTTTTGCGCCGCCAAATCGGATAACTTAAGCCTTAGCGCCCGGACAGTTTATTCCGTGATCGCCCACACTCTGACCGGAAGCCCCGTCGCCCCTTCGATCTTAGGCCAGGCTGCAATCAGGACTGCACCCGCCGGCGCGACCTTATCCAGATTACAGAGCACTTCGATCTGAAGTTTTCCTTTCGCGAGGACATAGCGCTCGCAGGCGAGATCCTCCGCCTTGGCAGCCTCTGCCGAGGCGTCGGTATCCAGCGTCTCGTGTCCGTTTGCTGCGGCGTTTCGCTCTTCATAAATATACTGCAGCGCCTCCATGGACCAGCCCGGGAAATTTTCACTCCCGTCCTCCGCGATGCCCGAGAGGGCGTCCATGTCCGGCCACCTCTTATACCAGTCCGTCCGCAGCGCGACAAAAGCCCCGTCCGGGATCGGCCCGTACTCCTTTTCATAATCTTTGATGTCCTGTGCCGTCACCGCATAGTGAACGTCCTTCGCAACCTTGTCTGTGATGTCGATCACGCACAGAGGAAACACGCCATGCCTTACATCGTAAGACTCAGAAAGCGCCCCGTCTTTTACAAAGTGGCCGGGAAAATCGATATGCGTTCCGAACTGCCCCGGGAACTTGAATGTGTGGATCCGGCAGTCCAGCATGGGATTTCCCCAGTCGAACACAACTTTGCAGAGCTCTACGCTCCCCTCGGGTATGCCGCTCCAATAAGGGCTGTCATTGTTGAGACTGTGGGATAATTCCACCCATTTCAGCTTCTTTGCGCTCTCCAGCGCATCCCAAAGTTTATACATGGTGTCTCCTCCTTTCCTCTTCAGGTTACTCAGATTTCGGCAATTGCCTCAATTTCGCACAGCACGCCTTTGGGCAGATCTTTGACTGCCACACAGGATCTGGCAGGTTTGGAAATGAAATGACGCGCATAGACCTCGTTAAAGGCGGCAAAATCTCCTATATCGGCCAGAAAACAGGTCGTCTTGATGACCTTCTCCATACTGCTCCCGCCGGCCTCCAGGATCGCCTGCACATTTTTGCAGGACCGCTCCGTCTGCGCTGCAATTCCCTCGCAGATGCTGCCGTCCGCGGGATCGATGGGGATCTGTCCGGAACAAAAGACAAGACCGCCGCTGATATATCCCTGCGAATAGGGGCCGATCGCAGCAGGCGCTTTGTCAGTGCTGATTGTGATCATTTGCTTCCTCCTTGCGTAATACCATGTTTTCGCGTTTTTGCAATCATTCCTGCACTTAATTATAACACCGCCTGCCTCGTAATGAGACAGGCGGTGCCGGTTTTTATGAAAACTTATTTCCTTCTGTTTTCCGGTTTGACCCAGAAGTGCCATTTGGGCGCCTTGGGCATGGGCTCATTCTTGATCAATGCTCTGATCACGCGGCGGTGCGTATAGCAGCAGCAGACCACAAGCAGAACTACTATGATCCCGATAATTCCTTTTGCATCCATATCATTCTCTCCGTTTATCGAATATTAAAGCGCCTTTGCAAAAGCTTTGATCTCAGCCATCTTCGCTTCAGACTTGTTCTCGTCGCCTGCAGCGGTGATGATGCCGGCGTTCTCGATGCCGGTAAAGGCACAATATCCCTTAAAGGTAGCAATCGCGCCCTCGTAAGGATTCGGGGATGCGGAGCTCAGAAGCAGGGCAGCCTTGGAAGCCTTCACGGGCTTGCCGATCGCATAGACTCTCTGGATCGCTGCGGAGAGCTGTGCAGTCATGTCAAAATAGTAGATCGGGGAAGCGAATACGACCATATCCGCATCCTTATAGGCGGGCATGACCTTCTCCATGTCGTCCTTCTGGATGCAGGTCCCGGCACCTTTGCCATGGCAGTACTCACATCCGAGACATCCGGCGATCTTCATCTTGCCGACGTGAAGGATCTCGACCTCATGTCCTGCTTCCTTTGCGCCTTCGGCAAAAGCATCTACCATAGCCGCGGTATTGGCGGCCTTCGGGCTGCCGTTTAAGATTGCAATTTTCATCTGTATACCTCCTGCGTTATTTTTTGCCGTGTCCAATTATATCGTACACAATTTTATTATATTTTAACGCGGTTGGTTCTACTTTTCAAGCGCCCTCTTTGCTAAAGGCCGTATTATTTAAGGAGTTCGACCTTTTTCTTAACCGAATTGCCGGGGAAACGGGACTCTTCATACAGCTTCTTTACCTCGGAAACGAAGTCCGCGTCGAGTTCAAATTTCACGGATTTTCCGGTCTTCAGGATAAAGCTGTACGCCCATTTTTCTTTCTTCTCGACATTTTCATCCTTTTCGACCTTTCGGGGGACGATACGGACTTTGTTTTCCGGTATGGCGAAAACGCCGTCTTCCTTCACGGCAGGATCCTGGTTCTCGGGAACCACTACGATCTCGTCCGGCAGAATGAAGACCATCTTGTCCTGATCAAACTCGAAGGTACCCTTCAGGCGTGTGCCGTCTGCCATGGCAAGGATAAATGTGCCGTCTTTGTAGAGATAAAGCCAGGTGTCATTTGCCTTCTGATCACTTCCGCTCGAGACCCCGATCAGTTCGGAACCTTCGGGTGAAGGCCATCCGTAAATGTAGCCGTAATTCTCTACTGTCCCCAGATTCTGGAGTGTAAACAGTTCCGGATGGCTGCCCGGCACTGTAAGCGCGCCAAAAAATCCATCATCAACCAGCTCGACGGAAACCGGTTCGATCCGCCCGTAATTGATCAGCGTACCATAATTGATAATACTGCTGGCCTGCGGGGGATTGAGCGTGATGCGCTTTGTTACGATCGTGGGTGTTTTCGGATCCGGATTGATCGGTATGATCGCCTCGGTCGCAGCCACCTCGTAAATATGTCCTCCCCTGTAATTGTAAAGAACGCCGTAGTTTTCGAGGATTCCGGGAACCAGTACGATGTCGCCGTAATTTTCCAGAAGCGCTTCCGCATTGACTGTCCCGTTCCCGTCCTTGCCATTGACCAGTCTGCCGGGAACAACATGAGGCTGTGTCACGTCATCCTTCCACGAGACCTGAATGCCCCTGTGATAATCGATCTTGCCTTTATCGGGATCGTTGGATGTGATCACGTCGTTATATTTTCCGTTGTTGACCACGGTGCCGAGATTGTAGAGCTTACCGAACACGACCAGCGCGCCGTTGTTGGTGAGTGTTGCGCCCTTGGCGATCGTCATCTCACCGCTTCCCAAATCCGTGTTGGCAGGCTGCTGATTTGCATTCTGCTGCGGCTTGCCCTCTGTACCTTCAATGGTGATAATGCCGTTGTTGACGATCTCACCTCCGGCAAGAAGATTAAGCTGTCCGTTGTTCAGGATGTCCTTCTTCGCAGTGCTTCCGGGCGTCGTTGTCGCGCCATCCCACTCGATCTCCAGCTGGCAGGTCTGATCGATGATCAGCTTTCCTCCGGCTCCTATGGTAAAGCGCGCGTTGTTGCCGATGGCCATTTCCGCGCCGGTCGTATTGCTGCCGTCCTTGATGGTAAGCCATGCGTTCTGAAGATTAAATCCGTCTGAATAGGTTTTCGTATCCGAAGTCGTGTTGCTCGCGACCTGAATGTCAAAGCTGTTGACATCCAGTGTACGCTTCTTGAGTTCACTGGAGCTCACCCCTGCAAGTGTGATCGGCTTCGTCACAGCCACTTCACTAATCATTTTTACGGTCCTGCCGCTGCCCGGATCACTCGGCGAGCTGTCGATTGCCTGATCGTAGTAGGGATCTTCAAGGGATTTCTTCAGGGACCAGTATTTGGTTCCGTCCTCCATCTCCACCGCTGTCTCCAGCGCCAGATCGGAGCCTTTCAGCAGGTAGTGCGAAATGCCCTTGCTCACAGACGCCTTCGCCGCATCAAAGAATTTTGCGAGAATCGAATTATTATACTGCTCTGCAGTCTGGCCTCCCGTCGGAGTATAGTTCGGGTCATATTTCAGGCTCGGATTGTAGTCGGCGGTATTGTCCACATAAAACGCCAGCGGGATATCGCCGTTCGCCACGCCTGTTTTTCCGGCATCTGCCCCGGCCACATTCGCGGCAGTCGCAAACACAAGGATATCGACATAGGGCGTTGTCCCGTTGGGATCGATCAGATCCTTGAGCAGGTAAGAACCCGTTCTGTTGCCCATCATGTCCGTAAACTCATTCTTGAATTTATTCGCGATGTCATTGCCGTTGGCATCCTGTACCGGCGTCATGCCCACTGCAGGCATCAGCGCCTTGTTATCCTTCTGCTCCATATGGAGATACAGGTTGTCGCTTCCGGACGCGAAAAATTCCGATACGTCAAGACGAACGATGACATAGGTGCCGTCAAAACCGGTCAGCTTCCTATGTGTTGTTCCATCCTGTCCCTTTTCGTCCATGGCCTTGACCCTGAACTCGGAGTAAGGCTCGGGACGGTCTTTGATCTTTGTATACTCCGTTGCACCGGTCTTCTCTTCATATCCAACCGCAGCACCCTGGATAATGGCCGGCGACTCGGTGGTGGGCGCATTTGCAAGATTCTCATCGGCTATGCTCGCGATTCCGATGGTCTGCGCTGTCTTAGCCGTTTCGGCAGAATCCTTATTCGGGGTGATCTTCGTGCTGTAAACGCCCGGATAGTTGGCGCTGTCATTATTGAACAGCGTCGCGTTATAAACGTAAACGACACGGCTGCCGATATCACCTATAAAAGCAGAGAAGCTCGATGTATCAAACGTAAGGCCTCTCGTGTCTGTATCCGCACTGATCTGCTCCGTAACGGCACTTCCCGATTCCACATCGCGAAGCACCTTTTCAAGCGCTTCGCTTGAAAGGTTGCCGTCAGCATCCATCAGGTCTGTTTTCACATGAAGGAGCTCCGCATTGACATTGTCCGCTTCGCTGCCGGACTTACGGATATACAGCTTCACCTCTTCGCCGTAGTCCTCCGGCTGCCAGACCTTTCCATCGGAGACAAGCCGGATGTCATACGCAAACGAAGATGCTTTCCCCGCCATTTTAGCCGCTGCATCACCGGGGATCTGGACTGCCTGGATTACGGTATCCTCCGGAAATGCGCCGCTGGCGGTGATCACGAAATCTCCGACCTCGATCTCTGTGCTTCGCTCCCGGGAGGACGCTGAGGATGACCCCGTGGAGGAGGATCTGTATGACCCGGAGGATCCGAGAGTAATGCCTCCTTCATAGTCATCGTCAGAGGAGGATTCTTCCGTCGCCTGCGGTGTTTCCGCTCCGCTTCCTGCCGCTTTCGGAGCTGCTGCTCCGTTTGCCGGCGCTGCTTCTGCCGCAGGTGCAGATTCTTCTGCCGCAGGTGCAGATTCTTTCGCAGGTGCCGCCTTTTCTGCCGGTGCTGCTTCCTCTGCTGCTGCAGGCGCTGCTTCCTCTGCCGGCGCCGCTTCTGCCGCAGGTGCCTCCTCTGCTGCAGGTGTCTCCTCTGCCGCAGATGTCTCCTCCGCTGCAGGGGCCTCCTCTGCCGCAGATGTCTCCTCCGCTGCAGGGGCCTCCTCTACTGCAGATGTCTCCTCTGCCGCAGGTGCCTCTTCTGCTACAGGTGTCTCTTCTGCTGCAGATGTCTCCTCTGCCGCAGGCGCTGCTTCCTCTGCTTCCGAAGCCTCAGAGACAGCACTTTCTGCTGCAGAGACTTCCATAGCAGCCGCATCCGCTTCTCCGGCTAACGCCGCTGTTGAAAAAGGCTGCACCAATGAAAACAAAAGTGCCGCAGTTACGACAGCTGCCGTGACCTTTTTCCCCCCTGACCTACGAATACTCCACATGATACTTCCCTCCGTATCCTCAAAAAATAATGTGGACCGTAATTAGAAACTATTGATTATGTTTACATCATTTTAACAATTTTACCGCGATTATGTTGATTTATACTCGTAGATCAGCTTATCATATACTCTGCTGTCAACCGTGATGCCGCCTTTCTCGGTGCGGGCAAATCCCATTCCTGCCTTTTCAAGTACCCTCTGCGATCCGATATTCCCGGCCGCACACCATGCGGTCACACAGTGAATGCCCTCATTTTCCGTCAGGTATTCCAGCACTTTCTTCAGCGCCGCAGTCGCGAGACCGCGTCCCTGCCAGCCCTTCACGACGCTGAAGCCGACCTCGATGCGATCGCCCTGAAAGTCATACGCTCCGATCGTTCCGACGATAACATCATCGATATCCATTACCCATGAGTAGGTATGCTCGTCGTCATAACTGTCAATAAAGCGCTGCACGGTTTTCTGTGCCATCTCCGGGGTCGCATAAGGATTCCAGCCGGAGTATGCGGACATCGACGGATCTGTCCCCAGATACCGATACAGATCGTCCGCGTCCTCCGGGCAGTATCTGCGCAGGATCATACGCTCCGTCCATAATTCAACCGTTCCATGCACTTCGATTTCCTCAATGGAAACGATCTGCGAATGGTAGATCAGACAGTCTCCAATGAAAATACCGTCTTCCTCTCCGCCATATTCACACTCCAGGAAATCGTAATTTCCATACTTCGCCATGCCCGCGAAGGTTTTCCCCCATTTGTCCGTTACACGGACATGTTTTCCATCGTATTTTGACAGATCCATAGCCAAGTCCTCCTCAAAAGCCGGGTCTGCTTTCGTGCATTATCTCCCCGGAAATACATTGTGTCTCCTATGCATTCACAAGCTTCAGAAACTTTTTTTCGTTCATCTGCTCATTCGTAATATATTCCCCGTCATGGAACAGCGCATAGTTCGTGATCGGCGTCGGCGCATTCTGCGCCTCTTCTTTGCTTTCAATATGAATCGCATGGAATGGTATAGCATTCTCTTTGGCGGTCTGCTCCAGAACAGGGACATACTTCGCATTGAACGGACACTGACTGGTGTAATACAGCACATATCCTTTTTCTTCTATGTGAGGATGCTTTGCACATTCCCTGAACTGCGGCTTCTCTGCATCCATCGCCAAAGGCAAATACCACAACTGAATGCCATTATCCGCCTCATCACACACAGTAAAGCCTTTATATTTCAGGAACTTAGGATCAGCAAGGAACGGCTTCTTCTTAGCTGCCGCCAAAATGCACAACCCCTTCTTTCCTTTTTCTTTACTGTCATCAATACAGGCATTCAGCAAGTCAGCAGAATAGCCATGACCTTTGAAGGAACCGGACACCCACAGGCAATCGATATACATATAGCCGGCAGCCTTGATCGGAACCCATGCGTTCTCAGCCGGAATATATTCTATGAAGCACTTGCCCCGCTCCACACTCTTCAGAAAGACAAGTCCCTCATCAAACCTGTCAGCCAGCCACGCCTTCTTGGACGAAACCTGGATATCCTTATTATTGGAAATGGCGCAGCAGATATGCTCCTTTTCCAGATTTTCCTTTGTAACTCTGATGTACTCCATATAATCAATTCTCCTTCACTTTTATCGGATGACGGACAACTCCATGAACCTCCACCCCCATGCGGTGCTGAGGCGCGTCCTGTGGAGGTGGTATCAAAGCCCCGTTGGGCTTTAGAAACCCTCCGGTTTTCTGATATTTGACCGTCGTGCCGGTTTCCCCTTTCGGACCGTTTCCGGCCGGCCGTACAAATCCGGGACTGTCCATGAAGCCCCC
>JAFQZU010000039.1 GCA_017405805.1 Lachnospiraceae bacterium
TGCCATGCCTGAAGCTTTCGCTCGAGACGCAATACGAGAACTGCACCCAGAATTTGACGGTACCATCAGCTTATTATAGTATATCAGAAAAGCTTAACTAAATGTTATCTATCTACCATTGGAACCTGTCCCTCTGACTCAAGATTGAGAGGTGCTCTATGTTCGGATTTTCTATTTTCAAGAAGAAGCCCACCCGCAAAACCTATGACCCTGCCGTACTCACACCGGTCATCCGGGCGGGGATCTGCACAGGGGAAAAGACCGCGGGATTTGTGGAGAACGAGACGGGGCACTTCCGGGAAGTCATGCTGATCAAAGGAGATGACGATCTGGAAGAGTTCAGGAGACTGTATGGGATCGAAGGCGATATTAAGACGATCTATTAGACCTTAGATCTATTAGACCTTAGAGGTCGTTTTGCGTGCAAATGACCTCTAAGGTCATTTTGCGCTATTTTGCGCGTCACAGACAGCCGCCGATATATCTAAGATACGCAGCAGCTTCCTCCTGCCGGGGGGTGTTCGCAATAACGCCGAGATACAGCTCACCGTCAAAACCGGCGTCTCTGAACAGCGGAAGCGTGGAGACGGCGAGCGCGTTGGGAACCATCTCTGCAGTGTACTCTTCGATTTCCGCGTTTCCAAGCAGATAATCCAGGGAGTTGTCGGAAAGAGTGACCTCATTTTCTGTCAGGAGCGGGGAGAGCGCATCGGGCAGAGAGGAGAGGTCCAGAAGATAGCCCTGTTTTGAAAAGATGTCATAGGCCTCCCGGTTCATCAGCACAAGGTCCAGCTCCTGCGCGTTGATGGCGCCGTCCAGTTTCATTTTGGAGGCAAAGGCAAATTCATGATTCAGGGTGTCCGGATTTTCCGACAGGTAGAGGTCGCGGTAGAGATATATTTCCTGCCGGCGCTCATTGAAGCCTGCGGCAGTAAGGAAACCAGAGGTCAGCTGTTTTTCCGTGTCCTCGCTGAAAGAGACACCGATCGCGGCGAGATACAGCACCGGTTCTTTTTTGGTCAGAGAACGGTGAAGGAGCGAGAGGAGGATCAATAAGACCGTCACGCACAGTAGGATCTGCCATTTGTAATAGGTAAAGATGTGCTCCGCCTTTTTGGCGGGGCTCATAGATTGAAAAGCCGCCTTATTGGCGGCTTTTTCCTGTTCAGACAGTTTCATGAGGTTCCTCTCCTTCCTGCTCTTCCTCCGCATTGTCCTCCGGTGTGCCGGAGACGGAGATTAGGAGGCTGTTGAGAAGATAGGCGCTGATCATTGCGCACAGGCCTTCACCGAACACGATCAGCGGCGTGAACCATGCGACCACGACGAAGAACATGGCAAAGTGGACGGCAAATATCATAATTGTCGCGAACAAATAGTGCGTGCCGATCAGAAAAGAGTTCTTCAGCATCGCTGTGTTGGTGTTGTTCACGCTTGCCAGCAGCGGAAAGATGTATTCCAGCACGATCACATACATGACTGCCGCCGCAATCACTAATGCAAGAATCAGCGTCCAGAACACGGCTGTACCACCGGTGGAATTTTTGCGCAGATGATAGAGGATATAGGCGTCAGCGCCGAGAAAGAGGCCGACGCCGAGCAGGATCAGCCAGAGCTGTGTCGCCTGCTTGAAATTCTCCCGGAAGGAACGAAAGAACATCCTGGCGGGATAAGACTCCTCTCCGCGAACGATCTTCAGACTCGCGTAGTAGAGCGCTGTGGTGGAAGCGCCGATGGTGAAAATCGGAAGGGAGCAAAAAAACCAGAGCAGATTCAGGAAACAGCTGTAGCACAGCATCATGACCACCTGGCTGAATTTGCTCTCATAAGAAAATAACCGCATTATAAGGGCTCCTTCATTCTATTCTGCAATCCGGGTCGAGTCACGGTAGATCAGTTCGGTTTCGGTATGGACGACGCGATAATCAAGTGAGGGCTCCTGTACACGGCTTTCAAGAAGCCGCAGAGCGACGACAGCCATCACTTGCGTATGTATGTGAACGGTACTGAGAGAGGGGCGGATGATGCGCGATTCCGCTGAGTCGTCAAAACCAAGGACCCGGACATCCTGCGGCACGAACTTGCCGATGGCAAAAAGGTTCCGGATCAGATCTCCCGCCACAAAGTCGTTGGCACAAATAAAAACATCCGGCAGTTCTTCCAGTTCAGAGATCGTTTCGATGATTTCCTCCGCATGATTAGTGCAAAAGATATATTTCTCCTCTGCCGGGACGCCATTCATCAGCATGGCAAGCCGGAAAGCGGCGTAGCGTTCATAAAATGACTGACAGTGGTTATAGTCTCCCACGAAGCCGATGCGCCTTTGTCCGGCGGCGATCATTTCATTGACAAAGCGGGTGATCTCGGTCGTGTTGTCCATATAGAGCTGGTCAGCGGGCAGTGAAAGTCCGCTGCTCTTGGGAGGGCCGTCCACGAACAGCACCGGGACATTGAGATCGCAGATCATCCGGTCATAATCGTAGTCAAACATTTCGATGCATACAATAGCCCTTGCCTGTTCCGGGCGGAAGGTAAAAGGAAGTGTTTTCGTCCGCAGATTTTCTTCCGTGACCCGGTGTGTGTTCATCGTGTAGCCGAGCCGGGAGATCTCCAGCTGGAATTTGTCCAGCATAGTGGAGGCAAAGTGAGATTGTGTCAGAAAAACGGAGGTCAGAAGAGCAACTTCGCCGTTATACTGGGGAACCTCCGAATTATGATCCGAAGATTCTGCATTCGTAGGAGAGTTGAAATATGAGAACTGTTTATAGCCCATCTCAAAGGCTTTATGGAGAATCCTCTCCCGCGTAGACTCGGCGATGCCATTGGAGTTATTGATGGCTTTGGACACAGTATTGCGGGAGACGCCGAGCTCATCTGCAATATCCTGTATTGTTACCCTCTTCATATTGTCAAGACCCACCTATTGTTTATTTGTTGGAGTCAGTGAACCTGTCCCTCTGACTCAGAATGAATGATACCACATTTAATAAGAAAGCGTCAAATGGATTTTGTGCAAACGCACATATCCGCATATGTTAAATGTGCTGAAATCAGAACGTTTCATTTGTTGCAATCGCCAAAATTACGCACACATCTGTAAAAAAAATTGACTTATAATGTGAAAATTATTACAATTGCACTGTATTAGGGGTGCATATGCACATTTTCGTGGTGCGTGCATAGGCACCTATAACTGATTTTTGCACCATAAAATATAGAGGAAGGGAGGATAATCAATGAAAAACAACCCGGATTCCGTTGCGGCCGGAAGCAGCGGAAATTCAAAAATGCATAACGCATTAGTCTATTTCCGGCAGCATTGGCAGCTGTATGTGATCTTTATGCTGCCAGCGTTCCTGTTGACGATCATTTTCCGCTACATTCCTATGGGCGGCATAGCGATCGCCTTCACGGAATACAACCCTATTCGAGGCATTTTGGGCAGTGAATGGGTTGGTTTCGAGCATTTCCAGCGTTTTCTTTCATCACCGGACTTTTTGAGGTATCTGGTAAATACCCTGAAGCTGAGTGTATTCGGACTGCTGTGGGGCTTCCCGGCACCGATCCTGCTGGCATTTCTCCTCAACCGTATCATGAGCGCCAAGACCAAACAGAAGATCCAGCTCGTGCTCTACATGCCGAACTTTATCTCTGTTATCGTCCTTTGCGGTATTGTCCGCATTTTGCTGGCTCCCACCGGTATGTTGAATATGCTGCTCGGAACCTCCTATAACTTCATGACGATGCCGTCTGCCTTCCGGACGATCTATATCGCGTCCGGTATCTGGCAGGGAGCAGGCTGGGCTTCCATTATCTATACGGCAGCCCTGTCCAATGCAAGTAAGGAGCTGAAAGAGGCTGCGGTTATCGACGGCGCCAATATCATTCAGCAGATCCAGGCGGTTGAATGGCCTGCTATTAAGGACACCGTCCTGATCCAGTTCATTATGTCTGTCGGTAACATTATGTCCGTCGGTTTTGAAAAGGCGTACGCGCTGCAGACCGACCTGAACCTGAACGCTTCGGAGATCATTTCCACTTACGTGTACAAGAAGGGTCTTCTGGACGGAGACTACGGCTTCTCAACCGCCGTCGGTCTGTTCAACACAGTCATCAATGTTATCCTTCTGGTCACGATGAACACGCTCGTCAAAAAGATGAATGACGGCAAGGGCATTTAAGGGAGGTGAAGGATATGAAACCTAAGAAGAAAAGTGAATTTTCAAAACTTCCCTCCGGCGACAAAACTCTGCTGATCATCGCGTATGTGATTCTGGCGCTGTTTCTGATCGCGATCATACTGCCGGTCATCTATATCATTCTTGCGTCCTTCATTGATCCGATCACGCTGCAGAACAACGGTCTGACCTTTGATTTTAGCAAGTGGACGCTCACTGCCTACGAGAGAGTGCTGAGCAACGGGCAGATCTGGGTCGGTTTTAAAAACGCCCTGATCTACTCGGTCCTCTTCACGATCATCTCGGTCGTGGTGACGCTGCTGGCAGCGTATCCTATGTCCCGCGCCGATTTCAAGGGAAGAGGCTTCTTCAACACGATCTTCGTGATCACAATGTTTTTTGGCGGCGGCCTGATCCCCACCTATTTGCTGATCTCGAACCTGGGTATGCTTGATACCATCTGGGCGATCCTGATCCCCGGTGCTTTCAGTGTATGGAATATGATCATCGCCCGTACCTACTACATGGGTATTCCCCGTGATCTGCAGGAAGCTGCGGAAATAGACGGCGCCACGGAGATGATCTATTTCTTCCGTATCCTGCTGCCCGTCTGCACGCCGATCATCGCCACGATTTCCATGTGGCAGTTCGTCGGTATGTGGAACAGCTATTTTGACGCAATGATCTATCTCAACAGCGCATCCAAGCAGCCTCTGCAGCTGGTGCTGAGAGCGATCCTGATCCAAAGTCAGCCTGACCCCGGCATGGTCTCGGATATGCAGTCCACTGCTGCCCGTGCGCAGTTAGCTGAACTTTTGAAGTATGCGACGATCATCATTTCGAGTCTGCCGCTGATGATCATGTATCCGTTTTTCCAGAAGTACTTTGACAGCGGCATTATGGCCGGCGCAGTTAAAGGCTGAGCCGTTATTGCAACGGGTAAGATCAACTGATCAAAAATTAAAAAGGAGTAACAACATGAAGAGTAAAAAGATTTTAGCACTTGTGCTTGCATCTTCCATGGCAGCCGCCATGCTTTCGGGCTGCGGCGGCTCCGGCGGCGCTGCGCCTGCCGCGCAGGTCGAGGATGTGGATCCTGCATCCCTGCAGTTCCCTCTCGCAGAGAAGGCGGAGATCTCCGGTCTGACCAGATACGCAGCCAACACGGAGTCGGATCCCAACAAGCGCACCATCTACAAGCGCCTTGAGGAGCAGACCAATGTCCACGTCAACTGGAGCGTGATCCAGGCTGATCAGTGGGGCGACAAGATCCAGCTCGCAATGTCAAACATTAAGGAGCTGCCTGAGTTTATTAACCCCTTAGGCCTTTCTGACACCGATATCCAGAAGTATGCCAAGCAGGGCGTTATCATTCCGCTCGAGGACTACATCGACAAGTATATGCCGAACCTGCAGAAGGTTTTCGAGCAGGCACCCGAGTACCGCGATATGTGTACCGACGAGAACGGCCACATCTGGACACTGCCCTGGATCGAGCAGCTTGGCTACGGCAAAACTGCAATCCAGACCATCGGAAACATGCCTTTCATCAATGTTGCATGGCTTAAATTCCTTGGCCTTGAGATGCCCAAGACTACCGATGAGTTCGAAAAGGTCCTGATCGCTTTCCGCGACAATGCGGACGCACTGAAGAAAGAATTCAACATCGACGGTGAGATCATTCCTATGTCCTGCATTATCGGCGGCGGAAATGAAGACTGCACCATCCTGTGCAACGGTTTTGGCGAAGGCTACGGCGATCCCGATTCCGGCCGTCACATCTATATCACTGATGACAAGAAGGTTATCTGCACCGCGCAGACGGAAGGCTTCCGCAAGGGCGTGGAATGGCTTCACAAGCTCTACAACGAGAACCTGATCGATCCCGACGCTTTCACACAGGAGTGGTCGACATACGTTGCAAAGGGCAAATCCGGCAGATACGGCGTTTGCTTCTCCTGGGACGTTGCCAATATCGTTACGATCAGCATGGATGACATCGTCAACAACACCGGCGACTGGCAGCCCATGCCTATGCTGAAGGCTGATGTCCTCAACCTTTCTCCTCAGCCCGGTTCCTATACTTCCGGTTTCGACCGCGGCCGCGGCGCTGTCCTGACTGCCAACGCCAAAAACCCTGCCCTGATCTGCGCATGGCTCGACCAGATGTATGCGCCGCTTCAGTCCCCTCAGAACAACTGGGGTACCTACGGCGAAGACGATGAGTTCGATATCTTCGTTATGGGAAAGAACGACAAGGGTGAGCCCATGCTCCAGCATGCTCCGCTCGGCGATGCTTCTCCTGTAGAAGTACGTGAAGCTGAGATGGTTGACGGATGCCTGGCAGTTCTCGACAGCTACTATGGCGAGTACGTCACCTGCCCGGATGACGCCCAGTATCGTCTGAACTGGATCAAGGACATTTACACTCCCGATATGCATACCAAGTATGTTTTCCCGAACGTATTCATGTCTGCGGATGATACAAAGACACTGTCCAACCTGAATCCGGATATCGACAAGTGCATCAAGACCTTCCGCGCCAACGGGATCATGTACGGCTTTACTGACGCTGATTGGGAACAGCTCCAGTCTGATCTGCAGGGCTACAAGGTTGACGAGTACCTTGCGATCTTCCAGAAGTATGTAGATTCTTCTTCCGAGACGGCTCTGTCCGCCGATTGATGTTAATGCAATATGAGAAGTAAAAGGCTCAAAAAAGCACGAGATTTTGAGAGTAAATATTTACCCTATACAAAGTCTGAACAGCCTGTCTTTCATGTGACGGGCGGAATAGGATGGATCAACGATCCAAACGGCTTTGCGCCGTACAAGGGAGAATATCACCTGTTCTTCCAGTATTATCCCTATGATACAAAATGGGGTCCGATGCACTGGGGACACGTAAAGACTCGCGACTTTATCCGTTGGGACCGACTCCCTGCGGCAATGGCGCCTGACATGGATTATGACAAGGACGGTTGTTTTTCCGGAAGCTCTGTGGAGCTTCCGGACGGACGGCAGCTCCTCATGTATACAGGCGTGAGAAATGTCCGCAGACGCAACGGAAAGATCGAATACTTTCAGACGCAGTGTCTGGCGGTCGGTGACGGTACGGACTATGAGAAGCTTGCCGCCAATCCGGTGATCGACGCGTCGTATCTGCCGGAGGGCGCAAGCGCACACGACTTCCGGGATCCGAAGATCTGGCGTGAGGGAGACCGCTTCTATGCTGTCATTGCCAATCGCTGTGATGACGGAAGCGGAACGATTCTTCTCTTTGAAAGTGAAGACGCATTCCACTGGAAGTATGTCAGCCTCCTGGCCGCGTGTCACAACCAGTACGGCCGCATGTGGGAGTGTCCGGATCTGATCCGTCTGGACGGGAAGGATGTCCTCCTCATCAGCACGCAGGAGATGAACGCGGTCGGCCTGGAATTTCATCCCGGCAACGCCAATTTCTGTCTGATCGGGGAGGTCGACCGGAAAGCGCAGCACCTGATTCGCGAAAGTGCACAGGCGATCGACTACGGCCTTGACTTCTATGCGCCGCAGACGCTGCTGACAGAGGACGGGCGCCGCGTCATGATTGCCTGGATGCAGAACTGGGAGACCAGTATCTGCAAAAATGAGGAGCTTCGCTTCTTCGGGCAGATGACCCTGCCTCGTGAACTGTCACTGCGCAACGGGCGTCTCTGCCAGAACCCCGTGCGTGAGCTGGATGGATATCGGGGCGTCAGGATCGATTATCGAAACGTGCTCATCAATGGAGAGACTACTCTGCAGGGAATCAACGGGCGCTGTTTGGATATGACAGTCACGATCCGTCCCGGAAACGAGAACAGTATGTACAAGTGGTTCCGCCTGAATGTGGCGAAAGACGGAGAGCATTTTACTTTTATCCGTTACAAACCGGAAACGGGAACCATTAAGGTGGACCGCACGCACAGCGGGTTCCCTCACGATATCGTGAACATCCGGGAATTTCACGTGAACGCCCCGGACAAGGAACTGAAGCTTCGGATCGTGATGGACCGCTACAGTCTGGAACTGTTCGTAAACGATGGTGAGCAGGCTGCTTCCTTCGTGCTCTATACGCCGCAGCAGGCTGAAGCCATCAGTTTTTCCGCAGACGGCAATGCGCTGATCGATGTGGAAAAATACGAATTGGTCGTGCATTGACAGCAAATTATGTTTTTTTATTTCCATGGCGGCAGACCACTCCACTTTTTGGTCTGACGTCATGAAAAGAAAGGAGGAATAAGCCCTGCTCGGGCTGCGGCAGTGTGGAGACCTGTCGTAACGCACGAGGCGAACAGCCCGTGCGAGGACGTTCCTTGCGGAGGCAGAACGTCCGGAGCTAAGAAACATGGCGAGCGTACAGCTTAAAAACATCAAGAAGGTATATCCTTTTGTCAGCGGTGAGGATAAAAAGAAAAACAAGAAAAAAGGTGATGAGCCGGAAAAGAAGAAATCCAACCTGCAGATCACGAAGGACGGCGTTGTTGCAGTTCAGCAGTTCAGCCTGGATATCAAGGACAAGGAATTCATCGTGCTGGTAGGCCCCTCCGGCTGCGGAAAGTCTACCACCCTGCGAATGGTGGCCGGTCTCGAAGAGATCTCCGACGGCGAGCTGATCATTGACGGGAAAGTCATGAACGATGTTGCTCCCAAGGATCGCGACATCGCCATGGTCTTCCAGAACTATGCACTGTACCCTCACATGACCGTGTACGACAACATGGCATTCTCCCTGAAGCTGCGTCACACCCCTAAGGACGAGATCGACAGAAAGGTCCGTGAAGCAGCTGAGATCCTTGAGATCACGCAGTATCTCGACCGTAAGCCGAAGGCTTTGTCGGGCGGTCAGCGTCAGCGTGTCGCGATCGGCCGCGCGATCGTCCGTGCCCCGAAGGTGATGCTGATGGACGAACCGCTGTCCAACCTGGATGCAAAGCTCCGTAACGAGATGCGTGCCGAGATCATCAAGCTCCGCCAGAGGATCGACACGACATTCATGTATGTTACCCACGACCAGACCGAAGCCATGACGCTGGGCGACCGCATCGTCATCATGCGTGACGGTTACATCCAGCAGATCGGAACGCCCCAGGAGGTCTTCAATCACCCCTCCAATCTCTTCGTCGCCGGTTTCATCGGAATGCCGGTCATGAACTTCTTTGATGCGGAACTGAAGCGCGAAGGCAATAAGTACTTCGTAGAACTCAGCGGCGTCAAAGTAGAGCTGGACGAAGAGAAGACTGCCCGTCTTCTCAAGAATGACGTGCAGAGCCAGGCGATCATCCTGGGCGTACGCCCCGAGCACACAAATCTCTCGAGCGAAGGCGTTCCCGCCCGCGTGGACGTCAGCGAAATGATGGGTTCGTCCGTACACCTGCATGTCAACGCCGACGGGCGTGATGTCATCATCATCGTTCCTACCATCGACATGAAGAGCAATTACAGGCTGGGGGACGAGGTTCACTTCAACTTCGGCGGCAATGTCGCACACGTCTTCTCCAAAGAGACAGAAAAGAACCTTGAGTTCTGAAAAACTTAGTATTCCGGACTGCCGGAGAAAGCAGTAGAAGGGGGGCGACAGCCCCCTTTTTTTTGATGGGGGAGTGAACTGACTCATGATATAATTAGTGTATCCGAGGTGATTGGTCCTATGATTACAGAAATGCACAGTATTCAGCTGATCTATACAGAGGCAGACAGCCGGCCTGCCCGAACAAAAGAGCGTCGAGGGGTACACCGTGGAACTGTCGGATACATCCGGCATCGTGCGCGTGTACACCGATGCGCAGGAAGATGGTGCGCCCCGCATGCCTTCTGACCGGCAGGCGTCTTTGGAGCAGTTCGCGCGAAACGGTGCAATTCGCCTCACCGCGGACGCGGCCGGTATGATCCGGGCCTATGATGTCTCCCGGGACTGCCTGATCTGGCAATTTACGGCGGTCACGGAGCCGGTCACGGATCTGTTTCTGGAAGAAGAGTCGATGACGGTGTACGCGCAGGGCCGGTCCGGCACGTGGTACAGGATTGACTCCCCAAAGATCCTCCTGGAGTATGACAGCAAGGATGTGGCGGGGCAGAGAGCAAGGTACAGGGAGTACGGGAGATGACAAAGGAGCGCGCATGAGACTATTCATAGCAATACAGCTGTCCGATGAGATGAAACAGTCTGTCATCGGCACCATGCATGAACTCAAGAAGGCCGGCGTCAACGGCAGATATGTGCCGGCGCAGAACCTGCATGTCACGCTGGCTTTCCTCGGGGAGACCAGGGAGGTGGAAGCGGTGAAAGCTGCGATGCAGACGATCGTCTGCAAGCCGTTCCGCATGTCTTTCGCGGATATGGGGGTGTTCACCAATCTTCTCTGGGTCGGGATCAAAGGGAATCAGGGCCTGAACAAGCTGGCAAAATACGTCGTCTCGGCGCTTGACGCCGCGCAGATCTCCTATGATCGCAAGAAGTTTGTGCCGCACATTACGATCATCCGCAACATGGGCGGCCCCTGGAAAAAGGCGGCGGCGCCGAAGGGCGATATGACGGTCCGGAAAGTATCGCTCATGAAATCAGAGCAAAAGGATGGAAAGCGGGTATATACAGAGGTTTTTTCGGTCAATCTGGGCTAAAAAAGGAAAGGAGAAATCATGGAAGACATTATTATTTTGGTGGATGAAAACGGAGTCGAGCAGGAGTACGAGGTTCTGGACACGGTAGAGTATGAGGGCAACCGCTATGTTGTCCTGATCAAGGAAGAGGAAGACGAGGTTGTTATCCTGCAGATCGAATCCGAGGACGGAGACGATCTGGAGCTCGTTGCCTGCGAGGATGGGGTCGCTGAAGAGGTTTACCATATCTTTAAAGAAAGGAATACGGAGAACTTTGATTTTGAGGACTGATCGAGCTGCTGATGCGGGCGGCGTTAGTGGTGCGGGCGGCCTTGCCGTTGTCGTGGGCGCCGGGACAGACTATCCGCTGAACGGGCTGCTGACGCTGCCGCGGGATCACTCTGCGCCGGTGCCGGCCGTCGTCATGGTGCACGGCTCCGGCCCCAGCAATATGGACGAAAAAGTAATGAAACTGACGCCCTTTAAGGATCTGGCGGAGGGCCTGGCAAGGCAAGGCATTGCGTCCTTGCGCTACGATAAGCGCACCTTCGCGCATGGGCGGAAGATGATACGGAACAAGAGTCTGACGGTAAAGGAGGAGACGATCGAGGACGCGATCCTGGCCGTGCAGATGCTGAAGAAGGATCCGAGGATCGACCACAGCCGTATTTTCCTGCTCGGGCACAGTATGGGAGCCATGCTGGCGCCGCGGATCGACGCGGAAGGGGCAGATGTAAAGGGGCTCATCCTGATGGCCGGGACGCCGTACCGACTCGAGGACATTGTGCTCAGGCAGCTGAAGCAGGCGGGACGCAGGAAATCCATCCTGCGCCCGCTCATCCGGCTGGAATACGGGATGTATCGGAAGAGATTTCAGGGGCTCTATGAGATGAGCGACGAGGAGGCGAAAAAAAAGAAATTTGCCGGGAACCTGACGCTCTATTACTTCAAGGAGATGGGCCAGAAGACGGCGGCTGACTATCTTCTGGAGAGCCGGAAGCCGGTCCTCATCATGCAGGGCGGAAAAGACTTTCAGGTGCTTGCGAAAAAAGATTACCGCGGGTTCAGAAAAATGCTCGCCGGGCGGCCGGATACCGGTTTCAAGCTGTATCCCGACCTGAATCATCTGTTCGTCAAAGGAATCTTCGACGATATTTTGAAGGCGTCTAAGGATTACAAGGTTGAGCGGCATATCCCGGAAGAGGTGGTCGGGGATATTGCGGGGTTTGTCAATGGAGAGAGTGGAAAATGAGAAAGATACTGATCGTAATTGATATGCAGAATGATTTTATCGATGCTGCGCTGGGGACAAAGGAAGCGGTCAAAATCGTTGATGCCGTAAAAGAAAAGATCCGTTCCTATCCGGCGGAGGATGTGATCGCCACCATGGATACCCATGGAGAAAATTATATGGAGACGCAGGAAGGAAAGTATCTGCCGGTGCCGCACTGCATCAAGGGCTCGAATGGATGGCAGATCCGATCCGATATTGCGGAGCTTCTGTCAGACGCAAAGATTTATGAGAAGCCAACCTTCGGAAGCACTGCGCTAGCGGCGGATTTGAAAGCCATTTCAGAAAAGGAAGAGATCGAGCTGGAACTGATCGGTCTTTGCACAGATATCTGTGTCGTTTCCAACGCGCTGCTGCTGAAAGCCGCGATGCCGGAAGTGAAGATCTCCGTGGATGCCGGCTGCTGTGCAGGGGTAACCCCCGAGAAGCATTTGGCTGCGTTGGAGACGATGCGTTCGTGCCAGGTTCAGGTTACCAATGGGTGAGTGGATGGCAATAAACCGTGCACATCGAGATATTATGTAAGGGATGGCTCAAAAAGCCCTTAACTTGAGCCCCAAAATAAAGAGTGTTACAATTGAATATGCTAAGGAACTTCCCTTCCGTGTGATATATCGCCGGAAGAAGCGCCTTGTCAAAACCGGCACTGCATGAAAAGCAGTCAGTCGGAGTTACCAAAATAGGATCTGTTAGAGATCCATTTCATGGGGCTCCGGCGCGAACTGCATGGAAGCAGGGGATGGAAGCCGGAGCCCTTTTTCAGACAAAGGAGGGCAAATGAACAAGGCAGCAAATGTAACAACTTATGAAGAATGGGCATCTGCCGGAATAGGAAATGCGTTTCTGTTTGGAAAGGTCATGACCTCAAACCGGGATCTGTTGCTTGAATTGCTTCAGTATTCTCTGCCGGAATTCCATATCCTGAAAATCGAAGATATCAGGAAAGAGTTCGAGATCAGAATGTCCGTTGATGCCCATGGCGTGAGGCTGGATATCATGGCATGGGATGATCAGGGGCGGATCATTGATGTGGAGATGCAGCTCCGTAACGAAAAGAACATTCCAAAACGTATGCGGTACTACGGGAGCGCAGTGGATCAGACTATCCTGGAAAGAGGCCGTAATTACAGCGAGCTCAGCGAACAGGTAATTCTTTTCATCACTCCCTTTGATCCATTCGGGGATGGATTGTATCGTTACACATTCCGGAATATCTGTATAGAGAACAAGGACCTGGAACTTGGCGACGGGACGACAAAAGTTCTTCTCAATGCCGCTGGTAGAACTGGGGAGATCGCAAATGAGCTTAAGGGCTTCCTGGAACTGGTCGCCGGAAATCAAGATGCGGAGGAAGGGACATTCGCATGGCGCGTGCAGAGACAGGTCGTAAGTGCCAGAAAGAACGCCAAGTGGAGGAAAGAATACATGGACTGGGAAATGACGCTGCGAAATGAGTGGACCAAAGGCCATGATGCTGGTTTAGAGGAAGGCAGAGCAAAAGGACGAGCAGAAGGCACCTTGGAAGTATTAGTATCTCTTGCAAAAGAAGGGCTGCTCACCACCCGGGAAGCGGCGGAAAGAGCAGGCATTACAGAGACGGAATTTCAGAAAAAGCTGGAAGCGTTTCGAGAAGAAGATAAGGGTTAAATCAAAAAAACTGACGCCAGGATCCTTCCGATCCTGGCGTCAGTCTTGTGATCATGCGTGCATATCAGGATTCCCCGAGTTCCTTGTAACCATAAAGCCGGATCGTCCTCTGGATATGTTCCGACGCTTCCTTGTCGGCGGCCACTTCAAATGTCAAAAGTACATTCTTCGCCCAATCCTGGCGGTATTTATAAGCTCTGCCCGTAAAGATACCGGCCAGCACCAGATAACCGAGACAATACAGCCACATGTCGGTATGCACAAACACCAGTATGACGATCCCGACAGCGACCAGCACGTAGAAAGTGACTGCCATCTGCTCGAAAAAAGTGGCCGACTCGTTCAATTTACTGGCCTTACTGCCATATCCGTTGATCGAATTACTGTAGTCACAGTAATCGACGAAGCGGCTGCACATCTCCTTGTTATCGGGATCAAATTCTCCCAGTCCTTTCTCGGAGAAGTGTTTTCTCGCCAGATTAATGATTCCTTCCCGTTGACGTTTATTTCCCAAAACACTCTTGAATTTCACGATGTCACCGGTGTCAACGGTTCTGTCAGGAGAGGCCAGGGCATTGTTCACGATTCCTGCCTTGAGATGTTTGAAGGCGGCTTCCTGAATACTTTGCAGCGCGCACCCGGTGATATAGCACATAACGCATAGTATGAGCGCTTTCTCAATTTCATTATCCAGCCCGAACGACTCAAAGAACGCGTCGGGGACGTACTGCTTCATTATGGAGGATATTCCGTATACAAGTACGCCGCCGGAAATAACGACGTTAAAAAATCCAATAATACTTAGTTTGTCAACAATACCTTCTGTTATTTTGTCCATGTGTGATTCCTTTTTGAATAATGGTGTAATGCGTACAATATTCATCGACTATTATACATATTCTTTCAAACCGCATCAATGACGGAAATATTATGACTCATATACACCGCGGCTTGAGCGCCAAAATAAAGCATGCTACAATGATCGAAATGAGGACGAAATGAGGAGGTAAAAATATGCAGTTTATGGTAAAAGCTTATGACGGTAAAGGAATGCTGGAAAAGAGAATGGAAGTGCGTCCGCGCCATCTGGAGGGCATGAACAAGCTCGGAAAACATGTGATCTGCGCCGGCGGCCTTTTGGACGAAGAGGGGAAAATGAAGGGATCCGTGCTGGTGGTGGATTTTGCCGATCGCGCTGAGCTGGACGCCTACCTTGCCGCAGAGCCTTACGTCGTGGAAAAGGTGTGGGAGAAGGTAGAAGTGGAAGTCATGAATGTCGTACTTGTAAACGGGGAAAAGAGAAACTGATCATTAGTACAGAAGAGGTTCACAATAATGGATAAGGAACAATTCCTGGAGGTATACCGCCATTCGCTCGCGCATATTCTGGCGAAGGCAGTCATCGAGATCTATGGGAAGGAAGTGCAGTATGCGATCGGGCCGCAGATCGCGGACGGCTGCTACTATGACTTTGTACTTCCCGCCGCCATCACGGAAGGTGATTTCAAGACCATCGAGAACAAGATGCGCGAGATCATTAAGAGAAGAGAGGCATGGAGAGTAGAAGAGGTCACCAAGGAGAGAGCGCTGGAGATCTTTAAAGATCAGAAGTTCAAAACAGAACTGATCCGCGATCTGCCGGATGACGAAGTCATTACGGTTTATTATACCGGAGAGGACTTTGTGGATCTCTGCCGCGGGCCGCACATCGACAACTCCCAGCTTCTCATGAGCGTGGCTTTCCAGGTGAAGTCGGTCTCCGGCGCTTACTGGAGAGGGGACGAGCACAGGGACCAGATGCAGAGAGTGTATCTGTATGCTTTCCCGGACCAGAAGCAGCTAAAAGAGCACCTGAAAATGATCAAGGAGGCGATGGAGCGCGATCATAAGAAGCTCGGACCGCAGCTCGAGCTGTTCATGTTCAACGAGACCGCACAGGGAATGCCTTACTGGCTGCCCCGCGGCTGGAATCTGTATCAGGCGCTGATGCAGTATTCGAGAGATGTGCAGTACATGCATGAATATGAGGAGATCTCCGCGCCGGTGATCAACAATAACAAACTGTGGATCATCAGCGGCCACTGGGCGCACTATGTGAACAATATGTTCATCATCCCCGGCAAGGACGAGGATGAGAAATACTCGATCGAGGCAGTGGACACGATGGCGGCCAAGCCCATGAACTGCCCCAACGCGATGATGGAGTTCAAGAGAAAGCCCCGTTCCTACAAGGAGCTGCCGATCCGCTACTCCGAGTATGACGTGCTCCACAGAAAAGAGAAGACCGGACAGCTCAACGGCCTTCTGCGGGTTCAGGAATTCCGTCAGGACGATGATCACACCTTTGTGACCGAGGACATGATCGAGGCGGAGATCGACGATATCCTCAGCATCGCGGACGAGATCTACAAGACTTTTGGCATCACTTACAGAGCCGAGTTCTCCACAAGGCCTGAGGATTTCATGGGTGATATCAAGCTCTGGGACGACGCGGAAGCGGTCCTGAAAAAGATCCTGGACAAGAAATACGGCGAGGGAAATTACGAGGTCAACGAGGGCGACGGCGCTTTTTACGGGCCCAAGATCGACCTGCAGATCAAGGACGCGCTCGGAAGAGAGTGGCAGTGCGGAACGATCCAGCTCGACTTCCAGCTGCCCAGGAATTTTGACCTCAAGTACACCGCGCAGGACGGATCGGAGAAGGTGCCGGTGGTCATTCACCGCGCGATCTTCGGTTCGATCGAGCGTTTCCTCGGCATTATCATCGAGAACTTCAAGGGGATCTTCCCCTTCTGGATGTCTCCTTATCAGGTTGCGGTCGTGCCGATCCGTCCCGAGCACAACGAGTACGCGAAAAAAGTAGTGCAGAGACTGAAAGCCCTCCGCATCCGTGTTGAGGCCGACTATTCGGACAACAACATGAAGCAGAAGATCAAGAAGTTCAAGAACTATAAGGATCCGTACATCCTGGTCCTGGGCGACAAGGAGGCGGAGAACGGAACGGTCTCCATCAACATGCGCGGCAGCAACAAGCAGATCAATGACGTTCCGCTTGCCAGGTTCATCGACATGTGCATGCAGCTGAACATGGAGCACTCCATCGATCTGATCGATTCTGCGGAGTGAGATATCCCTCAGGGACGGGCACATTAGGGCACATTATGGAAGAGCAAAGAAAGACGATCCGTGTCGCTGCGGCGGTCATCCGCCGTGGCGATACCGTGTTCGCCACGCAGAGAGGATACGGAGATTACAAGGACTGGTGGGAGTTTCCCGGCGGAAAGCTCGAGCCGGGCGAGACGGCGCAGGAGGCCCTCGTGCGGGAGATCAGGGAAGAGCTGGACGCGGCCATCGCGGTGGGAGACTTCATAACAACAGTGGAGTACGACTATCCGGACTTCCACCTGTCCATGGCCTGCTACTGGTGCAGTCTGGAGGCGGACCACCTGACGCTGCTGGAACATGAGGCGGCCAGGTGGCTCCACATGGACGAGCTGGACCAGGTGGACTGGCTCCCGGCGGATCTTGCTGTCGTGGATGCGATCCGGAAGAAATGGTGGCAGAGGATCAGCGTGTACGAGATCTATGTCAGCAGCTTCCAGGACTCCGACGGGGACGGCTGCGGGGACCTGAACGGGATCCGGCAGCGGCTGGACTATCTGCGGGACCTCGGGGTCGGCGCGGTCTGGCTCACGCCGGTCTACGCTTCGCCCATGGTCGACAACGGCTATGACGTGTCCGATTATTATTCCATCAATCCGCTCTACGGGACCATGGAGGACATGGAAGCTCTCATCCGGGAAGCCGGGGAGAGAGGGATCCGGATCGTCATGGACCTGGTCTACAACCACACTTCTGACCAGTGTGCGTGGTTCATCGAATCTTCGCGGAGCAGGACCGGTCCCTACAGCGACTGGTATATCTGGCGCGACCCGGGGCCGGACGGAAGGGCGCCCAATAATTGGAGGGGGATTTTTGGCGGATCCGCGTGGACCTGGTGCGAGGCGCGGGGTCAGTACTATCTTCACACCTTCGCATCGGCGCAGCCGGACCTGAACTGGGCGAATCCGGAAGTCAGGAAGGAGCTGTACAGGGTGTCGAACTTCTGGCTTGCAAAGGGCGTCGGCGGCTTTCGCATGGACGCGATTCCCTACATCAAAAAGCCGGCGGTTCTCGCGGACGGGCCCGCGGACGACAGCGAGGGCCTTTCGGATATCCACGGGATGACAGCCAACACCGAGGGGATCCTGGACTATCTGCATGAGTTCAAGCGGGAAGTGACGGCGGGAAAAGATATTTTTACGGTGGCGGAGGCCAACGGGGTCAAGCCGGAGGAACTGCATCTTTGGGTCGGGAAGAACGGCGTCTTTGACATGCTCTTCGAGTTCAGCCATGTCAATCTGGAGTTCGAAGGGGCGGAGGTCTGGCACAAGGCGAAGGACTGGAAGCTCACGGACCTGAAGAAGGTGCTGACGGCGAGCGAAGCGGCGACCGCGGAGGACGGCTGGTACCCGGTTTTCTTCGAAAACCACGACAAACCCCGGTCGGTGAGCCACTATTATGACGCGGGGGCGGATTCCGTGCTCGCGGCCAAAGAAATGGCCCTCATTCTCATGACCCTGCGCGGCACGCCCTTCCTCTACCAGGGGCAGGAGCTGGGCATGGAAAATGTGTCCTGGGAGACGATCGGGCAATATAATGATATCAGCTCCATCTCACAGTATGAGACAGCCCTGCGTGAGGGCTGTTCGGAGGCCGAAGCACTGCATTATCTCCATCGGTTCAGCCGTGACAACGCGAGAACGCCCATGCAGTGGGACGCTTCCGAAAACGCGGGCTTTACGCCCGGCACGCCCTGGCTGCCGGTGCACGGGAATTACCGTGCAGTGAATGCGGCGGCGCAGGAGAAGGATCCGCACTCTGTCCTGCACTGGTACAGGCGGCTTGCCGCGCTCCGCCGTGCGCATCCGGCCCTGATCGGCGGGGCATACAGGGAACTGTTTGCCGAGAGCGAAGAGATCTACGCCTTTGTGAGGGAAAATGGCGGGGAGCGGCTCGTGACGCTGGCCAACTTCAGCGGGAAAGCGGTGGAGTATAGGGAAGAGGCGCTGTGTGGGGGCGCCGGCTGCGGGAACGGTGCCGGCGCAGTTGGCGGCGGCGTCGGCGCAGTCGGCGGCAGAAACGGCGCAGCTGGCGGCAGAAACGGCGCAGTCGGCGGCGGAAACGGTGCAGTCGGCGGCGGAAACGGTGCGGTCGGCGGACCGGACGGACCGGCAGACGCCGGCCGTGCGCAGGTACTGCTGTGTAATTATGAGGACAACGGATTTCGTCCGGGGATACTCCGGCCCTATGAGGCGGTTTTGATACGGTGGTGACTGCTTATGGATGAAAGACTTGAAAAACAGCTCGCATTTTCCCTGGAGATCGACAAGGAAAAAAATATCTTCCGGCAGACCCACCTCTCGGGGCACGGAAGAAACGAAAATGACGCGGAGCACGCCTGGCATATGGCCATCATGGCCTATCTGCTGCGGGAGTATGCGAATGAAGAGGTCGATATCACCAGGGTGATGCTGATGTGTCTCATTCACGATATCGTGGAGATCGATGCAGGCGACACCTACGCTTATGACGAGGAGGGGCTTAAGACCCAGAAGGCCAGGGAGGAGGCGGCCAAGGAGCGCATCTATTCACTCCTTCCGCAGGACCAGAAGGAGGAGCTGACGGCGCTTTTTGAGGAGTTCGAGGCGTATGAGACGCCGGAATCCAAGTTCGCCCACGCCATGGACAACCTGCAGCCCCTCATTCTCAATCACAGCAACGAGGGCAGCGACTGGAAGGAGCACGGGGTCACGGCGCAGACGGTGTACGGGCGGCAGTCCAAGACGCGGCTGGGCTCGGAAAAGCTGTTCGAGGTGGCGGATGCGATCCTGCAGGAGGATATCAGGAAGGGAAATCTGCCGGAATAAGGAATAAGGAAACGGGGCTGCCGCAATTTTCAAATGCGGCAGCCCCATCTTCGCAGGTCTAATCTGAAATTTCTGCTCAATCCGAGATGTCCACATCCGGAGAGATCTCGATCCGGTAGTCCGGATACATCTCCCGAAGCTCCTTATACAGGATCTCAAGTCCCTCCCTCGGTCGGATGTCGAAGCTCATGACGACGTCAAAAATCATCTCCTTCGCCTCCTCATCCAAATAGAAACCGTGCATCTGGACGGCCCATTCGTGGGACATGACTTTCTCCCGCACTTCTTTATAGATCTTTGCGGCCGTATCGTTGCCGGTGTTATAGGAGTAAACTCCCACGCCCGTCAAAATCACGCCCGTCTCCTTTAAGACCCTTCTCTCCACTTTGCGCGTGAGCTTATCCAGCTCCCTGACCGTCATGGTATCGGGGAGTTCGAGGTGGACGGAGCCGAGGTTCTTGTCGGGGCCGTAGTTGTTGATGATCAGGTCGTAAGCCCCGTGCACTTCGGGTTCTTCACACAAAAGCCCCTTGATCCTGGATGTCAGCGCTTCGTCCGCACGCTTGCCGAGGATTTCGTCCAGTGTCTCCTTCATCATCTCGATGCCCGACCTGATGATGATGACCGAAATGACGACGCCGACATAAGCTTCCAGCGAGATGCCGGTCAGCAGGAAAATAATGGCGCTGCCCAGAACGGAGGCCGACAGGATCGCGTCAAAAGTCGCGTCCGACCCCGAAGCGATCAGGGACCCGGAGTTGACCTTCTCGCCCTGGGACTTGACATATCTGCCCAGAAGGAGCTTGACCGCGATAGCCACGGCGATGATGATCAGGGAGACAGGGCTGTAGTCGGCGGCTTCGGGTTTGATGATCTTTTTGACGGATTCCACCAGGGAAGTGATACCTGCGTAAAGCACGATGCCGGAGACGATCATCGCGCTGAGATACTCAATCCTTCCGTACCCCAGGGGGTGCTCTTTGTCAGGAAGCTTTCCTGCCAGCTTGGTGCCCACGATCGTAATGATGGAAGAGAGGGCGTCCGAGAGGTTGTTGACCGCGTCCAGGATGACGGCGATGGAATGGGAGAGAAGCCCGACGGCGGCCTTGAAGGCGGCCAGCAGGATATTGGTCACGATGCCGACGACGCTGGTCCGGATAATGACCTGGTCGCGGCTCTCACTTCCCGTGGAAGGGGTATTGTTTGTTTCTGCCATGGTGGATGGTGCTCCTTTAAAACTTTGATGCTACATCTTTTATAACGCTGATATTTGTAAGAACAAGAGGTATCTTAGTACAGCAGATGAATTATTTCAACCGGATTAAGATGCTGGTCTGGGCGGTGCGGGTTGGCCTGGGCGGCGCGGCGGTCTGGTCGGCGCGGGTTGGTCCGGACGGCGCGGGTTGGTCTGGGCGGCGCGGGCTGGTCTGGTCGGTGCGGCTGGTCTGGTCGGCGCGGGATTTGGCTGCTCCGCTCACGAGAGCTGCCTGCGAAGGCTGTCCTTGACTTCATCGGTCGTAAAAGCCGCGTCGACGGCGTTCAGCAGAAGCTGCCGCTCCTGTTCCGGCGTCAGTCCCAGCAATTCACGCATGTAGTGAAATTCCTTTTCAATGGTCGTATCTTCAATGCCCGGATCGTCGGTATTGACAGTCACGGGGATCCCCTCATCCATGTACCGCAAAAGCGGATAGTCCGTCATGTCTTCCACAGCATGCGTCATTCTGTTGCTGGTGGGACAGAGCTCCAGTGTGATTCCCTTTTCCTTTAACATTTCCATGACTTCGGGATCTTCCCGGCTCCTCACGCCGTGCCCGATCCTCGCGGCGCCGTACTCCACGGCAGCGCGAACGCTCTGCGCGCCGTCTGCCTCACCGGCATGAATGGTATAAGGAATACCATATGCGCGCGCTTTCTCAAACAAATTTCCATATCGGGAGGTCGGAAAAAGACCTTCAGCGCCGGCCAGGTCCATAGCGACCACGCCGCCGTCCGGCACAAGATACCGGCGGGTCAGCTCCAGTGTCTCTTCATTGGCTTTCTCGTTTCCCTGACCGCGCATGCAGCACAGGATCAGGTTGGCCTTGAGAGCGGTCTCTTCAAGGCCTTTCAGAGCCGCTTTTACAGCGTCTTCCTGCGTCATGTCCAGCGCGGTGTGGAGCTGCGGCGCAAAGCGGATCTCGGCGTAAATGAGTCCCTGCGAGAGCAGATGGTCTCCCACAAGCCGCACGGTCTCCCGGAGACCGGCCGGGGTCTGCATGAGCAAAAGGGGCAGGGCAAAACACTCGAGGAAACTATTAAGGCTCTCACAGTCTGGGGAAACGGTAAGCAGTTTCTTCAGGCTTTCATCATTGGAAACAGGCAAAGTGATATTCTGCAGGGCGGCGAGCTCTTTGGCCATAGCGGGTGTCAGAGCTCCGTCGAGGTGCAGATGAAGGTCGAGGTAAGAATGCATAGGGTACCTCCTTTTTATAATAATTGTAGCTTGAGTTGGGGAAAACTGGAAGGGGGGAGATGATTGAGTGGTGTGTGGTCATGGGAGGAGGGAAGGTGGTCATGGTGCCCGGAAGATTCTTTTGTATGCCCGGAGCTGGTGTTGTGGTCATGGGAGGAGAAAACGTGGTCATGGTGCCCGGAAGATTCTTTTGTGTGCCCGGAGCTGGTGTTGTGGTCATGGGAGGAGTAAGCGTGGTCATGGTGCCCGGAAAAGAGAGAAGCATGACCAGCCAAAAGCAGATGAAGGGTGTGTGGTCACAGAAGAAGGAAATGTGGTCATGGTGCCCAGAAAAGAGAGAAGCATGACCAGCCAAAAGCAGATGAAGGGTGTGTGGTCACAGAAGAAGGGAATGTGGTCATGATGCCCAGAAAAGAGAGAAGTATGACCAGCTAAAAGCAGATGAAGGGTGTGTGGTCACAGAAGGAGAAAACGTGGTCATGGTGCCCGGAAAAGAGAGAAGCATGACCAGCCAAAAGCAGATAAAGGGTGTGTGGTCACAGAAGGAGGGAATGTGGTCATGATGCCCAGAAAAGAGAGAAGCATGACCAGCCAAAAGCAGATAAAGGGTGTGTGGTCACAGAAGGGTCCATATTCCCGCAACTTCAGTTGCGATTTTGCACACTCTACGGTATCTTAAAAGTGTAACTGTAAAACGATATTTCGCAAGGGGGGAACTATGTCCGAGAAGAAGACTGCTCAGGAAGAATTGACCGAAAAGACTGATGTGAAGACAACGAAATCTTCCGCGAAAACAACGAAGAGTGCAGCGAAGACTGCAAAGTCTGCAGCGAAGGCAGAAAAGCCTGCAGCGAAGACCGCAAAATCTGAAGACAAGAAGACAGAGGCGGCCGATAAGAAAACTAAGACAACTAAAACTGCAGCTAAGACGACCAAAACTTCAGCCAAGACAGCTAAAACGACCAAGGCTTCGGCTAAAACAACCAAGACAACCAAGACAGCCAAGACCGCTGCCAGAAAAAAAGCTGCTGCTGTGAAAGAAGTTGCGGCAGAGACGGCACCTGTAAATGAAGTGGTTCCGGCAGAGGCAGCAGTAAAAGAGGCGGCTGTGGCAGAGGCGGCTGTGGCAGAGGCGGCTGTGGAAGAGGCGGCCCCGGCAGAAGTGGCTGTGGAAGAGAAGGCGCCGGAGATGCCCTGGCCCAGGAGGAGTGTGGCTTTTATCGGATCGGAGTGCTATCCCTTTGTTAAGACGGGCGGGCTCGGCGATGTTATGTATGCGCTGCCCAAGGCACTGATCGCGCAGAATTGCGATGTGAAGGTCATTCTGCCCAGGTATAAATGTATCCCGCAGGAGTATCAGGAGAAGATGGTGTACCGGGGCGCGTTCCAGATGGATCTGTGCGCGGACGGCTGCACGTACTATGTGGGGATCATGGAGTATGTGTGGGATGGCGTGGTGTATGATTTCATCGATAATGAGGAGTTTTTCAGTTTTGGAAATCCGTATACGAATCTGATTGATGATATTCCGAAGTTCTGCTATTTCAGCAAAGCGGCGCTGGCGGCGCTCAATTATATGGATTGGATCCCGGATGTGATCCACTGTCATGACTGGCAGGCGGGGCTGGTGCCGGTGTATTTGAGGACGCTTTTTGCGGATACGCCGGTGGCGCGCGCGAAAACAATGATCACGATCCACAATCTGCGCTTCCAGGGCGTGTATGATATTCCGACGATCCGCTACTGGTCCGGGCTTCCGGATTATGTGTTCAATAAGGACGCGCTCAAACAGGGCTGGCAGGATGCCAATATGTTTAAGGGCGGGCTGACTTACGCGAATATGATCACCACGGTGAGCAGCACGTATGCGGGAGAGATCCAGACGCCTTTTTACGGCGAAAATCTGGACGCGCATCTGCGCTATCACGCCGGCAAGCTGCGCGGCATCATTAACGGGATCGATTATGAGATGTGGGATCCCGCGAAGGATGCGCTGCTGGCGGCGCCGTACGGGGCGGGGGATGTTTTGGCGAAGAAGAAGGAGAATAAGCTGGCCCTGCAGGAGGAGCTGGGACTGGAGAAGGACGAAGGAAAGTTCGTTATCGGCCTGATCTCCCGGCTTACGGATCAGAAGGGGCTGGATCTCGTGAACGCCATCATTCCGAGGCTGATCGACGGCAATACGCAGTTTGTCGTGCTGGGAACGGGCGACAGGATTTACGAGGATTCGTTCCGCTATTACGAGGCGGCGTTCAGGGGAAGCGTCTGCTCGAATATCATGTATGACGAGGGAAGGGCGCACAAGATCTATGCGGGCGCGGACGCGCTGCTCGTGCCCTCGCAGTTCGAGCCCTGCGGCCTGACGCAGCTGATCGCCATGCACTACGGCACGGTGCCGATCGTGCGCGAGACCGGCGGACTTAAGGATACGGTGGACCCCTACAATATGTTTACCAATGAGGGGAACGGATTTACTTTTGACAGGTACGAGGCAGGGCTGCTGCTGGATGCCATCAACCGGGCCAAGACGCTGTATTTCACGGCGCGCAGCTACTGGGATGAGATGGTGGTGCGCGACATGCACAAGGATGTCTCCTGGGAGAACTCCGCGAAGCAGTACCGCGCTCTGTATCTCGAGCTCACGCAGTGAGCGAAGCCCCTCCCGGGGCAGGGCTCACTCCCAGAATTCTTTGTTGCCCGTCTCGGCGTTCAGGGCCTGGCGCAGCTCCATCATGGAGGTGTAGTTGGGCAGAAGGAAGGCAGGCATCGTCTCCTGTTTGAGGAGACTGACAAGCGAGCGGTAGTCGGTTACGATCTCCATGCGGTCGGGGCCGGCTCCCGCTTTTTTGAGTCTTTCAAAGAGCTCCTGCGCGCAGTCGCCGCACACGTAGATTTTTTTGAGGTGCGGGTCGGCGCAGAGCTTTTCGTAGTCGGCGGACTCGATCCAGGAGATGTCGTGGCCGTCGCCGGTGCGGTTGTTGAGGCACAGGACGGCCGTGTAGTCTTCGTCAAAACCGGTCACGTACGAGAAGGCCTGGTTGCAGCCGGCGGGGTTTTTGACGAGGATCATCTGGAGGCGCCGGCCGTTCAGGTCGAAGGTCTCGAGCCGCCCGAAGGCAGAGCGGACCGTTCCCAGGGCTTCCACGGCTTTTTCGGCAGGGAGGCCGAGGGCCTTTACGGCCGCGATGGACGCGGCGGCGTTGTAGATGTTGTAAACGGCGGGAAGGGCGATGCGGACCTGCTGCTCCGCGCCGTCTATGCGCATATGTACGGTGCTGCCGTCGGCTGTTTTCTCGTCGATGGAGAGGACCGCCACGTCGGGATCCTGTCTCTTGCGGCCGCATTTTTTGCAGCGGAAGCCGCCCAGGTGGGAGTAGACGTGGTAGTCGTACTCGTATTCGCCGCCGCAGACCGGGCAAGTGCCGGCGTCGGTGAGGTCGATGTTGCCCTGCTCCCCGACGGAGGCGTCCATGCCGTACCAGACGGTCTTATTGGGGACCTTGCAGGCGAGGGAGGAGGAGAGGGGGTCTTCGGCGTTGAGCACGAGGACCGAATCGGGGCTTCGCTTTACGCCCCGGCGGATCTCCTTCAGCGTATTGCGGACGCCGCCGTAGCGGTCCACCTGGTCGCTGAAGAGGTTTGTGACCACGATCACCCTGGGATGGATAAAGGGGACGACCTGTTTGAGGGCGGCCTCGTCGCACTCCAGTACGGCGTACCGGGTTTTGGGCCTGCCGCGCCAGTCAGTGCTGCTGATCAGGTCGGCGGCCATGCCGTGCAGAAGGTTGGCGCCTGACTTGTTCAGGAGGCAGTCGCAGCCGGCCTCGGTCAGGGCGTGCTCGATCATGCTGCAGGTGGTTGTTTTGCCGTTGGTGCCGGTCACCACGACGATTTCCATGCCCTGCGAGACCGCAGAGAGGATGCTCGGGGAAATCTTCATGGCGACGATCCCGGGGATGGCCGTGCCGCCCCTTCCGGTCTTGCGGAGGACAAAGCGGGTCAGCTTGCAGGACGCGGCAGAGAGTGTGGTCAGGACAGGGTTGGGTTTTTTCATAAATTAAGGATCTCCTTTTTCTTGCGTTCGAACTCTTCCTGTGTGATGATCCCCAGATCCAGGAGCTCTTTGAGTTTCTTGGCTTCCTCGTAGGGATCCATCTTATAAGCAGCGGAGCCGGAGGGGTCGGGGTGAACCCCCGAGGTCTGCGCGGCAATGTCCCGCAGGTGCTCATATTCCTGGATGGCACGGCGGAGCTTGCCGGCGGCGCTCCGGGGGAAGGGCACGGTGACGTCTCTGCCGTCCGCCCGCAAGGTCATGATCCCGTAGGTGGAAAACAGCGGCGCGCTGGTCACTTCCAGCTTCTCGATCGTGCTGTAAGGGTATACTTTATCTCCGACGGTGAGGGACTCATCGTCAAAAACAATCGCCTTCATATTAAAGCGGCTCTCGATCTCACAGTACATGGCGGCCTCCGCGAATACCGAAATTTTTATACAGTATAGCACATTCGCCAAAAGTGGGATTCCTTTTTTGCCGGCGATGCCGACTGACGGTGGAAAAGGCGGCGTATATGACGGCTGCGGAGGGCATCCACTTGTCATACAGACGGTTTTATGGTAATGTTCTTTTCATGAATCAGTTGGTATTTTATACTGAAGGAGAGTGATTTTTTCAAATGGACGACGGCAGTCCCATAACGTGGCTAATCGTTATTCTCTTGCTGCTGGCAGCAGTATTTCTGGCGATCACGGAGACCGCATTCGCATCTGTCTCGCATATCCGCCTCAAAACGGAAGCGGAAAAGGGGTATAAGAGGGCTCAGAGGGCGCTCTATGTTACGGAGCACTTTGACCGGGCCATCACGACACTTCTGATCTGTACCAATATCGTGCATCTTGCCGCAGCCTCCATCGTGACGGTCTATGTTACGAACCGCTGGGGGGTCTCCGCGGTTTCGATATCCACACTGATCACGACGCTCGTAGTGTTTTTCTTCGGGGAAATGCTGCCTAAGAGCATTGCGCGCAAATACAGCCTGCGCTTCAGCCTGGCCAATTCGGGGATCATGGTGTTCCTGATGAAGCTGCTGCGTCCTTTTGCCGCCTTTCTGACCTGGATCGGCAATGTGGCCTCCAGCCTGACCAAGGGCGACGAGGAAGGCACCGTCACCGAGAACGACCTGTATGACATCATCGAGGATATGACGGAAGAAGGTACGATCGACAAGGCGAGGGGAAATCTGATCTCGTCGGCCCTGCAGTTCGGGGACGTGACGGTCGAGAGTATCCTGACGAGCCGCGTGGACGTGGCGGCCATCGACATATCCATGCCGCAGGAGGAGATCCTTTCTTATATTAAGGAACAGAACCACAGCCGGCTTCCCGTCTACGAGGGCACGATCGACAACATCATCGGCATCCTGCACGTGAGGCGCTACATCAAATACTATGTCCGCATGGGAAAAGCGCTGGATATCCGGCCCATCCTGTACGAGCCCTTCTTTGTCCATCAGTCCACCAAGATCGACGAACTGCTGACGATCATGTCCCGCAAAAAGATCAACATCGCGGTGGTCACCGACAACTACGGCGGGACGCTGGGGATCGTCACGGACGAAGATATCCTGGAGGAGCTGGTCGGAGAGATCTGGGACGAGGACGACCGCGCTGTCCGCAACGTGGTGCCCATGACGGACGGCTCCTACAGCGTCAACCCCGAGGAGCACGTCATCGACGTGCTGGATGAGCTGGGGATCCGCTACAGCGAGGAAGTGGAGGAGGACATCGGCAGAAAGCTCATGAACGAGCTGGCCTACGAGACGTTTCCTTCCATCCCCGTCGCCGGAGACAGCTTCCGCTATCTGGGGACCAAGATCTCCGTCCTGGTCATGCGGCACAACCGGATCATGCGCCTGAAGGTGCGGCGTCTGACGGAGGCCGAGGAGACGGACGATGAAGCCATGAGAGCGGCAGACGAGACCGAGTCCGGGCAGTCCGGCAGCCGCGGCTACGCCGTGCACCAGTCAAAGGGCAGGCACTACGCGAACGCGGTGGCGTCCGGGGACAGAAAGGAGCGGTGAGAGACGGTATGGAACAGATCTACCTGTATATTGCCGGCATCGTTCTGTGCGTTTTGTGCTCGGCATTTTTCTCCGCATCGGAGATGGCATATTCCGCCTGCAGCCACGTGCGCCTGGAGCACGCGCGCGACAACGGCGACAAAAGAGCCTCCGTCGCCTGCAGAATCTTAAAAAAATTCGACAATGCGCTCTCCGCGATCCTCGTGGGGAACAATCTCGTAAATATCGCGGCGTCCTCTCTGGGCTCCGTCGCGATCATCCTGACGATGGGCGAGAAGTTTACCTGGGTGTCGACGCTGGTCATCACTGTGGCGGTCATTATTTTTGGCGAGACGATCCCCAAGATCACCGCCAAAAAGAACGCGACCGCGTTTGCCCTGGCCTTCGCCTATATCGTCCGCGCACTGATGATCGTCCTGCGGCCGGTCACCCTGGTGGTGGTCTCTCTGGTCAACCTGCTGACCGGAGGACTTAAAGGGGAGAGCGACACGGACAGCGACGCCGCTCTCGAGGAGCTCCACACCATGGTGGACATGGCGGAGGACGAGGCCATCCTGAACGAGGGGCAGTCGGAGCTGGTCAGCGCGGCCATCGATTTTGCCGAGAAGTCCGCCTCCGAGGTCATGACCGCAAGAGTGGACATCGTGGCCATCGACATTGACGATCCCTGGGAGGAGATCCTGCATATCATCGACACGTCGCCCTACTCGCGCATTCCCGTGTACGAGGGGAGCGTCGACCATGTGATCGGCATTCTGTCGCTGAACCGTTTTCTGAAGGCCATGATCGACAGGGAAAAGGTCGAGATCCGGTCTCTTCTGCTGCCGACATGCTATGTCTATAAGACCATGCGCCTGCCCGCGGTCCTTTCCTCTTTGCGCAACGCGCAGCAGCATCTGGCCGTGGTGACGGACGAATACGGCGGCACGCTCGGCCTGGTCTCCATGGAGGACGTCCTGGAGGAGCTGGTCGGCGACATCTGGGACGAGACCGACACCGTGGAGAGCGAGATCGTCCGCCAGGGCGAGGGCATCTTCGAGCTGGACGGCGACATGCCGATCTCGGACCTTCTCGCCCTGCTGGGATGGGACGAGGACGAATTCGACTTCGATTCCGAGACCCTGGGCGGCTGGTGCATCGAGATCAGCAACGGCTTCCCCAATGTGAACAGCACGTTTGACTACGACCACGTCACCTTCAAGATCCTCGAGGTCTCCGAGAGAAGGGTGCGGCGCGTGCTGGTGGTGTGCAGCGGGGAAAAATAAAAAATTGTTTTTCTGAGGTACAATTTGACCGATTGATTGTTGTTAAGACAGTGGTGTTTATGGTATTCTATGAAAGCAACCCGGCGCAGTTAAGAAGGTGGTATGCATCTTGTGGCTCGGAGGCAGAAAAGGAGGATTTTGAAAGTTATGATGAGTCTGGACAATTGCATCAACTACCTGCTGACCGGAGCGCAGCACAATGTTTTCCAATATATGAAGAAAAATCTGTCGCAGTTCGATCTCACGCCCATTCAGTACGGGGTCCTGGGGTGCATCTGGGAGTTTGACATGCACAATCCCAAGGAGATCGCCGAGCATATGGGGATCGAGAACTCGACCATTTCAGGGATCCTTGAGCGCATGGAGAACAAGGGCCTCATCAAGCGGACGATCGACAGTTCGGACAGGAGATACATCCACATTGAACTGACGGAGCAGTCAAAAGAGCTTGAAGTGCCGGTCAGGACCGTTGTGGAGAAGGTCGACAAACGTGTGATGTCTCAGTTTACTAAGGAGGAAGTGATCACGATCAAGGAGATCCTTCGCCGGATCAACAAGGATGATCTGGAAGCATGATAATATATCCCGCTGCATGCAGTGCTTTCTGTGGTGCGGCGGGATTTTTTAGGGGGATGGTTTATGAATATTCTGGTATGTGTCAAGCAGATCCCGGAGACGGGAACCGGTGAACTCAGCAGCAGGACGAGGCGCGTCGTGCGCGGCGAAGGGAGGCAGGTCATCAATCCCTTCGACCTGTACGCCATGGAGGCGGCGGCATCCGTCAGGGACGGGAACCCCGAAACACGGGTCATCGCGGTCACCATGGGGACGGCCGGCGCCCTGTCTATTCTGCGGGACTGCATCGCATTGGGAGCGGAGACAGGATATCTGATCTGCGACGAGCGTCTTGCCGGGTCCGACGTGAGGGGGACGGCGCAGGCATTGGCCGCTGCCGTGCCCGTGATCGAGGAGCGGGAGGGACTGCATTTTGACGCGGTCTTTACCGGCGCAAAAACGACCGACGGCGCGACCTCCATGCTGGGTCCCGAGCTCGCACAGTACATGGGTGCTGCTCAGGTCACCTACGCGCTCCGGTGTCAGGAGCGGGAGGACGGCCTTTACGTGGAAAAGGAGGACGACAGCGGAAACCGGATCTACCGCATGCCGTATCCCTGCCTGGTCACTTATACGAAAGCTTCCTTTATAACCAGGCTTCCGCTGATCGCCAGGATCCTGGACGCGCAGCAGATGGAGCTGCCGGTCCTGACGGCGGATGACCTGCCGGGACTCGACCCGGGCGTCATCGGAGAGGAGGGCGCGGCCGCCGAAGTGACGGATGTCGAGTACCGCAAACTGAAAAAAGAGAGCCAGATCATCGAGGATGCGGACGTGGCGAGGGGTACGGTCACGCTGACGCAGATGCTCAGTGCGGCACAGATCATCTGAGGGGGGTGACTATGGAAATGACGGGAAGAGATATCTGGGTATATATGGAAGCGGACGGCAATGGCGGGATCCTGCCCGTCGGGCTGGAGCTCCTTACGCCCGCCCAGGAAATGGCGCGGGCGACGGGCGGCAGGGTAATGGCCGTCACGGCGGGGAGAGACCGGGAGCAGACCGCCGCGGCCTGTGCGGAGGCTTTTCATCACGGCGCCGCGGGTGTGTACGCCCTGACGGGGGAGGCACTGGAGCCCTACAGCGCCGAGTGCTTTTCGGACGCCATGGCCGCTCTGGCGCAGCAGAGCCTGCTGCCGGCGGCGATCCTGATCGGCAAGACGACGGACGGCATGGACCTGGCGCCCCGCCTCGCCGCCAGGATGAGGGCCGGTATGGCGGCGGACTGCGCCGGCGTGCGCGTACAGGACGGAAGGTTCGTCTTTACCAGGCGCTCCTTCAGCGGGACAGTGAGCTGCGACGCGGTCCTTGCGGAGAGCGGTCCGCAGATCGCGACCTTCCCCTCGGGCATTTTCAGCCGTCCCATGCGCATTGACACGGGAAAAGGCATTGCGCATGCGGAGGAGATCCCCTATCGCCCCGCAGTGCTGCCGGCCAGGCCGGCGCTCATGGAGGTCCTGCGGAGCGCGGCGGGCGCAGGTCTGGACATCGAGAGCGCGGAAGTGATCGTGGCGGGCGGAAACGGGGCCGGCCCGGAGGGCTTTAAACTGATCCGGGAGCTGGCCGGGCTCCTTCACGGCGCGGTGGGCGCTTCGCGCGTCGCCGTCGACAAGGGGTGGGCTCCCCACGCCGCGCTGGTAGGACAGAGCGGCAAAACCGTCCTCCCCCGGCTCTATATCAACTGCGGTATTTCGGGTTCGGTCCAGCACATCACGGGCATGCGGGACGCAGGATGTGTGGTTTCGATCAACACTGACCCCAAGGCCTTGATTTTTAACGTGTCAGACTACGGGATCGTAGGGGACCTGTTCAAGGTGCTTCCCGTCATGATCAGCGAGATCCGCAGGCTCAGAGGGTGAGAACCGGGACTCCCAAGTGGGTTTTTTCCCGTAAAATAGGCGTTTTCCCGCACATGTAATTTTCACCAAAAGAGCATTGCCGGTTTAGTATCATTTCTATAAAAAGCATTTTGGTTATTGTTATTCCTTGATAATAGTGTTAAAATTATTTCAAATATTGAATGTGACCAATGATTAATATGTCAAATAGTTAGCGCGCGAAGTATTAACGTTGGATCACGGGCCGCAATAGTGCGGCAGCAGGAGTTCAAACCGAAAGGGGGAATTTTTAACAAATGAATTTTGGAATCCTGGTACTGTTTATTGCCATACTGCTGTTCGGCGTATTGGCATTCCTTCAGCTCAGCGCTCTGATCCTTGCTCCGCTGGTGTCGATCTTCGTCATCATCTGCAGCACGTTTGAAGAGCCCGTTACCATCCTTGGCGGTCTGAAGGATCTCTTTATGCCGGCTGCATCGGCATACGTCACTAGCTATTTCCTGGTATTCTTCGTAGGCGCTCTGTTCGGAGCTGTTTACCAGTTCACCGGGGCAGCAGAATCCATCGCTAAGTGGATCGCAGGCATGTGCAAAGGCAAACTCGTTGCACCGATCATCTTCATCATCACCTGCATCCTGACTTACGGCGGCGTCAGCGGATTCGTAGTATTCTTCGTAATCTATCCTATCGCGCTGAACCTGTTCCGTGAAGCGAACCTGACAAGACGTCTGATCCCCGCTGCGATCTCCGCAGGCTGCTGGACCGTCTCCATGGTCGCTCCCGGTTCTCCTTCCATCCAGAACGTCATCGCTATGACCAACCTGGGTACTCCTTCTA
Organism: Lachnospiraceae bacterium; assembly: GCA_017405805.1. Lineage (GTDB taxonomy): Bacteria > Bacillota > Clostridia > Lachnospirales > Lachnospiraceae > CAG-791. Next base: position 32,791 of record JAFQZU010000039.1, read on the forward strand.
CCGCTGCTTTCGTGCCTTCCATGATCGCAGTCGTCGTAGAGTTCGTCCTGATCTTTGTATGGCTGGAGTGGCGCGCACAGTCCTTCACAAAGAGGGGTTACTTCTTCGATGATGACAGACTTAAATTCCAGCTGGATCCCGAGGAACTCGGCCAGGCAGGCCGTGAAGACCTTCCTCACTGGGGCATCGCTCTGATCCCGATCGCTGTCATCCTGATCCTCTTCAACATTGTCAAGCTTCCCGTTGAGACTTCCGTTTTCGCCGGCGTTATGGTAGCAACCGTCCTTATGTTCAATAAGGTTCCCGGCGGCATCAAGGAATGGCTGAAGGTCTTCAACAAGGGCGCTGCTGACTCCGGTGTCTCCATTCTGAACACCGCTATCGTCGTAGGTTTCGGCGGTATCGTTCAGAAGACCCAGGGCTTTAGCGATCTGGTAGCCGCTCTGAAGACATGGCACATCTCCCCGCTGGTATTCGTTATGCTGACCGTCGCGATCTGCGCTGGTGCTTGCGGTTCCGCTTCCGGTGGTATGGGTGTTGCATTCAACGCTCTGACCGATACTTACATCGAGCTGGGCGCTAACCTTGAGCAGGTCCACAGAATTGCTGCTATCGCAGCCGGTACGCTTGATACGCTGCCTCACCAGGGTGCACAGATCACTCTGCTCGGCATTTGCAAGATGACTCACAAAGAAGCATACTTCGATATCATGGTGACACAGATCATCATTCCTTTCATCGCATGCTTCGTGTTCATCGCATGCGCTGGTATTGGCGGCTGATTTTCCGGGGGGATTTAATTAAGAGCCACACAGTTGGCAGTATATGTTAACAGCTTAGGTAACAACTGCTGTGCATGTGCTCAGTGGTATAAATAAACGTAATTTCATATTGGAGGTAGAACTATGGAATTCAAGAACTTACTGGTTGACATCGCTGATGGTATTGCAATCGTTACGATCAATCGTCCGAAGTCCCTCAACGCTCTGAACAGCGAGACTCTGGCTGAGCTGAATGCCTGCTTCGCAGAGATCGAGGCTAATGATGACGTTAAGGTTCTTATCCTGACCGGTTCCGGCAGCAAGTCCTTCGTCGCCGGCGCAGACATCTCCGAGATGGTCAACGCTACTGCTCCCGAAGGCCGCACCATGGGTCTTCTGGCTCGCGAAGCTTTCAAGCGCCTTGAGGATATGGAAAAGCCCACTATCGCTGCAGTCAACGGCTTCGCTCTGGGCGGCGGCTGCGAGATCTCCATGGCTTGCGACGTAACCCTTGCATCCGACAATGCTAAGTTCGGTCAGCCCGAAGCTGGTCTGGGCATCCTTCCCGGCTTTGGCGGCACGCAGAGACTTCCTCGTCTGACCAACAAGAAGATCGCTAAGGAGCTCATCTTTGGCGCAGACATCATGATCAGCGCTGACGAAGCTATGCGCATCGGCCTTGTCAACCATGTATATCCTCAGGATCAGCTCATCGACGAAGCTAAGAAGCTCGCCGGCCACTTCATGAAGAGCTCTCCTTTCAGCATCAAGCTTGCTAAGCAGGCCATCAACGTTGGTCTTGACACCGACATCGATGCAGGCCTTAAGCTCGAGGCTAACCTGTTCGGTCTGTCCTTCGCAACCGAGGACAAGAAGGAAGGCATGACTGCATTCCTGACCAAGAGGAAAGAGAAGAACTTCATCGGCAAGTAATTCGAGCCTGGTATAATTACAGCGGCATTATGTAATTGACGATCGCTGCGGTGTGCTGCGGCATACCGCGGCGATTTTCCACAGATGAGGAGTTAAAATATGTCCAAAAAACCTGTTATCAGCGCAGCTGAAGCTGTAAAATTCCTGCAGGATGGCATGACTTTTGTCACCACCGGTTTCGTCGCATGCGAGATGCCCGAGTCCATCAACAAGGCAGTTGAGAAGAGCTTCCTTGAGACCGGCCATCCCCGTGATCTGACACTGTTCTATGCGGCTGCACAGGGCAACCGCGACGGCAGCGGCGCTGACCACTTCGCACACGAAGGCTTGCTTAAAAGAGTCATCGGAGGCCACTACAACATGGTTCCCGAACTCGGCAAGCTGATCTTCGACAACAAGCTGGAAGCTTACAACCTTCCTCAGGGTACTCTGTCCGAACTGTGCCGTGATATCGCCGCACACAAGGTCGGTACTATCACGCACGTCGGCATGAACACCTTCTGCGATCCCCGTCTCCAGGGCGGCAAGCTCAACGACGTGACCAAGGAAGATATCGTAGAGCTCGTCAATATCGGCGGCCAGGAGAGACTGCTTTACAAGGCATTCCCTCTTCAGGTCGGTTATCTCCGCGGAACTTTCGCAGATGAGAACGGCAACGTTACTCTTGAGCGTGAGTGCTGCACCAACGAGGCTACTTCCATTGCGGCAGCTGTTCACAACAGCGGCGGTAAGGTCGTTGTTCAGGTCGAGAAGGTCGTTGCGGCCGGCAATCTGGATCCCCGTCTCGTCAAGATCCCCGGCATCTATGTCGACGCGATCGTTGTTGCCGAGTCCGAAGAAGATCAGGCACAGTGCCAGGGCACTCCCGGCTTCGATCCCGCTATGACCGGCGATATCCGTATTCCTCTTGGCGCTATTCCGGCTCCCAAGCTGAGCGCAAAGAAGATCATGGGCCGTCGTGCTGCTATGGAGCTTGAGGCTGACAAGGTCGTTAACCTTGGTATCGGCGCTCCCGAATTCGTCTCCGCAGTTGCGAACGAAGAAGGCATCGGCGATTACATGACCCTGACCGTCGAGGCAGGCCCGATCGGCGGCGTTCCGCAGGGCGGCAACAAGTTCGGCGGCTCTGTCAACGTTGAGGCGATCCTGGATCAGCCTTATCAGTTCGACTTCTACGATGGCGGCGGTGTTGACCTTGCATTCCTCGGCCTTGCAGAGTGCGACAAGCACGGAAACATCAACGTTTCCAAGTTTGGTCCCCGTCTTGCAGGCTGCGGCGGCTTCATCAACATCACACAGAACGCCAAGAAGGTATTCTACATCGGTACCTTCACCGCAGGCGGTCTGAAAGAGCACTGCGAAGACGGCAAGCTGATCATCGATCAGGAAGGCCGTCAGAAGAAGTTCATCGACACCGTTGAGCAGATCACCTTCTCCGGTGAGTATGCTAACAAGGTTGGCCAGCCCGTTATGTACATCACAGAGCGCGCTGTCTTCAAGCTCGAGAAGGATGGCATCCATCTCCTTGAAGTTGCACCCGGTGTTGACCTTCAGACACAGGTCCTCGACCTCATGGACTTCAAGCCCATCATTCCTGAGGGCGGCCCGAAGCTCATGGACGAGCGTATCTTCCGCGATGAGCCCATGGGACTTAAGTAATTAAGGGGCTTACAGCAGATTTTAAAATGAGTTAATCGGAACCGGCATGACACTGGCTTACGTCAGAGTTATGCCGGCTCTGGTAACTATAGAGGGATGTTAAATTTAAGACAAGAAAGGAAAGGGTAAAACTATGGATTTCAAACTGACAGAAGAGCAGGCTAAGATTCAGCAGATGGCAGCTGATTTTGCCAAAAACAGACTGGCTCCCACAATTCTTGAGCGCGACGCAGCGGGCGAGTTCCCGACCGAGCTCTTCAAAGAGTTTGGTAAGACCGGTGCTTACGGCCTTCCTTATCCCAAGGAAGTCGGCGGTCTTGGAGGCAGCTATCTCAGCTATGCTCTGGCAGTTCAGGAAGTTTCCAAAGTTGACGGCGCATTCGGCATCATCTACTCCGTTGACACTTCCCTGTACGGCGGTTCCATCATGAATTCTTCCGCTCCCACTGAGATCAAGAAGAAATTCCTCGCACCCATCACCTATGGCGAGAAGATCGGTTCCTTCGGACTGACCGAGCCCGGCGCAGGTTCTGACGCAGCAGGCTGCAAGACTGTTGCTACGCAGGACGGCGACGAGTGGGTCATCAATGGCTCCAAGTGCTTCAACACCAATGGTCCTGTTGCTGATTTCACCGTAATCTATGCTCTGACTGATCCCGCTCTGGGAACCAAGGGCATGGCTGCATTCGTAGTTGAGAAAGGCACTCCCGGCTTCACCGTCGGCCGTGTTGAGAACAAGATGGGTATCAGACAGGCTCAGGTCTCCGAGATGCACCTTGAGAACGTCCGCGTTCCCGCTGAGAACATGATCGCTAAGCCCGGCGAAGGCTTCAAGCTTGCTATGAAGACCCTTGACGGCGGCCGTATCGGCGTTGCTGCACAGGGCCTTGGCATCGCGAAGGGTGCTTTTGACGCTGCAGTCGCTTACATGAAGGAGCGCCAGCAGTTCGGCAAGCCCATCTGCAAGAACCAGTACCTTGCATTCACCATGGCTGAGCTGAAGACCAAGATCAAAGCTGCCGAGCTTCTGCTCTACAGCGCAGTTGCCGCACACGACGCAGGCAACTACACCATCGACGCCGCTATGGCTAAGCTGTACTGCACAGACCTGGCTATGGAAGTTACCACCCAGGCAGTCCAGATGATGGGCGGCAACGGCTTCATGAAGGAGTATCATGTTGAGCGTATGATGAGAGATGCCAAGATCACGCAGATCTACGAAGGCACCAACGAGATCCAGAAGCTCATCATCTCCGGCCCTATCTTCAGATAATCAGGCGTGTAATTAGGTTGTGAGGTAAATATATGAAGACAATGAACCTGGGCGACACGATCATTCTGTTCGTGGGATTTTACTTTTTGATCTCCACGGCCATGATGAAGGTTCACGGCAAAGTGAACCGGATGATGAAGTCCAAGAAATATGACGAGACCAAGGCGAAAGATCTGCCTGGGTTCATCAATCACATGTTCGTTCCCAATATCGTGATCGGCGTGATCACGATGATCGTGGGATTTGCGCACTATTTTGCGGTAGACATCTATGGTAAGCAGCAGCTGGGACTGTATATTTACGTCGCCTATGTTGTCGTTTTCTTCATCTACGCAATCTACCTCGCACTCGCACAAAAGAAGTATCTTTCTCCGGAGTGATCCGGCAGAGAGCTATTTCTGCAGGCAGTACATTTTTCCCTGCGGAGAAAGTGGTGACCTGGATATAACCCGGTGTTCCGATGAATTTCGGGACACCGGTTTTTACGTTGACGACACTGTGCAATAGTGTTAGAGTAGGCAGTGCAATAAGTGAATATCGGACGAATGAAGTTTCCGGGAAAGGCGGACGTGCGGCACAGGGCCGGGCGGACGCGCCGAAGGAGCAAAACTCTCAGGAGCCCTCACAGAGGGCGGGGACCGGAAATGGATGTAACTCTGGAGAATCTCAAGGATGAGTACCGAAGGTGTAAGGCCTGATGCGGCAGTCGAAGCGACCGCCGGAGACAGGGCCGAATCTCTCAGGTAAAAGGACAGGGAAATGGAGACGGCGTAACGGCCGTGTCATATTTGTGTGTGCAGGGAACCACCGGAGTTAAGGCCGGTGGTTTTTTTGATTGGAGGAAATGATCGTGTTACTACAAGTTGTGCAGACAGTCAACGCTTATCTTTCGGACTACGTGCTGGTATTTCTGCTGATCCTGGTGGGACTTTGGTACTCCGTCAGGACAAGGTTCGTCCAGGTCCGTTATTTTGGCGAAGGGGCCAAAAAAGTATTCGGCAGCATTTCCCTAAACGGGCACAAACATGAGAGCGGCATGTCTTCGTTTCAGGCATTGGCCACAGCTATCGCCGCGCAGGTCGGCACCGGCAACATCGTAGGCGCGTCCGGCGCCATCCTGACCGGCGGTCCCGGCGCCATCTTCTGGATGTGGGTGATCGCCTTTTTCGGCATGGCGACCATTTACGCTGAGGCCGTGCTGGCGCAGAAAACGCGCATCCGCGGCAAGGACGGCGGCATCCTGGGCGGTCCCGTGTACTATATCACGACGGCGTTCAAGGGCGGATTCGGAAGGTTTCTGGCGGGCTTTTTTGCCGTGGCCATCATTCTGGCGCTGGGCTTTTTCGGGTGTATGGTGCAGTCCAATTCCATCGGCTCCACCTTCCAGACGGCTTTTGGCGTGCCTTCCTGGATCATCGGTATCATTCTGGTCGTGATCTGTGCTATTATTTTCATAGGCGGCATGGACAGACTGGCGTCCGTCACAGAGAAGATCGTGCCCATCATGGCACTCATCTTCATTTTGGGCGGCGTGCTGGTGCTGATCATGCGGATCGCATATCTGCCCGCGACCATCGCCATGATCTTCCGCTATGCCTTTACGCCCCAGGCCATCATAGGCGGAAGCTTCGGTATGGCCATCAAGACCGCCATTTCGCAGGGCGCCAAGAGAGGCCTGTTCTCCAATGAGGCCGGCATGGGATCCACCCCCCACGCGCACGCGCAGGCCAACGTCGAGACACCCCACGAGCAGGGTATCGTGGCTATGATCGGCGTCTTCATCGACACCTTCGTCGTGCTCACGCTGAACGCGCTGGTGATCATTTCCACCCTCTATACCGAGGGCGGGATCCTGGCCAACGGCTACAGCGAGAGCGTTGTGAACGCGGCGGGCGAGCAGATCGTGAAGTCCAACCTGGCCCAGACGGCCTTCGGCATCGTCTTCGGCAGTACCTTCGGAAATGCTTTCGTGGCCATCTGCCTGTTTTTCTTCGCGTTCTCGACCGTGCTCAGCTGGAATATGTTCGGCAAGATCAATGTCATCTATCTGTTCGGTCATGGCGCAGTGAAGGTCTATCAGGTCATCGCCCTGGTCTTCATTTTCCTGGGCACGCTGGCATCCAATGACCTGGTGTGGGAGCTCTCGGATATGTTCAATCAGCTGATGGTGCTCCCAAATGCGATCGCTCTGCTTGCACTGACCGGCATGGTGACGGCTGCTTTGAAAGGAAAGCGCTGAGTCTTACTCCATGGAGGAGAAACAATGTCTGATTATCTCGGAAAGGATACTTTTAAACTTGGTTTTGGCCTGATGCGGCTGCCCAAAAACGAGGACGGCAGCATCGATATCCCACAGGTCTGTCAGATGACGGACGCGTTCATTGCGGCGGGCGGGACCTATTTTGACACGGCCTATGTCTATGACAACGGCAAAAGCGAGGAAGCTTTCAAACTGGCCGTGGCAGACCGCTATCCCCGCGAGGCCTATACCATCTGCACCAAGATCAACGCCTGGATGCAGTGCCACGACGAGGAGAGCGCCAAGCAGCAGTTCTGGACCAGTCTTGAGCGAACGGGCGCGGGCTATTTCGACTACTACCTGCTGCATGCCATACAGCGGAGCAACGCGCATCTTTATGACGAATATCACCTCTGGGATTTCGTGAAGGAACTGAAGGAGAAGGGGCTGGTGAAATACTGGGGCTTCTCCTTCCACGCGGATCCCATGCTTTTGGAGGAACTCCTCACAAAGCATCCGGAGGTAGACTTCGTGCAGCTCCAGCTCAACTACGCGGACTGGGAGAATCCGGGCGTCGCTTCGCGCCGCAACTGGGAGATCTGTAAGGCCCACGGCAAGGCAGTCACGGTCATGGAGCCCGTCAAGGGCGGGATCCTGGCGGATCCGATCCCGGCAGTAAAAGCGGTACTGGACGAGGCGGGCGGCACCTCCTACGCCGGATGGGCCATCCGTTTTGCCGCGAGCCAGGACCATATCCTGACGGTGCTCAGCGGCATGAGCAACCTCGCGCAGATGGAGGACAATCTCAGCTATATGCGCGATTTCAAGCCTCTGGACGAGGCGGAGCAGGAGGTGATCCTGCGCGCGCAGAAGGCGTGGATGGAGGACAAGTCCATTCCCTGCACGGCCTGCCACTACTGCGTGGAGGGATGTCCGAAGAAGATCCCGATCCCGGAGATTTTCGGTGTATACAATCATCGAGGCGGGAGCCCCAAGTTCCGGACGGTGCGCGAGTACACGATCGTGACACAGGATAAGGGGAAGGCCAGTGAGTGCGTCAAGTGCGGGAAGTGTGAGGGGGCGTGTCCGCAGCATCTGAAGATCAGAGAACTGCTGGAGGAATGCGTAGAGATGGAGACGTTGTAGAAGTTGGGACCGTATATATAGTATCTTGGGGCTTAAAGTTCGGTAGAGAAGAAAGCCGTGTATATAGTATCCTTGGGCACGCTCGCCTATACTCGCTCGTTCGCGCCCCTATGGGCGCGAAAAGGCCCGGCGGATACTATATACACGGCTTTAAACTTTCAAGGCTGTAAAGACCCAGCGGATACTATATATACGGCTCCTGATTCTAATGCGGCTCCTTCCCCGCACTCTCAGAGTGAAAAGCATGCAGCTTTTCGGCGGCTACGGCTACAGCAAGGAGTATCCGCTGGAGCAGATGTACCGCGACCTGCGCATCTATACCATCTTTGAGGGCGCGACGGAGGTGCAGAAGCACACGATCGCCAGATTCACGGGACTTCGCTGAACCGATACTAAATCCTGATCTTAAGGAGCTGTGAAAACAGCTCCTTATTTTCTTTTACAAGGATGCAGAGCGCTTCCTTGGTCCGCAGGATCCCCTCGTAGAGAAGGGAGAGGAGAGCGGCGTCCTGTTCTTTTGTGCACAGGCGGCCGTCCGCATCGTAGTAATAGGTGCGGTCCATGACCAGCAGCACTTTTTCGTACTCCGCCCCCAGGAGCGTCCCGCTCTCAGCCGTCTCCGCCTCGAGCCGGAGATGCTCAAAGCCGCTCGCCTGATAGTGGCTGATCAGGGCTTCGGCGTCCGCTTCACTGTCGGCATACAGGATCTCGATGGCACTGTAGTCCGGCCCTTCGCTGCTGTCCCTGAGACTAAAGAGGGCCCGCATGAAGGAATACATGGGTCGATTGATCCGTATGTTGCCGGTAAATTCAAGAGATTGCGTACACCAGCGCTCCATGACGGCCTCCGTTTCCTTCACGGAGTGGATCGCTTCCACCATACTGTGGGGATCATGTGTCAGAATGCAGGGAATGCCGGCCGCCTGCGCGCGCCGCAGGAGGTCCTCCAGCCAGTCGGGAGAGATCCGGTTTGCCTCGTCGATCAGCAGGTAATCCCAGTCTGCGGGATACAGGATCTCGCCGGAGGCCTCCATCTCGGTCGCAGAGATGATCCAAACCTTTTTCAGCCTTTCGTCCAGGATCAGGTGGCCCTTCAGAAGGGGGGCGCCGTGCAGAAACAGGACCCGTTTCTTTTTGGAGAGGACCAGCGCCAGGTCAAAGAGCAGGAGCGTCTTGCCGGTGCCGGCGATGCCCGCAATGCTTATGATGGGAGAGGGCTCTTCTGAATCACTCTGCAGGCGGGAGAGGATCAGGCGCCGGAAGTCCCACTGCTGGTTGGTCAGGAAGTATTTGCCCTGCAGAAGACGCTCGGGAGATCCCACGGGAGAGATCAGATAGTCCGACGCGCGAAAATAGCAGTCCAGATCCTCCGTCACGAACAGTTCGAAAGCCGGCTTCCGTAGGGCGTCGGCCAGCGCGGACATATCGGTGACCTTCAGGTAGTTTCTGCTGTTCAGATAATAGAGCGTGTTGTTCTCCATCACGTAGGTGTAGGAGTAGATGGTGCGGGAGACGTTGGAGAGGTAGTAGCGGTTCTGCTCCAGCTGTTTTTTGATGCGGTCCTCCTCGATGGCTTCGCTCTTGAGCTCGATGTTGAGCACATAGTCCCCGTTCTCCGAGAACTTGAGCAGGTCGAATTCCTTGCTGATGTGGGCGATGGTATAGGAAAACCAGAATCCGTCCAGAAACTTGAGCCAGTCTCCCCCGGCGTTTTCCTCTGCGAGCAGCGCCTTCAGGCCCGCAGCCAGCTGGTTTGTGAGAGAGCGGAGAGTGGCGGCCTCATGGGCGCTGACCTTCCGTGCTGTTCGGCTGCCGGAAAGAACGCCCAGAAGGCGGGAGAAATCTTCGGTATTGTCTGCCCGTGTAAGGGTGAAGAGGTTCATGGTCTTCATGGCGGTTGGGGAGAGCTCCTTTAATTCGATATCTTTCTATTACAGCATTATAGCAGGTCATCTGTTTGGCAGGAAACCGAAATATGCTCCATTCGGGTTGACAACCCTGTGTAATATCTTAGAATGGACTAACAGGATATTTTTTTAGAAATGGAGCAGTAATATGACATTAAAGGAGCTTGCCGTCGGCAGCAGCGCCGTCATTGAAAAGGTCGGGGGAGAAGGCGCCCTCAGGCAGCATTTTCTGGATATGGGCGTGATCCCGGGCGCGGAGGTCACGGTGGTCAAATACGCCCCGCTGGGCGACCCCATGGAGCTGATGATCCACGGGTATGAACTTACGCTGCGCCTGGCCGAAGCAGAGCAGATCGAGATCACGCCGATCTCAAAGGAAGCGGCGCCCGCAGAGCAGAAGGCAGACTGCGGCGCCGCCAAAAAGGGCCGCCGGAGCAAAAAGCACCACCCCGGCCTGGGCGAGGGCGGCAGATTCCATCCCAAGGGAAGCGGCGACCCGCTGCCCGAGGGGACGAAGCTTACATTTGCGCTCGTGGGCAACCAGAACAGTGGCAAGACGACCCTTTTCAACCAGCTGACCGGCGCCAACCAGCACGTGGGAAATTTTCCCGGCGTGACGGTGGACCGCAAGGACGGTGTGATCCGCGGGCATGAGAATACGCTGATCACGGATCTGCCGGGCATCTACTCCATGTCGCCCTACAGCCGCGAGGAGATCGTGTCCCGCAATTTCGTCCTTTACGACGATCCCAAGGCGATCATCAACATCGTGGACGCGACCAATATCGAGAGAAACATGTACCTGACCATGCAGCTTCTGGAGCTGAATATCCCGGTGGTCGTCGCGCTGAATATGATGGACGAGCTCATGGGGAGCGGCGGCAGCGTAGACGTCAACCGCATGGAGGCGGAGCTGGGCGTACCGGTGGTCCCCATTTCCGCCGCGAAAAACCAGGGCGTCGACGAACTCATCGACCACGCCCTCCACATCGCCTATTACCAGGAGAAGCCGCTGCGGCAGGATTTCTGCGACGAGAGTGATCACGGCGGCGCGGTGCACCGCTGCATTCATGCGACGGCACACCTGATCCAGGACCACGCCGAGAAGGTCGGGATCCCGCTGCGTTTTGCCGCGACCAAGGTGATCGAGGGGGATCCGCTGGTCATGGAGCGCCTGAATCTGGATCAGAATGAGAAGGAGACCATCGAGCACATCGTGCTGCAGATGGAAAAGGAGCGGGGACTCGACCGGTGCGCCGCACTGGCGGATATGCGTTTTGCCTTCATCGGCAAGGTGTGTGAGGAGTCGGTCAAAAAGCCGAGAGAGAGCAAAGAAAAGGTGCTCAGCGAGAAGATCGACCGGGTCCTGACCGGCCGTTTTACGGCCATTCCCATGTTCATTGCGATCATGGCCCTGGTTTTTATACTCACCTTCAACGTGATCGGCCCGTGGCTCCAGGGGATCGTGGAGATCCTTGTGGGGGCCCTGACGGATGCGATCGACGCGTTGCTTACCGCCGGCGGGGTCAACGCAGTCATACATGACCTGATCATCAAGGGAATCATGGAAGGCGTAGGGAGCGTCCTGAGCTTCCTGCCCATCATCGTGACGCTGTTTTTCTTCCTGTCCATGATGGAGGACAGCGGGTACATCGCCCGCGTGGCTTTCGTGATGGACAAGCTCCTGCGCAGGATCGGCCTGTCCGGCCGCAGTATCGTACCCATGCTGATCGGCTTCGGATGCACGGTGCCTGCCGTCATGGCGACGCGCACGCTTCCCAGTGAGCGCGACAGGAGGCTGACGATCCTTCTGACGCCCTTTATGAGCTGCACCGCCAAAATACCGATCTACGCCTTCTTCGTAAACGCCTTTTTCCCCGCGCAGGGAGGCCTGATCATGGTCGGTCTCTACGTGTTGGGCATCGTCATGGCCATCGTGATCGCGCGCCTTTTGCGCGGGACGCTCTTTAAGGGCGAAGCGGTTCCCTTCGTCATGGAGCTGCCCAACTACAGGATGCCCAGTCCGCGGAATGTCATGCAGCTTCTGTGGGAGAAGGCCAAGGACTTTTTGCAGAGGGCCTTTTCGGTCATCCTGATCGCGGCCATCGTGGTGTGGCTTCTGCAGAGCTTTGATACGCACTTCAATCTCGTGGCCGACTCCAAGGACAGCATCCTTGCCATGATCTCCGGTTTTCTCGTGCCCATTATGCGGCCCGTAGGCCTAGGCGACTGGAGGATCTGCATCGCGCTGATCTCCGGCTTTATGGCCAAGGAGAGCGTGGTCTCGACGCTGCAGGTGCTGTTCCCCCAGGGGGTCGGAAGTCTTCTGACGGCGCAGATGGCCGCGGGGCTGCTTGTCTTCTCGCTCCTGTACACGCCCTGTGTGGCGGCGGTCGCCTCGGTCAGACGGGAGCTCGGCGGCAAGTGGGCGGCCGGCCTGGTCGTGTGGCAGTGCGCGGTGGCTTGGGTGGCGGCGCTGATCGTACACCTGCTGTAATCGGGAGCAGTTATAGTTCAAAAAAATGCCCCTGCAGGGTTTTTGCACGCTTTGCGTGCAATGGCCTGCAGGGGCATTTTTTGAACGATTTCTGAGCCGAACGATTTCTGAGCCGATCACTTTCTCCGGCGTATCTGGTTCTTCTTCCAGATCAGGAACAGCCCCTTCATCATCAGATCCTCCTCGATCGTGATCTCGTGCCGGCAGTGCGGGCAGATGGTCTGCGCCAGGCTCCCCGTGGCGACCACGGTGGCCTGCCCGCCCAGCACCTCCTTGAAGCGGTCGATGACGCCGTCCAGGGCGCCCGCGGATCCGTAGATGATGCCGGACTTCATGCTGTCGATGGTGTTGGAGGCGATGGTTTTGGCGGGGACTTCGATCTCGATGTTGGGGAGAAGGGAAGTTTCGCTGGTCAGCGCGCTCATGGAGATGTCGACGCCGGGCATGATGGCGCCGCCTATGTATCGCCCGCGGGCGTCCACGACGGTGACGGTCGTCGCGGTGCCCAGGTCGACGATAATGCAGGGATGCTTGTAGTATTCCTTGGCGGCCACAGCGTTGGCGACAAAATCAGGCGCGATCGTGCCGGGGTCGTCGATGGCAATATCAAGCCCCGTCTTCACGCCGGCGCCCAGGATCAGGGCGTCGAGACCGGTGATCATGCGGACGGCGTTGCGGAGCGTAATGGTCACGGGCGGGACGACGGAGGAGATGACGGCACCCTGGATCCTGCCGGGATCGACGCCGACCAGAGAGAAGATCTGCAGCATATCGGCTGCATATTCATGCGCTGTCTTGGACTGGTTCGTCTCCATGCGGATGATCTCCGAGATCTCGCCGCTCTCGCTGATGCAGCCCATGACGATGTGGGTGTTGCCCGTGTCGATTGCCAGGATCATTATATGTGCCCTCCTTCTTTTCAGAATCGTATGGAATCGTTGTCTCCGGCGGCCGCGCATATCAACTTTTTCTCCGATTTTTGCTCTGAATGCCGGCCGGACGGGCTGCGCCCGTCCTCATCCCTGAACCGGAGAACAACTCCGGTTCCTATTATACGACAGGAATGTTACAATGGGGAGTAGAATAATATTCAGGAAAGTGAGAAAAAAATGATTCAGGATATCATGCCCAAAAAACTCTTTAACGAGTATCACGTCGGAGAGACGCCGCGGAACGGGAGCGTTGTACTGTTTTTTCACGGGAAAGAACACAGAAGGCTCCTCGCCCTGAAGCGAGAGAAGGAGATCCACTTTCCCCTCTGGGAGGAGATCCCCGCCAAAATACAGGAAGACGGGCACTTCCAGTACCTGTTCTCCATCGACAGCAGGCGCTTTTTCCTCCTGACCGGGGCGGACGAGGAGAAGATGGCCGCCGAGTCGGTCATCCCCGAGGGGTGGTCCGGCGCCTACGCCTACTACACCCTTTTCGACCTGCGCGCCGGTCACGCCGGGACCAAGCCCCAGATGTTCGCCTTTATGACGGCGCTGCAGCTGGCGGGGTGGTACCGGGACAACCGCTTCTGCGGGACCTGCGGCAGCCCCACGGTGCACAGTGACAGAGAGAGGGCGCTCTGCTGTCCCAAGTGCGGCAGGGTGATCTATCCCAGGGTCGTGCCGGCGGTCATCGTGGCCGTCACGAACGGGGACATGATCGTGCTGACCCGCTACGCGGGAAGGCTCGGCAGCCAGTACGCCCTGATCGCGGGCTTTACGGAGATCGGCGAGACGCTGGAGGAGACCGTGGCCAGGGAAGTGATGGAGGAAGTGGGCCTCAAGGTCAAGAACATCCGCTATTACAAGTCGCAGCCCTGGGGCGTGGCCGACGACATTCTGGCCGGTTTTTACTGCGAAGTGGACGGCAGCAAGGAGATCACGCTGGACAGGAACGAGCTCAAGGAGGCCCGCTGGTTCCGGCGGGAGGACATCCAGCTCCAGTCCGACGACTTCAGCCTGACCAACGAGATGATGATGGAGTTTAAGGAAGGACGTCAGTGAGCGGAACGGACAGGCTCCGGTGCGTGGTGGAGCGGATCACCTACCGGAATGACGAAAACGGATATGCGGTCATCAAGTGCCGGGCCAAAGGCTTCTCCGACCTTGTGACCGTGGTCGGCATCATGCCGGACGTATATGTCGGGACAGTCCTGACCCTGGGCGGCAGGTGGAAGATCGACAGCAAATACGGCCGGCAGTTTAGTATGGAAACATTTGAGGAGACGCTTCCCGCGACCGTGTACGGCATGGAAAAATACCTGGGGAGCGGCCTCATAAAGGGGATCGGGCCGGCGTATGCGAAGAGGATCGTGAACCTTTTTGGCGATAAGACGCTGGAGGTGATCGAGGAGAATCCCGAGCGGCTCCTGGAAGTGGACGGGATCGGGAAGCGGCGCGTGGAGCGGATCGCAAGCAGCTGGCAGGAGCAGAAGGAGATCCGCAATATCATGGTCTTCCTGCAGAGCCACGACGTGAGCACCAGCCACGCGACCAAGATCTTCAAGACCTACGGGAGCGACAGTATCCGGGTCGTGGAGGCCAACCCCTACAGGCTCGCGGACGACATCTGGGGGATCGGCTTCAAGACGGCCGACACCATCGCCGAAAAGCTCGGCTTCGACAAGGAAAAATATGTGCGCCTGCGCAGCGGCATCCTCTATACCCTGAACCGGCTGGCCGACGAGGGGCACTGTTACGCCACCCGGGGGCAGCTCCTTCAGACGGGCGCCGGGCTCCTGGGCGTGGAGGAGAATGTCCTGTCCATGACGCTGGACGAGATGGTGCGTGCGAAGGATGTGATCACGGAAGAGATGCGTTCGGACGCGGGGTCTTCGGCGGCGGATGCGGGGGGCTCGGCGGCCGGCGAGCGGGCCATCTACCTGCCGCCCTTTTATTTCGCGGAGGCAGGCACGGCAAAACGCCTCCGCAGTCTCTATGCGGCGCCGGCCGGGATCCGGGTCCGGGAAGAAGGGCTCGCGAAGCGCACGGCGCGCAGGACGGGCATGCAGTACGACGAGGTCCAGATGCGGGCAATCCTGACGGCGGTGCGCAGCAAAATCATGGTGCTGACCGGCGGCCCGGGCACCGGCAAAACCACCACCACCCAGGGCATCATCGCCGCTTTTCGCGAGGCGGGCGCGAAGATCCTTCTGGCGGCGCCCACAGGCAGGGCGGCAAAACGTCTGTCCGAGGCCTCGGGGATGGAGGCCAAGACCATCCACCGGCTTCTGGAGGTGAAACCGCCGCAGGGGTACCAGAAAAATGAGGAGAATCCCCTGGAGGGAGACGTGCTGATCGTGGACGAGTGCTCCATGATCGATATCATGCTGATGTACAATCTCCTGAAAGCGGTGCCGGACTCCATGACGCTCATCCTGGTGGGGGACGTGGACCAGCTGCCCAGCGTAGGGGCCGGGAATGTGCTCAGGGATATCATCGGGTCAGGTTGTTTTCCCGTGGTCACGCTGACGCGGATCTTCCGCCAGGCCATGAACAGCCGGATCATCATGAATGCGCACCGGATCAACGCCGGGCAGATGCCGGACCTGTCCAACGGCCGGACCAGCGATTTCTTTTTCATGCAGCGGGAAGACGGCGAGGAGGCGGTGAAGACCATCATCGACCTCGTGCAGAACAAGCTCCCGCGCTATTACCGGACGCCGCCCGGCGAGATCCAGGTGCTCACGCCCATGCAGCGCGGCGTCGTCGGCGCCGAAAACCTGAACCAGCAGCTGCAGCAGGCGCTCAATCCGGGCACGGAGGGGCTGCGCCGGGGCGGCTATCTGTTCAAAGTCCGGGACAAGGTCATGCAGATCCGCAACAACTACGACAAGGAAGTCTTCAACGGGGACATCGGCGAGATCGTGTCGGCGGACCGCGAGGAGCGGACGCTGACCGTGGAATTCGACGGGCGCAGAGTCCCTTATGAAGTCTCTGAGCTGGACGAGCTGGTGCTGGCCTACGCCGCCACCATTCACAAGTCGCAGGGATCGGAGTACCCGATCGTGGTCATGCCGGTCACGATGAATCACTATATCATGCTGCAGAGGAACCTCTTATATACGGGGATCACCAGGGCCAAGAAGATTCTGGTGATCGTCGGGACCAGAAAGGCTGTGGCGTGCGCGGTGCGGACGGTGAAGGCGGGGGAGAGGAATACGAGGTTGATGGAGAGGCTTGGGGGGAGATGCTGAGGTGTTTGGGCTGTTGGGCTTCTGCTAAGAGATGTGATTTTACCTTGTTTATCTGTAGGGCTCTGCTAAAAATCGATTTTTCTTGATATGTTTAAGATGCTTCTTCAGAAATCTGCAGATAGTTCTTTTCTTTATGCCGGTCCTAGCAGAGGGGAACTCTGCTAGGAGAAATGTTATTATCAAATCTGGCAAGACCGGCCCGGGTGAAGCTGCGGATAAGATTGGAGAAAAACTGGTTTCTAGCAAATTAGAATAAGCTAACTTTACTGCTAAGGCTGGCTTTTTATCAGAGTTCGGCTGAGGGGGCTTGCTAAATAGATGATTTTTCCGGGTTTTATCCGTAGGCATCCTGAAACCAAAAGAAGGACCCCAGGCTCCTCAAAGCCCAAGGTCCTTCTTTTCAATTCATTTACAATATAATTCCGAAAACAGCAGCAGATCCGATCAGCTCAAATCCAATCAGATCATCACCACTCCTCTTCCTCCTCGACTTCCACGACTTCTTCCTCGCCGCCTTCTTCAGAGGACTCCTCCTCGGAGGACTCTTCCTCGCGGGGGGCAGTCACGGTCGCGTGATCTTCGGGATAGTAGGTCGTGCCGTCGATGTCGAAGGTGTCGCAGTCGCCGCGGATGATGAAGATCATGGTGCGGCCGATGTTGAGCTGGACTTCGTCGCCGTTGTCGTCGTAGTAGGTCGTCGGCTCGTAATCGTCGGGCTTGTCCCAGGTGACGTGGATCATTTTGCCGTTGGTGATGTAGAAGCCGTCATAGCCGTCGTTGTAGGGCTCCTCGATGCGGAACCAGAGGTATTTGCTGTGCTCGCCGCTCGGCTCCTCCCAGCAGTAGGTCCACTGGCATCTCTGGATGAAGACGTTGGAGAAGGAGAGCTGCTCGCCGGTCGCGCCGTCCACCTGGTCGTTGCCGTACAGGGTCTTGTAGTAGAGCTTGTCATCCGGATTATAGGAGAGCGCGGAGCGGGTGACAGGGAAAGAGCCTTCCATGTCGATCTCGGTAGCGGTCACTGCGTCGGGATACTGCTCGAGGGTGTTGGGAGAACCTTCCTTGACGAAGGAGAAGTTCTTGGTGTTGTAGTACTCTTCTCTGTGCTCTCTCTCGAAACCGGCCTGGTCGATGGCATTGTTGATGTGCTCGGAGTCGGTATATGCGGTGTGCTCGATGGCGACGCCGTCGTGAGGGATGCGGTAGAAGGCGCCGTAGTCGGAGCCCATCACGCCGCCCACGCCGTTGATGTTGTCGACGTCGTCGCGGGTGAGGATCTCACCGGTGAAGTCCACGGGTCCGCCAAAATGAATGATGATCGGATCCCACTCGAGGGACTCATAGACGAAGTAGGAGCGGATGCTTCGGATGTTGCCGATGCGGTCCAGGCCCTGCCAGTCCTGCAGAATGCCCATCTGGCGGCTCATGTTGCCTTCTTCCATGATCTCGTAGAAGACGCAGACGCGGTCAAGGCCGTACTGGGGCTGTGCTTCGGGATTGATAGGATACATGACTGCCAGCGGACGCTGTTTGGCCAGCTCGGGATCGATCTCCTCGCCGGTCAGCACGCTTCTGGGCACTTCGGGTTCCGGCTCAGGCTCGGGTTCGGGTTCCGGCTCGGGTTCTGGAGCGGGCGTCTCGACAGCGGGCTCCTCGACGGGGGCTTCAGCCTCCTCCTGCGGAGCTTCCTGGGGTTCTTCGGTTGCTTCTTCCGTCTGCTCCGTAGCTGCAGGGGCCGATGAGCCGCCGCATCCCGCAAGGACTGCGGACAGCGCTACAGCCGCCGCGAGCAGAGCACAAAGACTTCTCTTTCGCATAAAGTCCTCCTGTTTGCTTTTTCATATGAATGGTTGATTAGCGTAAAAGCCGTCAAAAGGCGGCACAGATAGAAATATTATAGTTTACAATCGGCCTCTTGTCCATGTGTTAATCGGGGAGGCGATGTGTTATGATGGGGGCAGAATTTCGGTTTCGGAAGGAGAGCTGATGAAGACAGTACCGCATGCAGAGTATCCGCGGCCGCAGCTGCGGAGGGAGCACTGGGAGATCCTGAACGGGGAGTGGGAGTATGCTTTTCGCGCGACGGAGGACAGGCCCATTACGTATGACGGGACCATCCTGGTCCCTTTTTCGCCGGAGACGGAGATGTCCGGCGTGGGAAGAACGCTCCGTCCGGGGGAATATCTGCACTACAGAAGGCAGATCAGCACGAAGGCACCCGGCGAGGGCTGGCACCTCCTGCTGCACTTCGGGGCGGTGGACGAGCGCTGCGCCGTGTTCCTGAACGGGCAGTGCGCCGGCGGGCACAGGGGCGGATATCTGTCCTTCAGCATGGAGATCACGCCGTATCTGTCGCCGGAGGGCGAGGCCGAGATCACCGTCGTGGTGCAGGACGACACCGACGAGGGCTGGGCGGCCCGCGGCAAGCAGAAAACAGAGCCAGGGGGCATGTTCTATCCGGGACAGAGCGGCATCTGGAAGACGGTCTGGATGGAATGGGTGCCGCCCGTGTACATCGAGTCCGTCGTCATGGAGCCCCGGCTGGACGAGGGGTGCCTTGCGCTGCGTGTGACCCTGGGCGGGGCGATCGAGGCCGGCGCGGAGCAGAATGCCGCGATTGAGGACAGCACGGCGCAGGCCGGCGCGGAAACGACCGGATACGCGATCCGCGCGGCCGCCTACAGCGGGAACGAGAAGTGCGGGGAAGCCGCGCTGGAGAACGGGAAGGAGACGCTGGTGAAGATCTCGCCCCTGCGCCTTTGGAGCCCGGAGGAGCCGCATCTGTACGACCTGGAGATCACGGCGGGAGAGGATCGCGCGGAGAGCTATTTTGCCATGCGGAAGTTTTCGCTGGGCAGGGACGCGAGAGGGATCCCGCGATTCATGTTAAACGGCAGGCCTTATTTCATGAACGGGGTGCTGGACCAGGGGTACTGGCCGCAGAGCCTCATGACGCCGCCGGACGACCGCGCCATGGTGCTGGATATCCGGCGCATGAAGCGGCTGGGCTTCAATATGCTGCGCAAGCACGTGAAGGTGGAGTGCGACCGCTGGTACTATCACTGCGACAGGCTGGGCATGCTGGTCTGGCAGGACGCGGTGAACGGCGGCGGGAAATATGACATGAATTTCGTGTGCAATCTGCCGACGGTCTTTACGGCCATGCAGCGCATGGTGAAGGATGATCACGGATACGCGCGCTTTGCCAGGGAGGACCCGGAAGGACGCGAGGCCTTCGTCCGGGAGCTGGGCGAGATGATCGAGCAGCTCCGGAACGTGCCATCACTGTGCGTGTGGGGGCTCTTCAACGAGGGATGGGGCCAGTTCGACGCCCGCAGGGTGACGGCGATGATCCGGAAGGCAGACAGGACGAGGCTCATCGATCAGGCCAGCGGCTGGTTCGACCAGGGCGGGGGCGATTTCAGGAGTATACACAATTATTTTCGCGTGCTGACGGTGAGGCCCGGCAGGCGGATCGCGGCGGTCACGGAATACGGTGGATACTCCTGCCTGATCCCGGGACACGCCAAAAGAAACGACATGAAGGCCTACCGGAAATTCGACACGCCGGAGGCCCTCATGGCCGCTTACGAGAAGCTAATCCTGCGGGATATCCTGCGCCAGATCCCGAACGGGCTGGGGGCGGCGGTCTACACGCAGCTCTCCGACGTGGAGGACGAGGTGAACGGGATCTATACCTATGACAGGGAGCTGCTGAAGCTGGATATGCGGACGGTGAGAAGGCTGAACCGGGCGGTGCAGAGAGTGTTTGAAAAGAGTGTTGCAGGAGCAGGAAAAAGAGTATGACAGACAAGGGAAATATGATTGAGGACACAGGGGTGAAGCTCCCCGGCATGGAGGCGTTTAAGGCCAAGGCGCGCGAAGCGGCCGCCGAGGGCGTCGTCATGCTGGAGAACCGGGATCACGCGCTCCCGCTTGCGAGGGGGAGCCGGGCGGCGCTCTTCGGGCGCACCCAGTTCCACTACTATAAGAGCGGTACGGGTTCGGGAGGCATGGTCAACACGGCCTATGTGACCGGCGTCAGGGAAGCCATAGAGGCGGAATCGGCCTATGTGCTGGACGAAGAGGTGACGCGGGTATACAGGGAATGGCTTGGGGGGCATCCTTTTGACGCGGGCGCGGGATGGGCGCAAGAGCCCTGGTTCCAGGAGGAGATGGTGCCGGACGAAAGCCTTGTGAAGCGCGCGGCTGCCCGAAACGACGCCGCCATCGTCATACTGGGAAGACTTGCCGGCGAGGACCGGGACAACAGCGCCGTCGAGGGAAGCTGGTTCCTCACGAAGGAGGAGGAGATGCTGCTCGAGCGTGTCTGCGGGGCTTTCGCGCGCACGATCGTGCTTCTGAACGTGGGAAATATCATCGATATGACGTGGGTGGAGCGGTATCGGCCCGCCGCGGTCCTCTATATCTGGCAGGGCGGCCAGGAGGGCGGAAACGGCGTGCTGGACGTGCTGACGGGGGACGTGTCCCCCTCGGGAAAACTCCCCGATACCATCGCGCGGGACATCGCGGATTATCCGTCCACGGAAAACTTCGGGGACGCCGTCCGCAACATCTATAAAGAGGATATCTACGTGGGCTACCGGTGGTTCGAGACCTTTGCGAAGGACCGCGTGCTGTACCCCTTCGGGTACGGCCTGAGCTACACGTCCTTCAGCCTCCGGGTGGAGAGCATGACCATGATGGATTCGGGCGGGATCGCCTTCCGCATGGAGATCACGAACACCGGGGACGTACCGGGCAGGGAAGTGGTGCAGGTTTACTGCGAGGCGCCCCAGGGCGCGCTGGGCAAGCCGGCCAGATCCCTCTGCGGGTACCGGAAGGTGCCGCTCCTTAAACCCGGCAAGTCCAGGACCTTCAAGATCATCGTGCAGCCGTCCTCCCTCACTTCCTACGACGACAGCGGCGCGTCGGGCTTTAAGTCCGCGTGGGTGCTGGAGAAAGGAAAGTACGCCTTCTACGTGGGGACGGACGTGCGGAGCGCTGTTTTTGCCGGGAGCATCGAGCTGGGCGGAACGGCGCCCCTGGAACAGCTCGAGGAGGCCATGGCGCCGGTCCTTCCCTTCGAGCGGGTGAAACCGGTCAATGGCGCGGTCGGGAGCGAACCCGTGCCGCTGCGCAGGGAGGATCCCATGGAGCGGCGGGCGGAGCGGATGCCCGCAGACATTCCTTACGCCGGCGATCTCGGGATCAAGCTGGCGGACGTGGCGCGGGGCGACGCGCAGATGGAGGCCTTCCTCTCCCAGTGGACGGACGAGGACCTGAGCTGCGTCATGCGCGGCGAAGGGATGTGCTCGCCCAAGGTGACGGCCGGGACGGCAGGCGCTTTTGGCGGGGTGACGGAGAGGCTCAGGGAGCTGGGGCTGCCCGCGGCCTGCTGCGCGGACGGGCCGGCCGGGATCCGGATGGACTGCGGCACGGTCGCCTTCTCCCTGCCCTCGGGCACGCTCCTCGCCAGCACCTGGAACAACAGTCTGGTGCGCGAACTGTTCGTGCTGGAGGGCCTGGAACTGCGCAAAAACAAGATCGACACCCTTCTCGGGCCCGGCATGAACATCCACAGGAGCCCCTTGAACGGGCGGAATTTCGAATATTTCAGCGAGGACCCCTATCTGACCGGCAAAATGGCCGCCGCCGAGCTCTGGGGCCTGCACGAGTACGGCGTGGAGGGCACCATCAAGCACTTTGTCTGCAACGACCAGGAGTACTGCCGCCACAGGGCGGACAGTGTCGTCTCGGAGAGAGCCCTGCGGGAGATCTATCTGAAGGGCTTTGAGATGGCGGTGAAGGACGGCGGCGCCACCTCCATCATGTCCACCTACGGGCCGGTCAACGGCACCTGGACGGCTTCCTCCTACGACCTTCTGACCACGATCCTGCGCGGGCAGTGGGGCTACAAGGGCATCGTGATGACGGACTGGTTTGCGGCCGGAAACGAGCCCGGCGGCGCGCCCTCCTCCAAACACACGGCTTACATGGGACGCGCCCAGAACGACCTGTTCATGGTGGTACGGGATTCCCGGACCAACTCGGAGGGGGACGACACCATGGAGGGACTGGCCGGGGGCAGAGTCACCCGGGCGGAGCTTATGCGGAACGCAGCCAATATCTGCCGGTTCCTGATCGAGACGCCCGCCTTCCCGCGCTCTCTGGGCGTCGTGACGCCGGTGGACGCCGCGCTGGCGCAGATGGCGGACAGTGAGGACGCCTTGGGGCAGACGGCGGCGGATCTCTCTTTTGTCGGGACCTGCGAGATCCCGGTGCAGACGATCGACACGTCCAAAGGGGCGACGACCCTGATCGGCTTTACGCCGGCCGAGCGGGGCGTTTACCGCCTGGAGGCAGAGGTGTGCGCGGACGCGGTCAGCGAGCTGTCGCAGATCAACGCCGCGGTATCTTTTGACAGGGAGACCGTGGGCACGATCGCACTCACGGGCGCGGACAGGGAGTGGAGAACCGTGAGCATGGAGCTTCCGCCCATGTTCAATCCCACTTTTTATCTGAAATTCTATTTCGCGCAGGCGGGCATGAAGATCCGCCGCTGCGGACTGGCGCTGGTGCGCTCTATAGAGCAAGACATCATCAGGGAAGCGGCAAAAAGACAGGGGACAGCAGAATGATAGAGCAGATCAAGGAATTGTATTTTCGGCACAAGGAGGTCATCAACTACCTGATCGTGGGCGGGATGACCACCCTTGTGAGTCTTTTAACGTATTACGGTCTTGTACTGACGGTGCTGGATCCGGAGAACCCGGTCCAGCTCCAGGCTGCCACGGTCATTTCCTGGATCGCGGCGGTATCCTT
The DNA here is from genome assembly GCA_017405805.1 of Lachnospiraceae bacterium. Taxonomy (GTDB): domain Bacteria; phylum Bacillota; class Clostridia; order Lachnospirales; family Lachnospiraceae; genus CAG-791. The sequence continues at coordinate 56,217 of JAFQZU010000039.1, forward strand.
CGCCTACGTCACGAACCGGAAATTCGTGTTCGAGAGCAAGCGGACGGATATCAAAAAAGAGGCTGCCTCCTTCGTGGCAGCCAGGATCGGGACACTCCTGATGGAGATGGCCCTCATGTTTCTCATGGTCAGCGTCATGCACATCAACGACAAGATCGCGAAGCTCGTCGTGCAGGTGCTTATCATCATTGCCAATTATGTGCTGAGCAAGCTGTTCGTGTTCCGCAGCTAAGAGGGGGTCGGCTCCTTTTTCTGCTCCTCCTTTTTTGACTCCTCATGCTCCTTGTTGAGGGCCGCGCGGCGGGCCTCCAGCTTCGGGATGATCAGGGTCTGGTAGGCGTAATCGGCGATGGCCGCCACGGGGATAGCGATCAGGATCCCGACGACGCCCAGGATGCGGCCGCCCACGATGATGGACACGAGGATCCAGACCGGGGGAACGCCCAGCTGGTCGCCGAAGAGCTTGGGCTTGATGAAGTAGCCGTCCACGGTCTGGATAAAGAGCGTGAACAAGAGGAACCAGAGCGCGTACCAGGGCTTGACCAGGAACAGGAACATGGCGCCCAGGATGGCGCCCACGATGGGGCCGAAGGTGGGGGCCAGGTTGAAGACCGCCACGATGACGGACACCAGGATGGCGTAGGGCATGCCGGCGATCAGCATGAAGATCCAGTTGGCGACCCCGACGATCAGGGCGTCGATCAGACTGAAGGCCAGGTAGCGGACCATGATCACGTTGCAGGTGGAGGAAAACTGCATGATCCTCTCATAGGGGCCCGGCGGGATCACGGCGCGCATGAAGCGCCTGTACCCGGAGACGAGGGAATCCTTGTCGGCCAGCAGATAAAAGGAGAGGATGACCGCGATAAAGCCCTCGAAAAAGCTGCGGCCGATATTGAAGAAGTTGGCCATCAGTCCGGTGATGTTCTCGGGCAGGACCGACGTGAGCTGGCTCAGCAGCGCGTCGCCGTTGGTGATCAGGGTGGAGAGGCCGAACTCCCAGTTGCTGGCCGTCTGGCTGAGGCGGTGCAGCATGAGCTGCAGGGAGCGGACATAGAGATTGAGGTTGCCCAGGAACATGGAGATACTGTCCACGATCTGAGGGGTCAGCACGAAGGCGAGCGCCGCGATCAGAAGACCCACGAAAATGACGGTCAGAAGAACGGCGAGAAAGCGCTGGATGCGGCGGGACTTGAAGTTTCTCAGGAGCTTGTCCTCGACCAGCCTGACCAGGGGATCCAGCACATAGGCGAAGACGACGCCCAGGATGACGGGCTTTGCAAAAACGCCGATCGCATGCAGGGCGCGAAAAACCAGATGCAGATGATTGACTGCGGTGTACAAAAGCACAGCACTGCATGTGGCGACAGTATAGGCGACCCACGGCTTGCGGAGGGAATTCTTGTCGAACTTCAATTTGCTCACGACTCCTTCGGGAACTGGGCTCCGGCGCGTGATCCGGAGCTTTTTCTTTCTTCTTTCATTATAAAATTCATGCCCCGGATAAACAAGGGCCGGCGGGAGGTTCCGCCGGCTCGTTTTTTCAACAAATTCAAAACGCGGTTTTTTTGCCGCAGGTCCCCGTCAGGGAAGGAGCTCCGCCAGGTCCAGGATCAGCTTTTCGGTCTTTCTCCAGCCCAGGCAGGGATCCGTGATGGACTTGCCGTACACGCCGCCGCCCACCTTCTGGCAGCCGTCCACGAGATAGCTCTCGATCATGAGACCCTTGACCAGGCCCCGGATCTCGGGGGAGAGCTGCATGCTGTGCAGCACGTCCTTGGCGATGCGGATCTGCTCCTGGAACTGCTTGCCGGAATTGCTGTGGTTGGTGTCGATGATGACGGCCGGATTCTGCAGATCCCGCTTCTCATAGGCCTTCAGCACCTGGATCAGGTCCTCGTAGTGGTAGTTGGGGATGTTCTGGCCGTACTTGTTGACGCTGCCGCGCAGGATGGCGTGGGCGAGGGGGTTTCCCGCGGTGCGCACCTCCCAGCCGCGGTAGATGAATTTCTGCGGGCTTTGGGCGGCCTCGATGGAGTTCATCATGACCTCGATATCGCCGCTGGTGGGGTTCTTCATGCCGGCGGGGACGCCGATGCCGCTCGCGGTGATGCGGTGCTGCTGGTCCTCCGAGGAGCGGGCGCCGACGGCCGTGTAGGCCAGAAGGTCCGAGAGGTATCTGTGGTTTTCGGGATAGAGCATCTCGTCCGCGCAGGTAAAGCCGGTCTCGCGCACCACGCGCTGATGCATCTCGCGGATGGCAATGATCCCGGACAGCATATCCTCCCCTTTTTCGGGATCGGGCTGGTGGAGCATGCCCTTGTAGCCCTTGCCGACGGTCCGGGGCTTGTTGGTGTAGATGCGGGGAACGATGAAGATCTTGTCCTTCACCTTCTCCTGCACCGGGACCAGGCGGTGGACATATTCGAGGACCGCCTCTTCGTTGTCGGCGGAGCAGGGGCCGATGACAAGAAGGAGCTTACTGCTCTCTCCGGTCATGATCCTCGCGATCTCGTCATCTCTCTCATCTTTGATCCTCGCGATCTCCTCCGTGATGGGAAACTGGCGCTTGAGCTCCAGCGGGACGGGGAGTTTGCGTATAAATTCCATGGGCATTTCTCTCATAATCAGCCTCCTGTTGAGTCACTTTTGCGCTTAAACGCGTCGATGTAGTAAACTATTTCATATTTTGGCGCAATAGTCAAGAGCGGATCGCCGCACTGTTCCTGTGTACATACAAACCTGCTTGCCTAAACTGCGTTCATACTTTAATATATGTTACGAGCGTCATAAGAAAAGACGAGAGAAGGAGTGCGCGCAATGCGTGGTTTAATTGAAAGAATAAAGCAGTTTATCAGCCCCGGGGACACGGATCGCCGGGATATTTCCATGTCCGGAACAGAGCAGTTCGACGACGGCCGCGGAAGCGGCGACGACCGCAGGGGAAACGGCGGCGGGAACGGCGGCGGCAATGACGGCTCCGGCAGCAGGGGGCCCTCGCGGCAGAACCTGCTGGTGATGCTGGTGGCCTCCATCGCGATGCTGGGCATCATCAGTTTCCTCATGAAGAGCGGGGAGGCCTCCTCCACGGTCATCCCCTACAACGAATTTCTGCAGATGGTGGACGAGGACAAGGTGGAGGCGGTCTATATCCAGTCCGACCGCCTGGAGATCCATCTCAAGGATTCGGACGCCATGCTCTATACGGGCATGGCCGAAAACGAGACGACGCTGACACAGCGCATGCTGGAGAACGACGTGGAGATCCGGGGCTACATACCGGACAGCTCCAGTATGATCATCTCCACCCTGGTGGCCTACGTGCTGCCCATCCTTTTGCTGTGGGTCTTTCTGGGCTTCGCTTTCCGGCGGATGGGAGGCGGCGGCCTGATGGGGAGCGTCGGCAAGAGCACGGCCAAGGAGTACGTGCAGAAGGATACCGGAATCACTTTTAAGGACGTGGCGGGCGAAGACGAGGCCAAGGAATCCCTGCAGGAGGTGGTGGATTTCCTCCACAATCCCGGCCGCTACGCCAGCATCGGCGCAAGGCTCCCCAAGGGGGCGCTCCTGGTGGGGCCTCCCGGAACGGGCAAAACGCTGCTGGCCAAGGCGGTGGCGGGCGAAGCCCACGTGCCCTTCTTTTCGCTGACCGGCTCCGATTTCATCGAGCTCTACGTCGGCGTCGGTGCGTCCCGCGTCCGCGACCTGTTTAAGGAGGCCAACAAGAACGCGCCCTGCATCATCTTCATCGACGAGATCGACGCCATCGGCAGAAGCCGCGACTCCCGCTACGGGGGAGGAAACGAGGAGCGCGAACAGACCCTGAACCAGCTGCTGTCCGAGATGGACGGCTTCGAGGCCTCCAAAGGCATCCTGATCATCGGGGCCACCAACCGGCCCGAGATCCTGGACAAGGCCCTGCTGCGCCCCGGCCGCTTCGACAGGCGCATCATCGTGGACCGCCCCGACCTCAAGGGCCGCGTGGAGATCCTCAAGGTGCACGCCAGAGACGTCAAAATGGACGAGACCGTGGACCTGCAGGAGATCGCCCTCGCGACCAGCGGCGCCGTCGGTTCGGACCTCGCCAATATGATCAACGAGGCGGCCATCAACGCCGTCAAGAACCGCCGCGAGTTCGTCAACCAGAAGGATCTCTTCGAGGCGGTGGAGCAGGTCCTTGTGGGCAAGGAGAAGAAGGACCGCGTCATGAACAAGCAGGAGCGCCGCATCGTGTCCTATCACGAGGTGGGGCACGCCCTGATCGCGGCGGTGCAGAAGAACTCCGAGCCCGTGCAGAAGATCACCATCATCCCCCGCACTATGGGCGCCCTGGGCTATGTCATGCAGGTGCCGGAGGAGGAGAAATACCTGAACACCAAGGCTGAGCTCCACGATATGATCGTGGGCCTTCTGGGCGGCCGCGCGGCCGAGGAGCTCAAGTTCGAGACCGTCACCACGGGCGCTTCCAACGACATCGAGCGCGCCACGGCCATCGCCAGGAACATGGTGACGCAGTACGGCATGAGCGACAAGTTCGGCCTGATGGGGCTGGCCACCGTGGAGAGCCAGTACCTGGAGGGGCGCGCCGTGCTCAACTGCAGCGACGTCACCGCGGCCGCGGTGGATGAGGAAGTGCGCCTTCTGATGGAGAAGTGCTACCGTGAGGCAAAGGAGATCCTCGAGAAGAACATGGACGCCATGGATCTGATCGCGGACCACCTGATCAAGGAGGAGACCATCACCGGCAAGGAGTTCATGAAGCTCTTCCGCAAGGCGAAGGGGCTGCCTGAGCCCGGGGAGTCCGGAGATGACAGGAGCGCGGACGCAGGCGATGCGGCGGCACCGGCAACTGCGGCAGCATCGGAAACCGCGGCGGCACCGGCAGCGGCGCAGGAGGGACAGGCCCTGCCCGGACCGGCACAGGCGCCGCAGGCGGATGGATCGCAGACGGAGAATGGACCGCAGGCGGATGCGGCCGGCGGGGAGACGCCCGCTGAAGAGGCCCCCGCGAAAGAGACCCCCGATGCAGAGACGCCCGCTACAGAGGCTCCCGCCGCTGAGGCGCCTGCAGAAGAGGCTCCCGCTGCAGAGGCACCTCATGACGAGGATCCCTCGCAGGACGACGAGGGCCGCGGACCCCGCGGAAGGTATTCCAAGGTCTGCCTGGAGGATCTTTGAGAAGCCTTCGGACAGGTAAAATATGGCAAAACGTGATTTTAGCGAAGAACTGAAAAAACTGCCGGCCAGTCCCGGCGTTTACATCATGCGCGATTCGCAGGATTCGATCATCTATGTGGGAAAGGCGGTCAACCTGCATAACCGCGTGCGGTCCTACTTTCGCAAGATCGTCGGGAGAGGGCCGCAGATCGACCGCATGGTCAGCCAGATCGAGCGCTTCGAGTACATCGTCACGGATTCGGAGCTGGAAGCGCTCATTCTGGAGAACAACCTGATCAAGGAGCATCGCCCCAAGTACAACACGATGCTCAAGGACGACAAGACCTATCCGTATATAAAAGTGACCGTGGGAGAAGCGTTTCCGCGGATTTTTGTCGCGCGCCGCATGTTGAAGGACAAGGCGCGCTATTTTGGCCCTTACACCAGTGCGCAGAGCGTGCGGAGCACCATTGAGCTCCTCAACCGCATGTACGGGCTGCGCGACTGCAGGCGGGTCCTCCCGCGGGATACAGGGAAGGAGCGGCCCTGCCTGAACTACCATATGGAACGGTGCTGCGGCCCCTGCAGCGGAGAGGTCTCCGAGGAGGCGTACCGGAAGAGGGTGGATATGGCGCTCTCTTTTCTCGGGGGCAATTACAGCCCCGTGCTGAAGGACCTGCAGTCCCGCATGGAGAAGGCGGCGGAGGCGCTTGAATTCGAGCGGGCGGCTTCCTACCGGGACCTTCTGCAGAGCGTGCAGCAGGTGGCCCAGAAGCAGAAGATGTCCGAGAACATCGGCGAGAACCGGGATGTGCTGGGGATCGCGCTGGAGCCGGAGAACCCGGACGCCGACGGGGTCATCCAGACCTTCTTCATCCGGGACGGGCGGCTGATCGGGCGCGAGCATTTCTACATGACCCACGTGGGCGGCAGGCGCCCGGAGGACATCCTCTCCGAGTTCATCGCCCAGTTCTACGCGGGGACCCCCTTTATCCCCAGGGAGATCATGCTGCCCTGTAAGATCGCCGACGCAGCGCTCCTGGAGCAGTGGCTGACGTCAAAAAAGGGAAGCCGCGTGACGCTCTCGGTACCCGTGAAGGGGCGCAAGGAAAAGCTCGTGGAGCTGGCCCAGGAGAACGCCTCGATGATTCTCATGAAGGACCGGGAGCGGCTCAAACGGGAAGAGGGCAGGACCATAGGCGCCGTGAAGGAGATCGCGGAGCTCCTGGGCCTGCAGAAGGCGGACCGCATGGAGGCCTACGACATCTCCGATATCAGCGGTTTTGCCAACGTCGGCTCCATGGTGGTCTATGTGAAGGGAAAGCCCAAGCGGAGCGACTACCGCAAATTCCGGATCAGGAGCGTGGCCGGCCCCAACGACTACGCCTGTATGAAAGAGGTGCTGGAGCGGCGTTTCCGTCACGGTCTGCGTCAGCAGGCAGACGAGGAGACGGGGAGCTTTTCGAGCTTTCCGGACGTCCTTCTCATGGACGGCGGCAGGGGGCAGGTCAACATCGCCCTGCAGGTGCTGGAGGAGCTGGGACTGGATATCCCGGTCTGCGGCATGGTCAAGGACGACAATCACCGGACCCGGGGCCTGTACTATCAGAACCGGGAGATCCCCATTGACCGGAAGGGCGAGGGCTTTAAGCTGATCACGCGGATCCAGGACGAGGCCCACCGCTTCGCCATCGAGTATCACCGGTCCCTGCGGAGCAAGGCACAGGTGGCCTCGCGCCTGGACGAGATCCCCGGCGTGGGACCGGCCAGGAAGAAGGCTCTGATGGGGCACTTCAGCTCGATCGACGAGATCGCGCGGGCGGACACGGAGGAGCTGGCGAAGGTGCCGGGCATTTCCCCGGCGCAGGCAGAGGAGATCTACAGATTTTTTCACGCGGAGAAGACCGCGGAACAGGGGTGAGCATGGATTCAGTCAAGCTTTGTGAAGTCGTGGAGAAAATGCATCTCAGCAGCCTGACGCCTGAGATCGATATCAAAAAGAGAAAGGTGACGGTGGCGGACGTCAACCGTCCGGCGCTGCAGATGGCGGGGTACTTTGAGCACTTCGCGGAAGGTCGGATCCAGATTATCGGCAAGGTGGAGCACTCCTACATGCTGCAGATGACGTCCGAGAGAAAAGAACACATCTACGAGCGCTTTTTCATGAACAATATTCCCTGCGTGGTGCTTTGCAGGGGGCTCATGCCGGGCGATATGTTCGTGCAGTACGCCCGCAGGAACGGCGTGCCCATCTTCTCCACGGAGGAGGCCACCAGCAACTTCATGGCGGAACTCATCCGGTGGCTGAACGTGCGGCTGGCGCCCAGCATCACGGTGCACGGGGTCCTGGTGGACGTGTACGGCATCGGCGTCCTGATCACCGGCGAGAGCGGCATCGGTAAGTCCGAGGCGGCGCTGGAGCTGATCAAGAGAGGGCACAGGCTGGTGTCGGACGACGTGGTGGAGCTGCGCAAGGTGAGCGAAGTGACGCTGATCGGCAAGGCGCCCGAGGTGACAAAACACCTGATCGAGCTGCGCGGCATCGGAATCGTGGACGTCAAAACCCTGTTCGGCGTATCCAGCGTCCGCGAGAGCCAGAGCGTTGACCTGGTGATCCAGCTGGAGGAGTGGAACAAGGACAAGGAATACGACAGGATGGGTTTGGAGGAGGACTACATCGAGTATCTGGGCAAGCAGATCGTCTGCCACAGGATCCCGATCCGTCCCGGCCGGAACCTTGCGATCATCTGCGAGGCGGCAGCGGCCAACTACAGGCAGAAGCTCATGGGCTACAACGCCGCCCAGGAGCTGTACAGACGGCTGCAGGCCAGGATGGTCAGCCGCCGCGAGGAAGAACAGGAGAAGCAATGACAGGAATCAAAATGGCAGCGGCGGAGCTCAGGGCGATCCTGGGAGAAGGCCGTGTGACGGAAAATGAGCCTTTGGCAGCCCACTGCTCCTTCAGGACGGGCGGCCCGGCAGACCTCTTCGTGCGGGCCGGCACGGCCGGGGAACTGCAGAAGGTCCTGCGGTGCCTGAACGAAGCGGGGATCCCGGTATTCCTGCTGGGAAAGGGCACCAACATCCTGGCGGGCGACGGAGGATACCGCGGCGCGGTCGTGACCCTGTCCGGGGAGACGCGCGAAGCAGGGGAACCGGAAGGGGATCTTCCGGACACACTGGCAAGTGTCAGCGTGGACCGGGAGCGCCGGATCATCCGTGCCGGGGGCGGCGCGGCGCTCCGCGACGCGGCACTGGCGGCCAGGGACAGTTCCCTTGCGGGGCTGGAGTTCGCGGCCGGGATCCCGGGCAGCATCGGCGGGGCGGTCATGATGAACGCCGGCGCCTACGGCGGCGAGATGAAGCAGGTCGTGCGCAGGGTCCGCCTGATGACGTATGAAGGAGAGATCGAAGAGAAGTCCGGGGAGGAGATGGCCTTCGGCTACCGCACGAGCATCCTGAAAACGGCGCCGGCCGTCGTGCTGGATGCACAGATGGAGCTCACGGAGGGCAGCCGGGAGGAGATCGCCGAACAGATCGCCCGGCTGGGCCGCGAGCGGGCGCAGAAGCAGCCGCTGGAATTTGCCAGCGCGGGGAGTACCTTCAAGCGGCCGGAGGGGTATTTTGCCGGAAAACTGATCATGGACGCGGGGCTGAAGGGCTACCGGATCGGCGACGCGCAGGTATCGGAAAAACACGCCGGGTTTTTGATCAACCGCGGGAACGCCACTTCCGCGCAGGTCAGGGCGCTGATCGACGAGGTCACGAGGATCGTTCTGGAAAAGAGCGGCGTGGCGCTGGAGAGGGAAGTGATATATCTGGGAGAATTCTGAAGATGGCCGGATCATTTGCACAGGAAGTAAAGGCGGAGATCGCTGCCGTCATACCGCCGGCAAGGCACTGCAGGCTGGCTTCCGCGGCCGCGATCCTCTCGTGTATAGGCAGTTTTCGCGAGGGCGAAGGCGGGAAAAAGGAGCTCTTTATTTCCACCGAAAACAGGCCCGTTCTTAGAAAATGCTTTACATTGCTTCAAAAAACCGTTAATATTAAACCCGTGTTACTGATGGACAGCACACAGGCTGTCAGGGCATCCCGCATTTACGGAAAACTGGAGATGACGCAGACACAGCTGGAGGCGCTCATGCGCGCCCTGCAGATGACCGGAGACGATCCGGCGTCCGCTGCAGCAAACGGCACGGTGGCTGCGGGCCTTCTGGAGAAGGTATGCTGCAGACGAAGTTATCTGCGGGAAATGTTTTTGTGTACCGGTTCAGTGAACCATCCCAGGGGGGACTATCACCTGGAATTTTCCTGTACCGGCACGGAACAGGCCATGCAGCTCAGAGAGGTCCTTCGCGGATTTTCTCTGGACGCAAAGGTAGTGGAGCGCAGGAAGGCCTCCGTCGTATATCTGAAGGATTCCGCCGACATCGTGGATCTGCTCAATCTGATCGGAGCCCAGGTCAGTATGATGGAGATGGAGAATCAGCGGATTCTCAAAGGCCTTCGCAGCAGTGTCAACCGGCGCGTCAACTGTGAAACAGCCAACATCGGCAAGGCAGTCAGCGCAGCGCGCAGACAGGTGGAGGACATCCGATACCTTGAAAAGCAAGGCCTTCTGGGAGATCTTCCCGGGCCGCTCCGTGAGATGGCGGAGCTCAGGCTGCGAAATCCCGATGTTTCACTGAGAGAGCTCGGCGAACTGGCCGACCCGCCCGTCGGAAAATCGGGAGTGAACCACAGGCTTCGGAAACTGTCGGAGATCGCCGGCAGACGAAGGCAGTTAACTGATGAGGAGAGTTGAACATGGTAAAAAAGTCTATGCAGATTTCATGCCCTCATGGACTGGAGCCCAGGCCCATCGCGGAGCTGGTCCAGGTAGCGAGCAAGTACGACAGCAAGGTCTATCTTGAGACGGAAACCAAGCGTGTGAATGCGAAGAGTATCATGGGAATGATGTCCATGGATCTGGATAACGGTGATTTCGTCACCTTGTCTACGGACGGAAATGACGAGGATCGGGCCATGGAGGAGCTGCAAAGCTTTATGACCTCCCGCCTGAATATGGTGAGTATGGTAAGCTGAATTTACTGAAGTGAAAAAGGATAGGGCGTGTCCCCTATCCTTTTTATTTTGGCCTTTTTTGGCGGGGAAAGGTCTCAGAAGACCAGTTCCCGCTGGATCCGGTAGCCCGCAAAGAACAAGGCTGTGTCCACCACCATCTTGATGACGACGCTGGCGGTTCCGGGGAAGAACTTGGAACCCAGCGTGACAAAGAGTGCGCTCAGCGCCAGCTTTGCGGCGGCGACCGCGTAGTATTTCACGAGACTCTTCCCCTTGTTCTCATTGCTCTCGAAGACAAAGACGTAGTTGACGGTGTAATTGTACAGCGAGGAGAGGATCCTTGCAGCGACCGTCGCGATGGTGATATACCACGCGGGGGAGAGCGGCTGGAGCCACAGGCTCAGAAAGTGGAAGGCAGCCAGGTCCACGACGGACGCGGAGAGGGAGGAGAATACGAATTTCAGGAACATGGCCCCGAAGATCCGGTAGATCCTTATGGAGTCCCGCACGGGATGAAAATGCGTGGTGTGGTTCTCCTTGGAATCGTAGACGGTCTCGATCTTGATCTCGCGCACGGGGCAGCGGTCCCTCGTCTCGACGAGCATGTTCATCTCGAACTCAAAGCGCTCTCCGGCGACGCCCAAAAGGTAGGCCATGAAGTCCCGCGGTATGGCGCGCAGGCCGGTCTGGGTGTCGGAGACGCCGACGCCGGCGATCCATTTGCAGACGCGGCAGGTGATCTTGTTGCCGGCCTTACTCTTGAAAGGCACATTGTCCGCGTCAAAATCGCGGCAGCCCAGGATCAGCGAATCCGGATGCTTCTCAAGGGCGGCAATCATCCTGCCGATGTCGGCGGGCGTGTGCTGGCCGTCGGAATCGGCGGTGACGCATCCGATCATGGCTTCGTCGCGGTTAAGCAGGTAGTTGAAGGCGTCCTTTAAGGCGCGGCCCTTTCCCAGGTTGACGGCATGCCGGAGCACTGTCAGGGGATACTCCTTCTCGAGGCCGTCAAAAATCTCCCGGAACCGGGGCCCGCTTCCGTCATCGATCAGTATGATGTCTTCTATGCCTGCGGCATAAAGATCCCTGCAGAGCTGCGGGAGCCGGTCATCCGGCTCATAGGAGGGGATCACGACAGGTACGCGGCTGTACATCTTCGCAAAAAGTCTCCTTTCATCTGAAAAAACCATCCAAAGTCTAACACAGAATCGGGATCCAGTAAATAAAAGGCAAATCCCTTTCCTCTCGTGTTATAATAATATAGATTCCCTGTACCCTTTCCGGTGCGGGGCGCGGAGGCCCGCCGCGGCGCGGGGACCTCTGAAAGGAGTATGCATGACTTTCAAGCAGAGAATCATCATCGCCTTCTCCATCGTGCTGGTGCTGCCGGTCCTTCTGTTCATGCTCTCGTTCATCCTGATCGGGAACGTCATGGTGAAGACGGAGGAGCCTGATGACAAGTTCGCAGACTACATGAAGCTCTCCGACGACGTCGAAAATTACGTCGCCGTTCTGGACAAGACCTACCTGCGGATCGAGGAGGACATGGCCAAGGATCCCTATATACTGGAGGACAGGATGTATCTCTCGCTCCTGGCGGAGAAGCTGGGGGACAGCAATTCCTACATCCTGGTGCGGAAGGGGACGGACCTGTTCTATACGGACAACGAGGCTGCCGCAGCCGTGGACCTGCCCATGCTGCCGACCTATCATCTGGCGCAGCAGAACGAGGGTACCGGCTACTACATCAACAGCCTCGCCAAAATGGTCAAGCAGAAGGATTTTACCTTCTCCGACGGCACGGAGGGGAGTTTTTTCATCATCACCAGGATGACCACGCTGGTCTCCCGGCGCTTTATGAGCGTCATGTTCCTGGCTATGGTGGTGATCCTTCTTTTCACGGCGGTGCTGCTGACGAGATGGATGGAGACCTATTTTTTCTCGCCCATCAGCAATCTCAACGTCGCCATGAGCAACATCCGCGACGGAAACCTGGAATACCGGCTGCACACCTCGGAGCAGGGGGAGATCGGGGATCTGTACCGCGGCTATGAGGAGATGCGCCTGCGCCTGAAGGAGTCCGCCGACGAGAAGCTGGAGCAGGAGAAGCGGAGCCGCGAGCTGATCAGCAACATCTCCCACGACCTGAAGACCCCGATCACTTCCATCAAGGGCTATGTGGAGGGGCTGATGGACGGCGTGGCCAACACGCCGGAGAAGCAGGAAAAGTACATCCGGACCATCTACAACAAGGCCAACGACATGGCGACCCTGATCAATGAGCTGACGCTCTACTCCCGGATCGAGGGCGACAGGATCCCCTACAACTACCACCGGATCAATGTGGCGGACTACTTCGGGGACTGCGTCGAGGAGATCGGCATGGACATGGAGTCCAGGGGGATCAAGCTCAACTACTCCAACCTGGTGGCGCCGGGGACCGAGATCATCGCGGATCCCGAGCAGATGAAGCGCGTCATCAACAACATCGTCGGCAACAGCGTAAAGTATATGGAGCGGCCTGACGGGCGGATCGATTTTCGCGTTCTGGACGAGCACGACTCCGTCCGCGTGGAGATCGAGGACAACGGCAAAGGCATCTCGGCCAAGGACCTGCCCAATATCTTCGACAGATTCTACAGGACGGATTCCTCCCGCAACTCCGCGCAGGGCGGCAGCGGCATAGGGCTGTCGATCGTCAAGAAGATCATCGAGGACCACGGCGGCTATATCTGGGCCACCAGCAGAGAGGGAGAGGGCACCTGCATTCACTTCGTCATCCGCAAGTACCAGGCGATGGAGAATCAGGAGGACTATCTGGACGAGGACTGATCACACACAGGAGGATAAATATTTATGAGCAAGATACTGATCGTGGAAGACGAAGAGGCGATCGCGGACCTGGAGAAGGATTATCTGGAGCTGAGCGGTTTTGTCGTGGAGACGACCAGCCGCGGCGACGTGGGCCTGCAGGAGGCGCTCAAGGGGGATTACGACCTGGTGGTGCTCGACCTCATGCTCCCGGGCATGGACGGGTTCGAAGTCTGCCGCCGGATCAGGGAACAGAAGGATATCCCCGTGATCATGGTGTCCGCCAAAAAAGACGACATCGACAAGATCAGGGGCCTCGGCCTTGGCGCGGACGACTACATGACAAAGCCCTTCAGTCCCAGCGAACTCGTCGCCAGGGTCAAGGCGCACCTGGCCCGCTATGAGCGGCTTGTGGGCGCCGGCACAAAGAGCAACGACATCATCGAGATCCGCGGGCTCAAGATCGACAAAACCGCCCGCCGCGTCTACGTGGACGGCGTGGAGAAGAATTTCACCACCAAGGAATTCGATCTCCTGGCCTTCCTGGCCGAGAATCCGGACCACGTCTTTACCAAGGAGGAGCTGTTCCGGAAGATCTGGAACATGGACAGCGTGGGCGACATCGCGACGGTGACGGTACACATCAAGAAGATCCGCGAGAAGATCGAGTACAACACGTCCAAACCCCAGTATATCGAGACGATCTGGGGGGTGGGTTACCGGTTTAAGATATAACAGACACAATGACCTTGCGTCGCCGGACATCCTGGGGTGAATCGCGCCGCAAGGTTATTGCATCCATCCGGGCAAAAGGAGAAGGATCGGATATGCGGGCGGACAAGTATCTTGCGCAGGCGGGCCTCGGGACGAGGTCCGAGATCAAAAAGATGATACGGGCGGGGCGTGTGACGCTGGACGGCGCAGCGGTCCGCGATCCGGGGCTCCGCGTGCCGGAGGGGGGCGACCTTAGGCTGGACGGAAACCCGGTCGCCTATGAGGCCTTCGTCTATTACATGATGAACAAGCCGGCCGGGATCATCACGGCCACGCGGGACGGCAGGGAGCCGACCGTGCTGGACCTGATCGAAGAACCCCGCCGCAAAGACCTGTTTCCCGTGGGAAGGCTGGACCGGGATACGGAGGGCCTCCTTCTGATCACCAACGACGGGGCTTTGGGGCACCGTCTTCTTGCGCCGGGCAGACATGTGGATAAGGTCTATTACGCCCGCGTGCGCGGCGAGATCACGCAGGAACATGCGCGTCTTTTTGCCGGGGGCCTCAAAGTGGACGAGACGCTCACGGCAATGCCTGCGGAACTGAAAATACTGGGTCTGTCCCGGGAGAACGGCGAGACGGTGACCGAGGCGGAAGTGACGATCCGCGAGGGAAAATTTCACCAGGTCAAGCGGATGTTTGCCGCCGTCGGCGGGGAAGTCCTGTATCTGAAGCGCCTGTCCATGGGATCGCTCCGGCTGGATCCTTCTCTACTGCCCGGGGAGTGGCGCAGGCTGACACAGGAGGAGCTGGATGGTATAATCATGGGAACCGGCGGACAGCCGTCGTAAAGTGCTGGATTGGAAGGCGGAATTAACGTTCATTTGAGAAAATGCGGATGGAAAAGAGCAATAACAGATTCCATGACAACTGCATAGAGAAGGGATTGCGGAGGCTTTTGCAAAGAGGCCTTCTTTCCGCGGCCCTCGGTCTGTTCTGCGCCGGCATGTTCTGCGCGGGCTGCGGGGACGTCTCCCCGGGCCAGGCGCCCTCCGGCGGCGGAGAGCTTCTGACCGGCACGGAAGGGGAGACGGCGGAAGCGGCGGAAACCACTGAGCCGGCGGAAACCGCTGAGTCGGCGGAAACTGCTGAGTCGGCGGAAACGGGTGCGGAAGCCGGGACCATCACTGCCGCGTCCGGGCAGGACTGGACCGTGGCAGCCCACACCGAGCCCCGGGACCTCACGGATGAGGAGATCGCCGAGCTGCAGAGCTTTATCAACGAGCCCGGAAGCTACGGATTTCTCCTTTCGCTCTACGACAGGCCCGAACAGATCGACGCTGAAGAGGTCTTCTATACGGGCGCCGGCCTGAACATGCTGCCCCTCTCCGAGGAGGAGAAGGCGGCATACCTGGAGGCGGCGGACCTGGATTACACGGAGGACAATATCCTTCGCCTGACGGCGGAGCAGGTCAACGGGCTTTTGGTCTACCGCACGGGGATCTCCTACAAGGATCTGGAAAATAAGCCCGACTGGATCTATCTCCAGGACTACGACGCCTACTATCAGCTGCGCGGAGTGGAGGATTCCAACATCTGCCGCTATGACCTGCTGGACGGCTATGCAGCCGGGGGCTATTACACCATTCATTACAGGCTGGAGAGAGCGGTGACGGACAGCGCCGAACACGTGCCCGTCTACGAGGCGGTCCTGAAGAAAAACGGCGATACCTTCCGCTTTTGCTGCAACTGCCTGTGGTTCCAGAAGGATCTTCTCCCCCAGACCTCCTGCGAAGCCGCTATGAGCCCGGACATGGGAGAGACGTTTTTCTGCACCTATGCGCCGGATACCCGCGTGGACGCGGGAGCGGACGTCTCCTTCTGCCTGGTCCGCGGCAGGGAGGAGGTCATTCCCCTGCAGGGCGTGAGTGAGGGGAATATCCGGAAGGATGCTGTTTTTGCGCAGGTGGAAGCTTTTACCGTGGAGGATCTGGACGGGGACAGCCTCACGGACGTCCTGACGGTCTGCCGCTACGAAAAAAGAGAGAACTACCGCGGCAGGGAAGACGGCCGTGAAGTCCGTTTTTACAGAGGAACCCGGGACGGCGTGCCGACGCTTGACCCGCAGACGGGGAGCCGTCTGGAGCAGGAGGTGGAGGATCTGAATCTCACCAACCTGCGCGCTGCCCTGCGGGGCGAGCCGGCGGCGGAGCAAAAGGCAGAGCAGCCCCGGGAGGAGCCCGCCTCCGATCCGGAGGAGAGCGGGAATCAGAAGGCCGGCGGCCGAGAGAGTTATGCGGGATCGGAGACCTCCGGCGCGGGAGCAGCCTCTTCGGAGGCGGGTGCGGCTTCTGCCTCGTCCGCGGGCACTTCCGCGGGAACGTCTGCCGGCGGAGCCGGCGGGCAGGAGGCGGCCTGGAAGGATCTGTACCTGAAGCAGCTGGACAGGATGGATATGGACAGCTATAAGGGCTTTGCCCTTTTGTATATCAACGACAACCGCGTTCCCGAGCTGGCGGCCGTGGGCTATACGCCCATGCAGGGGATCGTGATCTTCTCCTGCCTGGACGGGAAGGTGACGGAGCAGCGGGTCAGTCTCAACTTCAGCTATATGGAGCGCGAGAACCTTCTTTACAGCAACTACAGCCTGGAGGGCGTGAGCAGCGACGTGATCTACCGCTTTTCGGGCGGCGCGCTGTCGCCCCTGTTCAGGGGGGAATACGGCAATATGCGGGGCGCCGCGCCGATCCTGGACGCGGAAGGGAAGACGGTCTACACCTATGTGTGGGAGAACACGCCGGCGGACGCCGTGGAATATGCGTCGATGCTGGGATTTCATTATGACAAAGGCCGCGCGAAAACCATCGGAAACGATCTGATGGATTCGGAGCAGATCCGGGCCGCGCTGGAAAAATAGGCATGGAGGGAAAAGATGAAGATCAGTGATATTTTTGCGAAAAAAGAGGTCACCCTGTCATTCGAAGTGTTTCCGCCCAAGACGGAAGTTTCGTATCTGAGCGTGGAGGAGGCGACGGAGCGGATCGCCGCCATCGGGCCCGACTTTATGAGCGTCACCTACGGCGCCGGGGGCGGGACCAGCCAGCACACGGCCTCCATTGCCCGGGATCTGCAGGAGAAATACGGCACGCCCGTCCTGGCGCACCTGACCTGCGTCTCCTCTGACCGGGCGCACGTGCAGAACATGATCCGCACCTACCGGGACCTGGGGATCGAGAATATCATGGCGCTGCGGGGAGACATCCCGGAGGGCGGCAGAACGGTCTTCGACTACGATCACGCCTCGGACCTGATCCGGGAGATCCGGGCGTCGGGCGGCGGCTTCTGCATCGGCGGCGCCTGCTATCCGGAGGGACACGTCGAGTGCCCGAGCCAGGCCGAGGACATCCGGCACCTGAAGGAGAAGGTGGACGCCGGATGCGATTTTCTCACCACGCAGATGTTTTTTGACAACAGCACGCTGTACAGTTTCCTGTACCGGATCCGCGAGGCCGGGATCAAGGTGCCGGTGGTGGCGGGCATCATGCCGATCACCACGGTCAGCCAGGTGGAGCGGAGCGTAAAGCTGTCCGGGGCGACCATTCCCCAGCGCTTCCGCACCATGGTGGACCGCTTCGGCAGCGACCCCGCCAAAATGAAGCAGGCCGGCATCATCTAC
This sequence comes from Lachnospiraceae bacterium, assembly GCA_017405805.1. Classification (GTDB taxonomy): domain Bacteria; phylum Bacillota; class Clostridia; order Lachnospirales; family Lachnospiraceae; genus CAG-791. Next base: position 73,639 of record JAFQZU010000039.1, read on the forward strand.
GCCACGGAGCAGATCATCGACCTGATCGCCAACGGCGTGGGCCACATCCACGTGTATACCATGAACAAGCCGGAGATCGCGGCCGGCATCCGCAGCAGCCTCTCGGAGATCTGGAAGTGAGGGAGGACCGGCGGAGCGGCATGGGGTCGGGGATCGGCCCGGGCACGGGTCAGGGGATCGGCCAAGGCATGGAGCCGGGGAACGGCCCGGGCATGGAACCGGGGATCGATCCGGGGATCGACCCGGACATCGGGGAGATCTGCCGGTATCTGGGGTACAGGGGCGCGCTTCCGGGGGAGGACATCCTGCGCGAGATCCGCCTCTGCAAGGCACAGCTGGCAGAAGCCGTCACGCCGCGGAGCGTCTGGGAATACTACGATATCCTGACGCCGCCCGATACGGACAAGGTGATCGTGCCCGATGCGGACAAGGTGATCGTGCCCGGTGCAGGCCTGGAGATGGAGAGCCGCGCGCTGGCCCGAAATCTTGCGGGCTGCCGGAGAGTGTGCCTTATGGCCGCTACGCTGGGGCCGGGGCCGGACCGGCTGATCGCACGGGAGAGCGTACGGCAGATGAGCCGGGCCGTCATTCTGCAGGCGGCTGCCGCGGCCATGATCGAAGCCTACTGCGACCTCATAAACGGGATGATCCGGGAGGAGGCGTGCGCGGAGGGCTTTTTGTGCCGGCCGCGCTTCTCGCCGGGCTACGGGGACCTGCCGCTGACCGCGCAGATCCGGATCGGCGAGGCGCTGCAGATGAACCGGCGGATCGGAATCACGCTGACCGGATCGCTCCTCATGTCGCCGTCCAAGTCGGTGACGGCCCTGATCGGCCTTGCGCCGCGGAGCGGGGAGGAAGCGGCGGAGGTCGGCTGCGATGCGATGGAGAGCGGCTGCGATGCGATGGAGAGCGGCTGCGATGTGCCGGAGAGCGGCTGCGGTGCGACGGGAGCCGGCTTTGGTGCGACAGAGTCCGGCTGCGAGGCGTGCAGCAAAAGAGAAAACTGTCTTTACCACAGGTAGGTTAGAGGGATGAAGAAAAAACTGCTGGACAGACTTGGAAAAGAGTGGCTGTTTCTGGACGGAGGGACGGGCACGCTGCTGCAGGCGCGCGGCCTGAAGGGAGGAGAACTCCCGGAGACCTGGAATCTGCGGCGGCCGGAAGATATCATGGCGATTCACGGCGCCTATCTGGAGGCGGGGTGTGATATCTTCAACACGAATACTTTTGGCGCCAACCGGCTCAAATACGGGGAGGATCTGGAAAAGATCGTTACGGCTGGCGTATCGCTGGCCATAGAGGCGAGACGCCGCGCGGGGCGGGAAGATGACGCTTACGTCGCTCTGGATATCGGCCCCACGGGGCGGCTCCTTGCGCCCATGGGAGATCTGGGGTTCGAGGAGGCGGTGGAGATTTTTGGCGAGGTCGTGCGCATCGGCGCCGCGGCCGGCGCGGACCTGGTGCTGATCGAGACGATCTCCGACAGTTACGAGGCCAAGGCGGCTGTGCTGGCGGCCAAAGAGAACTGCGAGCTGCCGGTTGTGGTCACGGTGACTTTTGACGGGAGCGGGAAGCTCCTGACCGGCGGGACGCCGGATTCGATCGCCAGTATGCTGGAGGGGCTGCGCGTGGACGCGCTGGGCGTCAACTGCGGAATGGGCCCGGACCAGATGCTGCCCATCGTAAAGCGCCTGACGCAGATCTGCAGCGTGCCGGTCATCGTCAATCCCAATGCCGGCCTTCCCCGCTCGGAGGGCGGCAGGACGGTCTACGACGTGCAGCCTGAGGATTTTGCCCGGAGCATGGAGGAGATCGCTGCCTTGGGCATCCAGGCGGCGGGCGGCTGCTGCGGGACGACGCCGGACCACATCCGCTGCATGATCGAGCGGGTGCGCCGGCTTCCTTTCCGGCCGCAGACACGCAAGAACAGGACCGTCGTCTCCTCCTTCTCTCTGACGGTGGAGATCGGGGGCGCGCCGGTCATCATCGGTGAGCGGATCAATCCGACCGGCAAAAAAAAGCTCAAAGAGGCGCTCCGCAGCCGCGATCTCGACTATATCCTGCAGGAGGGTCTCTCGCAGGAGGAGAGCGGCGCGCAGATCCTGGACGTGAACGTGGGCCTGCCCGAGATCGACGAGCCCGCCATGATGGCCGAGGTCCTGACGCGCCTGCAGGGGATCTGTGCGCTGCCGCTGCAGATCGACACCTCTGATCCCAGGGCGCTGGAGAGGGGGCTTCGCCTCTACAACGGCAAGCCCATGATCAACTCTGTCAACGGCAAAAAAGAAAGCATGGACACCGTCTTCCCTCTCGTCAAAAAGTACGGCGGCGCGGTGGTCGCCCTGACCCTGGACGAGAGCGGCATTCCGAGCACGGCGCAGGGGCGCCTCGACATCGCGCGCAGGATCGTGGAGGAGGCCGCGCGGTACGGCATTCCCGCCCACGATATTCTCGTCGATACACTGGCCATGACCATCTCCTCCGACACGAAGTCTGCCCTCGTGACGCTGGAGACGCTGCGCCGCGTGCGGGAGGAACTGCACGTGCACACCATCCTCGGCGTCTCCAATATTTCCTTCGGCCTGCCCCAGAGAATGCTGGTCAGCTCGACCTTCTTTACCATGGCCCTGCATGACGGCCTGTCCTGTGCCATCATCAATCCCGGGAACGAGGATATGATGGCTTCCTACCGGGCCTTCAAGGCCCTGACGGACCAGGATCCCCGGTGCGAGGCCTACATCGACGCCTATGCGGCGAGCCCCGGGAGAGTGTGGGGCGGAGCGGCCGGAATTGGAGTTGGGGCTTCGGCGGGGGCTGGAGCTGCTTTCGCTGCGGGAGCTGGTTCCGGTGCTGTTGCGGGCGGCGGTTCTGCGGGGGGAGCTGGGGACGGTTTTGCTGCTGGGGCTGGAGCTTCGGCAGGTGCAGCCGCTTCGTTGGGCGCAGCCGTTACGCCGGGTGCAGCCGCTTCGTCGGGCGCAGCCGTTACGCCGGGTGCAGCCGCTTCGGCAGATGCTGTCGAAAGAAATGAATTCGCCCGCAGCATCGAGCGCGGTCTCACAGAGCGGGCCGGCGAGCTTGCCGCGGAGCGGCTGAAGGTTCTCGCCCCGCTCGAACTGATCGAGCAGGAGCTCATTCCCGCCCTTGACAGGGTTGGCAAGGGATATGAGAAGGGCACAGTCTTCCTGCCCCAGCTTCTGCGGAGCGCGGAGGCGGCGGGGGCGGCTTTTGACGTGGTGCGCGGCGCGCTGCAGGGGCAGGCGGCTGCCTCGAAGGGGCGGCTCATTCTTGCCACGGTGAAGGGGGACATCCACGACATCGGCAAGAATATCGTCAAAGTCATGCTTGAGAATTACGGCTACGATGTGATCGACCTGGGCAAAGACGTGCCGCCGGAAGTCATCGTCGAGACGGCCGTGAAGGAGGATATCAAGCTGGTCGGGCTCAGCGCCCTGATGACGACGACGGTGGTCAGTATGGAGGAGACCATCAAGCTTTTGAAGGAAAAGAAGCCGGACGTGAAGACCGTGGTGGGCGGCGCGGTGATGACGCAGGAATATGCGGATTCCATCGGCGCGGACTGCTACGCGAAGGATGCGATGGCGACGGTGCATTATGCTGGGGAGGTGTTTGGGCCGGGGAAGTGAAGGTGAGCTGGCTGGGGGGGGTTAGACGGGCCGGTTAGTGCGGGCGTTTGGGCGGTCAGTGCGGGCGTTTGGGCTATCAGCGCAGGCGTTTGGGCTGAAATGAGGTGGTTTCTAATTTGAGTGCCAATCGGGAAATCTGTATAACAAATAATAGTTATCGTAAAATTGATTTTCTTGCTCAAATTGGGTTAAACCAAGTATAGAAGAATAGAAAGTGCCAAATCATAATCGGCTTGAGACGATTTTGATTGGCACTTTTTTATCCACATGACCTGATACAGCCCAAGCCTGGAAGCCCAAGCCTGGAAGCCCAAGCCTGGAAGCCCAAGCCTGGAAGCCCAAGCCTGGAAGCCCAAGCCTGGAAGCCCAAGCCTGGAAGCCCAAGCTTGGAAGCCCAACCCTGGAAACCCAACTCTGGAAGACAGCGGAACGAGTAAGCCCCAAATATCACAGTCCGTTCTAATCCTCCGGCGAACCGCTGAAGGAAAAATCCCGTGATACCGAGAAGTATTCCCGAATCCGATCCTGAATGACAGCGGGGCTTAGCGGATGGTCATCCGTTTCCCCGGTCAGGATCAGGTTTCTGACGGGAAGGATCCCGTTGTTGAAATAGATCCGGAGCTTTGACATGAGATTTTGCATGTAATGGGGGTCGTCAAGCATTCCCGCGTGCTCCCAGTAGTATAATTGTCCGGTCAGCGGATGCCGGATCGTAAAATCCGGGTAGAAGGTATAGCCGCCGACATTGAGAGGGCATTCATATCGAAAAGGGATCTTGTTTTGCATAAGCATGAGCACGATCAGGGCTTCGGATTTGGAGCGTACTTTGAAGCCGGCTGCGGTCGTGATTTTTCTGCCTTCCCGAAAGGCAGGATCCACTTCAAAAGGCATGTTTGCCCATTGCCTCAATTCTTCATTCAATGAAAATGAAAGAGAAGGCTCTTCATTGATGAGAAGATCCGCAAGGACGGGGGAATTGCACAGAAAGTCATCCGAAGCCGGCTCCTTGTGGAACTTCAGGTATGCTTCCAGCGCCCGCAGCTCATTTGCTATTTGGGCCAGGCGGTGGAGAAGGAGTTTCTTGCGGGCGAGCTGCTGCGCCAGCGGGCGCTGGGAACGCGGCAGATAACGCCTTTTTTCCTTGCGGGAAGGGTCACTCACATACCACTTGAAGTATTCCTTACCGGCGCTGTGGTTTTTGTTGCAGATCAGTGTGCCGGGAGGCATGCCGCGAAGCATATCCTCAAGACAGATCTTTTCATTCATCAACTGATTCTTTCTGGATACGATCAGTTGGAAAAATGTCATAAAAATCTCTCCTGTAGATCAAAGAATGAATTAGCTAAGTTCGTCTCTTTCGGAAAGCAGTGCAAAGCAGGTGCTGCTGCATCCCGAGGCGAATTACGAAAATTATAGCACCGCACAAGAAAGGGACAAGCCGGCGCAGCCCGGGCCGTATATACGGGTGCGGTGATTGCACCAAAAAAAGAGCACTGCGCACCTCGGCGCAGCGCTCCCTGGCGCAAAACGCTTTCGGCGCAGTACTCTTTCAGTTTTTATAAGTTTTTACAAGTTTTATAAGGTTTTATAAGGTTTAAACAAACCGGAAACCCTCTCAGCGGTTCTCCGTCAAGTACCGCTGCGCGCTGGTCACCGCGTTCGCGCCGTCCGCCACGGCTGTGACGACCTGGCGAAGCTGCTTGTCGCGCACGTCGCCCGCGGCAAAAACGCCGGGCACGCTCGTGGCGCCGGTCTCGTCGGCGATGATGTACCCGCCCTCGTCCATGGCGATCTGGTTGCGGGCGAATTCGCTGCGGGGCGTGATGCCCACGGCGATGAAGACGCCGGATACAGGAATGGTGCGGGTCTCGCCGTCGGTCTTGCGGGTGACGGTGGCCGATTCGACCTTGGGGTCACCGTTGACGGAAGTCAGGGTGCTGTTCCAGACCATCTCCACGTTGGGCAGTTCAAAAAGAGCTTCCTGCAGGACTTTCTCCGCCCGCAGCTCGTCGCGGCGGTGCACCACGTATACTTTGCTGCAGCCTCTTGCCAGGAAGATGGCATCCTCGATGGCTACGTTGCCGCCGCCCATGACCAGAACGTCTTTCCCTCGGTAAAAGGCGCCGTCGCAGGTGGCGCAGTAGGATACGCCGCGGCCGGCAAGGCGCTCCTCGCCCTCCGCGCCGAGCTTGCGGTGGGTGGCGCCGGAGGCGATGATCACGGTGCGGGCTTCGAAGGTGCCCTCGTCGGTGAGGACTTTTTTGACGGGACCGGTGAGATCGAGGCCCTCTACGGTCGCATTGACGGTCTCGACGCCGAGCTTCTCGGCGTGATCCTGCATCTTCTGGGCCAGCTCCATGCCGGAGATGCCCGGAAGTCCGGGATAGTTGTCCACTTCGTATGTGTCGACGATCTGGCCGCCGTTCACAAAGTTCTGCTCCAGAAGGATCGTGTCGAGACGGGCCCTGGACGCGTAGATGGCGGCTGACAGACCGGCCGGTCCGCCGCCGATAATGATCAGGTCATGCATGGTTTTCCCTCCGATTGGTGCGGGATTTCTTCACATCCTTTAATAAGGATCACTTCGCTAAAAAGGGATCACTTCGCTAAAAAGGGATCACTTCGCGTTCTCTTCGAATTTCTGCTTCATGGCTGCCTTCGGAACGGCGCCGATCACGCTGTCGACCACCTGGCCGCCGCGGAAGAAGAGCATGTTGGGGATGCTCATGATGCCGTACTCGGCTGCCAGAGCGCTGTTCTCGTCCACGTTGATCTTGCCCACTTTGATGCGGCCGTCATATTCCTCGGCCAGCTTGTCGATCACGGGGCTCATCATCTTGCAGGGGCCGCACCAGTCTGCGTAAAAATCCACGAATACAGGGATATCGCTCTCCAGGACTTCTGCCTTGAAATTGCTGCTGTCGAATTTGTTGATCATACTTGCTCCTTTCTGCGGAATCACCGCATGCTTATTGCGGCATTACCGCATGTACTGGTTTAAAAGATTTTACACAATTTAATTTTGGGTGTCAAGTCGGAAAAGGTCGGAAAAGTCAGAATTTTGACATATATGACAATAAGATAACTAAAGTTGTCAGAGATATTTCCATATATTATAATCTAACCACTATGGAAAAATACACTATGGAAACCTGACATGACGGAGGAAAAAGAATGGGATTTCAGGAGGAGTACAGACAGAAACTGGTGACAGCCGACAAGGCGGTCGAGATCGTGAAGGATGGGGATTTTGTCGATTTTGCCTGGTGCGCTACCACGCCTGTCGCCATCGACAAGGCGCTGGCAAAGAGAATGCCCGACCTGTATGACATCAAAATGCGCGGCGGCATCCTGATGCACGTGCCGGAGATCTTCAAGATCGCGGAGCCCGAGAAGCACTTTACTTGGAACAGCTGGCACATGGGCGGCATCGAGCGCAAGACCGCTGCCACCGGCCTTTCTTTCTACGCTTCGATCAAGTATTCGGAGCTCCCCCGCTACTATCTGGAGAGCCAGGATCCGCTCAACGTCGCCTACATGATGGTGGGTCCCATGGACAGCAAGGGCTACTTCAACCTCGGCCCCAGCGCCAGCCATATGTACGCAGTCGTCGAGAAGGCGGACAAGGTCATCGTGGAAGTGAACGAGAGCATGCCTATCTGCCTCGGCAACGCGCAGGCGTATGTGCATATCAGCGACGTTGATATGATCGTTGAGGGCGACAACCAGCCCATCGACGCCATGCCGCCCGCGGCCGCCGCGACGGAAGTGGACAAGGCCGTGGCCGAGCTCGTGGTCTCCCAGATCCCCAACGGCGCATGCCTGCAGCTGGGAATCGGCGGCATGCCCAACGCCATCGGCAAAATGATCGCGGCGAGCGACCTCAAGGATCTCGGCGTGCACACGGAGATGTATGTCGACGCTTTCGTGGATATCGCGGAGGCCGGCAAAATTACCGGCAGGCACAAGAATTTTGACAGGGGCCTGCAGACCTATGCTTTTGGCGCGGGCACCAGAAAGATGTACGATTACCTCGACAAAAATCCGGAGTGCATGAGCGCCTCCGTCGACTATGTCAACGACATCCGCCGCGTGGGCGCGCTGGATAATTTCATCTCCATCAACAACGCGGTGGACATCGACCTGTTCGGCCAGGTCAACGCCGAGAGCGCGGGCACCAAGAACATCTCCGGCGCGGGCGGACAGCTCGACTTCGTTCTGGGCGCGTACGCCTCAAACGGCGGCAAAACCTTCATCTGCCTGTCCTCCTCCTTCAAGGACAAGAATGGAAACCTGGTCAGCCGCATCCGTCCGACGCTGGCGCCCGGCAGTATCGTGACCGATACCCGCGCCAACACCATGTACGTCGTGACCGAGTACGGCATGGTCAACCTCAAGGGCCGCTCGGCATGGCAGAGAGCGGAGGACCTGATCGGCATCGCGCACCCGCAGTTCCGGGACGAGCTGATCAAGGAAGCCGAGAAGATGAACATCTGGAGAAGAAGCAACAAGCGCTGAGCACAGAAAATGCACGGGGATCCGGGCGGGCGGAAGGCCTGTCCGGGTCCCATTTTACTTCCTGCGGGAGGCGGGGAGCGGCCGCTTCTTGACTTTTGGCCGGAAAATCGATAAAATACAAGATGTAGTGGGGCGGCTCTTTGAACAGCCCCTTTTTTGTTGTAGAAATATGTTTCAAAAAATTGTATACTTATGGCGTATTTGTAAAGAGTCTGTGATAATCGGACATGACTTTACAATAATCTGTACATAAAACTATCAGGACAACAGGTGGGACAGATTTGAGACTGAGAGAACTCGCAAAGAAATTCGGAATATATCTGACAGTGGGCATCCTCACGGCAGGAATGGCCGGGACGGTCCTTCCCATGGCCGGCGTGCGCGCCGCAGAGGAGCAGAGCGAAGGGGGTACTGCGCCCGCAGCAGCCGGGGTCCCCGAAGCCGCGCCGGAAGCGGAGCCGGAACCCGAGCCGGAGCCGGAACCCGAGCCGGAACCTGAACCCGAGCCGGAACCCGAGCCGGAGCCGGAACCCGAACCGGAGCCGGAACCTGAGCCCGAGCCGGAACCTGAGCCCGAGCCGGAACCCGAACCGGAGCCGGAACCTGAGCCGGAACCGGAACCCGCGCCGGAGCCCGGACAGGGCGAAGAGCCGGTGACCGACCCGGAGCAGGACCCTGCCCAGGGCGGAGAGACTGCGCCCGAAGAGCAGGATCCGGCGCAGGAGACGCCGGGAGAGGGCGGAAGCGAAGAGGAGACGGACGGCAAGAAGAAGGCGGACGAAAAGGCCGACGGCGCGAAGGAAGCGGTGTCGGAGGAAGATAAAAAGAAGGCGGAAGAGGCCAAAAAGGCCGAGGAGGAAAAGGCGAAGGCGGCTGCGGAAAAGGAGGACGAGATCCTCAAGAGTACGGGGAGCCCGAGGGAATCCAGGAGGCCGAAGAGCACGACGGGACCAACGAGGAGCTTCTCGCGGAGCAGCATATCGTCTATGACCTGCCGGTCATCCACAGGGATTTCCGCTTTGTGACCGTGGACAAGGTGTACGCTTTTGCCGCGGAGGATCTGGAGATCCTGGACGGGCGCTCGGACGACGCAGCTGCGGTCGGAAAGATCGCAAGGGGCGGTCTCCTTTACGTTCTGGAGGAAGAGGACGACGGGTATACCTTCGTGGAATCGGGGGCCGTGCGCGGTTTTGTCGATTCGGACCTTCTGATCACGGGGGAGGACGCGGAGAAACTCGAAGCCATCTCCAGAAGACGGGCAGAGCGCATTGCGAAGATCCTGCCCGAAGGGATGCAGAAGGGCGACCTGTTTGTTCTCGCGGAGGAGATCCTTCCCTATTATGAAAATGACGCCTACGCCTTCCGCAGGATCACGACGCAGGAGACGGTCATCGACAAGGTGCCGGTCCTGGCCAAAGAGGGCGTCTCCATCCTGGAGGAACCCGATACGGACGCGGGCGAAGTGGGTACGCTGGAGGAAGGCGGCCTTGCCTTCGTGATCGAGGATGCCGGTGCCTGGTACTATATCGAATCCGGCGACGTGCGCGGTTTTGTGCAGAAGGCCCTGCTTGAGACCGGCGGCGCGCAGGCGGCCGTGGACGAGCGCGGCGAGGAGAACCTTGCGACGGCCGACAAAACAGTGGACACCATCGATAAAAAGGCACTCTATTACTCCCTGCACTCTGTGAAGGAGGGGACGCCTTACAATGAGATCCGCGAGAAGATCGTGGAGAAGGCCGCCACCTACATCGGCAATCCCTACGTCTGGGGCGGCACCAGTCTCACAAACGGCGCGGACTGCTCCGGTTTCGTGCAGTCCCTGTTCAAGCTGTTCGGATACAGCCTTCCGCGCGTTGCGGCGGCACAGTCGCAGGTGGGAACGCAGATCCCCGTCAGCGACGCTGCGCCCGGCGATCTGATCTTTTTTGCGAAGAACGGATATGTCTATCACGTGGCACTGTATGCGGGAGACGGCAAGACCATCGAGGCCTACAGCACGGGCGTCGGGATCATCATGAAGGAGATCAGCGACCGCAGTGCGGTCTGGGCGACCCGGATCATAGAAGATTGAGAGTTTGGAGAAGGAGCCGCATATTAATACCCTTGGGCACGCTCGCCTATGCTCGCTCGTTCACGCCCCTAAGGGCGTGAAAAGGCCCTGCGGGTTATTAATATGCGGCTCCTTTTAAAAGGAATAAGGCTTGATAGAGGCAGGAGACACTAGGCTGTCTCCTGCCTCTTTCTAAAGGAGCGGATCTTCAGAAGTGAGAGAAAGACAGGCAGGAAAAGGCCCCGCCGCAGGAAGCAGGCAGGGGCAGATGCGTGAGATCAAAAGGCGCCGGCTCATCATGAGAAGGCGCCGTGCTGCGGTGCTGTCTTTTGCCGTGGCAGGTGTTCTGCTCGCGGCCCTTCTGATCGCCGACCTGACGCTGGAGAGATGGGACCAGAAGATCCGCGTGGATCTGGGGCAGTCCTCCATGGAGGTGACCGGACGGGAGGAGGGGGAAGCCGTGCGCTTTGCCTCGAAATTCGAGGATCCGGCCCTTCTGCGGGAGGCGGCTGCGGCCCTGTGCCGGACGGCGGAGGAGGAGGGGATCGTGCTCCTTCGCAATGCGGAAGGCGTACTGCCGCTCAAAGCCGGGGCCCGCATCAGCGTATTCTGCGGCAGCCCGGCGCTCATGACCGGTCCGGTCTCCGGCGGCGCCTACAGGGCGGACGGGGACAAGGACGCCTTTGTCAAAGCGATGGAAGAGGCGGGCCTGGACCTGAACCGGTCCCTGTGGGATTATTTTGTAAGGGGCGGCGGAGACAGCCTGCCCGGCAAAATTCGGGACACCTTCGCGGACTATCCCGATGCGGCCGTGGTCGTGATCACGCGCACCGGGGAGAGGGAGGAAGGCGCGCAGCAGCGGCCGACGGCGCTGACCGAAAGGGAGCGGGCCCTCCTGCAGCTGGCGGGGGAGGCTTCGGAGCAGGTGATCGCGGTGCTCAACACGCCCTGGCCCATGGAGGCCGGGTTTCTCGAGGAGTACGGCGTGGACGCCTGCCTGTGGACAGGCGCGCTCGGGGAGACGGGCGTCTATGGTCTGGCCTCCGTTCTGGCAGGGACGGTCAATCCGTCCGGAAAGCTACCGGACACCTGCGTTTTCAGCGCGGACAGCGCGCCTTCTTACGCCAATGCGCAGACAGGTCTGATCTCCAACAGCGCCCACCCGGCCGGGAACCGGTATCTGGTCCTGGCGGAAGGGATCTACGTGGGCTACCGCTACTACGAGACGCGGTACGAGGACGTTGTCACGGGAGCGGAGGCGGCGTCCGCCTACAGCTATGCGGAGACGGTGGCCTATCCCTTCGGATACGGGCTTTCCTATACGGATTTCACCTGGAGCGGCGTGCAGTGCAGGGAGACGACCGAGGGCTGGAACGTGTCTGTGCGCGTCACAAACGCCGGAAACACGCCGGGGAGCGAGGTCGTGCAGGTCTATCTGCAGCGGCCCTTTACGGAGTATGACAAAGAGAGCGGCATCGAAAAGCCCTCCGCGGAGCTGGTGGGCTTTGCCAGGACCGGCCTTCTGGACGCCGGAGAATCGGAGACGGTGACCGTTCAGCTGAAGGGGGACATGCTGGACACCTACGACAGCAGCACGGGAAAATATATCCGCGAGACGGGCGAGTACTATGTGACGGCGGCCCGCAACGCCCATCACGCGGTCAACAATCTTCTGGCCGCCAAAGGATATGCGGAATCGGGCAGGATCAGCGGCACCGGCATGGACCTTCCGCAGGAACAGGTGCAGGGCGACAGCCGCCTGGCGCAGGCTTTGCGGTCCGCGGCGCTGTCTGAAAGCGTCCGGGACGCGGCGGGCGAAGGTGCGGTGCGTCTGCAGGAAGCCGATCTGCGGACCTACGACGGGAGTTTTCGCTATCTGAGCCGGACGGACTGGACGGGGACCTGGCCGGTCTATTACGCGGACGGCAATTTCAAGGCACCTTCCTCTCTCATGGAAAGGCTGCGGGCGGGGCAGGACAGCATCCGGGAATCCGCCTCGCCGGTCTACAATACAGCGCACGGAGATACCAATCTGCAGCTGGCGGAGCTGGTCGGCGTGGGCGCAGAGGATTACCGCTGGGGATGGCTGATGGATCAGCTCTCCTGGCGGGAGACTTACAGCTATGTCAGGAAAGCGGGCGGGATCACAGGCGCGGTGGCGTCCTGCGGGATCCCCGAGACCTTCGGAAAGACGGGCGCCGCAGGACTGGAGGACGCGGACGGGAAGGCGGCCGGCATGATCTATCCGGCACCCGCTGTTCTCGCGGCCTCCTGGGATGAGAAACTGGTGCAGAGGATCGGGCAGCTGGTGGGCGAGGACGCCCTGGCAGACGGAACCGCCCTCTGGTATACGCCGGTCATGAACCTGCACAGGCTCCCGGCAGGGAGCGGGAACCTCTCCGGTTTTTCGGAGGACAGCTGCCTTGCGGGGCACATGGGAGCGGCGCTCACAAGGGGCGCGCGCGAAAAGGGACTGATCCCGGTCGTCGGAAAGCTGGCCCTGACCGGCGATCCGGAAGGAGAGCACGGAACGCTGGTCATGGCCTCCGAGCAGTCGGTCCGGGAGCTCTATCTGGAGCCCCTGCGCTATTGTGTGCTGAACGGGAGACCGGGCGGCGTCATGACCGGTACGGGCAGACTCGGCCCCCGCTGGTACGGGGGACACGAGGGGCTGATCTCCGGGATACTGCGGGGGGAGTGGAGTTTTGACGGGGTAGTCACCACGGATCTTCTGCAGCCGGAGGATGCGTCCTGCTGCGACATTCTGGAGGGACTGAACGCAGGGACGGACCTGTGGAGAAATATGGATAACAGCGCCTACACACTGCGGGGCGCGCAGCTCACGTACGGCGTGCGGACCTTGTTCCGGAACGCAGTGCAGCGCGCGGTTTACATGATCTCGCAGAGCAGCGCCATGAACGGGCTGACGGCGCAGACCAGGGTCGGGTACAGGCGCCCGGCCTGGAAGACATGGGGAATGATCGGTTCCGCGGCGGTGATCCTGGCGGCAGTGCTCCTCATATGGTTCGGCGCGGCCCTTGTGCAGAGAAACCGCAGGACCGCCGCAGGCCGCACCGGCAGGGGCAGTGCGCCCGGGGCAGGCAGTGCTCCCAGGACGGGCAGCGCTCACGGGACGGGCAGCGCGCCCGGAAGGAGAGCAAGGCAGCGAAGCAGCAGGAAAAAGGAGCAGGTATGACAAAAAGGATTATCGGCATGATCATGGCGGCCGCCTTGGCGGTATCGCTTCTTCCGGGCGCGGCAGTGTCCGCGGCAGCGCAGGATCACAAGGCGGCCGCCCCCGCGGAAAACGGGCAGCAGGAAACGACGCCGGAGCAGGAGGCGGCGGCCGCGTCCGCGCAGTCCCTCCCGGACCTCACGGGGGGAAGCGCCGTGATCACGCTGATGTGGCGGACGGACGCGGAGGATCCGGAGACCCAGGACCCGGTGTGGCAGTGGGCGCAGGGCGCCTTCGATACCTGGGAAGAGAAGGAAAACAAAGAGCTGAAGCTGGTCCCGGTCAAAGAATCCGAGCAGGAGTGGAGAGCGGCGCTTCCCGAGAGGCTCGGGGAGGGCGGCGAATGTCCGGATCTCATTCTGGGCAGCACTTCGCACCTGCCCGCAGACGCGGAGGCGGGGCTTCTGACGGATCTGAGCGCGCAGGCCGCATCCTACAGCGCCTGGGACTGGTTCTATGACCCGCTGAAGGACCTTTCGTCCGCGGGAAACGGCGTCTACGGCGTGCCCTGCGGGGCGCTCGCGGCAGGTCTTTGGTATGACGCGGACAGGCTTGCGGAGGCCGGCGTCACGGACTACGATGAGGACAGCGAAGAGCAGGAGGACTGGACGCCTTCGAGCGTCGGGGACCTGCGGGAGGCCTGCAGGCTCCTGCAGCGCCAGGACCGCGATTTACGGTATCTGGACGCCTCGGGGACGCTCTTTTATGAACTGCTCCTTCTGAGCTGCGGGGGCCGGCCGGTGACCGCGCAGGGGACCTGGATCACGGAATCGGAACCGTCGGCGGAGGCAATCGCCGCCCTGCGGGACCTGTACGCCGAGGGGTATGCTTTCGGACCGGCGGGGGCACAGGAGGAAGATGCGCCTTCTGCCGCGATTATTCCGGGTTTTGTCGTGCCGGCGCAGATGGCGGACGGGGAGACCGGTTTTGCCGCTATGCCCGCCCTGTCGGAGGCCGGCGCGCCGGTTACGGTCGCCGAGGGGACCGTGCTGGAGATCCCGGAATGCGCCCCGGACAAGGAGGCGGCCTGGGCTTTCCTGTGCAGGATGATGGAGCCCGAATGCTACCTCCCCTATGCCGTCAAAACGGCTGCCTACGGCGGCCTGTGCGTGCGGACGGATCTGGCGCAGAGCGAGGCTTTTGACGGGATCCCGTTTTATGCCGCGCGCCAGGCGCTGCTGTCAGGCGCTTTTGTCCGGCCGCGGACCCCGCTTTATACACAGATCAGCCACTGTGTCCTGGAGATGATGGAGGCGCTGGAGGAGGATCCTTCGGAGGACGCCGCGGAGGCGGCGGCGCAGGCGCTCCGTGCCGGGATCGAGGAGGCGGCAGGTGCGGAAAACTGCTGGCCCAAGGCGGATCCGGAGGAAGACGCCGCGGAAGAGGAGAGCGCGGAGGAAGAGTAATTTCACAAGTTGTAATGAAGGTGTAACATTCTTTCCCTGCCTGCGTCATGACTGACAGGGAGGATCATTCGTATACGAAAGAGGTTATCTGCCCGATGAATGACAGAGAGATCATAGAGCTGTACTGGAACCGGGATGAGCGGGCGCTCTCGGAGACGGCGGACACGTACGGGAATTACTGCTATACGGTGGCTGCCAATATCCTGGGGCGCAAGGAGGACGCGGAGGAGTGTGTCAACGATACGCTGCTGCGCGCGTGGAATGCCATCCCGCCCGCCAGGCCGGCGGTGCTGCGTACGTTCCTGGCCAAGATCACGAGAAATCTGGCCCTGGACCGCTACCGCAGGATGACGGCCGACAAAAGAGGCGGCGGCCAGATGGATCTGGTGCTCGAGGAACTGGAGGAGTGCGTCGGCTCCGGGGAGCAGGCATTCATCCATGTCGACGCGGGCGAGAGCGCGGAGGATATCGTCCAGGCGGACGCGCTTGGGAAATGTATCCGCGAATTTGCAGAGTCGCTCCCGGAGAGGGAGTGCAATATCTTCGTGAGAAGGTATTTTTACGCTGAGAAGACGACTGACATCGCACAGAGATACGGAATGACGCGCAATCACGTAAGCGTCACGCTCCTGCGGCTGCGGGCCAGACTTTACAAGAAGCTCAGAAAGGAAGGGTTCGTCGAATGAAAAGTGAAGATCTGTTCAAGGCGATGAATGCCCTTCCCGACGAGATGCTGATCCGGAGCGAGCAGGCGGGGAAAGAAAAGACAGGAAAGAAAAGAAATCACATGCCCATGGTCGCGGGCGCAGCAGCGGTCGGCATGGCGGCGGGCGTGGCCCTGATGGTCATGTTCACGAGCCCGGCCCGGACGCGGTCCCATCCGGCTGCGGCGGAAAACGCGTCTTCGGGGACCCTGCAGGCGGCAGGCGAGACGGCGGACCAAGCGCCCTATGAAGATCCTTATAAAGGGGAAGCCTTCGAGGAAGCCGCGCCGGAAACGGCCGGCACGGCGGACAGCGGAGCACAGGAACCCGCGGAGGCAGCCTCGGAGGCGGCAGAGGAAGCAGGTTCTTCCGAGATCATGCTTGAGGCGGAAGACGAGATCGAGCAGGCCGAAGAGCGGACGTCTTTGACAGCCCATACCAGCGCCGATCTTCTGGGACCCAACAAGGGCGATTACGTGCGCGTGGAGTACATCTCGGAGACCGACAGGCTGAGCGGCGGGAGCCCGACGGAGCCCGCTTATTCCGAGGAGGGCGAGGACGCCCTCACCAGGGCTGTGGACGAAGGCAAGCCGGAGTTGAGCCTGTTCGGGGAAAAGGAAGATGTTCTTTACTATGTCTATCTGTACAAGGCAGACGGCAGCTACGACGTGCTGACCGTGGCGGAAGGAGGATACGTCTCACTCAGCAATAAACCCGGGGTGCGCATGCACATCCCCGAGGCGGTTTTTGAAGAAGTGATCGATTTCTTTGAAGGAGGGTGAGTGATGAAAAAGTACGGCAGATTCATACGAGCGGCCGCAGTATTGTTCGCGGCGGCGCTGATCGCAGCCGGCTGCGGGCAGAGCAGCGGCAGCGCGGGTTATGACTATAAAGAGGAGGCGATGGCGGAGGAGTCGGCACCGACATCCGCGCCTTCCTACGGCGGGACCGCGGATTATCCGGCCTACAGCAGCACTGCGGATGAGGACTATGAAGCCGTCTCCGAGAGCGCCGCGGCCGACACCTATGACGCCGCGGGCAGCGCCAAAAACGAATCCGGCTCGACAGAACCCGACACTGCAGCCAGCGCAGACGCCGGCAGCGGCGCGGGCGCCGAAAACGGCGGCCTGCGGCAGGCGGAGAACGGCGAGAAGATCGTCTACACCGCCAATCTGGGCATGGAGACGCTGGAGTACGAGAAGAGCGTCGGGAGCCTGCGGCAGAAGATCACGGAGGCAGGCGGTTTTATCGAATCCGAGGACGAGAGCGACAGCAATTCCTACTGGTATTACGAGGACGGCGGTTCGGGTACCCGGACACTGTCGATCACGGCCAGGATCCCTTCCGGGAAGTTCTATTCCTTCCTGCAGTCCATCGAAGGGGACGGCAAGATCAAGTCCAGATCGGTCAACGCCCAGAACATCACGCAGGTCTATTCCGACACCGAATCCGTCAAAAAAGCCCTCGAGATCGAGCAGCAGCGCCTTCTGGACATGATGGAAAAGGCGGAGACCATCGAGGATATGATTGCTGTGGAAGCGCGGCTCTCCGAGGTGGAGCGTGAACTGAACACCTATAAGACCAGTCTTTCGGGCATGGACCGGGACGTGCAGTATTCGACGGTGTTTATCTCCCTCAGGGAGGTGGTCCGCTACTCGCCCGTCGCGGAGAAGAAATCCTTCATCACGCGCCTGCAGGAGGCCTTTGAGGACGCCATCGAGGATTTCCGGCTCTTTATGGAAAATCTCGCGCTGTTCGTGGTCGGGCACTTCCCCTTCCTGATCATCGCGGCCCTGATCATCATCCTGCTGGTCCGTGCTTCCCGCAGAAGGAAGGCAAAGCGCGCCGAGCGGATCGCGGCCGGGCTCGAACCCGCGCCGGTCCAGAAGCCTCGCCGCCGCTTCTTTAGAAGGCGCGGCGCGGTGCAGACGCCGCCTCCGGTGCAGACGCCGCCTCCGGTGCAGGCGCCGTCGTCCGTGCAGACGCCGCCTCCCGCGCAGGCGCCGGCAGCTGACGGCAGTACGCCCGCGAACGCACCCGGCACACCGGAAGGGCAGTCCGCAGAGAAAGAATGACCGCGTCCTGCGACGCATTTATACAGCCCCCGCTCCTTTGCGTTCAATTTGGGAACGCGAAGCGGCGGGGGCTGTGTTATACTACGCTATAGATACGATCTTCGGAGGGAGAGCGCATGGAAGACGACAAAATCTTAAAAACCGACGCAGCGGAGGACCCGCAGGCAGAAACAATGCAGGCGGAGACAGATCCGCAGGCGCAGGCAGATGTTCGGGAACCGGCCCAGGACCCGGACGAGCATACCCGGCTGGACAGGAAATCCCCGGGCAGGCCTTATCTGCCGTGGAGGGCCAAACTCTTCCGCATGGTGTCTGTCGGCGTAGTGGGAGAGCCCGTCAACCAGTTTTACGACATCCTCAGCACAGGGGCCGTGATCGCCAATCTGGCGGTCGGGATCCTCAGCACGTTTGACGATATCAATGCGGTATACGGAAATTTTTTCACGGCGGTGGAGATCGTCACGATTTTGTTTTTTGCCGTGGACTATGTGCTGCGGCTGATCACGGCGCCGGAGCTGTATCCGGAGAAGAAGGAGTCGATGGCGCGCCTGGCCTACATGGTCTCTCCGGCGGGCATCATCGACCTGCTCTCTTTTCTGCCCTACGGACTGCCGATGTTCTTCCCGGCCGGCATGGCGGCCTTCCGCCTCTTCCGGGTGGCCAGGATCTTCCGCCTGTTCCGGATCAACGCCTATTACGACAGCCTGAACGTGATCACGGAGGTCCTGTACCGCAAGCGGCAGCAGCTTCTGTCCTCCGTTTTTATCATCGCGACGCTGATGGTGGCTTCGAGCCTGTGCATGTACAGTCTTGAGCACGACGCGCAGCCGGACGTCTTCCGCAACGCTTTTTCCGGCATCTGGTGGTCCGTATCCACCATGCTGACGGTCGGTTACGGGGACATCTACCCGATCACGCCCCTGGGCAAGGCGCTCAGCATCATCATCACGTTTCTCGGCGTGGGCGTGGTGGCCATCCCGACCGGTATCATTTCGGCCGGTTTTGTCGAGCAGTACTCGATCTTAAAGCACAAGGGCGAATATGCGGTGGAAGAGAAGCTCCGCGTGATCAAGGTCAGACTGATCGCGGGAGACAGGTGGTGCGGCAAAACCATACGCGGCATCGCCCTGCCGAAAAAATCCATGGCGGTCGCCATCCTGCGCGGAAACCGGAACATCGAGCCAACGCCCGAGGTCATCCTTTATCCCGGGGACATCGTGGTGATCGGTGCCGAGGCCTCCGCCAACGAGCCGTTGGAAGAGCTGCGGGAGATCCGGATCTCAGAAGGACACGCCTGGAACAACGAGGCCATAGGGGACTTGGATATCTCCAGGCAGTCCTATATCGCGGTAGTGCAGAGGGGGGACAAGATCCTGACCCCCAGACAGGACCTTATCCTTCGCAAGGGGGACGAAGTGTTTATTTTTGACAAGCGCGGGAGAAAGCGCCCGCAAATCATGGATGAGGACGAGTGAATGGATAATTTTTTCGCGACGGTTTCCAGAATGAAGTATATCGAGAGATGGGCCCTGATGCGCAATGCGCGGCTGGAGACCCTGAGCGAGCACGCGCTGGAAGTGGCCATGATCGCCCATGCGCTGTGCGTTCTGGGAAACGTGCGGTACGGACGGCGTCTCAACGCGGACCGGGCGGCCCTGATCGGCATCTACCACGACGCGGCCGAGATCATCACGGGAGACATGCCGACGCCGGTCAAATATTACAACAGCGACATCCGGGACGCCTACAAGGAAGTGGAGCACATGGCGGAAAAAAGGCTCCTCACCCAGCTCCCCGCCGACATGCGGGGAATCTTCGGGGATATCTTCGAGCCGGAGGACACGGAGGAGGACCGCTATATGCGCCGCCTGGTGAAGGCGGCGGACAAGCTCTCCGCCCTGATCAAGTGCACGGAGGAGGAGCGGTCCGGCAACAGCGAGTTCCGCACGGCCGCGGTCACGGTCAGAAAAGCGGTGGAGGAGCTTGCCCGGGAGCTTCCGGAGGTGCGGGATTTCACGGAGCAGTTCCTGCCCTCCTACGGCAGGACCCTGGACGAGCTTCTGCAGCGCGAAATATGAGCCTATGGCAGGGAGCGCTGCGCCGGCTGCTGCCGGCGCGGCACTCCGGAATGGAGAGTACATGAAAGTTCTGGTAGTGAGCGATTCCCATGGCCGCAATGACCTGCTTCGGCAGGCCATCGGGCAGGAGGCGCCGATCGATCTCCTCATCCACGCCGGCGACGTGGAGGGGGACCTGAAAAAGATCCTCGGGGAGGAGACCGAATACAAGATCAAAGTGGTCGCCGGCAATATGGACCGGTCGGCGGAGGTGAATGCGAGCCTTGCTTTTGACGTGGGCGCGCACAGGGTCTTTCTGACCCACGGCCACCACTACGGCGTGCACTACACGGCGTCCGCCCTGGTGGACATGGCCAAAAAATGCAAGGCCGACGTGGCCATCTTCGGGCACACGCACATGCCGGTCAGGGAGAAGGAGGACGGCGTCCTGCTCCTGAACCCGGGCAGCATCGCAAAGCCCAGGCAGGGGCCGGACAAGACCTACATCGTGATCCAGGTGGACGACAAAACAGGGGAATGGGACCTGAAATTCAAAAAACTCCCCCGGCAGTCCTGGTTCTGAAACAAAGCCCTGGTTCTGAAACAGGGCCGCACCGGGCACGCCGGGCGGGGAAATGCGGAAAAACAGATGGAAACAGAAAAGAGGAACAAAAAGAGTATCATACTGCTGCTGCTCCTTGCAGCGGCGCCGGTGCTGTCCGGCCTGACGCTGTGGGCAGTGTCAGGCGCAAATCCGCTGCACATGGACATGTGGAAGACCGCCTGGAACGACGAAGTGGTCTACTACAGGGCCGTCCGGCTGATGCGGATCCACGGCCTTCCGCAGGGCGTGGCCGGCTACAACGAGGTCGCGCCGCCGCAGCTGTCCTACGGGCCCTACAATATCTTTACCTTTATTCCCTACTGGCTGCTCTCTTTTGTCACGGGGACAGACGGACATAACTATTTCTGCCATGCCAATCTGATCCTGGCCTGTGCCGGGACCTTACTTCTGGCTGCTTTCGCGCGGCCGGAACGCAGGAAGGCCGGCTGGATGATCCTCCTTTTCATGACCAACCTGATCCTTGCCAGGTACACCTGGTCGGGCATGATCGAGACCAGCTACAACTTCTTCCTGATCGTCTTTACGGGCCTGACCCTCTGGATCATACATCAGGGGGCGGGAAAACCCGGCCGGACTGCCGCTATGATCTGCCTCATGATACTCATGGTCTTTTTCTGGTCCGTGATGCGGCCCTTCTACGCGGCCCTGCTCCTCATACCCCTTTGCCTCTCCTGGAAGCGGGGGACCGGCATGGGCCCTGTGGCGCGCTGTCTCCTTTCGCTTGGCGCTGCAGCGGCGGGCGGGGCGGCCCTCAAGCTGTACATGTATTTCGGCAGCCACAGCGTGGTCAAGTACTTCGCGGACGCCGTATCGCCCACGGCACGGCTCCGGGAACTGATCGGAAGCAGGTCGCTTTCTCTCATCCTTCAGACGGTGCTGTCCGCCAATCTGGAAGGCCTCCGGGAAGTAAAAAGGTATCTTTTGGAAGCCAACTGGATCGGCGCGGTCACCCTCCTGTTTTATATCTCCTGGCTCTTATTATTGGTGCTCTGGATCCGGTCAATCTCCCGCAGGGAGAACGACGGGCGCGTGAGCGCGGCCTTCGGGATGCTCCTTTCGGGCGCCCTCATCTACGAGGCGACGATCGTGCTCTATTCCCCGATCCAGCTCCACCGCATGCTGCTCGCCGTGACAGTCGCCTGCGGCATCCTGATCATCGACCTGAGCGACGGAAGAACGCTCCCCTTCATTCAGGAGCTCGCCATCCTTGGACTGATGACATTTCTTGTCATAAACCGGCCTTCCTCCTATGTAGTTCCGCAGATGGATCCGACCTCCATCACCGGGACGGCGCAGGAGACGGAACAGGCCGAACTGGCCGCCCTGCTCCCGCTTTCGGAGGATCCATGGGACAACACCATTGCCAAGGAGGCAGAGGGGGAGAACCTGGAATATGCCTTCCTTGCACCTTCCTGGACGGCCTTCAACATCTGTCAGTATGACGTTCTGGAGGAAAAGCTGCGCACGGGAACGCTGCAGAGCAGATATGTGCTGCTCGCGGAGGACTCGGATCTGAAGAAGCTCTGCGATTCGCTGTGCGGGGAAGAGAAGCTTCCTTCCGCGAAGGACGCGGGCGGGAAGACTGGCCTTGGGAAGGCTGGTACCGTGGAAAACGCTTCGAAGGCTGTGAAGTTGGAGCAGATTTGGGAGAAATACGGGCATGTGCTCTATAAAGTGAAGTGATCAAGATTAGAACCCGCAGGATGTTGGATCCTGCGGGTTCTTTTTGTCAGGGGATTTGGGGTGGGATGGGGCATTAGGCAAGCTGCGGTAGGCTGCAGCAAGCCGTGGTAGGCTGCGGCAAAGCCGTGGTCATGGAAGTTGGATTCGTGGTCATGGTGCCTGCGGAGGAGCAGTGTGTGACCGTGTGAAGGTTATGGAGCAGGCGGCGGCAAGCCTGTGGTCATGGAAGTCGGTTTTGTGGTCATGGTGCCCGCGGAGGAGCAGTGTGTGACCGCGTGAAGCATATGGAGCAGGCCGCGGTCATAGAAGTCGGTTTCGTGGTCATGGTGCCCGCGAAGGAGCAGTGTGTGACCGCGTGAAGCATATGGAGCAGGCCGCGGTCACAGAAGTTGGTTTCGTGGTCATGGTGCCCGCGGAGGAGCGGTGTGTGACCGCATGAAGCATATGGAGCAGGCTGCGGCAAGCCTGTGGTCATGGAAGTCGGTTTTGTGGTCATGGTGCCCGCGGAGGAGCGGTGTGTGACCGCGTGAAGCA
>JAFQZU010000040.1 GCA_017405805.1 Lachnospiraceae bacterium
AAGAATAACTCCTGCATGTAGTACTCTGTTTAGACCAGTATACTATATTTAGGAGTTTAGGAAAAGTAGGAAATTAAAATTTGACCAAAAAAATAAGGCGGAAAGCGCCTTTCAAGAATTCGGGGTGTCAAAGACCCGATTCTCTTGTCAACAAGAATTTCGAACGAATATTCGGAATATATGTTTGCTTTTCCCGCGAGGTCTGATATAATACTTATATATTAATCATCCAAAACGGAGGTCTATTCTTTATGGCAGGCAGAATATCGAAAAAACAGCAGGAAATTCTGGATTATATAAAGACTGAAATACTGGAAAAAGGGTATCCGCCCACGGTGCGCGAGATCTGTGAGACGGTCGGGCTCCGCTCCACTTCTTCCGTCCACTCCCATCTTTCCACATTGGAGAAGAACGGCTACATCCGCCGCGACCCCACCAAACCCAGAGCGATCGAGATCTGTGACGACAGCTTCCAGATGGTCCGGACGGAGATGGCCTCTCTTCCGGTCGTGGGAAATGTCGCCGCCGGCCAGCCCATACTGGCACAGGAGAATATTGAGAACTACTTCCCGGTTCCTGCGGAGATCCTCCCTCCCGGAGATTCCTACGCACTCAAAGTGCGGGGCGAATCCATGATCAACGCCGGCATCCTGGATGGCGACCTGCTCTTCATCAATTCCTGTGATACAGCCCGCAACGGCGAGATCGTCGTCGCCCTTGTCGGAGAGGAAGCGACCGTCAAGACATTCTACAAGGAAGACGGTCACATCCGCCTGCAGCCGGAAAATGATACCATGGATCCCATCATCGTCCCCGACTGTGTGATCCTGGGCAAAGTATTCGGTGTATTCCGCAGGATGTAATCAATCTTTTTTCTATTCATGGACATCATAAAAAGGGGGCTGTCGCGTCTGACAACTGCTCCTTCTTGATCTGAAATTTGAAAATCCGGCTTTTGGCCGGATTTTCGTCATTTATAGAAGGGCTTCAGGCTCATCTTTTCTAAAAAATACTCCTTCCAGTGAATTGAACAGAGGTGCGGGCGGTGGTCACAGTTTGTTCCTTCGTGGGCACTGTGACCACTTTTTAGACTTCTGTGACCGCGACTTGCTTGATGGGCTTGCGGTGGTCACAGGTCGATCCTCCGTGGGCACTATGACCACTTTTAGGACTTCTGTGACCGCGACTTACCACATATGCTTCACGTGGTCACAGGTCGATCCTTCGCGGGCACTGTGACCACAATTGAACCTTCTATGACCGCGACTTGCCCTACATACTTGTTGTGGTCACACACCTCTCCTTCGTGGGCACCATGACCACAATTGATCCTTCTATGACCACGGCCTGCTTCATATGCTTCACGTGGTCACAGTTCACTCCTCCGCGGTCACTATGACCACTTTCAGGACCTCTGTGACCACACCCCCACCTCCTCTGACCACAGCCCAATAAAAAGCCAAAAAATAGGATGACGTGCAATACCTCACGCCATCCCATATATTTGGGCTTTATTATTGATAACATCTGCAGATCAGATCGTCTCCGGATCCACCTGTTTTCCGTCTCTCCAGATCCTCTCCAGATCATACATCAGGCGGTTCTCCGAATCGAAGATGTGGATGATGACATCGCCGAAATCCAGAAGCACCCATCCCGCATTCTGATAGCCCTCAATCTGTTTCGCCTCGGCGCCGGCCATCTCAAGCTTCCTCGAGACCTCGTCGGCGAGGGCCTGTATCTGCGTCCGGCTGCTGCCGCCGGCGATGACAAAATAGTCCGCCAGCACGGAGACTTCGCTGATATCGATCATGCGAATGTCCACCGCCTTCTTCTCTTCCAGCGCCGCAATGGCGATCTTGGCAAGCCGCAGGGAATTGTCCTTGGAATTTTCCATAATCATCCTCCGTTATGCGGGGCGTCCGCTATGGTCCGCACCCTCAATATAATACTCATAGGTTTTCTGTGTCTGGGGATCGATTCTGGCGCCCGAAAACTCCAGATACGACAGTGTATCTTCCAGTATCTTCATGACCGCCCTGTCCAGATCCTCGAATGCGAGTTCCCGGATCAGCGGCAGGCCGGGTGCCGCAAAGCGCCCCGGTTCAATGTAATCCGCCGTAAAGACGATCTTCTCGAGCAGGCTCATAGCGGGTCTTCCCGTCGTGTGGAAGCGGATGGCCTGCAGGATCTCATCGTCGTCGCAGCCGAATCGTTTTCTGGCAAGAACGCTTCCGGCCTTGGAATGCAAAAGTGCTGTGCTCTTCTTTTCGTAATCGTTCAGCGCAAGGTGCTCTTCCTCGCACAGCTTCAGCATATCCCGCAGGCTAAGCGATTTTGCGCAGTCGTGAAGGAGTCCTGCCATTTCCGCCTTGTCCGTGTCAGCGCCGTAGCGCATGGCCAGGGCGGCCGATATATTCGCCACGCCGAGGGTATGGATAAAGCGCTTGTATTTCAGGTCCTTCTCGAGAAGCCGGATGATCCCGATTCTGTCTAGCTCTTTGTTCTTATCACGCATCGTTTTTATTATAGATCCCAGTTTCTATTATATACCTTTTTACCGGTTCAGGCACCAGATATCGTATCGATCTGCCCTGTGCAGCACGCTCCCGTATATCCGTCGAGGAGATGCCGATGGCCGGCACCTGCAGAGGGCGGATATCCGCGCCAAAATCCCTTTTGAGCGCCTCTATCTCCTCAAGCATCGCCTGATCGCTGATCTGATCGGCCCTTCCCGCCGCGAGGATCGTGCACTGCCGGAAGATCTCCGCCGGTTCTCTCCAGGTGCGGATGCTGCAGATGGTATCCGCGCCGACGATAAAAAAGATCTCCGCCTCCGGATCCTCTTCGTGCATCTGCCGGAGCGTCTCGTAAGTATAGGTATTGCCGCTTCTTTTGATCTCAATGTCGGAGGCGGCAAAACACTCGTGGCAGGACGCCGCGAGCTGCGTCATTTTAAGGCGGACCTCCGGGGGCTGTACCTTCTGCGCCCTGCTGTCCTTCAGATAAGAGTGCCCCGAAGGGATGAGCAGCACCTGGTCCAGATCAAACTGATCATATGCCTGTTCCGCGATGATCAGATGTCCCATGTGGATCGGATCGAATGTGCCGCCCAGAAAGCCGATCCGGCGGCTCATCGTCCTGTCTCCTTCATGCTTCCTGCCCCTGCTGCCCTTGCGGGAGCCGGCAGCTCGATGACCGGCTTGTCCTTAAAGGGACGATAGAGGATAAACTTGCGCCCGATCACCTTGACCAGCTGGGCGCGGGTGCGCTCCGCGAGGGTCCTGGCCGCCTCCTCCGGCAGCTCCGGCGCGGTCTTCTGCACTGTGCCTTTGATCAGTTCCTGGGTGTTGAAAGCCTCTTCCGTCGAGATCACGGTCTCGGGGCTCACGCCGTTTTTGCCGATGCTGACGACGGGCGTGAGGTGATTGGAAAGACCGATCAGATATGCTCTCTGTTTGCTGGTTAGCATATGGTGTTTTTTACCTCCTGCAAGTCATGATCCTGTGCGGGATCAGTCATAAAACTCAAAATGATGGCCGTACAGACGCACCGTATCTCCCTCTCGGCAGCCAAGTTCCTTGAGCCTCGAGACGATCCCGTTGTCCACGAGGAACTTCTGGAAGAAGACAAAGCCCTTTTCCGTCTCCAGGTTCGTGTAGCCGAGCATCTTCTCCACGCGGGGGCCCTCCACCACATACTCCCTCGCCTTGGAATCGTAGGTCACAGTCACGGGATCCTCCTCGCTGACAAGCATCTCCTCGGGATCGTACTGCTGCTCGAAGACGATGGTGTCCCTGGGGAGCTCTGAGAGGATCGCGCTGACGCGGAACAAAAGCTCTTTGATGCCCTGCCCGGTCACAGCGCTGATTGGAAACATCTCGCAGCCTGTTTCGTCGCAGAACGCTTTGATCCTCTCCAGGTTGTCCCCTTCCTGGATCAGGTCGCATTTGTTGGCTGCGACGACCTGTCTTTTGCCGGAGACGTCGATATTGTAGGCCTGCAGCTCCTTGCGGATGGTCTTCATGTCCTCCACCGGATCGCGGCCTTCGCTCCCGGACGCGTCCACCACATGGATGAGGACCTTGGTGCGCTCGATATGGGAGAGGAAATCGTGGCCGAGCCCGGCGCCGTCCGCCGCGCCCTCGATCAGTCCGGGGATGTCCGCCATCACAAAGCCCTGCCCGTCCGGCAGGTCCACTACGCCGAGAATGGGGGACAGGGTCGTGAAATGATAGTTGGCGATCCTGGGCTTGGCGTTGCTGACGTGGGACAGCAGCGTGGATTTGCCCACGTTGGGAAAGCCGACCAGACCGACGTCCGCGATGACTTTCAGCTCCAGAAGCAGCTCCAGCGTCTTCGCGGGCTGTCCGGGCTGCGCATAGCGGGGCGCCTGCATGGTGGAAGTCGCGTAATGCATATTCCCGTTTCCGCCTTTTCCGCCTCTGAGCAGCACGAATTCACGGTTATCGCCGGACATGTCGGTGATGACCTTTCCGGAGACAGCCTCGCGCACCACCGTGCCCTGCGGGACCTTCAATATCAGGTCTTCGCCCTTCTTTCCGGCCATTCTCTTTTTCTTGCCGTCCTCGCCGCTCTGGGCTGCGTACTTGCGCACATGCCTGTAGTCCGTGAGGGTATTGAGGCCCTCGTCCACTTTCAGGATAACGCTTCCGCCGTCCCCGCCGTCCCCGCCGTCGGGACCGCCGGCCGGGACATACTTCTCCCTGCGAAAGGAGACGTGCCCGTCGCCGCCCTTGCCGCTGCTGACGACAATCCTTGCTTTATCTGTAAACATAGTAATCCTTTAAACACAAATAAATACGACAAAGACTTCAGACAGTACACATGCCTGCCTGAAGTCCTCACTGCCTTCGTGTGTTCCGCTCCGGACAACCGCTTCGACCAATTAAGCCTCGGTCTGTGCAGGGTATACGGAAGCTCTCTTCTTGGACTTGCCGACGCGCTCGAACTTGAGAACGCCGTCAACCAGGGCGTACAGCGTGTCGTCACCGCCGAGACCTACGTTGTGGCCGGGGTGAATGCTGGTGCCGCGCTGTCTGTAAAGGATATTGCCGGCTTTGACCATCTGGCCGTCCGCTTTCTTGGCGCCGAGTCTCTTGGCGTTGGAATCACGGCCGTTCTTGGTGGAGCCCATTCCTTTTTTATGTGCAAAGAACTGAAGGTTTAACTGCAACATGATCATACCTCCTTGATTTCGTAACTGAGATATTCCTCACCGTACGTGAGCCGGATCCACTCCAGGCCGTGTATCATGGTATCGATGAGAAATGATGCCTTTTGTGACGGGACCTTTTTAAACACACACGAGATATCGCCGGATTCTTCATCGTACTCGTATCCGATGGGTTCATGCAGAAGATCCTCGAGACAGTTGATCGTATTGATCACGATCGCGCTGATCCCCGCGCAGACGATATCCTCGCCCTCCTCAGCGTACCCTGCGTGGCCGCTGACGAAAAAGCTGCGGTAGTGTCCGTCCCCGGTTCTCTCAATGACCGCTCTGGTCATTATGCGTTGATCTTGTCGATCTTAACGCGGGTAAAGAGCTGTCTGTGACCGTTCTTCTTGTGGTAGCCGGTCTTTCTCTTATACCTGTAGACAACGACCTTCTTCTGCTTGCCCTGCTCCATGACAGTGCCGGTAACAGAAGCGGAAGCAACGGCATCGCCGCACTTCATCTCGTCGCCGCCGATCACGAGAACCTTGTCAAAAGTAACGGCGTCGCCGCTCTCAGCTTCGATCTTCTCGATGTCGATGATGTCTCCTTCGGAAACTTTGTACTGTTTGCCACCTGTTGCGATAATTGCGTACATTTCGGTACCTCCTTCTTAAAAAAACTCGCTGATTGCGGCGCTCCGTCCGGGCCCGGCCCGTCGGAAACTTTCTGTCTGCGGTCCTGCGTACCATACAGCGCAGCACATAAAAAGCCTCATCATGCGGCATACTCCGTAACCATACCAAAAGAAGAAGTAAAAGTCAATCTTTTTTCTGACGGCGCACGAGCTCTGCCGTGACGTCGTCCCAGGTGAGCCCTTTTTCCGCCATGACCACCATGAGGTGATAGAGGTAATCCGCGATCTCGTAGACGATCTCGTTGGGGTTGGGGTTTTTGGCGGCGATCACGATCTCCGTTGCCTCCTCGCCCAGCTTTTTGAGCATCTTGTCGATTCCCTTGTCGAACAGATAATTGGTGTAGGAGCCGGGAGCCGGATGCTCTTTTCTGTCAAGAATCGTCTCGTAGTCCTGGCGGAGCACCTCCTCTGCCTTCTGCATGCGGCTGTTTTTCTCATCCTGCACCACGCTCTGGAAGAAGCAGGAGTGGCTTCCCGTATGGCACGCCGCACCGAACTGTTCCACCCTGGCAAGGAGCGTGTCCATGTCGCAGTCCCCGTGCAGGGAGCGGACATACTGGAAGTGGCCGCTGGTCTCGCCCTTGATCCAGAGGCTCCTGCGGCTCCTGGAGTAGTAGGTCATGCGGCCGGTCCGCACCGTCATCTTATAGGCCTGCTCGTTCATGTAGGCCACCATGAGCACTTGGTCCGTGGCGTCCTCCTGCACCACGACGGGAAGAAGGCCGTCCGGCCCCTTCTTGAAATCCTCCCACTTAAAGGCCGCATGTCTCTCCTTTAAGGAGATCCCGGCTGCGGCCAGGTCGGCGCGCAGTTCCCGGAGCACGTCCGGCGTCATGTGGGCGGCGTTTGATGCAAAGCCGCACGTGCCGTTTTTTGCCAGAATATCCTTTCCGTCGCGCACGGAGGGACTGTTTTCAACGACATAATAAGGCACTCCGGTCTCCGCAGCCTCATCCTGCGCGGCGCGCGTCACGAAAAGAAGGGAACAGTACTGCAGGCAGTCCGCGACTGCCGGGTCGGCAAGCGCTGTTCCTTCGGGGACAGATCCGCCGATGTGATCCTTTCCGAAGCGCTCGCAGGCCTCCTTTGCCATCTCCCGGTTGCTTTCCAGGGAGAGATCCAGTACGGCCATGGCGCAGCCTGCGTAGATGATCTTCTTGACGTCCTCGAGCCTCCCTATGCCGCCGCAGCCCGCCGCGGGCACAGAGGATGCCCGGCAGAAATCCCGCAGCGCGTCCAGGGACCGTTCCCTTTTCCCGTCCTCTTCGTCCGTGATCCCGGCGAGGAAGCCGTCCGCGGCCCCGTAGTAGGCAGTGCACAGTTCCCTTGCGTCGGTCCCGAACTCGGCGCCGGCTTCCACAGGCGCCCCGTCCCGCAGACTGAAGGAGATGATCATTTTCTTATTATCCATAATTAAAGACTTCCTTTCGTGCTCAGTACGCCGCTGATCCTGGGATCGATCATGGTCGCCTGATCGAGCGCCTTGGAAAAGCACTTGAACATTCCCTCGATGATGTGGTGCGCGTTGGTCCCGGACAGGATCCTGAAGTGCAGGTTCATGCCCGCCGCATAGGAGACCGAGTAGAAGAACTCCCGCACGAGCTCCGTGTCAAAATCGCCGACCATGGGTGCCCTGAAGGGCTCTCCCTCCATGACGAAATACGGCCTGCCGCTCAGATCCAGCGCGCACATGACGAGCGCTTCGTCCATGGGCAGGATGAAATATCCGTAGCGGCGGATCCCCTTTTTGTCGCCCGCGGCTTCCTTTATGGCTTCTCCGAGCACGATCCCCGTATCCTCCACGCTGTGGTGCCCGTCCACGTGCAGATCGCCTTCCACCTTCAGCTTGAGGTCGAACATGCCGTGCCGCGTGAAGGCGTCCATCATGTGGTCAAAAAATCCGATCCCCGTGCTGATCTGCGCCTTTCCGGCGCCGTCCAGGTTCAGCTCCATGGAGATATCGGTCTCCTTGGTCGCCCTGTGAATCTCTGCCTTTCTCGACTTCATTTTCCGCTCTTCTCCCTTACTGTCATTCAAAGCGCACCCGGATGGAGTTGGCGTGCGCCGTAAGTCCTTCTTCCTCTGCAAAGAGTTCGATATCCGCGCTGACCGCTTCCAGCGCCTGCCTGGAATAGGAAATGATGCTCGTTCTCTTGACGAAGTCATTCACGCCGAGCGGCGAGAAGAACCGCGCCGTCCCGTTGGTGGGCAGGATGTGGTTGGGGCCTGCGTAATAGTCCCCCAGCGGCTCGGAGGAATAGGGTCCGAGGAAGATGGCGCCCGCGTTCCGGATGCCCGTCATGACCGCGTAGGGGTCCTTCGTCATGATCTCCAGGTGCTCCGACGCGATCGTGTTGGCGGCGTCCACCAGATCCTCCATGCTCTCTCCCACGAAAATATATCCGTAATTATCCAGAGACTGCCCGATGATCTCCCGGCGGGACAGGACCTTCAAAAAGCCGTCGACCTCATCGGAGACCGCCTGCGCTAGGGCCGCGTCCGTGGTGAGCAGGATGGCGCTGGCCAGTGGATCGTGCTCCGCCTGCGAGAGCAGGTCCGCCGCCACGAAGCGGGGATCGGCCGTCTCGTCCGCGATCACGAGGATCTCGCTGGGCCCCGCGACGGAATCGATGCCCGTCACGCCAAAACACGCCTTCTTCGCCAGCGCGACAAAAATGTTGCCCGGCCCCGTGATCTTATCCGCCTTGGGAATGGTCTGCGTGCCGTACGCCATAGCCGCGATGGCCTGGGCGCCGCCCACCTTATAGATGACGTCCGCGCCGGCGATGTCCGCCGCCACGATGGTCCCGGCGGGTGCGCATCCGTCCGGACCGGGGGGCGTCATGACCATGATCTTCGAGACGCCGGCCGCCTTGGCCGGAATGACGTTCATCAATACGCTGGAGGGATATACCGCGCGGCCGCCCGGCACATAGCAGCCGGACACCTCGATCGGGGTGATCTTCTGTCCCAGGATGATCCCGCTGTTCTCTGTGGTGATCCAGCTGTTCAGCTTCTGTTTTTCATGGAACTCCCGGATATTGGCCGCCGCCCTGCGGATGACCTCCACGAACTGCGGAGACAGCGCCCTGTAGGCCGCTTCCTTCTCCTCTTTCGTGACCATGAACTGCTCCGGCGTCATCTCGCACCGGTCGAACTGCCGCGCGTATGCAACGAGCGCGCTGTCGCCCTTCTTCCGGACATTTTCGATGATCTCCCGCACGGTCTTTTCATACTCGTCGTATCCCGCGGGACTTCTGCCGATCAGCGCCCGCAGCGCCTCTTCCTTCGTGTCTTTTGTAAGGGGAACGATCCTCATAAGCTGCGCACCTCCCTGAGTCTTGCAATGAGCTCTCTCACCTTCTGCGCCTTCATCTGCATGGAGACCTGGTTTACGATCATTCTGGCGGAGATCGGGCAGACCTCCTCCAGGACGGCGAGGCCGTTCTGATAGAGCGTGGAGCCCGTCTCCACGATATCCACGATGACGTCGCTCAGATCCACGATGGGGCCCAGCTCCACCGAGCCGTTGAGCTTGATGATGTCCACGGTCTGGTGCTTGCGGTTGTAGAAATAGTCCCTTGCGATATTGGGATATTTGGACGCCACCCGGATCATCTCGTGATGCTGCAGAAGGCTCCTGGCCTCTTCGGGGCCGGCCACGCACATCCTGCACTTGCCAAAGCCCAGATCCAGCACTTCATAGGCGCGCCGGTTCTCCTCCATGATGATGTCGGATCCCACGACGCCGATATCCGCTGCGCCGTACTCCACATAGGTCGGCACATCGGGTCCCTTCGCCAGGAAAAACCGCAGTCCCTGCTCCTCGTCGGTGAAGATGAGCTTGCGCGTCGTCTTGTCCCTGAGCACGTCGCAGGAGTAACCCGCCTTTTCCAGGAGCGAAACGGTATCCTTGGCCAGGCGCCCTTTGGTGAGCGCGATCGTCAAATACTGCATATCTGCGTGCCTCCTTATGTACGCGCCGGCAGAAGGACTGCCGGGATGCCTTTTTCCCTGTAAGCGGACGCCTCCTCCAGCGCCTGCCTGAAGTTATCTGTCCCGTAGCGGATCTGCACCGGTTCCCGCTCCTGCGTGAAGGGAAGGTGCTGCCTGCGCATGGCCTCCAGGAGCGCGTCCACCGGAATCATCCACCCGATGGCGGGTGCCTCTTTGCCAAAATAGGACAGCAGGTGATCATACCGGCCTCCCGTGGCCACGGGCTCGCCCGTGCCGAAGGTGTAAGCCTTGAAGATCACGCCGGTGTAGTAGTGATACTTGCTAAGGAGCGACAGATCGAAACTGACGTATTTCTCGACGCCGTAAACGCACAACATATCCCAGAGCCTGATGAGGCGCCGCACAGCGTTGCGCGCCCGCTCGCCGGGAGCGGTCTCCTCCGCCCGCTTCAGGTCTTCCGCCGTGGCCATGTACTCCCGCACCTGCAGAAACAGGTCGCGGTCTTTCGCGGAATATCCCTCGCTGATCAGAAGATCCTCCGCGGCAAAATAGTTTTTGCCGGAGATGGCGTCCCTGAGCGCCTCCTCGGTCTCCTCCTCCATGGACAGGGACTCACACAGGCCGCGGAAATACTCTACGTTCCCGATGCTGATCTGGAATTCCGTAAGCCCCGCCGTCTTCAGACAGTCCGCCAGCATGGCGATCATCTCGGCGTCGGCCTGCACGCTGTCGTCATTGATCAGCTCCGCGCCGGTCTGCGTGGATTCACGGAGCTTTCCCTGCAGGGACGAGAGATTGCTGAACACGCTCCCCGCATAGCGAAAACGCAGGGGCGCCGTCTCGTCCATATAATATTTGGCCGCGCACCTTGCCACGGAGGGCGTGAAATCGGGGCGCAGCACCATGGTATTGCCTTCCCTGTCAAAGAACTTGTACAGCTCCCGGGAGGGCGTGGTGCCGATCTCGTTGGAGAACACGTCAAAAAACTCAAAAGAAGGCGTCTCCAGCGCCTGATATCCATACAGCGACGTTCTGCCCGCTATGCGGCGGAGCGTCTCCTGTCTCATGCTGTTCTCCGGACCATAGCTGTCCCGGACGCCTTCCGGGGTGTGCAGAAGGTCCTTTTTTCCATGTCTTCTGTTGTCACTCATGGCGTATTGCTCTCTCCGATCATTGCTTTTTCGCATTAAAGTGCTAATTCATTAGCACATGAAACTATTCCAGTATAAGCACGCGCCCGCAAAATGTCAAGGACGGCCTGCGTCCCTACAGCGCCTCTTCCCGCTCCAGAAGATCCCTGTTCACCATCTCCAGATACGGCACGAGAACGCCCTGCCTGCCCGGCAGCGTCCAGGTCATATCCAGTTCATCCATCCGGAAGCTCTTGCGCCCGCCCTGCTCCGCTCTCTCCCAAAAGGGCATGAAGTGGCGCAGCGGCATGTAGTAGCACAGATCCTCACCCGTAAAGTAAATGAGGAAAAAGGCCAGGCCTTTCTGCTGCTCGAAGGCCTTCATGAATTCCACCTGGTGGGCGTGTACGTTCTGCAGGGCAAAAGTGGTCCCGGCACACTCCTTCGCGTCAAAACAGACCGGAATCCCCTGGATCACCCCTATGTAGTCCACCGTGCTCTTCCGGTCGAAGTAGGCCAGCGTAATATGCCTGGTCTCATTGTCGATGCGGATCGGCGTGATGGGCGTGGGCACCTTCTGGATCAGCGCCAGCTTCTGTTCCTGGTATTTGTCGTTGGTGCGGTTGATGGTCTCCTCGAAAAGAGATCCTCTCAGACCGCGCGAATTCCATGTCGCCAAACGGTTATCTCCTTACTATGCTCTCGTAAAAGTCAGGCGGCGCGCAGACAAAGCGCTTTCCGTAAAGGCCGTTCAGTTCCGGCGCCCCGCCGTCTTCCCCGGCCTGCGGGAACTCCACTCTCGTGCACCAGAGGAGCTGCCCCTGAAACCGGGCCAGCCGGTGCGCCGCCCTGTTCGCTTCCATGTCTCCGTACTTGGGGTCTCCTATGATGGGATGCCCGATCCCGGAAAGGTGGGCGCGCAGCTGATGGGTCCTGCCCGTCTCCAGCTTTAGTTCAACAAGGCTGCAGTGCGGGCCGCTTTGCAGGGTCCTGTACAGGGTCCGCGACCATTTGGCGCCCTCCGACGCCTTCGTCCCCATTCTGCTGCGGTTGTTTCCGTCCTTTGTCAGATAGCCCTCGATGACGCCCTCGGGGCCGGTCTTTCCCAGGACCACCGCGCGGTAGAATTTGCCCATGCGCCGGTCCCGGAGAAGGGCTGTCAGTTCCCTGCTCCCCTGGAGCGAAGCCGCGCACAGAAGGATCCCGCCCGTATTCCGGTCCAGCCGGCTGCAGACGGAGGGCGTATAGAAGGACAGCGAGTCCGCGCTGACAGGGTCCTTCTTTCTCTGCAGAAGATAGCCGACCAGCCACTCGTTGACGGAGACGTCTCCCGGCTGCGCTTTCTGCGAGAGGACGCCCGCGGGTTTTCGGACCAGGACCACGTGCCGGTCCTCGTACAGGACCGGATCTTTTCCCATAAGAGGACGCAGTTCCCGATAGGCCTTCTCGTATTCCGCGGTATCGTTCCGGACTTCCGTTCCCTGACTCTCCCCGCTGAATTTCCCGATGGTCTCATCCGACAGAAAAAGCGCCACGCGATCCCCTGTGTTAACAGTTTCGCTGCCGGACGCTTTGTGACTGTTCATTGTGATATTTTTCTTGCGGAGCATGCGGTAGATAAAGGAGGACGGCGCCTGCGGCAGTCTCCTGCGCAGATATTTGTCCAGCCTCTGTCCCCGCTCGTCCTGTGAGACGATCCATTCCTGCATAATGATAATAATCCCTGTCTGTCCGGCGCGCTCAGAGCGCCACGGAGTAAAGCGAACGGAGCGCGGCTTTCCCGGTTTCCCTGTCCTGGGGCATATTTTCCAGCTCGTCCAGCCTCTTCAGGTAAGCCTCGAGATTTCGGTAAATCGTGACCTTGTAGCTGCCCCGTCTGTCCTCCTGCAGGATCTTTGTGATATAGTTTTCACCCGCCTCCAGGTCCGTGCCGCGGTCCTCCGTGAGGGCGCAGATGACCCCGTCTCCCACCGCTGCATGACTGATCTGGAAATTCTTATCGTAGCCGGTCAGGTAGAGGTCATAGGCGCCGGGCACGGCCGCGTCGTGGATCTCGATCAGGGAGTGCGCGCCGGGCGTGCATCCCTTCGCCTTACAAAACATGATGAGATTGACGATCCACATGCCGACCGGCAGGCATAAAAGAACGGCGATGATGGTGAATACATTCCGGTTCGTGCCAAAATAGCTGCGCGCGGCAAAATAGATCCCCAGCACCGCGCAAAGGCCCAGTGCCGAGCGGACCGCGCCGAATATCCTTCTGCTGTGAATATAGCCGTATTCCCCTTTGCGACGCACTGTACACTCCCCTCTTATCCCTAAGCTGTCATCATACCGCAAAAGGACATCTTTCCGGTCTTTCCGGAAAGATGTCCCGTCAGCTGCTTACTCATCCAGCATGTCTGTGCTGACATACTGTTCGTCATCCTTTTCCTCCGGCACTTCCTCCTGCGCTTCCTGTGCCTGTGTCTGTCCGGCGTCCTCGCCGGGCTCATACTCCAGGTTTTCGGGGAGGAGTTCCGCGCGGTTGGCGCGGATGGTGTCAATATAGCCTGACATGTCCGTGTGGAAATTCGAGAAGATCGAAGTGAGGCGGTTGAGGGAACTCACCGTGTTGTCCTCAAGCTGCGCCAGCAGATCATCCATATACTGCGCCGCCGAGGAGCGGTACATATTGGCCTCGGTGACCGCCTTGTCCAGGATATCCTGCGCCTGCTGCTGTGCCTCGCGGACGATCACGTTGGCGCGCGTATAAGCCTGCTGCATGATCTCATGCTCGTTCACAAGCTCATTGGTGTGCACCGTGGCCTCGTTGATCATCTCTTCCGCTTTGCGGCGGGCATCCTCGAGGATCGCGTCCTTGTTATTGATGATCCGCTGGTAGTGGCGGATCTCATCGGGTGTTCTGGCACGAAGCTCCTCCAACAGGCCGTCCAGCTCATCCTTGTCCACGATGATATTGGTCTTGGAGAAAGTCTGGTATTTACAGGAATCAATAAAATCCTCGATCTGGTCGATCTGCTGTTCAATCTTACTGCTCATGATAATCTTTTATTCCTCCGTTAGATGGCAGAACTATACTTATATTTTTCCTTGATCATTTCCTCCACGAAAGGAGGTACGCAGGGCGAGAAATCACCGCCGAAGGCCGCGACCTCTCTCACCACGGAAGAGCTCAGATAGGAATACTCGTTGCTCGTTGTAATAAACAGCGTATCCAGGTCCCCGTGGGACAGAAGACGGTTGGTCTGCGCGATCTGCAGCTCGTACTCAAAGTCCGTCACGGCGCGCAGGCCCCGGAGGGCGATGTGGCAGCCGATCTCCTTTGCGTAATCCATCAGTAATCCGCTGTAAGAATCTATACGAACATTAGTAATATCTTCTGTCACTTTTCGTAACATTCTAACACGTTCCTCGACAGAAAACAATGGAGTTTTCGCCTTGTTGTCAAGAATGCAGACCGTGAGCTGATCGAACATTTCGGAGCCCCTGCGGATGACATCAATATGGCCATATGTCACGGGATCAAAGCTTCCCGGATATATTGCTGTCTTCATAATTCGCCTATATTCCTCTCTTTCTTGCGTATGAACAGGTGGCGGTTCGTCCTGTACCGCTTTTCCCTTACAAGCTCCAAACCGAGCTCCTCCAGCTCGGGAAATTCCGTCTCCAGGGATGTCTCCACGATCACGAGCGTATTGTCCGTAAAATACGGAAGCGTCGGGAGGGCGCGCAGTATACTGTGCACCGCGGGCGCCTCGTAGGGAGGATCCATATAGATGATATCCGCTTCCTTCTCCCTGATGTGGCGCAGTGCGCTGAGCACGTCCTGTCTGAGCAGGACGCCGGTCTCCTCAAAGTGCGTCGTGTGAAGATTCTGCTGGATGCAGGCGGCGGCAGCTCTGCCGTTCTCGACAAAATACGCCCTTCTCGCCCCCCTGCTGAGGGCCTCGATCCCGATCTGCCCGCTTCCGGCGCAGAGATCGACGAAGACCGAACCCGGCACCTCCGTCTGGATCATGTTGAAAAGCGTCTCCTTGATGATATCCTGCGTCGGCCGGGTATCCATTCCGTCCGGTGCCTTCAGCTTGAGGCGCCTGGCGCTTCCCGCGATCACTCTCATCTGAATAAACCTCGTATTCCAATTCCTTATGTCAGGTCATTTGTGTACATAAACGCACACAATATTATACCCGAAAAAATGTATCATGTCATCCTAATCCACCGCTTCCGCAGGCCTGCCGCTGTACAAATTCGCGTTCACAGTATTTTGCCGCATATGCCTGCTCAGTAGACCTCGCATCCGTTCCTCCCGGCTTCCTTCACGCGGTACAGGGCCGTGTCCGCGTCCTTGAAGATGTCTCCGCGCGGATTGTCGCGGTCCGAGAAGGCCACGCCGACGCTCAGGGAGACCGGCGGCAGGTCATCCTTGGGATGCTGCAGGATCTCGTTGGCCTGATTGATCTTGTTGACCACCAGCTGGCGCATGGAGCTGTTGACACGGGTCATGATCACGACGAATTCGTCTCCGCCGATCCTGCAGATGATATCCACGGACCGGAAGCTGTGGCGCAGGATCTCCGCCACGCGCTTGAGGACCCGGTCGCCGACCGCGTGTCCGTAGGTGTCGTTGACGCTCTTGAAATAGTCCACGTCCACGATGATCAGCGCGATGTGGCTGGTATCCACGCTCTGCATCAGCAGGTCGTAGGCGCCGCGGTTGAAGAGCCCGGTCAGCGCGTCGTGGGAAGCCTCGTGCCGGAGCTTCTCCCTCGCCGCCCTGTTCTCCTCCAGGATCGTGTTGTAGGTCCTTGTGACGAACTGGAGTTCCTCTGCTCCGGTGGGCGGGATCATTTCCTGCCTGCGCATCCTCTCGACCATCTGGCTGAGGGGCTTCCGGATCTGCTCGTTGATAAAGAGAACGATGATCAGCACGATCAGAAGGAACACGACCGTCATGGCCGTCAGGACGGAGACCAGAAAGCCCAGTCTCGAAGAGGCCGTGTCCAGTTCGCTTCTGGAATAACGGATCAGCTCCTGCGTGCACTCGTTGACATTTTCCCGGATCCGGTCCTTGTACTGCATGTAGTGGCTGTCAAAGAGGATCGTCCGGGCCTTATCGTTCTTCTCCTGCGCGGAGAGCGCCATATCCTCCTCGGAGAGCGTAAGCGCTGCGAGCGCCTGCGGGATCTTTGCGGGATCATAATCTCCGGAATCCAGCTTGAGGAGCATGGCCTCGTACTCTGTCTCCAGCAGTTCGTTGGAAAGGCTGAGCGCGGTCCTGAGACTCTTCAGCGCTCCGCTGCCGTAATGATGGTCGTCCAGAAGCGCCTCCAGGTCTTCCACGGCCTTGTCCCTACGCCGCGTGACCTCCACCTCCTCAAAGAAGTCCTCCAGGTACTGCAGGTCTCCGTTCACGACAAAACACCTCACCCGGTCCGTGAGGTAATCCGACCCGGCCTCCATATCGTTCGCGGACATCTGCGCCGCGATATACCGGTCGCTCGCCTTCTCCATGCGCTCGTACCCTCTCGCGACGGCGATATCCGCCGCAAAAAGCGCCGCGGCCGCGAGCAGGGCGATGATCAGGAAGAAGCGTGTGGCCGTGCGCAGGTGAAGACTGAAGGACCGCTTGCGGGCCGGTTTTGTCTCTTCCGCTTTGGGAGCCGGCACCGGCTCCTCCTGCAGTACCCCGTAGTCCTTCACGGACGAACCTGCGGCGGACAGTCCCGCGGCGGATGACCCTGCGTCGGATGATCCTGCGGCGGGCGTTTCTGCAGCGGGCGGCTGCGCGCTCTGCGCCTGATCACCGAAAGGCACTGCCTCTTCCAGCTCGGGCAGCGGCGCCGCGTTCGCTCCGGCCGCCATTCCCTTGTCCAGGATAAACGTCTCGAACTGGTTGGCGGGGACGGGCCTTGAGAAGTAATAGCCCTGCACCATCTCACATCCCATGGCTTTGAGCGCGTGCATCTGTTCCATGGTCTCGACGCCTTCCGCGATGACCGGGACGGACAGATAGTCCGCGATATCGATGATGAGCTCGAGCATCCTCGTGTCGCCGCCTTCCCTGAAGGCGCCGCGGATGAACTGCATGTCCACCTTGAGCACGTCAAAAGGAAGCGCCGTCACCATATTGAGGGAGGAATACCCCGTACCGAAATCGTCGATCTCGATCTTAAAGCCGATCTTGCGCAGGCGCTCCACCACGTCCGTGATCTGCTCCGTATCGCTCGTATAGGCGGATTCCGTGACCTCCAGCGTAATGTCGCCGTAGGAGAGGCCGTACTCGCGGATCAGATCCTGCAGGACGCTGAGCAGGTCCGGATCGTACAGGTCGATCCTGGATACGTTGACGGAGACCGGGACATACATCCCCAGCTTTTCCTTCCACTCATGGACCTGTCTGCAGGCTTCGCGCCAGACATAGCGGTCCAGTTCCCGCACGAGCCCGTTCTCCTCAAAGAGCGGGACGAATACTTCGGGACTGACCATGCCCAGTCTCGGGTGGATCCAGCGCACCAGCGCCTCCGTGCCGGAGAGGACCGGCTGCTCCGCCCGGATGTCGTATTTGGGCTGGTAATATAAAATGAACTGTTTTTCCCTTAAAGCGGTGTCAAAATCCTCCACGAGCTGCTCCGCGTACAGTTCTCTCTCGTGGAAATCGTTGTCATAGTATGCGATCGACCGGGCGAAATTCTCCCGGATCGAGGTGGCTGCCATTTTGGCGCGGTCAAATCTCCGCTCGATATCGATGGATCTGTCCGCGTCGGAATAGACGCCCATCCGCAGGCGGACACGGCTCCGGGAGTCCTTCCTGGCGGTGAGACTGTCCGTGATCGTGTCCATGATCTTTTTATAGTCGTCGCGGTGGACGCAGTAGACCAGGAAGGTATCCGCCTCCAGGCGGCAGGCAAACCTGCCGTCCCCCCCGAAGAATTCTTTGAGCTTTTCCCCGATGGTGCGGAGCATTCTGTCGCCGTAGTCTTTTCCGTAGCGCTCGTTGATCAGATGGAAGTGGTTGACGTCGAGCACCACCGCGTCCATGGCGGAATCCTCGTGGTGCCTGTCGTACTGCCTGGCGTAGCGGTAAAAATACTCCTTTGTAAAGAGGCCCGTCAGGGCGTCGCGCTCCGTGGAACGGATGGTGTCCCGGTCCTCCGAGAGCTCGATGGTGCGCCGGATCCTGGCGTGGATCACGCCGACCGCCGGATAGTGCTTGGGAATAAAGTCCGCGGCCCCCAGCTGCAGGCACTTCACCTCGGATTCCTGATCTGCCGTGAGCACGATGACAGGGATCCGGTAAAGCTGCTTGTCTTCTTTCATGGCCCGGAGCACGTCAATTCCGGACATAACGGGCATAAGGATATCCAGGAGGACCAGAGACAGCGTCTCTTTGTTCTCCCGGATCATCTGCATGGCCTCTTTGCCGTCACAGGCATAGAGGACTTCATAACAGCTCTGAAGATATGCGCCCAACATCTCGCGGTTGATAAATTCGTCGTCTACGACGAGGATCCTTCTCTTTCCTCTTATCGTATAAAAGCGGTCCTGGGTGTTCTGCATATTCTTCTCTCACCTTCTCAGAGACGTTTCGTTCCCTTTCCGTCTCTGGAACCTGTCTTCATCCGTCCAAGATCCACTTCCTTATCTCCGACATGCAGGATGTTAGGATCCGAATCGCGGATGATGAGGGCCGACTCGATCCGGTCCGCCGCGGAGAGCTTCATGCCCCGCGCGCCGACTGCGGCCTTTTTCTGTTCGGGGACCTGGTCAAGCGGGAACTTGAGCACAAATCCGTTTGCGCTGATCAGTACGATCTTGCTGTGGTCGCGGACCACGTCCGCAAAGACCAGTCTGTCGTCCTCGGACAGCTTGGTGCCGGCCACGGTCCTCCTGGTCACGTCGAATTCGCCGCCGCTGACCATCTTCACGAAGCCCTTTTCCGTCACGAAAACGATCCGGTAGAGATTGAGGTCGGACTGGCTGGCCGCCAGGATGATCGTCTCCTTTGTGGAGTCGTAATTGCTCACATTGTCGATGGGCGTCCCCTTGTCCCGGAGCTTTCCCGCGGGCAGGTCGGACGTCTTTACCATATGCATCTGCCCCGTATCCGTGAACAGGCAGATCTTTCCGCTGCTCCTGCAGCGCAGGCGCCACCGGTAGCTCTCCTCCACCGCCTCTTTGTTGCGCTCCGCCAGGGAGACCTCCATGGTCTTGGCGTATCCGAAGCGGTCCATGACAAAGACCAGTTCCCGGTCCGCCTCTTCTTTGGGCAGCACGTACACCGCCTCCTGCGCCTGCAGGATGGCCGTGCGGCGGTCGCGCCCGTATTTCTTCTTAATCTCGGTCAGGTCCGCCTTGAGGACCTGCGTCATGGATTCGCGCTCATCCAGGATATCCTCGTAGCGGTATATATTGGCCACGGTCTGCTCGTGTTCTTTGAGCAGGGCCTCGAGCTCCAGGCCGATCAGCTTGTAGAGGCGCATCTCCAGGATGGCGTTGGCCTGGGCTTCCGTAAAGAGAAGCTGCGAAGCCATGATCTCCGATTCCCTGGCCTTGAAGCGAATGCCGTCCGTCACGCCGTTCACGAGGCAGTTTTTGGCCATGGCCCTGTCCCTGGAGCCCCGCAGGATCTCGATGATCAGGTCGATGACATTGCAGGCCTTGATCAGGCCCTCCTGGATCTCTCTCTTCTTCCGCTCCTTCTCCAGAAGGTTGGTATATTT
This sequence comes from Lachnospiraceae bacterium, assembly GCA_017405805.1. Classification (GTDB taxonomy): domain Bacteria; phylum Bacillota; class Clostridia; order Lachnospirales; family Lachnospiraceae; genus CAG-791. Next base: position 19,690 of record JAFQZU010000040.1, read on the forward strand.
GCGGCGGGCCGTCTCATAGAGGAAGGCCGTATTGGCACTGAGGATCTCCTTAAGGCCCATGGTCTCCGGCCGTCCGTCGTGAATGGCCAGCATATTGACGCCGAAGGTGTCCTCGAGCCTTGTCTTCTTATACAGGAGCGCGAGAAAATTGTCGACGTCCGTGTCCTTTTTGAGCTCGATGACGATGCGGATCCCCTCTTTGTTGGACTGATTGGTGATGTCGATGATATCGGAAGTCACCTTGTTTTCGGAGAGGGCCGCCACGTCCGAGAGGAACTTGCCGATTCCGCTTCCGACCATGGTGTAGGGGATCTCCGTGATCACAAGGTTGATATGCCCGGCGCGTCCCTTTTCGATCTTCGTCTTCCCGCGCAGCCGGATCCTGCCTGCGCCCGTCTCGTAGATCTCCGCCAGATCCTTCTTGTTGATGACAATGCCGCCGGTGGGAAAATCCGGTCCCTTGACAAAGCGCATCAGGTCCGCCGACGTGCTCTCCGGGTGGTCCATCAGCTCGATCTGCGCGTCGATGACCTCCGCCAGATTGTGGGGCGGCGTGTTGGTGGCCATACCGACCGCGATGCCCTCGGACCCGTTGATCAGAAAGTTGGGGATCCTTACGGGAAGGACCGCGGGCTCTTTTTCCGTCTCGTCAAAATTCGGGACGAAATCCACCACATCCTTGTCCAGGTCCGCCAGAAAAGCGTCCTCCGTGACCGGTGACAGACGCGCCTCCGTGTATCGCATGGCCGCCGCGCCGTCCCCCTCTATATTGCCGAAGTTTCCGTGGCCGTCCACGAGGGGGAGCTCCTTCTTGAAATCCTGCGCCATGACCACCAGCGCGTCGTAGATGGAGCTGTCGCCGTGAGGGTGGTATTTACCCATCGTATCGCCCACGATACGGGCGCTCTTTCTGTAGGGTCTGTCCGAGCGGATCCCCAGCTCGTACATGTCGTACAGCGTCCTGCGCTGCACGGGTTTAAGCCCGTCCCGCACGTCCGGAAGGGCGCGGGAGACGATGACGCTCATGGCGTAGTCGATGTAGGACTTCTGCATGAGCTCTGAGTACTCCGTCCTGATGATCTGGTCCTCCGCGGGCTGCACGGGGATCATATCGGTTCCTTTTCTGCTCTTTTTATCAGCCATTGTTACCTTCTGTTTTTATATGTCAAGCTGCGCGTCGGCGGCGTGGTCGTGGATAAAGTTCCTTCTGGGCGGCACCTCGGACCCCATCAGGAGCTCCGTTATGGAGGAGGCGTTGATGGCGTCCTCGATCTGCACCTGCTTCATTTTCCTGCGGGCCGGATCCAGCGTGGTCTCCCACAGCTGCTCGGCGTCCATTTCGCCCAGTCCCTTGTAGCGCTGCAGCGTGAAATCGCCCTTGTGGTTCTTTCTGTACCTGGCGAGCGCATAGTCGTCGTAAAGATATTCTTCCTCCCCTTTCTTAGGGAGGACTTTGTACAGCGGCGGCATGGCCACGTACACATGTCCCTCGTAGATCAGATCTGGCATAAAGCGGTAAAAGAGGGTCAGAAGGAGGGTCGAGATATGGGCGCCGTCCACGTCCGCATCCGCCATGATGATGATCTTGTCGTAGCGGAGCTTGGAGATGTCAAAATCGTTGCCGTACCCCTCCGAGAAGCCGCAGCCGAAGGCGTTGATCATGGTCTTGATCTCGGCGTTGGCCAGTATTTTGTCGATGCTCGCCTTCTCCACGTTCAGGATCTTGCCGCGGATGGGAAGAATGGCCTGATACATCCTGTCGCGGGCCATCTTGGCGCTGCCGCCGGCCGAATCGCCCTCCACGATGAAGATCTCGCACTTGGAAGCGTCCCGGCTGGTGCAGTTGGCAAGCTTTCCGTTGGAGTCAAAGGAGAATTTCTGGGGCTTGATCAGGTTGGTCTTGATCTGCTCTTCCTTCTTGCGGATCTTGGCCGCCTTCTCGGCGCAGTCGATCACCGCCTTGAGCGTCTCCAGATTCCGGTCAAAATAGCGCACGATCTCCTCGCCGGTCACCTGGCTCACCGCCTTGGCGGCGTCCTGGTTGTCCAGCTTGGTCTTGGTCTGCCCCTCAAAGCGCGGGTCGGGATGCTTGATGGAAATGACGGCCGTCATGCCGTTGCGGATGTCCGCGCCGTTGAAGTTGGCGTCCTTTTCCTTGAGCGTTCCGAGGCTCCTCGCATAGTTGTTGATCACCTGCGTGAAGACGCTCTTGAAGCCCGTCAGATGCGTACCGCCCTCCGCGTTGTAGATGTTGTTGCAGAAGCCAAGCACGTTCTCGTGAAATTCGTTGACATACTGCAGGGCCACGTCCACCTCGATCCCGTCCGCGTTCCCGTGGAAGGTGATGACGTCCGTGACCGCCTCCTTGGTCTTATTGAGCGCACGAATAAAACCCGCGATCCCGTCCGGCTCCGAGAAGGTCTCCTCCTGGGCCGGTTCGATCCGCAGGTCTTTATAGTAAATCGTCAGCTCGGGATTCAGATACGCGGTCTCATGCAGGCGGCTCTTGATGTCATCTTCCTTGAACCTGGTCTTCTCAAAGATCTCGGGATCGGGCAGGAAATTGATCGTCGTACCGGTCCCCTTAGCCCTGCCGACCACCGGCAGAAGGCCGTTTACCAGATCCATGACCGGCTCGCCCCGCTCATATCGGTCCTCGTAGATATTTCCGCCGCTGCAGATCCTGACCGTCATCCTCTCGGACAGCGCGTTGACGACGGAAGAACCGACGCCGTGCAGGCCGCCGCTCGTCTTGTAAGCCTCGTTGTCGAACTTGCCGCCCGCGTGAAGCGTCGTAAAGACGACCCGCTCCGCGCTGACGCCCTTTTCATGCATATCCACCGGAATGCCGCGGCCGTTGTCCGTGACAGTACAGGAGCCGTCCGTCTCCAGCGTCACCCGGATCTCCGTGCAGTACCCGGCGAGATGTTCGTCCACCGCGTTGTCCACGATCTCATAGATCAGATGGTTGAGTCCGCGCGTGGAGACGCTCCCGATGTACATGCCCGGCCTGGCCCGGACCGCCTCCAGTCCTTCCAGGATCCGAATGTTCTGTGCACTGTATTGTGTATCGCTGTTTGTCATATTCTCAGTATTCCCCGTCGATCTTCTTGGAACACGCGATCGCTAGCGCGCCCGGCCCTATGTGGCACGCGACGCTGAGCGAAAGATAATCCTCCTCCACCTGCAGGGCGGGAAATGCCTTGCGGACCTCCTCCGCATAGGCGGGAAACTGTTCCGGAAGATAGGCATGCACGGCGTAGACCCAGACTGTCCCGTTTTCTGTCCCGCCGTAAAGTGTATCGATATCGTGCCTGAGCGCATTGATCATGACATGCTTGCCCTGCGTGAGCGTTCTGGCCTTGGAGAAAGAATCCAGTCTCTCCCCCTTGATCTGCAGGACGGGCTTGATATGCAGAAGGGAGCCGATGGCTGCCGCCGCCGGCGTGATCCTGCCGCCCTGCTTGAGATATTTGAGCGTATCCAGCGTGATGTAGATGCTGGATTCCATCTTGACGCGCTCCAGTACTTCCTTGATCTGCGCCGCGTTCAGCCCCTTCTTCTCCGCCATCTCCATGGCGTCCTGAACGGAGCGCTTCATGGTCACGGAAATCCGCTGGTTGTTGACGACCTGCACCCTGCCGCCGTAATCCTGGGCCAGCATGATCGCCGTCTGGCAGCTCCCGGACAGGCCGCTGCTCATGGGGATGTGCACGACATCGTCATATTTTTCAAGGAGCGCGTCCCAGCGTCCCGTGATCTCCTCCGGAGAGGGCTGGCTGGTCAGGATCTTCGCCCCGTCCGCCTGACGCTGATAGAACTCCTCCCTTGTCAGGTTGATATCTTCAAAGAACAATTCCCCGTCGATCGTAAAAGGCATGGGAATCACGGAGACTCCCATATCCACGGCCATCTTCTGCGTGATGCCGCTGTTGCTGTCTGTCACGATTGCTGTTCTCATCTCTACCTCATCATTCCGGTTCTTTCCCGGTCCATTGTCGGGTTTCCCAGACTGCAGGAAACGTTGTCTTCAATGCTACGCACTCAAGCATACCATATTATCAAATGCTCCGAAAGTCAATTTCTTTGAGATCGGAAGGCGCGCCGCCTTCGCCGCGCAGGACCTCGTCCGCATATTCGGACGCTTTTTTCATGATGGCCGCGTCCGCGTAAATGTCCGCCAGGCCAAAACCGAGTTCGCCGCTCTGCCTGTATCCGAACAGATCGCCCGGCCCCCGGAGCTTCAGATCCTCCTCCGCCACTTTGAAGCCGTCATTGGTGTGCTCCAGGACGTCGAGACGCTTCGGCTTTTCCCCTGCGCCGCTGTAGAGGAAGATACAGTAGGACTGCCACTTTCCTCTGCCGACCCTGCCCCGCAGCTGATGGAGCTGGGACATGCCGAACCGCTCTGCGTTTTCGATCAGGATCGCGGAGGCGTTGGGCACGTCGATCCCCACCTCGATCACGGTGGTGGACACGAGAAGATCGGTCTCGTGGCGGCCGAAAGCATCCATCACCGCCTGTTTCTGCGCCGGCTTCATCCTCCCGTGCAGCGAGTCGATCCGCACCTCTTCGGGAAAGATCTCCCGCAGCCTTTTGGTGTAGTCCGTCACATTTTCCAGATCCTCCAGCATGCCTTCCTCTACCTCGGGGCAGATCACATAGACCTGACGCCCCTCCCTGATCTGCCTGTAGAGAAAACGGTAGATGCGGTTTCTCTCCGATACGGGCATGGCCAGATTTTTGATGGGGAGCCGGCCCGCCGGCATCTCGTCCAGCACGGAGATCTCGAGATCGCCGTACAGAATGATGGCGAGGGTGCGGGGGATGGGCGTCGCGCTCATGACCAGCACCGGGACCTTCTCTCCCTTTCCGGCCAGATTCTCGCGCTGGCGCACGCCGAACCGGTGCTGCTCGTCCGTGATGACCAGCCCCAGATCCCTGTACTCCACCTTCTCCTGGATCAGCGCGTGGGTCCCGATGATCATATCGGCCTCCCCGGCCGCGATCATCCGATACGCCTCTTTTCGCTCTTTTCCCTTCACGGAGCCCGTCAGAAGCACCGCGCGGACCGGAAGTCCCGCGCTCTCAAACAGCCGCGTGAGTGACTCCATATGCTGCCTGGCCAGGACCTCCGTGGGCGCCATCAGCGCGCTCTGCCTGCCGCTCCCCGCGCAGAGGAGCATGGCCAGGAAGGCGAGGATGGTTTTGCCGGATCCCACGTCCCCCTGCAGCAGCCGGTTCATGACAAAGGGCCCCGTAAGGTCCTTCCGTATCTCTTCAAAGGCCCGCATCTGCGCGCCGGTCAGACTGTAGGGGAGCGACGCCAGGAGCCTGTCCGGCAGGTCGTTGTCCGTAAGCGGCCTGTCAGCCCTGAGCAGCGCGTTCTTATCCTTCTGCCGCCGTATGGCGAGAATAAATCGGAAGAATTCGTCAAAAACGAGCCTGTCCCTTGCACGCGCCAGATTCTGCGCGCTCTGCGGGAAATGGATCCGCTGCAGTGCCTCGTTTATCTCCGACAGTCCGTAGCGCTCACGGACCGCCTCCGGAAGGATCTCACGCACCGGAATATCCAGGACCTGTCTGGTCCATCCGCAGAGCTGCCGGTTCGTCACGCCCTGAAACAGCGGGTAGACCGGCTGAAGCGTGCCGGAAACCGCGGCATAGGCATCCTCGGCGACGACCTGCGGCTGCTCCATATAGCGCTGTCCGCGGGGCCCTGTCTTGATCCTGCCCCGGAAGATCCTCCTTGTGCCGCCGGGGAGATTTCCCTTTATATAGGGCATGTTGAAGTAGGTAAGGCGCACTTCTCCCCCCGCGTCCCCCGCCCGCAGATGCGTGATGATTTTTCCTCCCGCGCGGATGACGGATCCGTTTCCCAGGATCGTAAGGCGCAGGGCACAGATCTCACCCTCTGCCGCTTCAGAGGAGAGCGTGACGGGCGGATAGAAGTCATACCTGGCCGGAAAGCGGTAAAGAAGGTCCTTGGCCGTGCAGATCTCCTTCCCTTTCAGAAGCTTTTCCGTCTTGGGCCCGACGCCCTTAAGTTCCGCTATGTCGCTGTGCAGATTCATGTTTTTCTCCGTGACTCAAAAGGAGGGAACGGTATTCCCGTTCCCTCCGCAGCATTCCTGCAATGTCCTGCCGGCTTATTCCGCCGACATGATGTAGTAATATACGGGCTGGCCGCCGAACTGCAGATCCACGTCCGTTCCGGGGAAGGCCTCCGCGACCTTGTCCCTGAGCTTCTGCGCATCTTCCTCTGGCGTATCTTTTCCGTAGTAGATGCTGATGATCTCAGTATCCTCCGTCACCACGCTGCTGATGGCCTCGAAGGAAGTGTCCTCGATCTTCGTTCCGACAGCGATGATCCCGCTGTCGCCGATTCCCATGATATCGCCTTCCTTGATGGTCTTGTCGTCGATCTCGGTGTCGCGCACCGCATAGGTGACCTCCACGGTGGAGACCGCCTCGCTCCCCTCCTTCATCGCCTCCAGATTGGAATCCGCGTCCATCTCCGGCATGAAGTTGATCATGGCGCTGATCCCCTGGGGGATCGTGGTCGTGGGAACTACGACGACCTTCTTATCTTCGCTCATCTCAGCCGCCTGTCTGGCTGCCATAATGATGTTCTTGTTGTTGGGCAGGATATAGACCGTATCCGCGTTAACCGCGTCGATGGCCGCGAGCATGTCCGCCGTGCTGGGATTCATGGTCTGGCCGCCCTCGATCACATAGTCGACGCTGAGACTCCGGAAGATCTCCGCGAGGCCGTCGCCGACAGCCACCGCGATAAAGCCGTTTTCCTTTCTCTCCGCCGGCTCCGGTGCCGCTGCGGGCGCCTCCGCTGCAGGCTCCGCGCTCTTTTCTCCCGAAGCCTTCACGCCCTCGCGCAGATTGGTGATCCGTACTTCCAGAAGCTCGCCCAGAAGAAGGAGCCTCTGAATGATCATGCCCGGATCATTGGTGTGCACGCGCACCTTCAGCACATTGTCCTCGCGGACGATCTTGATGGAATCGCCCATAGACTGCAGGAACTTGTTCAGATCCTTCTCCGCCTTCGCGCCAAAAGAAAGCTCCGGCGTCATCTGCACGCGGGTCTTGTACAGGAACCTGAGCTCCTCTTCCTCCGGTGCAGCCTCCTCTTCCGCGGCAGCTGCCAGGACGGAGAGGTCGATCTCCCTGCCCAGATAGGAATCCACGCAGCCTCTGAGGACCTCCACGAGCCCCTTTCCGCCGGAATCCACGACGCCCGCCTGCTTGAGGACGGGAAGCATGTCCGGGGTCTTTTCCAGTACTGCCTGTGCCTCTGTCAGCACGGCTTCCATATACTCCTTCAGATCCGTAACGCCCGCATCCACCATCTCTCTGGACTTGACGGCCGCTCCCTTGGCGACTGTCAGGATCGTTCCTTCCTTGGGCTTCATGACTGCCTTATAGGCCGTCTCCACCGCGCGGTCCATGGCGTCGGCCAGGATCGCCGCATCCAGTGTCTCCTTGTCTCTCGCCACTTTTCCGAAGCCGCGGATCAGCTGGGAGAGAATGACTCCCGAGTTGCCCCTGGCGCCGCGAAGGGAGCCCGAGGACATGGCCTTACAGATGGATTTCATATCCGCCCCGTCGCCGAGCGCCTCGATCTCCGCCACTGCCGATTTGATCGTCAGGGTCATGTTCGTCCCCGTATCGCCGTCCGGCACGGGGAACACGTTGAGCTCGTTGATCAGGTCTTTTTTGCTTTCCAGATATGCTGCTCCGGTACAGAACATTTTGAGCAGCCGTCCGGCATCAATCACGTCGTTCATGAACGCTGTTTCCTCCTAATGATTGGATCAGCCGGCGCTGGACCGGCTTACTGACAGTTCACGCGCACAGTCAGTCGATCAGTCTTACGCCTTCTACATAAATATTGATCTTCTCGACTTCCAGTCCCGTAAACTCCTCAACCTGGTAGCGGACGCTCTCCACCAGGTTGTCCGTAACAGCCACAATATTGACGCCGTACGAGACGATCACGTGAAAATCGATGACCAGCTTGCCCGCCTTGTTGAGCACGACGCTGATTCCCCTCGTCATGCTTTCCTTCTTGAGGAGGTTGACAATGCCGTCCTTGACATTGACGCCGGCCATACCGATGATGCCGAAACACTCATTGGCAGCGCTTCCGGCCACCTGGGCGATCACGTCTGTGTCCACTGTGACCTTTCCCATATGCATATTCAGGTTTGGTGACTTCATTCAATCTCTCTCTTTCCGCGCACTCTGCCCTGCGGGCAGGGGGCGCTGTTCCAGTCCAAAACTCAAGCGGGGCTCTCACCCCATAAAAAATCATATTAAATTATACATACAAACGGAATGAGTGTCAAAGATGTTATTAAAGCCATGTACATGTCTTTAAAAATAAGTCTTGCAATGCTGCAGGCAATTTGCTAATATGTTAATGTTGTCGACCCAAAATAGAATGTTAGGAGGTGTTACCATGGCGAAATGTGATATCTGCGGCAAGGGTGCCCATTTCGGGAATAACGTCAGCCATTCTCATAGAAGATCCAACCGTATCTGGAATTCCAACGTTCAGAAAGTTGCCATCAATGTGAATGGTGCCAAGAAGAGAATTCATGTCTGCACAAGCTGCCTTCGTTCCGGCAGAGTTGAGCGCGCATGACAAAACCCGGTTCTATGAAGAGAAATGAATAAGAAGGGATGACCGTCGCCGATCTTCCCTTCTTTTTTCATGCCCCGCCGGACTTTAAACGGAGTGGTCCAAGGGGCATATACACGGCGCAATATAAGCTTCAATCATCATCCTCATCATCCGGAAACGCTTTTCTGACAGCCTCTTCCTCCGAGATCACAGCATCCTTCTTCCTGATCCGTTCCATGATCTCCGGCACCATATCGATTGCCTTCGTCAGCGCCGTCTGATCCTTGATGTTCACGACCTTGGTCGTGCCGCCCCGCATGATCAGGACTGCGCTGGGAGACATCTTGGCCGCAAAGCCGCCCGCGCCCTTGTCCTTGTGGTCCGTTGCGTTGGCGCCCGCGCCGCAGCCGACCGACACTTCCGAGAGGGGGATCAGAACGGTATCTCCCACCCTGACAGGTGCCCCGATCACAGTCTTGGATGTAAGGACGCCCTCGGCACCCTCCATGAGAGATTTTACAACTGCGCTAAAATTGTTGTTGTGTTCAGCCATTTTCTCCTCTTTCTTCCGCCGGTACGGACAATGCGTTTTCCTGCGCCGGTGCGGCCTTGGCCGCCTGGGTTCTTCTGTACCCTCTCCGCAGCTTTTTCAACAGTTTCTTGCAATTCTTATCAAAGAGCAGCGGCAGTGCGCTGCGAACTATGCTTCCCAGACGGAATCCGCCCTCTATGCTGCCGTTCAGGTCCAGCCGGTATGCCTCCCAGACGGTCTCGATCTGCAGGCGCTCCTCCGCGAAGGGATACAGCATGCTGCAGATGCCGCAGAGACGGCCGCCATTATAGGGATCGCCCAGGCCGACCGCGCCGCGCAGGAACCAGCTGCTCGGTGCTATGGTGCGGAGGATCTCCCCCAGCCGAAACAGTACGGCGTCGATGGCGCGCCGCCCGCAGGTCCCGGTCAGGACCCGGTGGTAATAGCCGACTGTATCCAGGAGGTTTTCCGCCTTCTCAAGGAGCTCTTCGATCCGCTCCGGAAGCTCTTTCTTCTCCTCCTGTTCCTCCGGCTCCTCTTTTTCCTCTTTCGGAGGGGCTTTTTTGCCGAGGAACTTTTCGATCGGGAACCGCCGCCCCAGGATCCGGATATCCAGCATATCCTTCAGTTCTTTTTCCGGATAATGGATCCGGGCCATCACGGCGCGCAGCAGCCATGTCACCTCGGCCGTGCAGTTCGCGCTGTCCTTCCAGCGGGCGAACTCCGCCTTTTCGTGCTCGTAGGGATCGTTGACCTTCCCCCGGAGGCGGTAGCGCACCGGGACGAGCAGGACCGTCAGCAGTATGACAAGCAGCAGCGCCAGTATGATCAGGAGTAGGATCGCGATCCACTTGAGGACCGCCAGAATGATTGTCATGGTCACCACCAGCCTTCAGTTTACAAAATCAGCCAGGCCGTTCGGACAAAGGTAAGGCCTGATATTCCAGTCCCCGGTGTGCCTGTATGTCTCGGCCAGGATCCTTTCCACCAGCCCGATGCACTCGCTCCTGCCGCGCGCCAGACCGATGATCAGCGGCGGATACTTCCGGTAATAGGGCTGCTGCAGGACCGCGCTGTGGAAGAACTCGATCTGGTTTCCGCCCTCCTTCGCGCTGTCAGGGGACAGCGCCAGGATATAAAGGGTCGGGTCGCCCGCCCCGCAGCGAAGCTTTTGTTTGGCCCTCTCCACATCTTCTATGGAGGGGCTGACGTATAGCGCTCTGTAAAAATGCATCTTTCACCTCCGGCCGTCCGGCCGCGGTCAGTTTCCGATCCTCTCCAGCGCCTTGTTCACGGCGCGCATGGTATAGCGGCCGGCCCGAAGCCTGCGCGCCACTTTGCACGCACCTTCCCTGAGGGCCTCGTACTCCTGCGCCGACAGTTCGTCCATAACGGAAGGGATCTCTTCGAGACTCCCCACCGGGATGCCGCAGCCGTTTTTCTTCACGAACTCCGCCAGCGCGGCCTCCTTCCAGATCATCACCGGAAGGCCGGAAGCCAGATAGAGCGATACCTTGTGGGGATTGTTGATCCGCAGATACGCGCCGTAGGTGCCGGAGCAGGTGGTAACGGAATCGCCGTCCCAGACAAGCCCGAAGCTCCCTTCCATGACGCCCGGCAGCTCGTCCGCGGGAAAAGAGCCGTGATAAGTCACGTTTTCTTTGGGCTCACCCTCGTAGTCCACGCCGTAGAGATTGTAGCGGGGGGCGTCGGGCAGCGCATAGGCGTAGGCCGCCTTGTGTCTTCTGAGCACGCCCGCCACGATGAGCGGACCGTCCGCGGAAGTCTTTGCATAGCGCCTGTCCTCTTCGGTCTCGGGGATCAGGTAGTCGAAGATCCCGAGGACCGCCATTTTGCCGCGGGCGTATCCCATTCCGGCCAGCTCCTCCCGCATCTTCGCGTTGTGAACGATCAGCGCGTCCGACTGCCTGAGAAGACTCTCCTCCTCCAGGCGCAGGCGGATCTTCTCCCTCCTGCTGACGTCGGTCCGCATGGCGCTGCGCAGGATCTCCAGATCGTGGATCAAAAGAATGATCTTCACGCCTCTTTTGCGCACGCCGGCGATGACGCTCTCGAGAAGAACGGAATGCTGTACGATGGGAAACTGGATCAGCAAAGTGTCGCCCGCCTGCAGCACGGAGAGACTCTCCTTCCACTTATTGCGGAGATAGACGTGGTAGGCCGCCTTCTGCAGGAGATTCTGGCTGTGCCGGTCCTTGGGGGATACCGCCACGCTGATCCCCTGAAACCCGTTCTCCTCCAGAATCTGCGATATGTCATTCCTTGCCTTGTTGCCGGCCGTCCTCTGAAACGCCTCTTCGTCCCAGAGCTCCTGGGTAAAATACTTCATACGATACCTTTATTCCTGTTCCTTGTGCGCCTCGTCCGTCTCGATCCAGATGTCCATGTCGTGGGTGACGCGCTTGTCCTCGGGGGGCAGCGTCATATAGTCGCCGTAAAGACGCCTCAGATAGTAGTCCCAGCAGCCCGGCACGCGCGCCTGCATGTCCTCGAACTGCATGTAAGTCTCCTTGAGGAAAGGAAGCTTGGGCATCCTCTCGCAGGGGCCGTAGCCGCAGTAATATCCGATATAATTGCACTCGTCCTCGCTGAGCCGTCTGCTGAGCTTGGCTATGTGCGCCAGGATCATGTCCTTGTTTATGGGGAGCAGCATCATTTTCAGAAGGGGCTTTATATTGCGCCGCAGCGCCGTCTTGCCCTCGCCGAGCCTCGCCTCCTTGAGCCTGAGCAGGCGCTTGTCCGCCAGGGTCTTTCTGTAGATCCGGGCCAGTTCCTTCTCGTCGTCCGGCATGCCGTCCATGGGAAAAATATCGATCCAGAGATTCTGCTCCGTGTCGTCGTCGTCATACTGCTTCCGGATCGTGGTGCGGAGGTCGTAGATCTTGGCGGAGGGGAAATTCAGGTTGCCCAGCTCGTAGGCGGAGAATTTATAGGGCCCGCTCGATTCGATCTCGTCCCTGCACTTGATGAGATAGTCGTAATCCTTTCTCGGCATCAGGACGTCGATATCGTCGTCCCAGGGGATAAAGCCATGGTGCCGCACGGCGCCCAGAAGCGTTCCGCCCGCGAGAAAATAGCGGAGTCCGTGTTTTTCACAGATCCGCACCAGTATTTTCAGCATGTCCAGTTCAAGGCGCTGGACCTGCTTAAGTTCCAATTTCTGTTTCATACCGTGGTCCCTCGGATTTTGCATATAAAAAGTACATTAAAAGTATAATCGAAACGGAAAGGGATGTCCACTAAAGACGCCTACCGGAACTGATAGCGGATGGGCAGCTCCAGATGACATCTCTCCAAAAGCGCTCTGTCCCGCAGGATCTCGTCCGCCGGCCCGTCCGCCTCAACGCTTCCCCGGCTGAGCAGGATCACCCGCGGGCACGTATCGCAGATCATATCCAGGTCGTGCGACGTGATGATCTTCGTCTGGGGCTGCGCGTTGATCGTGTCGATCACGATCCTGCGGTTAAAGGGATCGAGAGAAGCAGTCGGCTCGTCCATGAGCAGTCCTTCCGGCTCCATGGCGAGCACGGTGGCGATGGCCGCCATCCTCTTCTCTCCTTCCGAGAGCCTGTGATTATGCCTGTTTTTCAGGTACATGAGCCCAAGCCGTTCGAGGGTCCGGTCTGCCGCCTCCTCCGCGGTCTTCCGGTCCGCCCCGTAGTTGAGGGGACCGAACATCATATCCTCGAGGACCGTCGGCATAAACATCTGGTCATCGGAATTCTGCAGCACAAAGCCCAGTTTTTTCCTGACGTAAGAGAGCGTGTCCGCCTGGACCTCCTTCCCGTCCACGACGATCCTGCCGGTTCCCTTCAAGAGACCCAGCAGCAGTTTCATGACCGTGGATTTTCCCGCCCCGTTGGCGCCGATCAGTCCCACCGATTCTCCTCTTCCGATGTAGAAGGAAATATTGGAGAGAACAGGCTTTTCGGCGCTGCCGTAAGAGAAGGAGACATTTTCAAAAGTTATCATAAGCTGTTATATAAGGAGCCCTCCTGCGAGGGTCGACAGATCGACGAATCGTAGAAACAGTAAAAAAGCGGTCCAGACCAGGGTATAGGCCATATCCGGAAAGCCGCCTGCCGCTCTCTGCGCATGAGGAAATTCTCCCCGGTAGCCCCGCAGGAGCATGGCGGAGTAGAGCTGCTGTGCCCGGTCCCTGCTGCGAATGAGGAGCTGGCCGAGAAAAGACCCCCAGGCACTGTAGTGGATCCCCTTCTGTCCCGGCGCGCGCAGACTGTATGCCTGCGTCATGACGAGCACCTCCTGCGCCATGAGCGTCACATAGCGATAGGTCAGAAGGAGGAGCGTCACTAACATAGAGGGGACCCGGATCTTCCTGAGCGCGGCGCAGATCTCTTCGATCCGCGTGGTGGAGATCAGAAGAAACGAGGCCTGCAGGCAGAATATGCCCTTTAAGAGGAGGGTCAGAAAGGAGATCATCCCGCCCGTGACGGGGACGCCGCCCAGATAAAGGACCGGCGACCTGTCCAGAAAGGGATTGACGATCCCGACCGCGCACACGACCGGCAGCACGTACCGGAGCTTTTTAAAGCACAAAGAGACGGGAATTCCGCTCAGCTGGAACAGGATCACGGGATAAAAGACCATGGGGACAAGCCCCGGAAGATCGTATTTGTGAAAGGACATGACCAGGATGATATAGAGCACCGTGACCGCGAGCTTTGCCAGGGCACTGCGCCTGTGGATCATGGAATTTCCCGCCGCAAGGTCATCTATTTCATACAGTTCACTGATGGACTGCTCGATCTTATTCATCTGCCGTACCGGTCTCCTGTTCTCTCACCGGGACAGGCGGGCGCCCCGTCAGGCTGTCCCGTGCCCCTCACCCGTTTTCCTGCGGAAGAAGTGTCCTGCCACGCAGATCGCCGCTGCTGCCGCCGCCACCATCAGACTCCCGGCAAGGCCCGACACCGTCGTACCCGCCGCGCTGTCGCTGTCTTTGAAGGCGTAGTCCGGCAGGAAGGAGGTCTTTTCCTGGATGCCGGACGCGGTGTCCGCCGCACTGCTGCTCACGCCGTAATGCTCCTCGTTCAGTCCCATATTGGCGCTGTAACCGGCCTCTTCGTTGCCGAACAGGGCCCACTCCAGGCCGTCGGGGCTTTCGCTTGCAAAGTGCGAGAGCACGCCGCCCGTCAGGACTGCCAGAAGGGCGATGGTCACGATGACGCCTCCCAGGGACCGTCGGCTGCCCTTCTCAGCAGGCGTCAGCTCCACATCCATAAGCATCTTCGGTCTCGCTTCATATACATACAGGAGCACCGCGGAAGTGATCAGGCCTTCCACCAGCCCGATGGCCAGATGGATGGGCTGCATCAGCGCGCAAAAGGCCGTGAAAGGAAGCTCCGTGATGCCCGAGATCGTCGTCTCCAAAACCACGGAGAAGGCACCCATCTGCAGGGTCACGATACATCCCAGGATGGAGGCAAGGGCGATCGCAAAGCGGCGCGTGTTCCTGTCTCCGGACTTGTCCATGAGGCGGCTCCGCATGATCGGCCGCCAGAACAGATAGTACCCGACAAAACACCCGTAGAAGGCCATATTCCATATATTGGCCCCCAGCGCCATCAATCCGCCGTCGGCAAAAAACAGGCATTGGATCGTCAGGACCACGATCATGGACAAAAAGCCCGCATGCGGTCCCAGGAGGGCGGAGAGCAGCATGCCGCCGCACATATGTCCCGAGGAGCCTGTCCCGGGAATGGTGTAGTTGATCATCTGTCCCGCAAAAACGAGGGCGGACGCCACTGCCATCGTGGGCAGCTTATCGGCGTTATCGTCTTTTTTGAGCTCCTTCACGGATATTACTGCAGCCGTTCCGGAAGCCACATACATCGTTGCTGCTACAGCGGGAGCTAAAAGCGCGTCTGCCATATGCATAATCCAAATCCCTCCAATCAGTTTTATACATAAATTCAATTCAAAATTATAACGCATCGAAAAAAACTTGACAATCAAATATGCTTCTTCTAATATAACACTGTATGTGCATCGGAAGTTTCGTGTCTTCTTCCCTGCACAGGAAACCGGCAATGCTGCAAGCGGCTGCGCAGAGACCGGAAATGAATTATGAACACCCGGATGGAGGTATATAATGGCTAATATTAAATCCGCAAAGAAGAGAATCCTTACAAGTGCCAAGAGACAGGCCCGCAACAAGGCCGTGAAGTCTTCTGTCAAGACGACCGTCAAGAAGGTCCGCGCAGCGGTGGAGAGCGGCGATCAGGCTGCAGCAGCGGCTGCCCTGAAGGAAGCTTCCTCAATCATAGGCAGCGCTGCCAACAAGGGCGTTTTGCACAAGAACACTGCAGCCCGTAAGGTTTCCCGTCTCGCTGCTGCTGTCAACAAGCTCCAGTAAGCAGGACATACGGACGCTTGTCCGCAGAGAATAGATGTATAATAAAGGACCGGCCAATACCCTCTGGCCGGTCCTTTTTCACGTCTTTTTAAGGATGCGCTTACGCGGAGAAATTGATGACGGGCTCCTCCGGCTGCCTGGACTTGCTCACCTCCAGGGCATCCAGAACGATCCCCTCTCCCCCTTCGTACTCGCTGAACTCTCTCACCGCCACTCTGGCCGTGACGTCCACCCAGGATCTCTCGGGCATCCTGGACGCGTCCTTCCACGCGCAGGCATATCCCAAAAACGACATGTCGTTGGCGCAGCAGGTCATGGCCATACGGCCGGGCACAAAGTAGTCTCTGGGGAAGCCGTCCGGATGCATGACCATACCGGTGAAACGGACCTTTTTGCCAAGGTACCGGTCGGGATGCTCCATGCAGTCCAGATACCAGATGCCGTAATTGATCCCCTCGAGCCGGATGGGATCCTGATGGACATCGAAGGGAAGGTCTTCTTCCGACGTCATATCGATCTCTCCGTTCTGGTCCTCGAAGACGAGCTCGGCTGACTGGTTGATGGCTTTGACGTTGCGCTTGTAGTTCATGAGCGTCTTCTCGTCGATTCCGTCGCACCGGTTGAACATGATCAGCTCGGAGTTGCGGAGCTGCTCCGCAAGGAGAGAGCGCATATTGGTGTAATACATGGCGAAGGTGGAGGCGTCGATGGTCGTGATCTGCTGCTCCAGCCTCCAGGCCTTGGGAAGACGGAAATTCTTGAAATTCCACATCCCGTTGTACTCGATGAGGATCCTCTCGGGGCGGTACTTGACCTCCAGGGCCATCATGGCCGAGGGAGTCAGGTCCTCCTCATCCTCAAACTTCTCCACCACGGTCTTCGTCTGCTTCAGGAGCTTGTCGGTATACTCCACTTCTCCCTCTTCGCAGAGGATCAGAAGCGTCGTGCCCGAAGTCTGAAAGTAGGGCTGACCGATGGTGTAAGAGAAAAATGATGACTTTCCGCTGTCCAGAAAACCATTGATGACATAAACCGGTTTCATATAGGGGAACCCTCCTGATAAATCGCTTCACACGCTGTCGGGACGGCTCAGGCCTGTCTCTTGAACAGCTTTGCCAGCGCCTCTTCGTCCAGTTTTGCCCCGATCACGCAGATCTTGCCCGTGACATCGGGCGCGCCGGTGCGCACCTCGGTCTCCTCGGGAACATAGTCGAAATGGATCCACGTGCCCTCGGGCGTGGGCAGCATGCCCTTGGAGCGAAGCACCATGCCGTACTTTTCGGAATCGTCGAGTGCCGCCAGGATGCCGCGGATCTCTTCCTCCGTATACTTGCCGGGCGTCTCCATGCCCCAGCTCCCGAAGACCTCGTCCGCGTCATGGCCGTGATGGTGATGATGGTGGTGCTGGTGGTCATGGGAATGATAGACCGTGTTGCCCTCTTCGTCCACCTCAGGCTCCGCGTGCTCGTCGTGGTCGTGATGATGATGGTGCTCGTGCTCCTCCTCATCTTCGTCATGATCATGGTGATGATGGTGATGCTCGTGCTCCTCCTCATCCTCGTCATGATCATGGTGATGATGGTGATGCTCGTGCTCCTCCTCATCCTCGTCATGATCATGGTGATGATGGTGATGCTCGTGCTCCTCCTCGTCTGGCTCGTTCATGGCCTCCTCGAGCATCTGCTTCTGCAGGTCGGACGTACCCTCGATGGTATCCAGGATCTGCTTTCCGTCGAGCTCCGCGATGGGCGTTGTGATGATGGTCGCCTTCTCGTTGTAGCCGCGCAGGATCTCCACGCACTCCTCGATCCTGGCGTCGCTGATCTTATCGGTCCTGCTCAGCACGATGGTGCCGGCATAGGAGATCTGGTTGACAAAGAACTCGCCAAAATTCTTGATATACATCTTGCACTTGGAAGCATCCACGACCGCCACGGCGCTGTACAGCTCCATCTGGGAGCCTTCCGCCGCGTCGTTGATGGCCTTCATGACGTCGGAGAGCTTGCCGACGCCGGAGGGCTCGATCAGGATGCGCTCGGGCTGATAGGTGTTCATGACTTCCCGCAGGGAAGTGCCGAAATCGCCCACCAGGGAGCAGCAGATGCAGCCGGAATTCATCTCACGGATCTCGATCCCGGATTCCTTGAGGAAACCGCCGTCGATGCCGATCTCGCCGAATTCATTCTCGATCAGGACAACCTTTGTCCCGGCCAGAGCGTCCTTCAGGAGCTTTTTGATCAATGTTGTCTTGCCCGCTCCGAGAAATCCGGAGACAATATCTATTTTCGTCATGACTAACCTCTTTCCGGAATACGCAGGCGGCGCATTCCCTATCAATACGTATGTTTTAAAACGGTAAGTCTGGCTGTAAGCCGGGTTATGTCTTGGATGATCATCTATCTAGGACTGCCGTCGCCGACAGCCTCGAGCGACCCACCCGGGAACGGACCGGGCCGGCCCATAGTCCCCGTTTCGGTCTTGCTTCGGATGGGGTTTACATGGCTCGCCGTGTTACCACGACGACGGTAGTCTCTTACACTGCCTTTTCACCCTTACGCCGGCCGGGCCGACGCGGTATATTTCTGTTGCACTTTCCTGGGAGTCACCTCCACCGGACGTTATCCGGCATCCTGCCCTGCGAAGCCCGGACTTTCCTCACCTGCGCCCTTTCGGGACCTGCAGCTGCGATCACCCGCCAGACTTACCTAAACTGTTATTTTATATCCGCTTTTCCCTAAAGTCAAATTTAGTTTTACAGTCCGAAGCAGCCGCCTCCCACGAACTCTCTGCAGAGGGAATTGTTGGGCACGGAGGCCGTATCCACGCCGACGAAATACTCCAGGAACTTGAGAAGCCTCTTGGCCTCGTAGAATTCCGGCTCGTTCTGGCTGACATTGAAAAGGAGCGGCTCCGCGAACTGCTTGATCACGGCGAGCTCATAGATCAGGAGCGAATTGAAGACCGCGTCCGCGCTGTCCTGATAGGGCAGAATGAACTCGTCCTCCGCGTCCACTACCTTTCTCCACCCGTTGAGGGTGATCTGCGCGGTATTGCCCCTCGTGCGCGCGTCCCGCACGAGCCTGCGAAGGAGCCGGACGTCCCTCGAAGGGATCCAGTTGTGCTCGTCTATATTGAGGCTCGTCATGGCGCTGATATAGATCTTGAACTTGTTCTCGTCGGGAAGCTCTGCGGTGGCCTTGGGATTGAGTCCGTGGATGCCCTCGATGATCAGCACGTCCTTGGATTCCAGCTTGAGGAAGCGGCCTTTGTATACTTTTTTGCCGGCCTTGAAATCGAAGGTGGGCATCTCGATGGTCTCGCCCTCGAGAAGGTCGCTCATATCCGCGTTGAACAGATCGAGGTCCAGCGCCTCCAGCACGTCAAAATTATAGTTCCCGTCGATATCGATGGGCGTGTTCTCCCGGTTCAGGAAATAGTCGTCCATGCTGATGATGTGCGGCCGGATCCCGAAGGACCGGAGCTGGACCGACAGCCTGTGGGAGAAGGTCGTCTTTCCGGAAGAGCTGGGTCCCGCGACCAGGATGAACTTCACGTTCTTGCGGTTGTAGATCATCTCCGCGATATCGCCGATCCGGCGCTCCTGCAGTGCCTCCTGCACAAGGATCATGTCGTTGAGGCCGCCCGAGCAGATCGACTTGTTCAGGTCTCCCACCGTGCTGATTCCCATGAGAGCCCCCCACTCCGTGGAGAGCATCAGCTGCTCGAACAGGCTCTTCTGCTCGACGAAGGGCTCGAGCTCCGTGGGATTGTCCTGCGGGGGAAGATTGAGGATCAGACCGCCGTGGTACTCCTGCACCGCGAATTTGGTGACATAACCCGTGGTGGGCAGCATGTACCCGTAAAAATAGTCGTAGAACCCCTCCAGGTTATAGACATTGATGGTGGAGCCCCTGCGGAAGTGGAAGAGCTTTTCCTTGTCGTTCATCCCCTGCCTGCGGAAGAGCTCCCGCGCGTCGTCGCTGGGATAGGTCTTCTTGATGATCGGGATGGACTTCTCGCTCATCGAGCGCATCTCCTGTTCCACTTTACCCGCGAAATCGGGCGTGACCCGGATCCCGCCGTGAACTGTGCAGAAGAAAGCGTTTCCCATCGCGAATTCAATGCGAAGATGCACTTCCTTGCCCGACGAGTGCAGGATGTTGTTGACCGCCTTGACCATCATCATGAGCGCCGTCCGCGTGTAGGCGTTGTGTCCGGAGCTCTCTGCCGTCGTGATGAAGCGGAGCGCGCCGTCCTTTTCAAGCTTTTTGCTCAGCTCCTTCATCTTTCCGTTGAGATTCACCAGTGCGATCGTGCCGTTGTACTTTGCCTGATATTCTTTTGCGATGGCTTCAAATGTTGTTCCCTTGGCGTACTGTTTCATCACGCCGCCGATCATAACTGTAGGCATGCTGACCTCCGTTTCATTAAATGCTGTGGAACGGCGCACCGCAGTCCGCCGATATGATCTCCACCTGCGGGATCTCTCTCTCCAGATATTCCTTCATGTAGGGGATGAAGATCTTCTCCACGCCGTAGTGTCCGGCGTCGATCAGGCTGATCCCCTTTTCACAGGCGTCGATCCCCACGTGGTGTGTGATGTCGCCCGTGATCATCACGTCCGCCCCGGCCCGCAGAGCGTGTCCGATCTCGTCCTTGCCCGACCCGGGAAGGATCGCGCAGGTGATGACCGTCTGGTCCGGATCCCCGTAATACTGCACGTGCTCCAGGGAAAAGACCTCCGCCGTCTTCTGGGCCAACTCCCGCAGCGTCATGTTGTCCGGAAGGATCCCGACTCTGCCAAAGCCCTCCACGGACACATCGTCCTCGAAGGTGACTTCCAGGACCTCCCTGTCCGAGAGCTGCAGAAGGTCTGCCGCGGCGTCCGCCATCCCAAGCACGTCAAAATTCGTATGCATCGCATAGCAGGCCACGTCCGCCTGCAGAAGGCGCAGGATCCGCTTTCCGGTATAATCCTCGTCCGTCACATGCTTGATCCCGCCAAAAAGCAGCGGATGGTGGGTCAGAATGAGGTCCGCCCCCTCCGCGATGGCCTTCTCGATCACTTCCGACGTCGCATCCAGCGCCAGGGCGATCTTCTTTACTTCCTTGCCCGTCCTTCCGCACTGCAGTCCCACGTTGTCCCAGGACATGGCAAAGGTGTCCGGGCACAGTTCCCGCAGCGCTGCTATGATCTCCGATAAAAGCATTTTTTTCGTTACCCCTCGTATACGCGGAGCGCTTCCAGAATCAGCGCCTTCCCCGCCTCCGCTTTCCGTGCGGCCTCTTCCAGCGCGCTGAGCGCCGCCTCATTCTGCGCAGACTCGCTCTGCGCCGCCCCGTTCTTCGCGGCATCTGCGCCGCCGGCTGCCACGGAAGCCAGGATTCTGTCCTGCACGCTCAGCCTCCACTGCAAAAAGCTCTTCAGCACCGGATCCCTTCTGCGCAGAAGGACCGGCCCGAAACGAAGCTCGGCCTCCGTCATCCCGCACGCAGGATCTCCTTCCGCCGCCGGCACCGCCGGTACGGCGTGCATGACCACGTAATACTTGTTTCTCTCCCGCAGCATACGCTCGCCGTCGATGACAAATCCCAGCTCCTGCAGTGCCATGCGCACCTGCTCCGGATCTGCCTGGGGCTGCAGGATCAGTTCGCGGAAGGATTTTGTTTTGCCGGGTTCGCGAAGGAGGATCTTTCTCATGATCCGGCCTCCCATGCCGGCGATCACAAGGCTCTCCGCCTCTCCCGGCACATAGGCGTCGAGACCGTCCGACATGCGCAGCGCCGTCAGCGATCCATAGCCGTACCGCTCCAGGTTCTCCCGCGCCTTCTGCAAAGGGCCCGGAATGACATCCATGCCGAGCGCGCCCCGGATCCTGCCTTCCTGCAGGAGATAGATCGGAATGTGGGCGTGGTCGCACCCCACGTCGCAGATCGTCGTGCCCCGGCTGACCATGTCGGCGATGGCCGTCAGCCTGGGGGACAGCCGCACTGCCTCCCTGCCGGTGTCGCCTGAGCCTCTGCCGGTGTCACCTGTGCCCATTCCGGTGTCGCCTGTGCCCATCAGTCCAGATAGTCCTTCAGCTTGCGGCTGCGGGAGGGATGGCGGAGCTTGCGCAGGGCTTTCGCCTCGATCTGTCTGATACGCTCACGGGTGACGTTGAACTCCTTGCCCACTTCCTCCAGCGTGCGGGAGCGGCCGTCGTCCAGGCCAATGCGCAGGCGCAGCACTTTCTGCTCTCTCTCCGTCAGCGTGCTGAGCACCTCCACCAGCTGTTCCTTCAGCAGTGTGAAGGCCGCAGCTTCCGCGGGCACGGGCACGTTGTCGTCCTGAATGAAGTCGCCCAGATGGCTGTCTTCCTCCTCGCCGATGGGCGTCTCCAGAGAGACGGGTTCCTGGGAGATCTTGAGGATCTCGCGCACTCTCTCAACGGGGATCTCCATTCTCTCGGCGATCTCCTCGGGAGTAGGTTCGCGCCCCAGCTCCTGCAGGAGCTGTCTGCTGACACGTACCAGCTTGTTGATGGTCTCCACCATATGCACGGGAATGCGGATGGTCCTGGCCTGGTCCGCTATGGCGCGGGTGATGGCCTGGCGGATCCACCATGTCGCATAAGTGGAGAACTTAAAGCCCTTGCGGAAGTCGAACTTCTCGACCGCCTTGATCAGGCCAAGGTTCCCCTCCTGGATCAGGTCAAGGAAAAGCATGCCGCGGCCGACGTAGCGCTTCGCGATGCTGACGACGAGACGGAGGTTTGCTTCGGCAAGACGCTTTTTGGCCTCCTCGTCCCCCTCTTCCATGCGCATGGCCAGTTCTTTTTCCTCCTCAGCCGTAAGGAGCGGCACTTTGCCGATCTCCTTGAGGTACATGCGGACCGGATCCTCGATATTGACACTGTCCGGCACGGACAGGTCCATCATGCTGACGTCCGTGTCCTCGGGATTGTCCTCGATGATGAGGAGCTCCTCGTCGGGCACATCGTCCTCCTCCTCGCGGACCTGCATCACGTCGATCCCATGGCCCTCAAGCGTCTGGACGACCAGATCGTAGCGCTCGTCGTCAAGATCGATGTCGTGCATTTCCTCGCGGATCTCGTGCTCCTCGATCATGTTCTTCTTGGTCTTGCCCTTTTCCACAAGGTGATCGATCCGCCTGAGGAACTCCTCGGGAGTGATGTTGTCGGTCTCTTTGTTTTTTTGATTATCCTTAGCCATTTGCTTTCCTTTCATCTCAAAGGGCGAATTTGGCCTGCCCTGCTTTTTCCAGCTCTCTCTTGGCCCGCAGCATCTCCTCCATGGAGGGCGGCTCCGGCGACTGCATCAGCCTTCGGAAGGCATCATTTTTGACGGTATACACAAGGTCCCGCAGCGCCCGCTCGCGGTCGCGCTTTTCGGTGATCCCCTTCAGGTGCTCCTGAAAGATCCCCGCCGCGGCTTCCTGCTCCTTTTCGTCGGCAAACTGCCCGATCACGGCCGCGACGCACCCCTGCCCCGCGCCGCTCTCCAGCGCGCCGAACAGGTACTCCGCGGTCTTCCTCAGGATCCCCTCGTCAAAATCCTCCGCCCCCACATACGGCCTCACCGCCGTCAGAACAGAGGGCTCATCGGCGATCCACGTGAGCAGGCACCGCTGGGCCCGCCCCGCCGCCGTATCTTTGCGTTCGTTCCGGCGTCTCTGCTCGCCGCCGGGGATATCGCCGGGGATGTTCCCGTCCCCTTGTCCGTCCAATACGCTCTGCTGCCTGCGCGGATTGCCTCCCCCGCTTTTACCGTAGGAAGAATCCGTCACACCGGCTCTTCCGTAGGAAGGATTCCCTCCGCCGACCCTTCTGTAGGAGGCCACCGACTTTCTGAGCGCTTCCTCCGAAATCCGGTAGCGTGCGCAGACTTCGCGTATATAATTGTCCCGTTCGATCTCGTCCTCGAAGGCGCACAGTTTGCCCGCGATAGCACGGTGAAAGGCCGTTCTCTGGGCCGGATCGTCCATCCGGTACTGGCCCTCCATCATGCGCACCTCGAAGAAAAAGCTGTTCTCCGCGTCGCGGATCCGCTCCCGGAAGGCCTCTTTTCCGAACCGCTTCATGAATTCGTCCGGATCCTTGGCGGGACGCATGTTGATGACCTTCGCATTGATGCCGGCCGAGTCCAGAATGCCGATCCCTCGCCGCGACGCCCGTACGCCTGCCTCGTCGCTGTCGTAGGCGAGACACACCGTTGTGACGTATCGCTTGAGCAGGGCCGCCTGCCCCTCCGTAAAGGAGGTTCCGAGCGAAGCCACCGCCTGCGTAAAGCCGGCCTGATGCATGGCGATCACGTCCATATACCCCTCGCACAGGATCCATTCGTTCGCCTTCGACCGCTTGGCCAGGTGGAGCCTGTACAGGTTGCGGCTCTTGTCAAAGACCGCCGTCTCCGGCGAGTTCAGGTACTTGGGCTTCGCGTCTCCCATGACGCGCCCGCCAAAACCGATCACCTGTCCCCGCAGATCCTGGATCGGAAACATGACTCGGTTCCAGAACTTGTCGTGGATGCCCCTTTTCTCGTCAAAAACAGCCACCCCCGCCTCCAGGATCACATCGTCGGAAAACCCTTTGCTGCGAAGATGGGCGACCAGGTCATTCCCGGCGCCGTCCGCAAATCCAAGCCCGAAGGCGTGGATGGTCTCCGGCGTCAGCTGCCTCTCCACAAGGTAGGCGAGGCCTTTCCGCCCTTTGGGCGAGCGCAGGAGCTTGTAGTAATAGATCGCCGTCTCCTTGTTGACGGCCATCAAGAGCTTTCTGTGCTCCTCCCGCTTTCTGGCCTCCTCGCTGTAATTGACCTCGGGGAGCTTGATCCCGGCCCGGTCCGCCAGGGTCTGCAGGGCCTCCTGAAAGCTGTAGTTCTCATATTTCATCAGGAAGGTGGCCGCGTTTCCGCCCGCGCCGCAGCCAAAACAATAAAACATCTGCTTAGGCTCCGACACCGAAAAGGACCCGGTCTTCTCATTATGAAACGGGCACAGCCCGAAATAATTGCTGCCCTGTTTTTTCAGGTGCACGTAGGAAGACACCACGTCGACAATATTGTTGCTGCGCAGCACCTCCTCGACTACTTCGTCAGGATAGTACATATTCTAAGAATCGACCCCTTTTATAGCACGGACCACTTTCTGGGCACGAACAGCTCCTCATACCGCTGTATGGCATAGCGGTCCGACATGGCGCTGATCCAGTCGCAGGCCGCCCGGCTCCGGCTCGTACCCTCTTCCATCATCCTTCTCTGCAGCGCCGGCATCTCGTCCGGATGCTCCATATAGTACTCGTAGAGCGCCTCCACCAGATGCTCCGCGCGGCTCTCCTGGGACTTGGCCGCCGGATTGGTGTAAACCCGCTCGAACATGAACCTTCGCAGATCCTTCATGGCCTGCGCCACATCTTCCGACATGGTGATCACAGGCTTTCCCCTGCTGGACGTGATGATGTCGTGAATAAAATGATCCAGCCGCTCGCCCAGCGTGTGCCCCAGCACCTCCGTGATGGCGTCCGGCATATCCTCCTCCGTCAGAATCCCGGCGCGGATGGCGTCGTCCATGTCGTGGTGGAAGTATGCGATTTTGTCGGAGAGGCGGACGATCTGCCCCTCCAGCGTAAACGGCATGCCCGCGGTCTGGTGATTGAGGATCCCGTCCCGCACTTCCATCGTCAGGTTCAGGCCCTTGCCGTCCTTCTCCAGAATGTCCACGATCCGCAGACTCTGCTCATTGTGCCGAAACCCCTCGTCGCAGACACGGTTGAGCGCGCGCTCCCCCGCATGCCCGAAAGGCGTGTGCCCGATATCATGTCCCAGCGAGATCGCCTCCACCAGATCCTCGTTCAGGCGCAGCGCCTTGGCGATGGTCCTGGCATTCTGGGACACCTCCAGCGTATGCGTCATCCTAGTCCGGTAATGATCCCCGTTGGGCGACAAAAACACCTGCGTCTTATCCTTGAGCCGCCGGAACGACTTACTGTGCAGGATCCGATCCCTGTCGCGCTGAAAAACAGGCCGGATGTCACACTGTTCCTCCGGCTTATTCCTTCCCCTCGAGCGCACGGAAAGCGACGCCCACGGTGCAAGGATCTCTTCTTCCCTTATTTCAAGCTCTTCTCTGATCGTCAATGATATGCCTCATATGCGAAAAAACGCGGCTTTTCATGTCCTGAAGTACTAACAGATAATATTGCAGATTGGTTACATGACATTATCCTACTTATTCTATTCCGCACAGTTCTTGAATTTCCTTTTAAAAAATATAAAAAAAATATTAAAAAAGGACCTGCGTCTTTCGCAAGTCCTATTCGTGGAACCGACGGGGCTCGAACCCATGACCTCCCGCACGTCAAGCGGACGCTCATCCCAGCTGAGCTACGGTTCCATCTCATATTAAATTGTGCCGCTTTGATACTCTGAGATCGACAGCGACAGTGGAACCGACGAGGCTCGAACTCGTGACCTCTCGCGTGTGAGGCGAACGCTCATCCCAGCTGAGCTACGGTTCCGTTTCTACCTTGCTAAAGGGGTCTTCCGCAAGGCACTTCTGTAGTGTATTACATCCTTTCTGAAATGTCAAGCGATTAGTTGAAGGCATTTTCTGCTATTTTTTTGGCTTTTTTGGGGCTTAGCTGAGGTGGGGCTCTGCTATCATTCTTGATTCCTTGGGATTAGCTGAGGGGCTTTGCTATTTCTTTAGTTCCCTTGAGGCTTAGCTGAGGATGGACTCTGCTACTATTCTAGATTCCTTAGGGATTAGCTGAGAGCTTCTGCTAAAAATCAAAAAATATCGGGACACTTCAAGTCACCAGAAGCGAAATCTACTAATAAGAAACATGAAATCAAGATATATAGCAAGTTAAGATTCTGCTAAACCTCCACTAAGATAATCTATCTAGCTGAGTCC
>JAFQZU010000004.1 GCA_017405805.1 Lachnospiraceae bacterium
ATATCTCCGCTATGATCCTTGCAAAGCTGAAAGCTGACGCTGAAGCATATCTCGGCGAGAAGGTAACAGAGGCAGTTATCACTGTTCCTGCTTACTTCTCAGACGCACAGAAGCAGGCGACCAAGGACGCAGGCAAGATCGCCGGACTGGACGTCAAGAGGATCATCAACGAGCCTACGGCGGCTGCGCTGGCATATGGCCTCGACAACGAAAAAGAGCAGAAGATCATGGTCTATGACCTGGGCGGCGGTACTTTTGACGTGTCCATCATCGAGATCGGCGACGGCGTCATCGAAGTGCTCTCCACCAACGGCGACACCCGTCTGGGCGGCGACGACTTTGACCAGAGGATCATCGACTGGATGGTGCGCGAGTTCAAGGCGGCAGAGGGCGTGGACCTCTCCAAGGACAAGATGGCGCTCCAGAGACTGAAGGAAGCGGCGGAGAAGGCCAAGAAGGAGCTTTCCAGCGCCACGACCACCAATATCAACATGCCTTTCATCACGGCGACCGCAGAGGGCCCCAAGCACTTCGACATGAACCTCACAAGGGCGAAATTCGAGGAGCTGATCAGCGATCTGGTAGAAAAGACCGCCATCCCCGTGCGCAACGCCATGAAGGATGCGGGCCTGACCAACGCGGACCTGGGCAAGGTCCTTCTGGTAGGCGGCTCCACCAGAGTTCCCTGCGTGCAGGATAAGGTGCAGCAGCTGACCGGCCACGAGCCCTCCAAGACACTGAACCCCGACGAGTGCGTCGCCATCGGCGCGGCCATCCAGGGCGGCAAACTGATGGGCGATGCGGGCGCAGGCGACATCCTTCTTCTGGACGTCACGCCGCTGACCCTGTCCATCGAGACCATGGGCGGCATCGCGACCCCTCTGATCGAGAGAAATACGACCATCCCCACCAAGAAGAGCCAGGTCTTCTCCACGGCGGCGGACAATCAGACGGCAGTGGATATCAACGTGCTCCAGGGCGAGCGTAAATTCGCGCGGGACAACAAGTCCCTGGGCCAGTTCAGACTGGACGGCATCCCGCCCGCAATGCGCGGCGTGCCGCAGATCGAAGACACATTCGACATCGACGAGAACGGCATCGTGAACTTATCCGCCAAGGATCTGGGCACCGGCAAGGAGCAGCACATCACCATCACGGCGGGCTCCAACATGTCCGACGAGGACATCGAGAAAGCCGTCAAGGAGGCTGCGCAGTTCGAGGCCGAGGACAGGAAGCGCAAAGAGGCAGTCGACGCAAGAAATGAAGCGGACTCCATCGTCTTCCAGACCGAGAAGGCCCTGAAGGAAGCCGGCGACAAGATCGACGGCGGCCAGAAGAGCACGGTGGAGGCGGACATCGCCGACCTGAAGGCAGTGCTCGACAGGACCAAGGATCAGATGGATATCAGCGACGCTGACATCGACGCGCTCAAGAGCGGCAAGGAAAAGCTGATGAACGACGCGCAGGCACTGTTTGCCCAGATGTACCAGAACACACAGGGCGGCGCCCAGGGCGCGGGCCCCGATATGGGCGGCAATGGCGCAGGCAGCGCGCCCCACGACGACGACGTAGTGGACGGAGATTACAGAGAGGTCTGATCGCCTGGTCAGATGAATGATACGGCCCCGCCAGGGGCAGAGCAGTTATAAATCGAGATAAAAGCAGGATTGCCCAGACCGCCGCGTGCGGTCTGGGCAGTCTGTGGCAGAAGGACAGCGCGGAGCGAGTGCGGGGAAGGTTAGAAGAGAGATATGGCAGAACAGAAACGGGATTACTACGAAGTGCTCGGCCTGGGGAAAGACGCCTCAGAGGAAGAGATCAAGAAGGCGTACCGCAAGCTGGCAAAGAAGTATCATCCCGATATGAATCCCGGGGATAAGGACGCGGAGGCCAAGTTCAAGGAGGCTTCGGAGGCATACGCCATCCTCAGCGACGCGGAGAAGAGAAGACAGTACGACCAGTTCGGGCATGCGGCTTTTGACGGGACGGGCGGCTTCGGACACGGCGGCTTTGACTTCAGCGGCATGGATTTCGGAGATATTTTCGGGGATCTGTTCGGCGATATGTTCGGCGGCGGCAGAAGGGGCCCGTCAGGCGGCCCGATGCGGGGCGCGAATGTCCGCACCAGTCTGCGGATCACTTTCCTGGAGGCCGTTTTTGGCGTAAAGAAGGAGATCACGCTCAACCTCAAGGACCCCTGCCCCAAGTGCGGCGGCACCGGCTGCAAGCCGGGGACCAGCCCCAAGATGTGTCCCAAGTGCGGCGGCAAGGGCCAGGTGGTGTTCACCCAGCAGTCCTTCTTCGGGACGGTCCGCAACGTGCAGACCTGCCCGGACTGCAGCGGCTCCGGCAAGATCATCGAGGACAAGTGCCCCGACTGCGGCGGCGCGGGCTACATTTCCAGCAGGAAGACCATAGAAGTCTCCATTCCCGCCGGTATTGACAACGGACAGAGCGTAAGGATCCGGGACAAGGGCGAACCCGGCACGGGCGGCGGCCCCCGCGGCGATCTCCTCGTGGAGGTCATCGTGGAGAACCACCCTGTCTTTATGCGGCAGGATTATCATATTTTCTCGGAGGTCAGGATCTCCTACGCGGTCGCGGCGCTGGGCGGCAGCATCGTGATCGACACGGTGGACGGCAAAGTGATCTACGACGTCAAGGCCGGGACGCAGACGGATACGAGGATCCGCCTCAAGGGAAAAGGCGTGCCGACCATCCGAGACAGTTCCGTGCGGGGCGACCACTACGTCACGCTGGTGGTGGATGTGCCGCAAAAACTCAGCAAAGAGGCGAAAGAGCTCCTGCGGCAGTTCGACGCGCTGACGGGAGATACCCTGAACGAGGCGGAGCGCGCGCAGAAGGATACGGACGCCAAGGGCGGAAAGGGCGCCAAGGGCGGAAACAGGGAACAGAGAAGAAAGAAGTTCTGGAAGAGCTGAGCGGTCCCGAGGGACTGCCGCACCGGAGGGAGAAAAACCGGTGCGGCAGTCTTTTTGCGCACGGCAGAAACGGCCGTTACGAAAAATGTGGATTTTTATAGGGGATTGGTGTTATCCTATTGCCTATATAAGCAGTAAAGACAGACCGTACAAGACGGGTGAAGGGAAGATTATGAAGTGGATGCGTTTCAGGGTGCGCACGAGGACGGCCGCGGAGGACATTCTCGTGAGCATGATGCAGGATATCGGGCTTTACGGCGCGCAGATCGAGGATCACGTGCCGCTGACGGCCGCAGAAAAGGAGCAGATGTTCGTCGACATTCTACCCGAGAGCGGAGAGGACGACGGGACAGCCATGCTGAGTTTTTATCTGGAAGAGACGGAGGACGGAAAGGTCCTGGTGGACGGCGCGGCGCAGGATCCCGAACAGGTGAGGCAGGCCATGCTGGACGTGATCGCGCAGTGCAGGCAGTTCTGCGATGAGATCGGGGAAGGGACCGTCACGATCGGGGAGACGGAGGACGTCGACTGGATCAACAACTGGAAGGAGTATTTCCACCAGTTCTGGATCGACGACATTCTCGTGATCCCGTCCTGGGAGAAGCAGGAGGACGAGGCGCGGACGCCGGCGCTCACCTTCCACATCGATCCCGGAACGGCTTTCGGCACAGGCATGCACGAGACCACGCAGCTCTGCATCCGTGAGATCCGCAAGTACCTCACGCCGGACACGGTGATGCTGGACGTCGGGACCGGGAGCGGCATACTCTCCATCCTGGCGCTGATGCTGGGGATCCGCTCGGCGGTGGGGACGGATCTCGATCCCTGCACGATCCCGGCCATCGCGGACAACCTCCGGACCAACGGCGTGGACGAGCGCCGCATGAAAGTGATCCTGGGGAACCTGATCGACGATCCCGCCGTGCAGGAGCAGGTGGGAGAGGGCTGCTATGACATCGTCGCGGCCAACATCCTGCCCGACGTGCTCCTTCCGCTCACGCCGCAGGCAGTGCGCTGCATGAAGCCGGGAGCCGTATACATCACGTCCGGCATCCTGGAGGGCAGAGAGGAAAGCGTCGCCCAGGCCATGCGGGATGAGGGACTGCAGATCGTGAGCATCACGGCGCAGGGCGAGTGGCGCTGCGTCGTAGGAAAGAAAATGTGACGCGGTCACGGGGGAACTATGCTTCATATATTTGAAGGGACGGCCGGCGCGGACGCCCGGTACATCACCATCACCGGACAGGAAGTCAATCACATAAAGAACGTGCTCCGGATGAAACCGGGGGAGGAGATCTGCGTCAGCAACGGGGCGGACGGCCGCGAATACCGCTATGCGATCGAGGAGATCACGGACGCGCAGGTGCGCTGCAGTCTGCGCTTTTTCAAGGAGGCCGGCGCGGAACTGCCCGTGCGGGTGATCCTGTTCCAGGGCCTTCCCAAATCCGACAAAATGGATCTCATCGTGCAGAAGGCAGTGGAACTGGGCGCCGCGGAGATCTATCCCGTGGAGATGGAGCGCTGCGTCGTGCGGCTTGACGGCGCAAAGAAGAAAAAGCGCGCCCAGAGATGGCAGACCATCGCCGAGTCCGCGGCCCAGCAGAGCCGCCGCGGCATTCTGCCGCTCGTCCACGAGCCCGTGACGATGGCAGAGGCGGTAAAGATCGCCCGCGAGGCGGCGCAGGTCAGGCTCATCCCCTATGAACTGCAGGAGGATGACGGCTCGACGCGCGGGATCCTGGAGAAGATGGAGGCGGGGCAGACCGCGGCAGTCTTCATCGGGCCGGAGGGCGGTTTCGCGCCCGGCGAGGTGGAGCTGGCGAAGGAAAACGGGATCAGGCCGATCTCCCTGGGAAGGCGGATCCTCCGCACGGAGACTGCGGCTATGGTGGTGCTTTCCTGGCTCATTTACCGGTTTGAGATCACCTGAGAGTACAGAGTGTAAAGAGAAAGTTAGAGAAATACTATGAGAGAGGCATATCTTGACAATTCCGCCACGACGAGATGTTTTCCCGAGGTGGCGGGCCTGATGCACCGGATCAGCCTGGAGGAGTACGGCAATCCGTCCAGCATGCACCACAGGGGCGTGGAGGCGGAGAAGATCATCCGAGAGGCAGCGGGGACACTGGCCGGCATCCTGAAGGTGCCGGAGAAGACGCTGCTGTTTACCTCCTGCGGGACGGAATCCGACAATATCGCAATCATAGGCGGCGCGCTGGCATCACAGAGAAAAGGAAAGCACCTGATCACGACGGCGATCGAGCACCCGGCGGTGCTCGAATCCATGCGGTTTCTGGAGAAGATCGGCTTCTCCGTCACGTATCTGCCGGTGGACCGGTACGGGACCGTCTCACCGCAGGACGTCGAGGACGCCATGCGGCCGGACACCATCCTGGTCTCCGTGATGCACACCAACAACGAGATCGGGTCCGTGCAGCCGATCGCGGAGATCGGGGAGCGGATCAAGGGCAAAAACCGGTCCGCGCTCTTTCACGTGGATGCGGTGCAGGGCTTTGGAAAGGCACAGATCCTGCCCCGGAAGATGCATGTGGATCTTCTCTCGGCGAGCGCGCACAAGATCCATGGTCCCAAGGGCGTCGGACTTTTGTACTGCGGTGAAAAGGTGAGGCTCCAGAACCTGATCTTCGGCGGCGGACAGCAGGGCGGCATGCGATCCGGCACGGAGAACGTACCCGGGATCGCCGGCATGGCCGAGGCCGCCAAGGCGCTTTACGAGAACCTTGACGAGGACAGGGAAAAGCTCTTTGCCATGCGGGAGTACCTGGCCGGCGCAGTGCAGGACATTCCCGGCATCTATGTCAACGGGCAGCCCGGCAGGGAGGGCGCGCCGCACATTCTGTCTCTCACGGTACCCGGCGTGCGCGCGGAAGTGCTGCTGCACGCGCTGGAGGAAAAAGGAGTTTACGTCTCCTCGGGGAGCGCCTGCTCCACCAACCGCCCGCATATCTCGGATACACTCACGGCGATCGGCATGAAGAGAGAGGATCTGGACAGCACGATCCGGCTGAGCTTTTCCGTCATGAACACGATGGAGGACGCGCAGCAGGCGGCGTACGCGCTGCATGAGCTGGTGCCCTTTCTCAGACAGTTTACGAGGCACTGAAGAAAATAGTCGCATAAAGAGGAAAAAGGTGTTATGACATACCAGTGTTTTTTGATCAAATACGCGGAGATCGGCATAAAGGGGAAAAACCGCCATGTCTTCGAGGATGCGCTGGTGCGCCAGATCAAGCTGGCGCTCAAGCCCTGCGAGGGGAATTTTGCCGTACATAAGACATACGGGCGCATCTTCGTGGAGTGCCTGTCCGCCTACGATTTCGAAGAGGTGACGCAGGCGCTCAGCCATGTATTCGGGATCTGGGGGATCTGCCCGGTGGCCGTCTCGGACCTGGTGGAGCCGGAGGAACTGATGGCGAAGGCCGCGGACTTCGTAAAGGAAGTGTTCCCGGGGAGCAAGAGCACCTTCAAGGTGCACACGCGCCGGATGGACAAGAGCTATCCCATGGATTCCCAGGAGCTCAACGCGGAGCTGGGACACGCGATACTCGAGGCGTGCCCGGACATGTCCGTGGACGTTCACGCGCCCGAGATCATGATCGAAGTGGAGCTGCGGGAGAAGATCTATTTCTATGCGGAGACCATCCCCGGTCCCGGCGGACTTCCGGTGGGCGTGGGAGGCAAGGCCATGCTGCTGCTTTCGGGCGGGATCGATTCCCCCGTGGCGGGCTATATGATCGCCAAGCGCGGTGTCAGGCTGGACGCGGTCTATTTTAACGCGCCCCCGTATACCAGCGAGCGCGCCCTGCAGAAGGTCATCGACCTCGCCAGGGAAGTGGCGGTGTACACGGGCCCGATCTGCCTGCACAATATCAACTTTACGGAGATCCAGCTTTACATTTACCAGAAGTGTCCCCACGATGAGCTGACGATCATCATGCGGCGCTACATGATGCGGATCGCGGAGCTGCTCGCCAGAAAAGCGGGGTGCCTCGGCCTGATCACGGGCGAGAGCATCGGCCAGGTGGCCTCCCAGACGCTGACGGCGCTGGGTGTGACGGGAGAGGTGTGCACGCTGCCGGTATTCCGGCCGCTGATCGGCTTCGACAAGGAGGAGATCATTACGGTCTCCAAAAAGATCGGGACCTTCGAGACTTCGATCCTGCCCTACGAGGACTGCTGCACCATTTTTGTGGCCAAGCACCCCGTCACAAAGCCCCGACTGGACACCATCGTGCGCCATGAAAAGTATCTGGAGGAAAAGATCGACGAGATGGTGGAGCGCGCCATTGAGACAGACGATATGATCCTCGTGGACAGCACCGGCTTCAGGCACATCACAGGCGAGGAGAAGAACTGAGGACAGGCCGGAGAGGGCATAAAAAACCTGCGGCACCGCCGTGAGGCGTGTTGCGCAGGTCCCGCTCCGGACCGGATGCTTTTTTCAGTCAATCAGATAAGGCGCAAGCACTTCCATGATCTCGTCCAGGCCTTCATCCGTGTGGATGGTGAGGCTGATCGGTCTTGCAAGGTCCAGGGAGAAGATCCCCATGATGGACTTGGCGTCTATGACATAGCGGCCCGAGACAAGGTCGAAGTCGCAATCAAAACGAGCGATATCGTTCACAAAATGCTTGACTTTATCGATAGAGCTGAGAGATATGCGGACTGTCTTCATTACGCACCTCCTTTTTTTGTTCAGATTACGCATATTTTAAGTGGAAGAGACAGGATTGTCAACTCGGAAGGAACTATAAAGCATTGCAAAGAGCAGCAGACAGCGGCACGCCCGCGCGCAAAAGGGCGGCCTTTCACAATCTGGGCTGCAAGGTGAATTCCTATGAACTGGATATCATGCGCCAGAAGATGGCGGAGGCCGGCTATGAGACGGTCCCCTTCGAGGAGGAGGCGGATATCTATGTGATCAACACCTGCACGGTCACCAATATCGCGGACCGCAAGAGCCGTCAGATGATACACCGCGCCAAAAAGAAGAATCCCGACGCCCTTGTCATCGCCGTGGGCTGCTACGTCGAGACCGACCCCGGCCGGACGGCCGCCGACAGCGCCGTCGACCTGGCGATCGGGAACAACAATAAAGCCAGGATCGCTGAGCTTTTGGACGATTTTCTCGCCCGGGCGGAGGAGAGGGAGGATCTCTCTCCCGGGTCGCGCAAGACGATGGGGGGCCGCACCATGTCGGACCTCACGAAAGCGCCGGAATACGAGAACATGCAGCTGGTCTCGCCCGGCCGCACCAGGGCCTTCATCAAGATCCAGGACGGATGCAACCAGTTCTGTTCCTACTGCATTATTCCCTATGCCCGCGGACGGATCAGGAGCAGGGCGCCGCAGGAGATCCTCGAAGAGGTGAGGCGCCTCGTGCGGGAGGGCACTTCCGAGATCGTCCTGACCGGGATCCACATCAGCTCCTACGGGCTGGAGTGGGACGGCGGATCCGGCGCGCCCTATGACCCGGTGAAGGCCGGACGGAATCTCCTGGCGCTCCTGCGCGAGCTCAGCGGGATCGAGGGGCTGGCAAGGATCCGGCTGAGTTCGCTGGAGCCCCGCATCATGACGGAGGCGTTTGTCAGCGGGATTGCAAAGATCCCTCAGATCTGTCCCCACTTTCATCTCTCTCTGCAGAGCGGGTGCGGGGAGACGCTGCGCCGCATGAACCGGCATTACACCCCGCAGGAATATCTGGAGGGCGTAAAAAGGCTCCGCCGT
Organism: Lachnospiraceae bacterium; assembly: GCA_017405805.1. Classification (GTDB taxonomy): domain Bacteria; phylum Bacillota; class Clostridia; order Lachnospirales; family Lachnospiraceae; genus CAG-791. The sequence goes on from JAFQZU010000004.1 coordinate 8,691, forward strand.
TATTTCGAAAAACCGGCGATCACGACGGACGTGATCACGGGATTCCCCGGCGAGACGGTGAAGGAGTTCGAGGAGACCGTGCGTTTTCTGGAGGAAGTCGATTTTTACGAGATCCACGTATTCCGGTACTCCGTGCGCAGAGGGACGGTCGCGGAAAAGCTGCCCGGCCAGGTGCCGGAGGCGGTCAAGGCCCTGCGCAGCGACAGGCTCCTGGAAATGACCGCGGAGCAGGCCGCGCGCTACAGGGCGCAGTTTGCGGGCAGGCGGCAGAGCGTCCTCATCGAAGAAGCGGTGGAAGCGGACGGAAAACAATATTACCGCGGCCATACCGCGCGCTATGTGCAGGTGTATCTCCCGCGGGAGGAGGCCGCCGCAGCGGGATTGGACCCGGCACCGGGCATGCTGGTCGCGGGGGTGCTGGTGGCGCCCGAAGGCATTCCCGGGGACGCAATGCTGATGAGAGAGCCGGCGAGACTCCCCGAATGAGTTGAAAGAAATTGTGAAATAGGGTAATATATCGTTAGTTTAGTGGGTCATGCGGCCCGAAAAGACACGATCAAGCCGCCGGCACAGCGGGATTGGACCGGAATGGGTGGTAAAATGGAAAACAAGCAGAATAAACAGGATTTGGGAAATACGCAGTTTTTTAAAGTGCAGCAGGAGCCGGAATCCGGCGTGAAGAAGATCCTGGAAGTCGTTTACGAGGCACTCTCCGAAAAGGGGTATGATCCCGTCAACCAGATCATCGGGTATATCATGTCGGGGGATCCTACCTATATCACGAACCACATGGGCGCCAGAAGCCTGATCATGAAGGTGGAGCGCGATGAGCTCGTAGAGGAGATCATGCGCGTCTATATCCGCGCCAACAACTGGAAGGAGTGACACCTTGAAGATCATGGGGCTGGACTTCGGCTCGCGTACCTGCGGCGTATCACTGAGTGATACGCTGCTTATCACTGCGCAGCCGACGGAGATCATCCGCAGGGAGCGGGAGGGTAAGCTCCGCAAAACACTGGCCAGGATCGAGGAACTGATCAAGGAAAACGATGTGCGCCTGATCGTACTCGGCCTCCCTCTCAACATGGACACGACGCAGGGGGCCAGGGTGCAGGCCACTTTGGATTTTCAGGAAAAGCTGCTCAGGAGGACCGGACTGCCGGTAGTGCTCTCCGACGAGCGGCTGATCACCGTGGAAGCGATCGAAATGATGGACCGCATGAACATTCCCGTCGCCGAGAGAGAGCAGTACGTGGATATGATCGCCTCCAATATTATTCTGCAGGAGTATATGGAAAATCACCGGGAAGAGATTCGGGACCTCACAGCCGGTGAACAGACACAGTAAGGATAACAGAATATGGAAAAAATCACATTGCAGCCGGAGGAGGATACCGCACCGGTCGATTTTTATGTCGTGGAACAGGTATCTCTCGGCGGAAAGACGTATCTGCTGGTGACGGATACGGAGGAAGGAGACGGCGAAGCTCTGATCCTGCGCGACGACGCGTCGGCTTCAGACAAGGAAAGCCTGTATGCGGTCGTGGAAGACGATCGCGAGATCTCCGCTGTTATGCTGCTGATGGCGGATACGCTCAGAGAGATGGGGATCACGGTCGAGGAGTGATCCCGTATAAGAAGATGAAAGGAAAACGGTGAGGAAAAAGAAGAATAAAGCAGTACAGCAGCCCGGTCTGAAGATCATCCCGCTGGGAGGTCTCGAGCAGATCGGCATGAATATTACAGCATTTGAGTATGAGGACAACATACTGGTCGTGGACTGCGGTCTCGCATTTCCCAAGGACGACATGTTCGGCATTGACCTGGTCATTCCCGACACGACCTATCTGGAAGAGAATATCGACAAGGTCAGGGGCTTTGTGATCACCCATGGCCACGAGGACCACATCGGGGCCCTCCCTTACGTCCTCAAGAAGATCAACGTACCGATTTTTGCGACTCGTCTCACGATGGGAATCATCGAACACAAGCTCGAGGAGCATGGACTTTTGGAAAACACGCAGCGCATGGTCATGCGCTTTGGCCAGTCGGTCACGCTGGGGTGTTTTCGCGTAGAATTTATCAAGACCAACCACAGTATCGTCGACGCGGCGGCGCTGGCGATCTATACGCCCGTGGGCATCGTGGTGCACACGGGAGACTTCAAGGTGGATTACACGCCGGTATTCGGCGACGCCATCGACCTGCAGCGCTTCGCTGAGCTGGGGCGCAAGGGCGTGCTGGCGATGCTGTGCGACTCCACCAATGCGGGAAGGCCGGGCTTTACCCCTTCCGAAAAAACAGTGGGAAAGGCGATCGACCAGCAGTTTCAGGAACACCGGGACACGCGGATCATCATCGCGACCTTCGCGTCCAATGTGGACCGCGTGCAGCAGATCATCAATACCGCTTACAAGTACGGGAGAAAGGTCGTGGTGGAAGGCCGCAGCATGGTCAATATCATCGCGACGGCCTCCCAGCTGGGCTGCCTTGACATCCCGGACAACACGCTGATCGAGATCGAACAGCTCCGCAACTATCAGCCCGAGAACACCGTGATCATCACCACGGGAAGCCAGGGCGAGAGCATGGCGGCCTTGAGCCGCATGGCGGACGGCACTCACAGAAAGATCAGCATACACCCGCGCGACACGGTGATCTTCTCCTCGCACCCCATTCCGGGCAACGAGAAGGCCGTCGCCAATGTCATCAACAAGCTCCTCATGAAGGGGGCGGACGTGATCTTCCAGGATGTTCATGTCTCGGGACATCCCTGCCAGGAGGATCTGAAACTGATGTATAACCTGGTGCAGCCCAAGTACGCGGTGCCGGTGCACGGCGAGTATCTGCACCTTGTGGCGCACGCGAGACTGGCGCATGAGCTGGGGATCCCCCACGATCACATCTTTGTGCTGGAATCGGGAGACGTGCTGGAGATCACACAGGACAGAGCCGACGTGATCGGCGAAGTGCCCGTGGGCAATATTCTTGTCGACGGCCTGAGCGTCGGCGACGTAGGCAATATGGTGCTGCGCGACAGGCAGAGACTGGCGGAGGACGGCGTCGTGTTCGTCAGTTTTGCGATGGAGAGCGGCTCCGGACAGCTGGCCTGCCGGCCTGAGATCGTCTCCAGAGGCTTTGTGTACAGCAAAGAATCGGAGGCGCTGATGGAAGGTGCAAGCTATGCGGCGCAGGAGACCATTATGCGGTGCATCGAGGAAGGTACCAAGGACAGGAACCGGATCAAAAACGCGGTGCGGGACAGCCTGAGCGACTATTTCAGGAAGAAGACCCAGCGCAGGCCCATGATCCTGCCCATGATCCTGGAAGTGGGATGACCGGGGACGGGATCCGGGTACAGTGAACACAATGCGGAAAGCAGAGACGGGCATGAAAAAACTCAGAAGATTTATCGGACCTGTCATCGATACGGCGGCAAGCCTCGCAATTTACGCCATTCTGGCGATCGCGGTGCTGGTGGTGATCGGACAGGCAAAGCGCTACTATGATATGGGATACGGGATCTTCTCCCAGGTCGCCAAGGACGCGCCCGGCACGGGCGTCAAGGTCCTGGTGGAAGTGACCGAGGGCATGACGGCCTCCGAGGTCGGCAAAATGCTCGAGGAGAACGGGATCGTGGAGAGCGCGAGGATTTTCGTGATCCAGGAAAAAGTCTCCGAGTATTCCGGCGAGATCAAGCCGGGTACCTATACTTTGTCATCGGAGATGACGACGGAGACGATCATGTCGATCCTGTCCGGCACGGTTGTGACGGAAGAGGACGCGGCCAGAGCCGCCGGGGAGGCGGCTGCAGATGGACAATAAGCAAAAGGATCTGACCCGGTGCAGCCAGGACAGGGTCTCTGTCTTTGTTGAATCGATAATAACAGAAGGATCCGGATTGCTTCGTGAACTGGAAAGGGAGGCGCTGGATCGCGATGTGCCGATAATAAGGCCTCGCACCCGGGGCCTTCTTCAATTGCTTCTGACGATACACCGGCCCGCCAGGATCCTGGAGGTGGGAACGGCGATCGGCTACTCCGCCCTCGCGATGCGCGAGACCGCCATCCAGGAGGGATTTGCCTGCTCCATCACCACGATCGAGAGGGATGCGGCGCGGGCGCAGGAGGCCCGCCGGAATTTGGACCGGGCGGGAGCCGGAGAAGGGGAATGTACAATCTCTCTGATCGAAGGCGACGCCGCGCAGATCCTGGAGGAGCTGGAGGGAACGTTTGATTTTATTTTTCTCGACGCGGCCAAAGGGCAGTATATTCACTTTCTGCCCGCTTTAAAAAGGCTTCTTGCGGCCGGAGGCGTGATGGTGTCCGACAACGTCCTGCGGGGCGGGGACATCCTTAATTCCCACTATCTGGTCACGCGGAGGAACCGGACCATTCACAAACGCATGCGGGAATATCTGCGTGCACTGATGGAAGACCCGGCGCTCCGCACGGTCATTCTGGAGATGGAGGACGGTGCGGCCGTCAGCGTTAAGAGAGCATTTGTACAGGAACAGGATATATGACAGGCAAGACCGGTAAACCGGAGCTTTTGCTCCCCGCAAAGGATCTGGAAGTATTAAAGACGGCGGTGCGCTTCGGCGCGGACGCGGTCTACATAGGGGGAGAGGCGTTCAGTCTGCGCGCCTCGGCACGCAACTTCAGTCCCGCAGATATGCGGGAAGGGATCGCCTTTGCTCATGAGAGAGGGGTCAAGGTATATGTGACGGCCAACATCCTGGCCCATAACCGGGATCTGGAGGCGGCGGAGAAGTATTTTGCCGAACTGGCTGAGATCGGCCCCGATGCGGTCCTGATCTCGGACCCGGGCATGTTCATGCTGGCAAGGCGCGCCTGTCCGGACATCCCGATCCATATCTCCACCCAGGCGAACAATACCAACAGCGGGACTTTCCTTTTCTGGTACGGTCTGGGGGCGGAGCGCGTCGTGTGCGCGCGGGAGCTGAGCCTGCAGGAGATCGCGCAGATCCGGGCACAAATCCCGCCGGATAAGGAGATCGAGGCCTTTGTGCACGGCGCCATGTGCATCTCCTACTCGGGACGCTGCCTCCTGTCCAATTATTTCACGGGGCGGGACGCCAACAAGGGCGCCTGCACGCACCCGTGCCGGTGGAAATATGCAGTCGTGGAGGAGACGAGGCCGGGCGTCTATCTTCCCGTCGAGGAGAACGAGAGGGGAACCTTCGTCTTCAACTCCCGCGACCTTTGCATGATCGACCACATCCCCGACCTCGCAGCCGCGGGCATCGACAGTCTCAAGATCGAAGGGCGCATGAAGACGGCGCTCTACGTGGCGTCCACGGCCAGGGCTTACCGGCGCGCCATCGACGACTGGTTTGCGGATGAGGCGCTGTACCGGCAGCGGATCCCGGAATATCTGGAGGAGATCCGCAAGTGCACGTACAGAATGTTTACGACCGGCTTCTACTACGGCAGGCCCGCGGAAGAAGGCATGGTTTACGACAGCAATACCTATGCTTCGGATGCGGTTTTTCTCGGCATCGCGGAGGAGGTGCGTGACGGCCTGGTCCGGATCACGCAGCGCAATAAATTCAGCACGGGCGAGACGATCACCGTGATGCGGCAGGACGGGACCGACTGCGAGGCAAAGGTCCTGGCCATGAAAAACGGCGAAGGGGTGCCGGTGCAGAGTGCGCCGCATCCCAAGGAGACCATCTGGGTGGATCTGGGCGTGCCGGTGCGGGAGGGAGATCTCCTGCGCAGGGACAGGACTGAAAAATAGAAGCGAAATAAAAACGCTCCGGTGAGGAGGCCAGAATGAAGATAATCGTAGCGGGATGCGGCAAGGTCGGCAGGACCATAATCGAGCAGCTCTGCATGGAAGGGCATGACATCTCGGTCATTGATCAGGAAGAGAGTGTGGTGAATGATATCACGGACAGTTTTGACGTGATGGGCATGGTGGGCAACGCCGCCAGCTATGCCGTGCAGAAGGAAGTGGGCATCTCGGCGGCCGATCTGATGATCGCCGCTACCGATTCCGACGAGCTCAATCTCCTGTGCTGCCTGATCGCCAGGAAAGCGGCGGGGTGCCGCACGATCGCGCGTGTAAGAAATCCCGAATACAACGCCGAGATCAACCTGATCAAGGAGGAGCTGGGTCTGTCCATGGTGGTCAATCCGGAGTATGCGGCGGCTGTGGAAGCCGCGCGGATCCTCCGTTTTCCCTCCGCCATCCGGATCGAGACCTTTGCCAAGAGCCGGGTGGAGATCATCAAATTCCGGATCCCGAAGGGATCGGTGATCGACGGCGTAAAGCTGATGGACCTGGCTGCCAGGACACGCACGGAAGTCCTTGTCTGCACGGTGGAGCGCGGGGAGGAGGTCATCATTCCCTCCGGCGGCTTCGTCCTGCGGGAGAACGATATCATCGGGATCGTCGCCTCGGCCCGCAACACGAGGCAGTTCGTGGAGAAGGCAGGCCTGAGCACCCGCAGAGTCAATGACACCATGATCATCGGCGGCGGAAAGATCGCCTACTATCTCGCGAGACATCTGATCGAGAGCGGGATCAAGGTAAAGATCATCGACAAGAGCGAGAAGCGCTGCGAGGAGCTGTGCGAGATGCTCCCCAAGGCCGTGGTCATCAACGCGGACGCGGCGGACCAGAACGTTCTCCTCGAGGAGGGGATCCGCACCTGCGAGTCCTTTGTCACGCTCACGGGCATGGATGAGGAGAATCTGTTCCTGTCGCTCTTTGCCCAGAAGAGCTCCAACGCCAAAATCATCACGAAAGTGAACCGGATCGCCTTTGACGATCTGATCCAGAACCTGCAGCTGGGGACGCTCCTCAATCCCAGAAGCATCACGGCGGAGGTCATCATCCGCTATGTCCGCGCCATGCAGAATTCCATCGGAAGCAATGTCAGGGCGCTGACCTATATCATCAAGGGAAAGGTCGAGGCGCTGGAATTCCTGATCCAGAAGGGCGCGCCCGTGATCGGCGTCCCGCTCAAGGCACTGAAGATCAAGAAAAACGTACTGATCGCCTGCATCAATCACGGCGGGGAGATCGAGGTGCCCAACGGCTTCAGCCGGATCCAGGAGGGCGATACGGTCGTCGTGGTCACCTCCCAGATTGGCTTCAGCGACATCAGCGACATTCTCGGATGACGCTGATCCGGATCTTCCTAAGGAGTACGATATGAACTTTCCGATTATTCGCCGCGTTCTGGGCATCGTGATCTTATTTATGGGCGCTTTTCTCTTTCTTCCCACGATCGTGGGGCTTTTGTACAGAGAGAGGGAGGCTTTGGTCTATCTGGTCCTGGCGGTGATCTACCTGCTTTTGGGAACGCTGATCGCGAAGCTTCCCGCAAAAGAAAACACCTTTTACGCCAAAGAGGGCCTGGTGGTCGTGGCGCTGAGCTGGATCGTGCTCAGTATCCTGGGCGCCATCCCCTTTGTGATCACCAAGGATATTCCTTCCTTTACCGACGCCCTCTTTGAGACGGTATCGGGCTTTACGACCACGGGATCCAGTATTCTCGAGAACGTGGAAGCACTGTCCCACACCTCTTTGTTCTGGCGGAGCTTTACGCACTGGGTCGGCGGGATGGGCGTCATCGTCTTTATCCTGGCCCTTCTGCCCATGACCGGCGGCTACAATATGCACCTGATGCGGGCGGAGAGCCCGGGTCCCTCCGTGGGAAAGCTCGTTCCCAAGATCAAGGAGACGGCCAAGATCCTGTATCAGATCTATTTTGCCATGACGGTGGCGGAGATCGTGCTGCTGATCATCGTGGGGATGCCTGTTTTTGACGCCTTCTGCATTGCCTTCGGCAGTGCGGGAACCGGCGGTTTTGGCGTGAGGGCGGACAGCTGCGCGAGCTACACGATGCTGATGCAGGGCATCATCACGGTCTTCATCATCATGTTCGGCGTGAACTTCAACGCCTACTACTTCCTGCTCGGCAAAAATAAGAAGGAAGCCTTCCGCATGACGGAAGTCCGCGCCTATCTGGGCATTATCGCGTTCAGTATCATCACGATCACGATCAATATCAGGCACATGTATCCCTCCCTGTTCCGCTCCTTCCACGAGGCGGCCTTCCAGGTGGGGTCCATTATCACGACCACCGGCTTTGCCACGGCGGATTTCGACCTGTGGCCGCAGTACTCCCGCTGCCTCCTGGTCCTGATCATGTTCATCGGCGCCTGCGCGGGCAGCACCGGCGGCGGGATCAAGGTGTCCCGCGTCGTGCTCCTTTTCAAGACCATCGGGCAGGAATTCCGGCAGTTCCTGCATCCCCGCAGCGTGACCACGGTCGTCATGGACGGCAAAAGCGTTGACAAGCGCACCGTGCGCGGCGTCTGCGTATATCTGGCTGCTTACGTGGCGGTTTTCGCCATTTCCGTACTGGCCGTCGCGGCCATCGAATCCGGCATGGATCTGGAATCGGTGTTCACCTCGGTGGCTTGTACCTTCAACAACATCGGACCCGGCCTCTCCATGGTCGGTCCCACGAAGAACTTCTTCTTCATGACGGCTCCGTCAAAATATATCCTGATGTTTGACATGCTGGCAGGAAGACTGGAACTGTACCCCATGCTGATGCTCTTTGTGCCGTCGGTGTGGAGAAAAAATTGAGAGAAAGAATTGAGAGAAAGAATAGAGGGATAGAATTGAGGGATAGAGTGGACAGCGGCATAAACATCCGGAGAGCGCAGGAGAAGGATACCGGCAGGGTGCTGGCGCTTCTGACGCAGGTACTGGAGATCCACGCCGACGCGCGGCCGGATATTTTCGTGCACGGGACGACCAAGTATTCCGGGGAGGAGCTTCAGGAGATCTTCCGCGACGACACGCGGCCCGTCTACGTAGCTGTTGACGAACGGGACGAGGTGCTGGGCTATGTCTTCTGCGTGATGCAGGAGCAGCCCGTCTCGGAGAACATGGTACCCTTCCGTTCGGTCTATATCGACGATCTGTGCGTGGACGAGAAGGCGCGGGGCAGGCATGTCGGAGAGCAGCTTTTTACCTTCGTCAAAGACATGGCCCGCAGGCAGGGGTGCTACGAAGTGAACCTGAATGTTTGGGAAGGGAACGATTCGGCGAGGGCCTTCTATGACAGGATGGGGATGAGGGTGATGAAGACGCAGATGGAATACATTCTGTGATGTGTCAGGAGCCGTATATAAGTACCCTTGGGCACCTTGGTGCGCTGCAGGGCCGAAGCTGTATATAAGTACCCTTAGGCATCTTGGTGCGTTGCAGGGCCGAAGCCGTATATAAGTACCCTTGGGCACGCTCGCCTATACTCGCTCGTTCACGCTCCTATGAGCGTGAAAAGGCCCGGCGGGTTACTAATATACGGCTCCTGCCAGCGTGTTTTGCATGAGGGCTTGATATTAGAGAAAATGAGGAGAGAAGAGATATGTACGCACTCGTCACGGGCGCCAGCGCAGGGATCGGAACGCAGATCGCCAGGTATCTGGCACAGCTCGGCTATGACCTGGTGCTGACGGCCAGAAGCGAAGACCGCCTGAAAAAGCTGCGCAGAAGGATCCGGCACCAGTGGCCGGAAAGAAATATTCTCGTCATTCCGGCGGACCTGACCCGGCGGGACGAGTGTCTGCGGCTGTACCGGGAGACCATCGAAAAGGTCGGTGCGGAGAATCTTGACTTTGTGGCAAACAATGCCGGCATGGGCGTCTACGGCCGCTTTTTGGAGACCGATCTGGACAGGGAGCTCGCCCTGATCGATCTGAACGTGACGTCGGTCCACATCCTGAGCAAGCTCTTCCTGAAGACAATGACAGAGAACGGGCACGGCGTCCTTCTGAACGTCGGATCCTGCGCGGGCTTTACGTCAGGCCCCACTTTTTCAAGCTATTACGCCTCCAAAAACTATGTGGTGCGCCTCACGGAGGCGATCCACGAAGAGCTCAGGCGCGCGAAAAGCCCCGTAAAAGTGTGCTGCCTGTGTCCCGGCCCGGTCGCCACCTCCTTCAACGACAACGCGGGGGTCAAAGTGTCCGGCAGGCAGATCAGCGCCGCGCAGGCGGCGCAGGAAGGCGTAGACGGAGCACTGAAGGGAAAGATGCTCGTCATTCCCGGCCTCAAAATGAAGCTTGTTGTGCTGGGGTCGCACCTGCTCGGGGAGCATCTGTCGACCAGGCTCAATTATGCGATTCAGGTGAAGAAGGGTGGGGAGTGATTTCTGACTGCGCGGCGGTTGTGGACTCGTGGCGGTTTGAAGTGAAATCTGCTAGAAATCAATGAATTGAGATCACATCTGTATCTTTGGGAGGGGGTGTTTTGCCAGGATCATATTTCCTGGCAGAACCCCTATCAAGCATGCTCCCGCCCCGGCGCAGGCCCGTACGAAAACTGCAGCGCCTCCGGAATATGATGCGTATCGCCGATATACTTCAATGTCACCTGCCCATCCCGGTCGATCTCCGCACAGCTCACGCTCACATTGCACAGGAGGAAGCGGCGCATCCGGTCAGCCGGGATCCCGGAAGCATAGTTGAGGAAGCACTGAATGGCGGTTCCGTGGGAGGCGATCACCACATTCTCGCCGGGATGCTCGCGCGCGATCCGCAGGACCGCATCGCGCATGCGGAAGTAGACCTGCTGCGTGGATTCGCCGCCGGGCGCCTGCGCCCGGCTTCTGTCCTCATTCCGGACATAGAGGCGGTAAAATTCGGGGTAAGCTTCCCTGATCTCTTCCCCGGTCATTCCATCCACTTCGCCAAAATCAATCTCGATCACATCCGGTTCCACGATCACCGGCACAGGTTTCTTTTGGGAGGCAAGACAGTATTCCAGTGTCCTGGCCGCTCTCTTCAGGGGGCTGGTGACGCCCAGATCCAGGGGAATCTCTTTAAAATAGTCTTTCAGCAGGGCGCCCTGGCGCTCTCCGATTTCGTCCAGCGGGTTGTCTGCCCGGCCCTGATAGCGCAAGTCCTTGTTCCATTCGGTGGTGCCGTGCCGGACCAGATAGATTGTGCAGATATCGTTTCGTTTGTTATCCATAGTTTTCCTTTTTTCAGATCACAGAAATCGTTCAACAAAGGCAAGAATGCCATATTCTCTCCTTATAGTCAAATCGCATGTGATATAATCGGCAGAAAGGGTACAGGGAATAACAGAGAGAGCACAGAGATCAGCACAGGGATTAACAGATCTTCAGACAGCCGGAAGGAAAGGTGATAACAAAATGGGCAAACCGGAACTCTATATCCAGTCGCACTGCATTAACGCTGAGGGGCCGGTCTGGGACGACCGGACGCAGACCCTGTATTTTATCGATGTCGAGGCCGGGAGGATCTTTTCTTATAAAGACGGACAGCTCACGCGATGGGACGCGGGCGAGAAGATCGGCTGCGCCGTGCTCAGGGAGAACGGCGGCATGCTGGCCGGGCTGCAGAGCGGCATCTATGAGGTGGACTTTCCGGACGGGTGGAAGAAACTGCTGACGGATCCGGAGGCGGACCTGCCGGGAAACCGCTTCAATGACGGGAAAGTGGATCCGCGGGGGAGATTTCTGGCGGGGACGCTGACCATGGCGGCGCCTCCCGGGGAAAAAGGGCCGATGGCGGCGCTCTACAGGCTGGACAAAAAGGAAAAAGAATGGGAAGCGGTGAAGGTCGTCGACAAGGTGGGGCTGGCTAACGGACTTGCCTGGTCGGCGGACGGGAAGAGCCTCTTCTTTGTGGATACGGACCGGGGAACCGTGACCAGGTATGACTACGATCCGGAGACCGGTGCGGTCGGCCGGGGAGAGGCCGTGATCCGGGTGCCGGCGGAGATGGGACATCCCGACGGGATGACCATAGATGAGGAAGGGAAGCTTTGGATCGCCCTGTGGGGCGGGTGCGCCGTGACGCGGTGGGACCCGGAGACCGGGGAGATGCTGGAGCGGCACGAGGTGCCGGCGCTGTGCGTGTCGTCGTGCTGTTTTGGCGGGCCCGATATGGATACGCTCTTTATTACGACGGCCTCGGAGCAGACGGATCTGGAAAAATATCCGCTGGCGGGGAGTGTGTTCCGGATGAAAACGAGTGTGCGGGGCGCGAAGTCCGTGCGGGCGGCGTACTGAGGGCAGAAAGGCGGCTGCTGAAGGCGGCAGACAGCGTACTGAAGGCAGCAGACAGCGTACTGAAGGCAGCAGACAGCGCAATGAAGGCAGCAGGGCAGCATCACCCCAGTACCAGACTGACGATCACCTCAGCGACGCCGCAGCCCACCATGACCTTAATGGGGCTGATCTTCCATTTGCGCAGGCACAGGAGCGCGGCCAGGAAGTAGACGACCGTCCGGACGTTGACGTTTCCCGCGGCCGGAGAGACCGTGCCGTCCGCGAAGACTGCCGGAATGAGGATGCGCAGGCCGGCCGTGAGGATCAGCGCCACTACCGTGGGGCGGAGCGACTGCAGGATGCCCTGCATCAGGCTGAGATCCTTATATTTTTTGTAGAGGTATGCAAGGACGGTGGCGAAGATGCAGGGGGGCAGTATAAGGCCGGTGGTGGCGCACAGGGCGCCGGGGATGCCGGCGGTGAGATTCCCTACGAAGGTGGCCGCGTTGATGGCAATGGGGCCGGGCGTCATCTCCGCGATGGTGACAAGGTCGGCAAAATCGGCCCTGGTGAGCCAGCCGTACCGGTCAATGACCTGCGATTCGATGAGGGGCATGGCCGCGTAGCCTCCGCCAAAACTAAAGGCCCCGATCTGCATAAAAGCGAAAAACAGCTGAAGATAGATCACGGGGCACCTCCTTCGCGGGGGTGCTTTTTGGCGTTTATATATGTGCGGACCGCGCCGAAAGCCGCCGTGGCCAGGATGATGTAGACCGCGTTGATCTTCAGGAAGTAATTGGCCACGAAGGCGATGACCATCACTGCCATGAGCAGGGCGTCTTTGTTCCTGCGGACGCCGTTCATCATGTCCCAGACGACCGAGATGATGACGGCGCTGACGCCGGCGGTCATGCCGGACAGCAGGTGCTGGATATAGTAGTTTGTCTTAAAGGCGCTGTAAAAGAAAGAGATGACGGTCAGGGTCACAAAGGGCGGGATGACTGCGCCGAGTACGGACACGAGGATGCCGGGGACGCCCGCAAGCTTATAGCCGATGACGATGGCGCCGTTGACGGCGATGGGACCGGGAGAGGACTGGGCGATGGCCACCATATCCAGCATCTCCTCCTCGTCGATCCAGTGCAGTTCATCCACAAACTTTTGCTTGAGAAGTGTTATGATGACGTAGCCCCCGCCAAAAGTAAACGCGCTCAGATACAGCGTGGAAAAAAAGAGGCGGCGGAGGATGTGGGATTGATCCTTTTCCATAGGTTTTTTCTTTTTGCGCAGCAAGTGCACCGATAATATGATGATATTACAGTGGTTTCCGCAGAAACTGTCGGTTACAATAATAGCATAGACTGAATGGGAAAGACATAAAAATATACAGCACCACTTTTTGCAGTACGGAAAGGAGGACATCGTGTGAACAGGCTAATGATAGAGGCTCCGCAGAAGGGCCAGAAGGTACTTGAAAGCCTGTACGCGGATATGCAGCGAAGAATCGGCGCGAGCCCTCTGGGACTCTGTCCCGTGGACATGTCACTGAATTTTCTGCGCATGTGCCACGCACAGACCTGTGGAAAATGCGTCCCCTGCAGGATCGGCCTGCAGCAGCTCGCCAAAATGCTGGAAGGCGTGCTCGACGGGACGCAGGAAGAGGAGGTGCTCGACAGGATCGAGGTGACAGCCAGAACGATCGTCGACACGGCGGACTGCGCCATCGGAAAGGAAGCGGCGCAGCTGGTCCTGCGGGGCCTGCAGGGCTTCAGGGACGACTATATTTCCCATATCCGGTACGGAAGATGCAGCTACGGTCTCGAACTGTCGATCCCCTGTACCGCGGTATGTCCGGCCCACGTGGATGTCCCCGGGTATATCGCCCTGGTCAAAGCCGGGCGCAACGAGGACGCGGTCTCGCTCATCCGCAAGGACAACCCCTTTGTCTCGGTGTGCGGCTACGTCTGTGAGCACCCCTGCGAGAGCCGCTGCAGACGCATGATCGTGGACGACGCCGTCAACATCTGCGGGATCAAGCGGTACGCTTCGGATCACGCGGGAGAGACGCCGGCGCCCGTCTGTGAGGCGTCCACCGGCAAAACCGTAGCCGTCATCGGCGGCGGTCCCGGCGGCCTGACGGCAGCGTATTATCTGGCCCGCATGGGCCACAGGGTGACGGTCTATGACGCGCGCAGGAAGCTGGGCGGCATGCTGCAGTACGGCATCCCCCCCTATCGCCTTCCCAAGGACATCCTGCAGCGGGATATCGAGCATATCCTGAGCGCGGGGATCGAGACGAGGATGAAGGTGGAAGTCGGCACGGACATCACGCTTGACGAGATCAAGTCCAAATACGACGCCGTCTATGTCTCCATCGGCGCCCACGACGACAGAAAGCTCGGCATCGAAGGAGAAAACGGAGAGGGCGTCGTGAGTGCGGTCGAGATGCTGCGCGACGTCGGCAAGGGGAGAAATCCCGATATGAAAGGAAAACGGGTCGTGATCGTGGGCGGCGGCAACGTCGCCATGGACGCCGCCAGGACGAGCCTTCGTCTGGGCGCCTCCCGTGTCACGCTGGTCTACCGGCGCAGGGTCATGGATATGACCGCGCTCGAGGAGGAGATCATGGAGGCACAGGCAGAGGGCGTCGAGATGCGCACACTGATGGCGCCGGATCACGTGGAACTGGACAGGGAAGGCTGCGTGGCTGCTTTCTGGGCACAGCCCCAGATCATCAGCAATGTCGGAAGCGACGGCCGCGCCTCTGTGCGCAAAGCCGACGCGGAGCCTGTGCGGATCCCCTGCGACGAGGTCATCGTGGCGATCGGCCAGTCCATCCGCACAAAGCCCTTCGAGGAGGGCGGCATGAGGACCGTGCGCGGCAGAATATCCGCCGAGCAGAGCAGCTTTGTTCCCGGAAGCGGCAATGTTTTTGCCGGAGGCGACGCGGTATCCGGCCCGGCCACGGTCATCCTGGCAGTGGCGGCCGGCAAAGTGGCGGCCTCCAACATCGACGCCTTTTTGGGGTACAGCCATGTCATCCGCTCGGATGTACAGGTCCCCGAACCCTTCCTCAACTATACGCCTGCCTGCGGCCGCGTGAATCCGTCGGGCAGAGAGATCGAGCACATCAGCGGTGATTTTGCCCTGGTGACCAAGGGAATGACCCGGGAGGAGGCTATGCAGGAGTGCAGCCGCTGCCTTCGCTGCGATCACTTCGGCTACGGCATGTTCAGAGGAGGGAGGTGCGAGACGTGGTAAATCTGACTATCAACAAGATCCCGGTGAGTGCACCGGAAAATATGAGCATTCTGGAGGCGGCGGAACAGGCCGGAATTTCCATTCCCCATCTCTGCTACCTGAAAGAGATCAACGAGATCGGCGCCTGCCGCCTGTGCAGCGTCGAAGTAAAAGGGGAGGATGCCCTCGTGCCCGCCTGCATCACCCGCGTGCAGGAGGGGATGGAAGTCGTCACCAACTCCCCGCGGGTCCGCGGCGCCTGCCGCACGAACCTCGCCCTGATCATGAGCCAGCACAACGGGCACTGCACCAGCTGTGTCCGCAGCGGCACCTGTCAGCTGCAGCAGCTGGCAGAGGATTTCAATCTGATCGAAAATCCCTTCTACGAGGATCTGCCGGCCGGAAAACTGAACTGGTGGAACCAGGAGTTCCCGCTGATCCGCGACGCTGCGCGCTGCATCAAGTGCATGCGCTGCATCCAGGTCTGCGACAAGATCCAGAGCATGAAGGTATGGGACCTCATGGCCACCGGCGGCCGTACCCGCGTGGACGTGGCGGGCAGCATCTCCATCGAGGAGTCGGACTGCACGCTCTGCGGCCAGTGCATTACCCACTGTCCGACCGGCGCCCTGCGCGAGCGCAGTGACATCGACGCCGTGCAGAGGGCCATCGATGACCCGGACGTCGTCACGGTCGTCCAGATCGCGCCCGCGGTCCGCACGGCCTGGGGCGAGTATCTGGGCCTGTCCCCGGAGAAGGCCACGGTCAACCTGATGGCGGGCGCCCTGCGCGAACTGGGCTTCGACTATGTCTTCGACACCAGTTTTACCGCCGACCTGACCATCATGGAAGAGGGCTATGAGTTCCTGCACAGATTCCAGTGGGGCGACATGGAGAAATACCCCATGTTCACGAGCTGCTGCCCCGGCTGGGTCCGCTTCCTCAAGGCCAAATTCCCCGAGCTGACGGACCGGCTGTCGACGGCCAAGAGCCCGCAGCAGATGTTCGGTGCGGTCATCAAGAACCAGTTTGCCGACAGAATCGGCAAGCCCAGGACCAAGATCTGCAGCGTGTCGATCATGCCCTGCACCGCCAAAAAAGCCGAGTGCGCCCTTCCCACCATGCGCGATGAGGGCGGAAATCCGGACGTGGACTATGTCCTCACTACCCGCGAAGTGGTGCGCCTGATGAAGCGCGGCGGCGTAAACGCCGAAAGAGTGGCGGAGTCCGATTTTGACGCGGTGATGGGAGATTACACCGGTGCGGGCGTTATTTTTGGCGCGACGGGCGGCGTCATGGAAGCCGCGCTTCGCACGGCTGCCTATGTACTCACAGGAGAGAATCCCGCGCCCGACGCCTTCCGCGCAGTGCGGGCAGAAGGGCCTGCGGACATGCCCTGGAGGGAGGACCGTCCCTGGCGCGAAGCCGTCGTGGAAGTGGGCGGCGTAAAGGTGCGTGCGGCGGTCACCAGCGGCCTGCGCAATGCGGAGGCCCTGTGCAGCGCGATCGTCAGCGGCGCCGTGAAGTATGACTTCGTGGAGGTCATGGCATGTCCGGGCGGCTGCTCGGGCGGCGGCGGACAGCCCATCCTGGGCGACGACGTCGAGCGCGCCCTGCCGCGCGGCGGTGTCCTCTATGACATTGACCGGAACATGGAGGTCCGTTACAGCCACGAGAACAAGGACGTGCAGAAGCTTTACGAGGAGAGCCTGGGCGAGCCCAACAGCCTGCTTGCGGAAGCCCTTCTCCACACGGACCATTTCGGCTGGGATATGCCCGGCAGGTAAACGGATGCCCTTCGGTCAATCGTGGATTCTGCCATAGAAAAGAGACAAAAATCGCATAAAATTCGTCAAAATATTTCGTTAATGTTACAAATCTGATGTGGTATAGTGTACCGTAATTGGAGGAAGATCATTATGGCAGAATACAGAGATGAAGAACTTGAGAGAGATCGTGTGTGTGCCCGTGTGAAGAATCCTTCCCAGGCTATGATTAAGGAGAGGGCAGTCCAGAGAAAGATCCTCTGGGTCAGCCGGATCGCGGCGCTTGTCTGCGCGGTTCCGGTCATGTCCTTTATTTTGGATACGGACAATTTTATCAGGATAGATCCGGAAGGAGCCTTCCTCGCTATGATCCGGAAAGCGTCGCCGTGGGCGATGTCGGGGTTCTGCGTTTTTGCCGCGCTCTCCGTGATGATGGGCCGGAGCCTGCGGAGGGAGACCGATGCGGCGTCGGCACAGCTCAAAGAAGAGGAGAAGGCGGGGATCACGCCGCCCGCCGGGAAAGAAGCACCCGGATACGGCGCGCTGCTTTGGGGCGTGCTGCTCCTTGCCGCGGCAGTTCTTGTTTTTGCCGCGATCTCGCATGACGGCACCCGCGAGCTCCTGCACAGGGCCATCGAAATCTGCGTGGAGCACGTGAGGAACCGCAGCTTATGAGTGCGGAGGATCGGGCGGCTGGCAGCAGCGGCGCAGCGGGCCACACGCCGGACACCGTGCACACGCCGGGCACCGTGCAAAACAGGCCGCAGAGCATGGTCATGCTGGCGACAGCCATGCTGATCTTCGGCACCATCGGGATCTTCAGGAGGTACATACCGCTCTCCTCGGGGCTTTTGTCTTTTGTGAGAGGCGTCATCGGGACGGCTTTTCTGTGTCTGTACGTGAAACTGCGGGGAGACAGGATCAGCCACGGTCTCAGCAGGCGCGAGATCATTCTCCTGATTGTGTCCGGAGGCCTGATCGGCGTCAACTGGATCCTGCTCTTTGAGGCATATAATTACACCACCGTCGCCACGGCGACGCTGTGCTACTACATGGAGCCGACCATCGTGGTGCTGCTCTCGCCGGTGTTCTTTCGCGAGAAACTGACAGCCCGGAAACTGATTTGTGCGGCCGTCGCCATCGTCGGCATGATCCTGGTGTCCGGCGTCATCGGACAGGGGCCAGCGCAGGGAAACCAGCTGCGCGGCGTCATATACGGACTGAGCGCCGCTGTGCTCTATGCCGCCGTCGTGATCCTGAACAAGTGGCTCCGCAGCATCAATGCCTACGAGAAAACGATCATCCAGCTGGGTGCAGCCGCCCTCTGTCTGCTCCCTTACCTTGTTCTGACAGGGCAGTTCAGCGGCGTACAGCTCACGCCGCTTTCCGCCGTGCTGACTCTGATCCTGGGCCTGGTGCATACCGGGATCGCTTATACGCTTTATTTTGGGAGCACGGACGGTCTCAAGGCGCAGACCATCGCAGTGTTCAGTTACATTGATCCGGTGTCGGCGCTGATCTTTGCGGCACTGATCCTGCGGGAGCCCATGAGTCTGACAGCCTGCATCGGCGCCGTACTCATTCTCGGAGCGGCCTTTGTCAGTGAGATGTAAAGACCAGGCGCAGGCCTGCACACATATTTCCGACATTTGCTGAATATCATAAGAAAAATTGATTACCCCTATTGTTAACCTATTAAGTAAACAAGGTTGACAATAGGGGCTGTTTTTTTTATGATTTCTATATAAAAATATTACAGTTACTGAGAGGGATCAGATCATGAAATTATCTACCTATGAACTAGTACTTTGCGCACTCTGCGCCGCCATCACCTGTATCCTTGCGCCGATTTCCGTGCCGCTGGCAGGGGAGGTGCCGATTTCCCTCGCTACCTTTGCTGTCATGCTTTCGGGGATCCTTCTCGGGGCAAAAGGAGGCGCGCTGAGCCAGATCGTTTACGTGCTGCTGGGAGCGGCAGGCGTGCCGGTCTTCGCAGGCTGGACCGGTGGACTGGGCATTGTCCTGGGCGTGACCGGCGGATATATCATTGGCTATATTCCGATGGCCCTGGTGACCGGTTATCTCTATCGCCGTTTCTTTGCCGATAAAGGCAGCGCGCGCGGTGCCGCCCGCTTTGCGGGCATGGCCGTGTCAATGCTTGCCGGAACGGCTGTACTTTATCTTCTCGGAACAGCCTGGTTTATAGCACAGACGCAGATGCCGCTTGCCGGTGCTCTCGCAGCATGCGTGATCCCCTTCCTGCCCGGTGACATCATTAAGATCATCGCCGTCGCCCTGATCGCGCCGCCCATCGAGGCCGCCCTGCGGCGCGCGGCGCCGCAGGAGAGCGCGGCGGTATGATAACGCTTTCAGACGCGCATTTGGAGCATTTGAAGAGTGAGCGGCCCGTCAGACTTCGTTCGCATCATCTGCTCTGTATGCAGACTTTCGTGGGAAACGGATACAGCGAAGCTTTTGTAGAGAACATGAAGCAGGTCCTGGCGCGGCTTGCGGCGGAGGCCACCCCGGGCTTCATGCTTGCGGAAGGTGCTGACGATCTGTGCGCCGCCTGCCCGAACCTTGTGAATGGACAGTGTACGTCCCAAAACCCCGGACAATTTGATGCTCTGGTCATGAAATGCCTTTCGACTGCCGGTGAGAAAGCCCGTATGATGACAGAGATCCCGCCGTCGCTCCGGATGACTGAAGAATTGCTTGAACAATGCTGTCCCGGGTGCGAGTGGAAGGACTTGTGCAGGGAAGTTTGCGGTTGTGCGAGCGGGTTAGAGCATGGGATTACAATTTATACCGACGATAACCATAATTAAGCGTGCTGCGTAGGCATAAACCGCGATCCCACGGCACAGCAGACATACGATCCCACGCCACATCACACAAAAGAAGAGTCCCTCAGGCTGCACATGCAGCCTGAGGGACTGTCTTTTACGCATCGGAGCGCGCGTACGCATTTCTCATCTTATTGCTTGTTTCATTTAAAACCTTGAGCAGCACATCAGCTGTATTTTCCTTCAGCATTGATGCAGACTCCTCATTGGCTTTTTCTACGGCCTTCACAATCTCATCTTCCTTTGTAAGTGAGGAGATCTCTTTATCATATCGGCCGATGATCTCATGCGCACATGCGCTTACCTTTTCCTGATATCGTTCTATGTGGATCTTGCAGGCAGCATACTGCGCGTCTGCCAGGGCTGCGATCAGCCTGTTGTTCCAGTAATAACTTGCCGTGTCTACATTTTTTCCCGTATTGGAGAGGTAGTCCGGAACCTTGTCCGTATTGGGATAAAAGGGGACAAAGGCATTGAAGACGTTGGACCCAAAAGTGAGCCACTCCACAGCGCGGACCGGCGCGGGGGCGTAGGGGCGGAGCTGTAAAAGGGCAAGGAAATCCGTTCTGTTAACGCCTATACTCCGGTAAGCGCCCCGCATAGAGCCGTCTCCGGTGGAACTGTAGGGATCGTAGGGCGTGCCCTGATAGTGACTGGACAGGATATATTTGACATCCTCCACGGTAATCTTTCGCTCCGGAACAAGACTCCAGGGCAGGTCATTGCTCATAGGAGTATACTGCGCCTGCGGTCCGTCCCAGCAAAAGCTTCGCGGATTGAAGTGACGGAGCATATACCAGGCGCGGGGCGTGTTATATACGTGATCCGCGTCATCCTGTGTGCCGAAGGCTTCGCGCGGGTTCAGGTTTCCGTTCATGGACAGATCCAGATGATTGTCCGCAATAAAGCTTCGCAGATCAGCGCTGCACAGATTCTCTTTGCCTTCTCCCAATGCGTCATCCAGATCAATACTGTCAATGCCCGATTCATTGGGCATGACCACATAGCGGTCATCCGGAACTCTTCTGGCGATCCAGTGATGTCCGCCGATCGTCTCCATCCACCAGATCTCATTCACATCCGAAAAGGCGATCCCGTTCATTTCATAGGTGCCGTACTGTTCCAGGAGAGCGCCCGTCCGGAGAACGCCCTCCCGGGCAGTCCGGATATAGGGCAGGACGATCGTCACGAAATCTTCCTCGCCGATTCCTCCTTTAACCAGGGGATCGGCACCCAGTACCCGCGCATTGGAAGCAATCGTCTCTGTGGCGGTCATTGCGACGTTCGCCGCGTTGACGCCGGCGCCGGCCCAGATCCCTTCCCCTTCCAGGGCATTGGGTACGGCGG
The DNA here is from genome assembly GCA_017405805.1 of Lachnospiraceae bacterium. Lineage (GTDB taxonomy): Bacteria > Bacillota > Clostridia > Lachnospirales > Lachnospiraceae > CAG-791. Next base: position 29,960 of record JAFQZU010000004.1, read on the forward strand.
AATACCGCATGGGATCGTCGGGCAGATCGATCTCGGCGTGGCTGATGACAGCGCAGTAATGCCGGGGCTGTTTGTCCGGTGTCACGATCTCAAGTTTCTTGGGTGTGTAGCTCCCTGCTCCCGAATCGTCATTTCGGGCGATCATGGTGGAGCCGTCATAAGTTGCGTTTTTTCCTGCAAGGATTGTAGTACATGCCATATTGTAAATACCTCTTTTCTGTTCCTATAATAGGCTGTCGGAAAGGAAAATGACAGTCCTTTCGGCGTGGTCTTTTACTTGCTGCGGCTAAAGTTGTCCGTTCGTTTCAGGCTGATTGCAATACCGGCAATAATCTGATTTTTCAAGCCGATGATCGAGAAATACCTCCTATGATCGTGTGTTCATCAGTATCACAGACCCGACGACCATGACGATCCCCAGGATCTCCCAGCCTGAAAGAGGCTGTCTGAAAAGTACGCATCCAAGGATCGCCGCCGTGACCGGCTCAATGGTAGTGAGCTGTGCAGCTCTTGATGTCTCCATTCCTTTCATACCGGTTGTGTAGAGCACATAGGCCAGACTACCGGTAAGAAGGCCGCACAGAAGAGCCAGCAATGTACGCGCAGGGGATTCAAAAACCTGGGATATACTTCCGTCGGCACAGGACAGGCAGAGGAACCCCAGCATGGCGATGCCGAAGCTGTAGAAGACATTGGTATAAACCGAGTAGCCGCGATTAAGGATGAGGCGGCTGAAAATACTGTACAGAGCGTACCCCAGTCCGGCGCCAAGACCCAGAAGAAGACCGGCAGGCGTAATGAGTGTACCGCCATCGGAGGAGAAGAACTCCGCACCGAGACCGGAAGCAAAGGCACAGCCGACAGCTGCCAGGATACAGCAAAGGATCTTTCTGGCATGGAGCTTTTCACGGAAGAGAATGGCAGAAAGAATCATGACGATGACAGGCGCCGTATAGAGCAAAGCAGCTGCGGTAGCGATCTTGGTAACTTTGATAGCCGAGGTGTAGCAGAAGGTGAAAAACAGCAGGCTCAACAGTCCATTGGCGGCAAAGAGAGGGAAATCTCCTTTTCTTATGTGGAACTGAGAAGGATCTTTTGCAAGGATCAGGAGACCGACCGGAAGAGAAGTTGCAAGCATGCGAAGGAAGACCAGCACATTTTGCTGCAGGCCCATGGAGGTCAGAATGGTTACAAAGGTGCCGTAGAGGCCCCATAAAACTGCACTGGCTATGACCATCAGCGCAGAGGATTTGAATTTGTTGTCCATAGAAGGAATTCAATAACAAAGCAGCGTGTTTGTCAACTGCATTTCCGGTGGTCTCCGAAATATGCCGACGCATTTGTGCAATCAAATGAGGGAGAATTCCGAAAAAACCCCAAAAATCATGGAAAACCGGGAGGCAGGTGCTTCAGCACCTGCCTCCCGGTCATGAATGATGGAGTATAGTCATCACTTAATCCAGCGCATAGAACTGGATCTCTTCTCTCTTTGCGAAGCTTTCAGCCTCGGAGCCGCGGTAGCCGTAGATGCCGTCCATTGCAAAGGCATCGAGGGCGCCGCTCTGGATATAGGTGACGCTTCGAGGGACGATGATCTTGCTGCAGCCGGTCGCGCTGCCCCAGGAGACGGCGCTGTTGCCGACCGTTACATTGAATTTGTAGATGTCGGTGATGCCCGAATCGATCACGAGGGTGCTCGAGCTGCCGCTCCAGGGATAACGGGTCTCGCCGTACTCGGTGTAGCTGAGCGAGGTGAAGACCGATTTGCTCAGGGAGCCGCTGCCGCTCAGGTGGAGTTCGGAGTTCTTGGTATACCATTTGAGGTCACCGGTGCCGCCGCTCTCACCGCCGCCGCCCTTGCTCTCCTGCAGGACGCCGTTGCTGTCGAAGTAGTAATCCTTGCCGCCGATCCGCTTCCATCCGGTCTGCATGACGCCGTTTCCGTCGAAGTAATAGGTCTTTCCGCCGGCAGTCAGCCATCCGGTCTGCATGCGGCCGTTGGAGTTGAGGTAATACCAGCTGCCGTCGATCTTCTTCCAGCCGGTATCCAGCGCACCGCTGGAGGAGAAGTGATAGAAGCTGCCGTCGATCCTGAGCCAGCCTCTGACCATTCTGCCGCTGCTGGGGTTCATGTAGTAGCGGGTGCTGTTGACGGTGAGCCATCCGGTCTGCAGGACGCCCCAGCTGTCAGCGTAGTACCAGTCGTTGCCGTTTCTGATCCAGCCGCCCTTCTGCATGACGCCCCACTCGTTGAGATAGTAGAGCTTTCCGCCCGAATTCACGACCGTGGACTTGAGCATGATGCCCTTGTCGTTCATGTAGTGCCAGCCGTCTGTATTCTGCACGAAGCGGTTGCGGGCCATAGCGCCCTTTCTGGAGGGATCGAGGTAATACCAGTTGCCGTCGATCTGTTTCCATCCGGTCTGGACGACGCCGTAGCCGTCGGAGTGATAGCGCTCTCCGCTGACGGTGAGCCATCCGTTGACCTTCATGGCGCCGGTGGTCCCGTCAAGAAGGTAATATTTGCCGTTGATCCTTGTGACGCCGGTCGCGAGCAGGCCGTCGGCCTTGAAATAGTACCAGACGTTTTTGATCCTGGCCCAGCCGATCGTCAGGACGCCCCAGTCATCCGCATAGTAGCGGCGGTTTCCTGCGATGATCCAGCCGCCCTTCTGCATGACGCCCCAGTCGTCCATGTAGTAGAACTTGCCGTCGTGGCGGATCGATCTGGATTTCTGCATGACGCCGTCGGCGTTGACGAAATGCCATCCGTCGTAGTTCTGTACGAAGCGGCTCTTTGCCATGGCGCCCTTTTTGGCGGGATCCATGTAATACCACTTGCCGTTGTCCTGGATCCAGCCCTTCTGAACGATGCCGTAGCCGTCGGAGTGATACCAGTAAGAGCCGACTTTAAGCCAGCCGTTTACGATCATGGCGCCGGACGTGTTGTCCAGGAGGTAAGTCTTGCCGCCGATCGTCCGCATGCCGGTGAGCATGGCGCCCTTTCTGGAAGGATCCAGATAGTACCATTTGCCGTTGACCTTCTGCCATCCGGTCTGGACGACGCCGTAGCCGTCGGAGTGATACCAGCTCTTGCCCAGCTGCAGCCAGCCGTTGACGACCATGGCTCCGTTGGTGGTGGTCAGGAGATAATATTTGCCGTCGATGAGCGACATGCCGGTTCGGCGGGCGCCCTTTCTGGCGGGGTCGAGGTAGAACCATTTCGTGCCGATCTTGGTCCAGCCGGTCTGCAGGACGCCGTAGCCGTCGGCATGATAGTAGTTTGCGCCCAGAATGCACCAGGCGTTTACGATCATGGCGCCGCTGGTCCCGTGAAGCAGGTAGGTCTTGCCGCCGATCGCGGTGATGCCGGTCCGGCGGGCGCCTTTTTTGGCGGGATCGAGGTAATACCATCTGGTGTCGATCTGCTGCCAGCCGGTCAGCACGATGCCGTGCGGATCGGCCCGGTGTACGCCGGTGCCGACCTTGAACCACTTATCCACCTGCATGTGTCCGTTTTTGTCAAAATAGTGCAGATTCTTATCGATGGTCATAAAAGCGGAATCGACCCTGGCGCCTGCGGCCTTGGGATCCAGATAATACCAATAGCTGCTGTATTCCAGCCAGCCCGTGTGGAGTTTGCCCGTGGTCTCGTCGTAGTAGTACCACTTGCCGTCCTTCTCCACCCAGCCCTTGGTGGCGGGCGCGTTGGCTGCTTCGGTGCCGGGCTCGACCGTCACGGCAGGCGCTGCGGCCGCCGCCGGTTCGTCCGCGCTGTCGGTTTTCGGGACTGCCGCATCGGCTGTCTCGGGCGCCGCTTCCTCAGCGTCTGCGGTGTCGCTTGTGACAGCGGGTTCCGCGGTCACGGCATCCGAAGCTTCTGCGTCGTCCTGTGCTGCAGGCGCAGGCGCTTCCTCATCGGAAGACGGTCCTTCGGCGTCTTCCTCAGAGATCACATCCGCATCGTCTGCGGCGTCATCAGACGGGGCAGCCGTATCGACGGCGGCAGCGCCGTCAGAGGGAGCATCCGCTTCGCCGGTAACAGTGCCGTCGTCGGAGACGGCCTCCGCGTCGTTTTCCTGCGCGTCAGCTTCGTCCTGCGCGGGTGCCTGCTCCTGTGCTGCGCCTTCCTCCGGCGCGCCATTCTCCTCAGATGTCACGGCTTCTGTCTGCGCGGCGTTTTCCGCAGCGGAGACATTGGCGGCAGGCACGGCACTCACGAGCAGAGCTGCGGCAAGTATCCATGCTATGTTTCTTTTCATACTGTATCCTCCATTACAACTGAAACATGAATGTTGAATTTCAAGTTCCTGTACCTCATTATAATAATCGATGCTATGGGCATTTGCAAAAAATGCACAAAATGTAACAGCATCGTAACAAAAATGACAAGGGCTGCATTTTTATGTGATGAACAGGATATACGTGGATTTATAAGGGCGCAGACGTATATAATAGCAGACGGGAAAAGAAGGGCCGTGTGACACGGACCGTCCCGGCAAAAAAGTTAAACCACGCAAGACGAAAGGAGACAAAGAAATATATGGGAACAACAGCTGCGGGAGTGTTCGGCATTCTGACGGGGGCGTTGTTTTTTGTCGTACTGTGGTATGCGCTGACTTTGGCAGCGAGGTGGATGGTCTTCTCCAAGGCGGGGATCGCCGGATGGAAGGCTTTCATTCCAATCTACAGCACGTACTGCCTGTACAGGATCGCATGGAGGCGCAACTACTTCTGGTGGTACCTGGCCGCACTGGTCATTTCCTCCTACGTGAATTCCGATATTGAACGACTGACGGAGGCCGGTCAGGCGGTTCCGGCGCTGTTCGGACTTTTATCGACGGTGCTGGGATTGATCATCCTGGTCCTGAATGTCATGGTCAATATTCATCTGGCGGCGAGATATGGTCACAGCTTCCTTTTCGGTCTGGGACTCATGATCCTGCCTCCCCTGTTCACGATCATTCTGGGCATGGGCGCGAGCGAGTACCGGGGTAATCCCGCGGAGGGACTGCCGCCCAGAAGATACTACGTCTGACGGCGTGCCATGAGGACTCCATACAAAAGACTGCGGCTCCCGGGAATGCTTTTCCCGGGGGCTGCAGTCTTTTTTGTATGGTTCAGAGCCTTGTCAGGCAGTCCGGAAGCTGGGAGAAGCTGTCGATGGACAGATCCCACTCCTGTGCCCTGCCAAAGCCGTAAGTACAGAAGATGAAAGGGACGCCGGCCTTGCGGGCGGACAGCCGGTCCGTCTCGGTGTCCCCCACGTAGACGGCCTTCCGCAGGCCGTACTTCTCGACGACGGCGGCGATATTGGCGGCCTTGTTGTCGTGGGGGTGCCCAAGGCAGGCAAAATTCTCGATCCGGTCCCGCAGACCGTTCGTGGTCGTGAACACGTCCACGTAGTCCGGCGCGCAGTTGCTCACGATAAAAAGTCTGTAATGCTGCCGCAGTATATCCAGCGTCGGGGAGACATCCGGATAGCAGAGAGAGCGGCCCAGTTCCCACAGGTAGCGGTTGTTGAGCTGATCGCAGTACGTCATGAGCCGGGAGCGTATCTTCATTTCCAGATGGGGAAACAGGTCCTCGAAAATCACCGGGAGGGGCTTGCCGAATTCCCTGCGGATATCGTCGGCAGTGACCGTGATCTGCGGGACATCGTCAAAACGCCGGATCCCGTCTGTATACGCTCTTCCGGAGATCTCCGCGGTGTCCCAGAGGGTTCCGTCTATGTCCAGCAGAATGGCGTCGGCTTGAAGCGGGGCAGGTCGGTTCATCTTGTCTGATCCTCTCTTGTTTGTTTTTCAGTATACGGTTTCAGCAGTTTCCGGATTTCCCCTTCCATCTCTTTCGCGAAGGAGAGGCTCCCTTTTTCGGTAAAATGGACGTCGTCATAAGCCAGTTCGATGTCCCAGGCAGTGGTATCGATGCAGAGCACGCGCCCGCCGTGACCGGCAGGGATCTTCCGGTACAGCTCGGCCAGCCGCACCGATTCGGCGTAATAGCGGTAGTAAGGGTCTTCTTTGCGGACATGGACGGCGGCATAGGGCGGGATCATAAGGATGACGCGCGCGCCGGCTTCCCGGAGGGCAGGCAGGTCCAGGAGCCATTCCACCAGTGTGTGCATCCGGCCAGCCGCCGCCGCGGCGTCGGGCCGGGCTGTCATGAGCAGGTCGTTGGTGCCCAGCATGACGGCCGCATAGTCCAGAGGGGACGCCCTGCGGATCATCTGTTCCAGCCACCGGTACTCCGTGCGGGAGACGGGGATCGAGCGCCCGTTCATTCCCTCAAAGGTAAAGTCGCAGGTGCCGCGGAAGGTCTTCTGCAGGATATCCGCCCACCGGACGTCTGCGGGGTACCGGCCGCCCAGAAAGCCCCGGGGGTCGAAGCCGTAGGTGTTGGAGTCGCCGTAAAAAAAGAAGCGGGTGAGACGGTTCGGCTTGTTCATTTGATCTCCTCAGTATGTAAAAGGATGTATAAGGCTTCTGCTGATGTTTCAATTTTACCATATTACGGCGCATGTTGTGATATGATGAGGTAAGACATTGCTGACTATCGCAAAAAGGAATGCATCACCATGAACCCTGATAAAAACGTCAAAATGATTCCCCGCGCCATCCAGGTGCGCGGCGCAAAAGTCCATAATCTCAAAAATATCGACGTAGATATCCCGCTGGGCGGTATCACCGGCATAGCCGGTGTGTCCGGATCCGGAAAATCCTCGCTGGCCCTGGGCGTCCTGTATGCGGAGGGATCCAGGAGATATCTGGAGTCCCTGTCCACCTACACGCGGAGAAGGATGACCCAGGCCGCCAGGGCGCAGGTGGAGGAAGTGCGGTATGTGCCGGCGGCGCTGGCCCTGCATCAGCGTCCGGGCGTGCCAGGGATTCGCAGCACCTTCGGCACCATGACGGAGCTCCTCAACAGTCTGCGGCTTATGTTCTCGCGGCTGTCCTCCCACCGGTGCCCCAACGGGCATTACCTGGAACCGAGCCTCAACGTGGCAGCCGGGCTGGAGCTGTCCTGCCCCGTCTGCGGAGAACATTTCTATGCGCCCGGGGCTGAAGAACTGGCCTTCAACAGCGCGGGCGCCTGTCAGCGCTGCGGCGGGACCGGCGTCACGAGGACCGTCGATGAGACGAAGCTGGTACCCAACGAGGATCTGACCATCGACCAGGGCGCGGTGTCGGTGTGGGGGACGCTGATGTGGTCGCTGATGAAGGACGTGTGCCGGGAGATGGGCGTGCGCACGGACGTCCCTTTCCGCGACCTGACGGAGGCGGAAAAAGAAATCGTCTACCACGGCCCGGCGCAAAAGCGGCATATCCTGTATCTCAACCCGCAGACAGAACAGACGGCGGAGATGGACTTTACCTATTACAATGCGGTCTATACGGTGGAAAACGCGCTGTCCAAGGTCAAGGACGAAAAAGGCATGAAGCGCGTGGAGCGGTTCCTGAAGGAGGGCGAGTGTCCGGACTGCAAAGGAACGAGGCTCTCCGATGCGGCGCGCGCGCCGAGGCTGCGCGGGATCGGGCTGGATCAGGCGACAGCCATGACCTTGACGGAGCTCGTGCAGTGGGTAAAGGAAGTGCCGGGATCCCTCCCGGAGCCCATGCGCCCCATGGCGGCCAATATCTGCGAGTCCTTTCTGGACACATCGGCCAGGCTGATGGATCTGGGTCTGGGCTATCTCTCGCTGGACCGCGCGGGCGCCACCCTCTCCACGGGAGAGCGGCAGCGCGTGCAGCTGGCGAGGGCCGTGCGCAACCGGACGACCGGCGTACTGTATGTCCTGGACGAGCCCTCCATAGGGCTTCACCCCTACAATCTGCGGGGACTGACCGGCGTCATGGACGATCTGGCGGCGGACGGCAACTCCGTTGTCCTGGTGGATCATGATGTCCAGGTCCTCATGCATGCGGACCGGCTGATCGAGATGGGGCCCGGCGCCGGCGCGGCGGGCGGCAGAGTGATCGCCCAGGGCACGGTGCGCGATCTTGTAAACAGCCCCGATTCGGTGATCGGGCCTTATCTGGCGGACAGCGGCCCTCTGGGAAAGTGGGGGAGCGGAGGCCGGGGAGAGCCTCTTTTTGCGGACGGAAGGATAAAGCTGTCCACTGCCGCCATCCACACGGTGCATCCCCTGGAGGCGGAGATCCCCAAGGGACGGCTGACAGTCGTCACGGGCGTCTCCGGGTCCGGCAAAACAACCCTCATCCTGGAGAGCCTGGTGCCCGCCCTCGCCGCCCATGTAAAGGGAGAAAAGCTTCCGGCCCACGTCCTGCGCATCGAGGCGGAGGGCATCCGGCAGGTCAAGCTGATCGACGCGACCCCCATCGGGATCAACGTGCGCTCCACCGTCGCCACCTACGCGGGCATCCACGACGAGCTGCGCAAGATCTACGCGCGCACGCCCGACGCGAGAGAACAGGGCTTTAAGGCCGGAGACTTCTCCTATAATACGGGAAAACTCCGCTGCCCGGTCTGCGACGGCACCGGCCAGATCTCCCTGGACGTCCAGTTCCTTCCGGACGTGCAGATCACCTGCCCGGATTGCAGGGGGACGCGCTACCGGAAAGAGGCGCACGAAGTCCTGCGGCCGGTGAAAGACGGGAAGGCCTTCAGTCTCCCCGCCCTGATGGCAATGAGCGTGGACGAGGCCATGGAGGCCTGCGCGGACCTTGCCCTGCCCAAAAAAAGGCTGCAGGTCCTCCACGACCTGGGCCTCGGATATCTGACGCTGGGAGAGGAGACGCCGGGGCTGTCCGGCGGCGAGGCGCAGCGCCTCAAGCTGGCCAGCGAGATGGGAAAGGGGCAGGAGGATTCGGTCTTTGTTTTTGACGAGCCCACCATCGGGCTGCACCCGCAGGACGTCGGCGTGCTGATGGAGGTCTTCCGGCGCCTGATCAGCCGCGGGGCGACGGTCGTCGTGATCGAGCACGATCTGGACGTGATCCGCAGCGCGGACTATATCATCGACATGGGACCGGGCGGCGGCGCCGAGGGCGGCCGGATCGTGGCTGCGGGCACGCCGGACGAGATCAGGGAATGCGTGGAGAGCGTGACGGGGCGATTTTTGTAATGAGGGAAGGCAGGGGAGCGGAAGCTCTCCTGCCTCTGTAAAAGAAAAAAAGAAAGGCATCTGACGATCCATGTCAGATGCCTTTAATTATGCGCTGGGCTAGAAGGATTCGAACCTTCAAAATGACGGAGTCAGAGTCCGCTGCCTTACCGTTTGGCTATAGCCCATTAATCTTCCGAGCTGTTTGCTCGCTACGGATTTTGATTATAAAGGATGTCTCTCCCTTTTGCAAGTCCTTTTTTGAAATTTGGAGCAAAATCTTTGGAGGGGAAAAGGATGGGGCAAAGTGCACAACTTAAGGGTGTAAAAACTAGGCATAATAGACAACCACAGGGAAGAGTTACAGGAAAACTATCAATATGTTACTAAATTATTAAGAAAAATATGGAAATATTACAAATAGAAAATTAAAAGTTAAAAAAGTATACTAATTCCTGTAAGAATAATGACCGGGCATCAGTTCGCTGCACAGCAGCCGCGGAAGCATTGGAGAGGATGCCGCGCGCCGGCCATTTACCACAGGAGGACGGAAAATGAAAAAGAACTATATGATAGCAATCACCTCAGCACTGGCAATCACTGCGGCGGGAGCGGCCATCGGACAGGTTCCGGCGGGAGCGGACCGCACTGCGAAGACAGGGATCCCCTACGAGGAGGCGATTGCTTCTTTATATGAAAAGAGCGATTCGATCACGGACGAGGAGATCCTCGAGATCGCGAGAAATATCGAGCCCGACCTGCGGGAAGTGGAGGCGGAGATCGGCGGCAGACAGGCAGAGGCGGTCGCGGAAGCCCTGAAGGCCTATGAGGAGGAGAAGTGCTCCTATATTCTGGCGGACAAGGCGCCCGCGGACAAAGAGGACGGCATTCACTGCGAGTGGGACAGGCAGGAAGCCTACACCATGATGAGCTTTACCCCCGCGCAGACGCTGACGGCGCTGCTCCCGGGCATCTCCGTGACGGACTGCAGCGTGCAGGACGGAGAAGTCACCGTAAAGGTGGACGAGTGGGTCACGCAGACTTATACGGAGGGACAGGATACGTCCGTGGAGAACGTATCGGCTTACCGCTACTACTACACATGCACACTGGCAAAGGATGAGAGCGGCGCGTGGACGGTGACGGACGTCACCGGCACGGACCGGAACTTTGCCTGGATGGAAGACGCGCAGGTCCAGGAGGCCATGGCCGGCCTTGCGGACGGACAGGAGCAGGAGACCGCAGCCTCCGGAAACGGCATGTACGGCGTGGCATCTCTCGAGCTTTACGGCGCCGTTTCCTATACCTACAATCCCGATAAGGCGGTCGCCTACGCAGATAAGTGGGCCACCTCCCGCAACCCCGAGTACAGACAGTATCCCGGCGTGGACTGCTGCAATTTCGTTTCCCAGTGCCTGTACGCCGGCGGCATGCCCAAGAGCGATAAGTGGTATCCGGCTTCTTACTGCTGGATCAACTGCTCGGGCGCCATCGCCCATTTCAAGGAGTACGGGACCTTCATGAAGGCCGAGAACGGCAATGTCTGCAAGGGCAATCCCGTCTACTACGACTGGAACAGCAACGGCGTGTATGACCACACGGCCATCTGCGTCGGCAAAAACGCCAGCGGCACCCCCATCGTGGACGCGCACACCGGCGACCACTACCACGTCAGCTGGTCCCTGGGCAGCAACGGCACCCGCGCTACCATCCAGCTCCGCGGCAACGGCTCCAACACGTCTGCGGGCACCAACAAGGCCGGCACCTGGAAGAAGAGCCAGGGCAGCTGGTACTATGTGAACGAAAACAACAAAAAGATCACCGGCTGGGTCCAGTACAACGGCAGCTGGTACTATCTCGAAAAGAAGCACGGAAAGATGCATACCGGCTGGCTCAAGTCCGGCAAGACCTGGTATTTCCTCCGCTCCGACGGCAAAATGTTCAAGAACGGCTGGCTGAAGATCAGCGGGAAGTACTACTATTTTGACGGATACGGGATCATGAAGACCGGCTGGCTCCGCGACAGCGGCAAGTATTACTATCTCGGCACCGACGGCGCCATGCAGACGGGCCTGATCAGCATCAGCGGCAAAAAATACTACCTCAAAGGTGACGGTTCCATGGAAAAGGGACTTGTCAAGGCCGACGGCAAGCTGTACTATTTCGGAAATAACGGCGCGGCAGTGACCGGCTGGAAGACCATCGGGGGCAAGAAGTACTTCTTCAGCCCTTCCGCGGGCGGCGCGGCAGCTACGACCTCGTGGATGATCAACGGAAAGATCTACCAGTTCGGCAGCGACGGCGTCCTGAAGGAGTGAGCGGGATATGTATAGTTTTGACGGAAGGATACGTTTCAGCGAGGTGGGAGAGGATCTTCTCCTGACCCCGGAGTCTTTGATCGATTATTACCAGGACTGCTCTACATTCCAGTCGGAGGACCTGGGGATCGGCCTTAAGTTCCTGCGGGAGCAGGGGTTTGCATGGCTGATCAACTACTGGCAGATCGATATCCTGCGCTATCCTGCGCTGGGAGAGTGTGTGCGGACGGGAACGTCCCCCTATCAGCTCCGCGGCTTTATGGGACTGAGAAACTTCATCATGGAGACGGCGCAGGGGGAGACGCTGGCACTGGCCAACTCCGTGTGGTCCCTGATCAATATGGATAAGATGCAGCCGGCCAGGATCCCGCAGTTCGTGGCGGAGCGCTACGAACTCTTCCCCAAATTCGACATGGAATATCTGCCCAGGAAGATCGCCGTCCCGCAGGAGGGCGGGGAGCCCTGCACGCCGGTGCAGGTGCAGCAGTATCACCTGGACACCAATCATCACGTAAACAACGGACAGTATCTCCGCATGGCGTCGGCCCTTCTGCCGGAGGGAGCTAAGCCCCGCCGCATCAGGATCGCCTACCAGAGACAGGCGGTTTTGGGAGACGAGATCATCCCTGTGCGGTACAGGACGGGGGAGGACACGGTCCTCGTAGCCCTGGACGGAATTGGCGGTAGTCCCTACGCCGCGGCGGAATTCGTCATGACAGAAAGGACGGAATAACATTTATGGAAATCGGCAGAAAACAGATCCTGCAGGTGGAAAAGCAGGTCCAGTTCGGCGTCTATCTCATTGACCCTCAGACGGAGGGGGAAGAGCATGTCCTCCTTCCCCAGTCCCAGGTCCCGGAGGGGACGAAGCAGGGGGATATGCTGGAGGTCTTTTTGTACAAGGATTCGGAGGACCGCCTGATCGCGACCCGCAAGAGCCCGCGCCTGCAGCTCCACGAGGTGGGGTATCTGCGCGTGGCGCAGGTGGGCAGAGTCGGGGCTTTCCTGGACTGGGGGCTGGACAAGGATCTGCTCCTTCCCTTCAGCGAGCAGCCCAGGGAGCGCGTCATCGAGGGACAGGAGGTGCTGGTCGCCGTCTATCTGGACAAGAGCGGCCGGCTGTGCGCGACCATGAATGTCTATCCCTATCTGCGGACCGACAGCCCTTACAGCACGGGGGACCAGGTCACGGGCATCGTCTATGAGACCAGCCGCAATTTCGGGATCTTCGTGGCGGTGGACAGCATGTACTCGGCGCTGATCCCGCGCAGGGAGGTGATGCGGCCCCTCCGCGTCGGGGAGGTCGTCTCCGCCCGTGTCACACGGGTCAAGCCCGACGGAAAGCTGGATCTGAGTCTTCGCGAAAAGGGCGTCCTCCAGATGGACCGGGATATGGAGACTCTGCTCAGGGCCCTGGAAAAGGCCGGCGGAACGCTGGATCTCTCGGACAGGAGCGACCCTGACCTGATCCGGGAAAAACTGGGCATGAGCAAGGGCGCTTTCAAGAGGGCGGCGGGCCATCTCTACAAGGAAGGGAAGCTGACCATAGAGGAGGACCGGATCCTGCGCAAGTGAAAGATTGGGCAATTTTACCAGTTGAGAAGTCAAATATTTATGATAAGTAAAGCGCGCGAATGGGATATTTCGCGCGCTTATCGTTATTATTGCTAAAAAAAACCCAATAATTTGTGGATATTTTTGGTATTTTGGTTTAAAATGTACCTGTAAAAAGTTGTGCTTACAGCAATATTCAAAAGAGGTCGAGCATGATATCCAATCAGGTACTGCAAAATACGATAGAAGGCATTAAGGAAATCTCGCATCTTGAGCTGGGCATTATGGATTCGGAGGGAAGGGAAGTGGCCGTGACGGCGCCGGTCTTTGCGGAGGCTTCCGCCGTAGTTCCGGAATTTGCGCTGTCTCCCGCGGATTCGCAGTCGGCGGGTCCCTATCAGTTCTTTAAGGTCATGGACGAGGCGCATCTTGAATACGTAATCGTCGTCTATGGGGAGACGGACAGCTCTCTCCTCATCGGACGCATGGCAGCTTTCCAGATCCGCGGATTGATGAGTGCCTTCAAGGAGCGTTACGACAAGGACAGCTTCATGAAGAACCTTCTTCTGGACAACCTGCTCCTTGTGGACATCTACAGCAGGGCCAAGAAGCTCCGGATCCCGGCCGACGCTCAGAGAGTGGTCATGATCGTGGAGGCCGGTTCCGAGCGGGACAGAAACATTCTGGAGACAGTGCAGGAGTTCGCGGGCGCCACCTCGACGGATTTCGTCACGGCGGTGGACGAGAACAACGTCGTCATCGTCAAGGATCTGTCCGACGGCAGCCGCTCCCGGGATATTGAAAAAGCGGCGGCCATGATCGACGCGCACCTGCAGAAGGCGGGCATCACCGGCGTCCGGATCGCCTACGGCACGGTCGTGAACGACATCAAGGAAGTGAGCCGGTCCTACAAGGAAGCGAAAATGGCGCTGGACGTCAGCAGAATTTTCTTTGAAGACAGCCGGGTCATCGCGTATAATGAGCTGGGCATAGGCAGACTGATCTATCAGCTGCCCATTCCCCTGTGCAAGATGTTCATCCGGGAGATCTTCAAGGGAAAGAACCCCGATGAGTTCGACCAGGAGACCCTGGCCACCATCAACAAGTTCTTTGAGAACAGTCTCAACGTGTCCGAGACCTCGCGCCAGCTGTTCATCCACCGCAACACGCTGGTGTACAGACTGGACAAACTCCAGAAGAGCACGGGTCTGGACCTGCGGGTATTCGAGGAGGCCATCACCTTCAAGATCGCCCTGATGGTCGTCAAGTACATGAAGTACATGGAGCAATACGATTTTTGACGGCAGGAGCATAAATGGAGAAACAATCATATCAGGAGGCTTCGGACAGAGTGCAGTGGGGGCGGTATGAGGCGCCCCGCCGCAAGAGGGGCGCACTTTGGTTTGTTCTTGGGGCGCTCGCCGGTGCAGGCGGCGCGGTCATCGCAGGCGGCGCGGTCATGGCCTGGGGAAGCGGGCTCTTCCCTGCAGGGAAGGGCGCCGACGGTGCGGGAGGCACCGTGATCACCTCCCAGACGACGGAGAAGATCAGGGCGCTGGAGAGTTATATAGACCAGTTCTATCTCGAATCCGACAGTATCACTCAGCAGCAGAAAGCGGACGGGCTCTATAAGGGCCTGTTTCAGTCTCTGGGAGATCCCTATTCCGTGTATTATACGGCGGAGGAGATGGCCCAGATCGAGGAGGATACGGAGGGCGTCTACTACGGGATCGGCGCCTACATCGGAACGGACGAGGTGACGGGCGCGCCCATGATCACGGGCGTCATCAAGGCCTCTCCCGCCGAGAGCGGCGGGCTGATGGACGGAGACCTGCTCTACAAGGTGGATGACGAGGACGTCTCCTCCCTGAGTCTGGACGAGATCGTCCGCAGGATCCGCGGACCGGAGGGAACCGTCGTTCATCTCTCCCTCTACCGCGACGGAGAGCTGGTGGAAGTGGACCTCACGAGGGCCCAGGTCAATTCCCCCACGGTGGAATCGGAGGTCCTGGAGGACGGGATCGGATATCTGCAGATCACGGAATTCGACAATGTCACGGTGGGTCAGTTCGAGGAGAACATGCAGTCGCTCAGAGAGCAGGGCATCAAGGGACTCGTTCTGGATCTCCGCAACAATCCGGGCGGAAATGTGAGCGCGGTCACGAAGATCGCCGGGGAGATCCTCCCGAAGGGCCTGGTCTTCTACATGGAGGACAAGGCGGGGAGCCGGACGGAGTATACCTGCGACGGGGCGGATTTTGACCTTCCCCTGGTGGTCCTGGTCAACGGGAACAGCGCCAGCGCGGCGGAGATCCTCTCCGGGGCCGTCCAGGACGCCGGGATCGGAAAGCTCGTCGGGACCCAGACCTTCGGCAAGGGCGTGGTGCAGAACCTCATCCCCCTGTCGGACGGTACCGGCTTCAAGCTGACCGTAGCCGGATACTTCACCCGCGGCGGCAAGGATATCAACAAGGTCGGGATCAAGCCAGACGTGGAAGTGGAGCTGGACATCGACAAGTACCGCGAGGACAAGACCGATACCCAGCTGGACAAGGCGCTGGAAGTTCTCAGGGAAGAGATGAAATAATTCTGTAACATATTGCCGGCGTATGGTATACTGTATTTGAAGCGTCTCCACATGAACGGGGATGCGGGAGAAGGATGACATCATGCAATCTGACTGCAGCACCTGCATGTACTACTCCTACGACGAGGAGTACGGGGACTACATCTGCGACGCGGATATGGACGAGGACGAGTTCTACCGGTTTCTTTCCGACAGGCATGTCCAGTGTCCCTTTTACCGCAACGGGGATGAGTACATGGTAGTGCGCAGACAGATGTAGCCGGTTCATGAAGGAAACTGTTATCGTCACATTATCAAAGGAGGTAAACTATGGGACTGTTATTAGCGGCTGGTTCATCGCTCGCTTCCGTGCTCGGCGATCAGTGGCTTGAGTATTTCTACTGCTCCGAGATGGATAGCAACACCCTCGTGAGAAAGGGAGAGCATCATCACGGCAAGAGCGGCCTCCTGAACAGGGGCGGTTCCGACAACGTGATCACCAACGGATCGACGATCGTCGTCAACGACGGCCAGTGTATGATCATCGTGGACCAGGGCGCCATCGTGGACGTCTGCGCGGAGCCCGGCGTCTATACCTATGATTCCTCTTCCGAGCCCAGCATTTTCTACGGCGGACTGGGCGACGGGATCAAGGAGACCTTCAAGAAATTCGCGGCGCGCGTCTCCTACGGCGGCGTGACGGCCAAGGACCAGAGGCTCTATTATTTCAACACCAAGGATATCCTGGGCAACAAGTACGGCACGGCAAGCCCGGTTCCCTTCCGCGTGGTGGACAACAACATCGGGCTGGACATGGATATTGCCATCCGGTGCTTCGGCGAGTATTCCTACAGACTGATCGACCCGATCCTCTTCTATAAGAATGTCTGCGGCAACGTGGATTCCGTCTACACCAAGGACAGGATCGAGAGCCAGCTCCGGTCCGAGCTTCTGACGGCCCTGCAGCCCGCTTTTGCCAAGATCTCGGATATGGGTATCCGCTACAGCGCCCTTCCCGGACATGCGGACGACCTGGGCAAAGCGCTCAACGACGTCCTCTCCGAGACATGGGGACAGCAGTACGGCATCACCATCTCGGCTTTTGGCGTCAGCAGCGTCAAGGCGTCCGAAGAAGACGAGAAGATGATCAAGGAACTGCAGAGGACCGCAGTCTTCCGCAACGCCAACATGGCGGCTGCCACGAAGATCGACGCGGAGGCGCAGGCCATGAAGGACGCTGCCAAGAACCCCAACGGCGCAGCCATGGGCTTCTTCGGAATGGGTATGGCGCAGCAGGCGGCCGGCGGCGGAACCGACGCGGCGACGCTCTTCTCCATGGGACAGCAGCAGAATGCGCAGATGCGGCCCGCTGCCGCGGCAGGCTGGAAGTGCCCCAAGTGCGGCCACGAAGGCAATACCGGCAAGTTCTGCGGTGAGTGCGGAACGCCCAAGCCCGTTGAGGACGCAGGCTGGAAGTGCCCCAAGTGCGGTCACGAAGGCAATAAGGGCAAGTTCTGCAGCGAGTGCGGAAGCCCCAAGCCCGCGGACGACGGCGCTTGGAAGTGCCCCAAGTGCGGCCACGAGGGCAACACCGGCAAGTTCTGCGGTGAGTGCGGGACGCCCAGACCCTGACAGGGCTTTTTCGGAATGATCATATGAAGACGGGGAATGGGGACAACCCGTGAGAAGAGGCGCGCAGCGGGGGGCTGTGCGCCTCTTATGTAACGGTATATATTGTAACGGTATACATTGCTTTTGAGGGGGAGGATCCCCCGGAGGGGAGGCATGGATGGCTGAGAAGATCACCGTATATCAGTGCCCGGCGTGCACGGGACCGCTGCATTTTGACGCGAAATCGGGAAAACTGCGCTGTGATTACTGCGGCGGGGAATACACCGTAGAAGAGGCCAGGGCGCACTACGAGGCGAAGAACAAGGATGCCGCCGCGGCTGACCATGCGGCTGCGGAAAAGGCGGCGCAGAAGGAGGCCGAAGAGGCAAAAGCCCGCGAAGAGAGCGGGCAGGGTCCGGAGATGCCGTCCGACTGGGGCTCGGAGGCGGCGCATATGCGGGCTTACAGCTGCTCGTCCTGCGGCGCGGAGCTGATCTGCGACGATTCGACGGCGGCCACGAGCTGCCCCTACTGCGGCAATCCAACCATTATGCCCGGAAAATTCGACGGAAAGAACCGGCCGGATTACGTGATCCCCTTCAAGGTGGAGAAGAAGGAGGCGGTCGAGGCGCTCAAGGGCTACTACAAGGGGCGGTTCCTCCTCCCCGGCACCTTTGCGGCCCAGAATCACATCGAGGAGATCACGGGCGTGTATGTCCCCTTCTGGATGTTCTCGGGCCAGGTGGAGAGCAAACTGGACTACGACGCCCGGAAGGTCACCAAGGAAAAGAGCGGCGACACGGAGATCACGACCACGGAATACTACGACGTGCACCGCGAGGGCGTCATGCGCTTCAGCCAGATCCCGGTGGACGCTTCGACCAAGATGCCCGACGACCTGATGGATTCCATCGAGCCCTATGACTATAAGCAGCTTAAGCCCTTCGCCATGGAGTATATGCCGGGCTATCTGGCCAACAAATACGACGTCCCCGTGGAGGAGTGTCAGAAGCGCGCCGATGAGCGGGCCGTCAGCTCCACCCACGAGGCCATCCGGCAGACCGTCAAAAACTACACCAGCGCCAACATCCGCACCAAACAGGACAAGGTCACCTGCGAGAAGGTCGAATACGGCATGCTACCGGTATGGCTTTTGAACACCAAGTGGGACGGCAAGGATTTTCTGTTCGCCATGAACGGGCAGAGCGGCAAAATGATCGGCGACCTGCCGGTCTCCACGCCCAGGCTGGTCGGGATCACGGCGGCGATTTTCGCGGTGATCTTCGGGCTGCTTCACTTTGTCATTCTGACCGGCGGAAACGACAGCACCCTGGTCAGCATCATCGCGGGCGCCATCGTGGCGGGGATCGCCGCGCTGGTCATGAAGGGCAGCATGAAGCCGGTGCAGAGGAGCCATTCGGCGAAGGCGTATGTCTCCAAGGAGTGGGGATTTAAGATCCTGGCGCAGAACGACCGGTTTGTGAAAAGGGAGCAGAAAAAAGAGCAGAAAAAGGAGCAGGCTAAAAAGGCCTGATCGCGCTGAGCAGGAGAAGGAATGGATCATTTCAAGCTTGTGTCTGAATACGCCCCGACCGGGGACCAGCCCCAGGCCATAGAGGACCTGGTGAAAGGTTTCCGGGAGGGCAATCAGTTCCAGACACTTCTGGGGGTCACTGGTTCCGGCAAGACCTTTACGATGGCCAACGTCATCCAGGCCCTGAACAAACCTACACTCATCATATCGCACAATAAGACGCTGGCCGGGCAGCTCTACGGGGAGATGAAGGAGTTCTTTCCCGAGAACGCGGTCGAGTACTTTGTGTCCTACTACGACTACTATCAGCCGGAGGCATATATCCCGTCGAGCGATACCTATATCGCCAAGGATTCCATGATCAACGACGAGATCGACAAGCTCCGTCTGTCCGCCACCGCCTCTCTGGCAGAGCGCCGGGACGTGATCGTCGTGGCCAGCGTCTCCTGTATTTACGGACTGGGCAGCCCCGAGGAATTCAAGGGGATGTCCATTTCGCTCCGTCCGGGGATGGAAAAGGACCGGGACGAGGTGATCAGGGACCTGGTCGCCATCCAGTATACGAGAAATGATATGGCGCTGGACCGCTGCAATTTTCGCGTGCACGGGGATACGGTGGAGATCTATCCCGCCCAGGGCGGCGATCACATCATCCGCGTGGAGTGGTTCGGCGACGAGGTCGACCGGATCTGCGAGGTGGAGCAGCTGTCGGGCAGGGTGCACGCGGAGCTGAGCCACGTGATGATCTATCCGGCCTCCCACTACGTGGTGCCCCAGGAGAAGATCAATCTCGCCTGCGAGAATATCGAGGAGGAGCTGAGAGAGCAGGTGCGCCTTTTCAAGGGCGAGGACAAGCTCCTGGAGGCCCAGAGGATCTCGGAGCGGACCAATTTCGACATCGAGATGATGCGCGAGACCGGCTTCTGCTCGGGGATCGAGAACTATTCCCGCCACCTGAATTTCATGGCGCCGGGCGAGCCCCCGCTGACGCTCATGGATTTCTTTACGGACGACTATCTGATCATCATCGACGAGTCCCACATGACGATCCCGCAGATCGGCGCCATGTACAACGGCGACCGGTCGAGGAAACTGACGCTGGTCGAGTACGGGTTCAGACTGCCGTCGGCGCTGGACAACCGGCCCCTGAATTTTGGCGAATTTGAGGACCACATTGACCAGATGCTCTTTGTCAGCGCGACGCCGGGCCCCTACGAGCAGGAGCACGAACTGCTGCGGACCGAGCAGATCATCCGTCCGACCGGGCTTCTGGATCCGAAGATCGACGTGCGGCCGGTGAAAGGGCAGATCGACGACCTGATCGGGGAGATCCGGACGGAGATCGAAAAGAACAACAAGGTCCTTGTGACGACCCTCACCAAGAAGATGGCCGAGGACCTGACGGAGTACCTGGCCGGCGTGGGGATCCGGGTGAAATACCTGCACTCGGATATCGATACGCTGGAGCGGGCGCAGATCATAAGGGACATGCGGCTGGATGTTTTTGACGTGCTGGTGGGCATCAACCTGCTCAGGGAGGGCCTGGATATTCCGGAGATCTCCCTCGTGGTGATCCTGGACGCGGACAAGGAGGGCTTCCTGCGGTCCGAGACTTCGCTCGTGCAGACCATCGGCAGGGCGGCCCGAAACGCGGACGGGCACGTGATCATGTACGCCGACACCATCACCGATTCGATGCGGAGAGCCATTGAGGAGACGGAGCGGCGCAGATCGGTGCAGCAGGCGTATAATGAGGAGCACGGGATCACGCCCCAGTCCATCCGGAAGGCGGTGCGGGACCTGATCTCCATCTCCAAGGAGATCAGCAAGGAGGAGGTCCGCTTCGAGAAGGATCCGGAGTCCATGGACAGGAAGGAACTCAAAAAGCTCATCGAGGACGTGGAGAAGAAGATGCGGCGCGCGGCGGCGGATCTCAATTTCGAGGCGGCGGCAGAGCTCAGGGACAGGATGGTGGAACTGAAGAAGCATCTGCTGGAGATAGAAAAAGGAAATTAGAAGGATTATGGCAGTCAGGATCAGGAAACCGGATTATTGGCCGGCGCTTCGCGAGGGCGAGCTGCAGGCGGGAATACAGAGAGAGAAGGACGAGAAGCGGCGGAGCATCATCAATAAGGAAGATTGTATCCGGATCCGCGGGGCAAGGGAGCACAATCTGCAGGGGATCGATCTGGAGATCCCCAGGAACGAGCTGGTCGTGCTGACGGGACTGTCCGGGTCGGGCAAATCCTCGCTCGCTTTTGACACGATCTACGCGGAGGGACAGCGCCGCTACATGGAATCGCTCTCCTCCTACGCTCGTCAGTTCCTGGGGCAGATGGAGAAGCCCGATGTGGAGAACATCGAGGGTCTGTCCCCGGCCATTTCCATCGACCAGAAATCCACGAATCGCAACCCCCGTTCCACGGTGGGGACGGTGACGGAGATCTACGACTATTTCCGCCTCCTGTATGCCAGGATCGGCATCCCGCACTGCCCGCAGTGCGGGAGGGAGATCGCCAGGCAGTCGGTGGACCAGATGGTGGACCAGATCATGGCCCTGCCGGAGAAGACCCGGATCCAGATCCTGGCGCCGGTGGTCCGCGGCCGGAAGGGCGAGCACGCCAAGGTCATCGACCGCGCCAGAAAGGCGGGGTACGTGCGCCTTCGGATCGACGGGAACCAGTACGACGTGTCCGAGGAGATCAAGCTCAACAAGAACAACAAGCACAACATCGAGGTGATCGTAGACCGCCTCGTGGTGAAGGAGGGGATCGAGCGGAGACTTACGGATTCCGTGGAAAATGCCCTGAACCTGGCCGACGGCCTCCTGCAGGTGGATGTGGTCGGGGGTGAACTGCTGCAGTTCTCCCAGAGCTTCGCATGCCCGGACTGCGGGATCAGCATTCCGGAGATCGAGCCGCGCAGCTTTTCTTTCAACAATCCTTTCGGCGCCTGTCCGGAGTGCGCGGGACTGGGATACCGGATGGAATTCGATCCCCGTCTGGTGGTGCCGGATGCCAGACTGTCCATCAGTCAGGGCGCGATCGCGGTGCTGGGATGGCAGTCCTGCACCAGCAAGGGGAGCTTTACCAACGCCATGCTGCAGGCCCTGTGCAAAGATTATGGCTTCAGCCTGGATACGCCCTGGAAGGATCTGCCGGAAAAGATCCGGAACATGCTCATGTACGGGGCGGACCACAGCGTGGACGTATATTACGAGGGGCAGCGCGGAAGAGGCGTCTACCCCATTGTTTTTGAGGGACTGATCCGCAACACGGAGCGGCGCTACCGGGAGACCGCGTCGGAGACCATGAAGGCTGAATACGAGACCTTCATGCAGATCACGCCCTGCAAGGAGTGCGGCGGCAAGCGCCTGCGCAAAGAATCGCTGGCCGTGACGGTGGGCGGGGCCAACATCTACGACCTGACCTGTCTGTCCACGCGTAAACTGCAGGACTTCCTCGACGGGCTGGAACTGACGCCCACGCAGAGGATGATCGGCGCGCAGGTCCTCAAGGAGATCCGGGCCAGAGTGGGCTTTCTGATCGATGTGGGGCTGGACTATCTCACGCTGGCCCGCGCGACAGCCACGCTCTCGGGCGGGGAAGCGCAGCGCATCCGCCTCGCCACCCAGATCGGTTCCGGACTGGTCGGCGTCTGCTATATCCTGGACGAGCCCAGTATCGGGCTGCACCAGCGGGACAACGACAAGCTCCTGCGGACCCTGAAGAACCTGCGGGATCTGTGGAACACCGTGATCGTCGTGGAGCACGACGAGGACACCATGCGCGCGGCGGACTATATCGTGGATATCGGGCCGGGCGCGGGCTCGAGGGGCGGGCGCGTCGTGGCCACGGGCACGGCGGAGGAGATCATGGCCGTCCCGGAGTCGGTGACGGGCCAGTACCTGAGCGGCAGAAAAGCCATCCCGGTGCCCCTCTCGAGAAAAAAACCCGCCGGCTGGCTGACGGTCCGCGGCGCGCGGGTCAATAATCTCAAGAACATAGACGTGCGGATCCCGACCGGCGTGATGACGGTCGTCACGGGTGTCTCGGGATCGGGAAAAAGCTCGCTGGTAAACGAGATTTTATACAAGCAGCTGGCGAGGGACCTGAACCGGGCGCGGACCATCGCGGGCGACCACGACACGATCGAAGGCGTGGAGGCCCTGGACAAGGTTATCGCCATCGACCAGTCCCCCATCGGCAGGACGCCGCGCTCCAATCCCGCCACCTACACGGGGGTCTTCGACCTGATCAGGGCTCTTTTTGCGGGGACCCAGGACGCAAAGGCGCGCGGATACAGCAAGGGCCGCTTCTCCTTTAACGTAAAGGGCGGCCGGTGCGAGGCCTGCAGCGGCGACGGCATCATCAAGATCGAGATGCACTTCCTGCCGGACGTCTACGTGCCCTGCGAGGTCTGCCACGGCAGACGCTACAACCGCGAGACGCTGGAGGTGCGCTACAAGGGAAAGAACATCTATGAAGTCCTGGACATGACGGTCGAGGAGGCAGTGCACTTCTTTGAGAATGTGCCTTCCGTCCGCCGCAAGATCCAGACGCTTTACGACGTGGGACTGGGATATGTAAAGCTCGGCCAGCCCTCCACGGAGCTGTCCGGAGGAGAGGCCCAGCGCATCAAGCTCGCGACGGAGCTGTCCAAAAAGAGCACGGGGCGGACGATCTATATCCTGGACGAGCCCACGACGGGCCTTCATTTTGACGATGTGGCCAAGCTCAGCGGGATCCTGCACAAGCTGGTGGAGGGCGGCAACACCGTGGTCGTCATCGAGCACAATCTGGATATCATCAAAACGGCGGATTACATCATTGACATGGGCCCGGAGGGCGGCGACGGCGGCGGCACGGTGATCGCGCAGGGGACGCCGGAGGAGATCGCGACGGAGCACGCCTCCTACACGGGCTATTACATCGACAAAATGCTGCGCCGGGACAGGGAGAGACAGCTGCGGGAGGCGGACCTGCCCGGGTGAGAAGAGGGTAAATGGAAGAGATCAGGGGATATGTGGAACATATCATCTATCGGAACGAGGAGAATACGTACACGGTCTTCGTGCTGAACGACCTGGGCGACAGCATCACCTGCGTGGGCTATCCCGTGACGATCAGCGAAGGGGAGAGCTGCGTGATCGCGGGCGAATACACGGAGCATCCTGTCTACGGACAGCAGCTGAAGGTGGAGCGGTATGAGCCGGCGCCCCCCGAGGACGCCCAGGCCATGCTGCGCTATCTGTCGGCGGGTTCCGTCAAGGGGATCGGGGAGGCGCTCGCGAAGAAGATCGTCAGAAAATTCGGAAATGAGACGCTCCGCATCATGGAGGAGGAGCCTGAGCGCCTCGCGGAGATCCGGGGCATCAGCGAGCGCAAGGCCCGGGAGATTGCCGCGCAGATGGAAGAAAAAAGGGATCTGCGGGCGGCGGTCCTTTTTTTGCAGCAGTACGGGATCGGCAACCGCACGGCTATGCGCATATGGAAGGCCTACGGGATGCAGCTCTACGGCATCCTGAACGAAAATCCCTACAAGCTGGCGGAGGATATCGACGGGATCGGCTTCGCCACGGCGGACAGCATCGCGTCCCGGATGGGCGTGGAGGCGGATTCGGATTTCCGCATCCGCAGCGGCCTTCTGTACGTGCTGTCGGGGACTGCGGCGGAGGGAAACAGCTTTCTGCCACGGGAAATCCTTCTGCAGCGCACCGTGGATCTTCTGCAGGTGCCGCCGGACCCGGTGGAGCTGCAGCTGGACAATCTGGCGGTAGAGCGCAGAGTGCGGATCTGCAGAAAAGAGGAACAGGTCCAGGTCTACTCCCTGCAGGCCTTCCGGACGGAGCAGCGGACGGCGAGACTGCTTCTGGAGCTGGACGGGGAGGCGCCCGGAGGCGTGACAGAGGAGGGGACCCGGGAGCGGATCGCCCGCCTCGAACAGGAGGAGGGGATCTCGCTGGACCCGCTCCAGAGGGAGGCCGTCACGCAGGCGGCCGCCCACGGCGTGCTGATCCTGACGGGGGGACCCGGGACCGGCAAAACGACCACCATCAACACTTTGATCCGTTTTTTCGAGGAGGAAGGGCTCGAAGTGATGCTGGCGGCCCCGACGGGCCGGGCCGCGAAGCGGATGTCGGAGACTACGGGCAGAAAAGCCTCCACCATACACCGGCTGCTCGGCGTAAAGGCCGTGCGCGCCGCAGAGGGATCGGACCGGGGATACGGCGCGGAGAAGGAGAGCGGGATCTCCTATTCCTGGTTTGAGAAGGGAAAGGACGATCCGCTCGAGACGGACGTCCTGATCATCGACGAGATGTCCATGGTCGACATGAATCTGTTTTACTCCCTGCTGCAGGCCGTCACGCCCGGGACGAGGCTCATCCTCGTCGGGGACATGGACCAGCTCCCCAGCGTGGGACCGGGGAGAGTCCTGCAGGACCTCATCGATTCGGACGCTTTCTGCACCATCATGCTGAGGAGGGTCTTCCGGCAGGCGGCCGAGAGCGACATCGTCATGAACGCGCACCGCATCCTGGAGGGGGAAGCGCTCAAGCTCGACAACAAGAGCCGCGATTTCTTCTTCCTTGCGCGCGCCGACGTCCCGGTGATCTGCAAGCACATGGTGGAGCTGATGCGGGACAGGCTGCCCGGGTACGCCGGCTGCACGGCGGAGGAGATCCAGGTCCTGACCCCCATGCGCAAAGGCCTTCTGGGCGTCAACAATCTCAACCGCGTCCTGCAGAGCGTGCTGAACCCGCCCGGGAGAGGCGCGCGGGAGTACCGGAAGGGGGATATTGTCTTCCGGGAGGGGGACAAGGTGATGCAGACCCGGAACAACTACCAGCTGGAGTGGGAGGTGCGCGGCAATTTCGGCATGCCCATAGAGAAGGGGACCGGCGTTTTCAACGGCGACTGCGGCGTGATCCGGGAGATCGACGTGCCCGCGCAGACGATGACGGTGTGTTTTGACGAGGACAGGACGGTCGTCTACGGCTTCTCGGAGACGGATGACCTGGAGCCCGCCTACGCCGTGACGGTGCACAAGTCGCAGGGGTCGGAGTATCCCGCGGTGATCCTGCCCCTTCTGTCGGGGCCGCGGAGCCTGTTCAGCCGGAATCTCCTGTATACGGCCGTGACGCGGGCGCGCCGCTGCGTCGTGATTCTGGGCAGCAGGCAGACCGTGGAGGAGATGGTGCGCAATACCAGGCAGAACACGCGGTATACCGGCCTTGCGGACAGGATCCGCGAGATCGCAGGAACGGGGGTGGACGAGCGATTTCCCTTGGACATTTGAAAATGCGGGCGGCGGACCTTCTGTTCCCGCGGCGGTGCCCCGTCTGTGACCGGCCGGTGCTGCCGCGGGGCGGCCTGATCTGCAGGGCCTGCGCGGACAGCTTCGTACCGGTGGAGGAGCCCGTGTGTCTCCGCTGCGGAAAGCCGGTGCCGGAGGGCGCGGCCCTATGCCGGGACTGCCGGATCCGGCCGCACTGGTATGAGAGAGGGTGCTCGGTCTTTGTCTACCGGAGCATTTCCGCCTCCCTCTACAGATTTAAATATGAGGGGAGGCGGGAGTACGCCGACTACTACGCGGAGAGGATGGCCGGACGCCTTGAAAGCGTCCTCTCGCAGCAGGGAGCCGGTGCGTTCCCGGTCCCGGACGCCCTCGTCCCGGTCCCGGTCTCGGCCAGAAGACTCCGCACAAGGGGATATAACCAGGCGGCGCTCCTTGCGGAAAGGCTGTCCGAAAAGTGCGGGATCCCCGTCCTTGCGGACGTTCTGAGAAGGGACACGGACACCGCGGCCATGCGGCTTTTGGGGGCCGCGCAGCGCTATAATAATTTAAAAAGGACTTTCCATGCCTATGGAAATGGTGTACACTTAAAGTCGATTATGCTCATTGACGACATATATACGACAGGAGCCACCGTGAATGCCTGCGCGGAGGAACTCCTGCGGGCCGGAGCGGAGAGGGTGACCTTCATGACGCTGGCCATCGGAGAGGACACGAATGCTGAGTAAGGACAGAGTCAGGACCATGACCCGTCTCGCTATCTACGAGGAGGGACAGGGCGCGGCCGATGACAGGATTAACGGTTATTTTGAGAACGACTATATCTTCAGTCACATGGTGGGATCGTTCGTGGGCGGCACCGTCGCCTTCGTTCTGATCGTCATGCTCTACTGCGGCTATCACTACGATACGCTGCTTCTGCAGATCTACGAGAATTCTTTCGGAAACCAGATCGCCCTCGCGCTGACGCTCTATGCGGCATTCATGGTCTTTTTCCTCGCTGTTACGTTCTTTGTTTATCACTACCGCTACTCGGAGATGAAGGATCGTCTGCACCGATACAGGCGCAGGCTTGACCATCTGTCCGAGAGTTACAAGAAGGAAGACGAATATGATGACGACGATCTTTGAAATTCGGGCCAGGATCATTGAGCTCTACGGCAGGGTGGAATATCTGCTCATTCCCCTGTTCCGCTTTATGGTGGCGTTCCTGCTGCTCCTTCTGATCAACAGCCGGATCGGCTTCAGGGAGGAGCTGACCAACACGCTGCTGTGCGTGATCATCGCCCTGATCTGCGCCCTGGTGCCCTCCGGTTTTATCGCCGGTATCATTACGGTGGTGATCCTGGCGCACCTGTACACGCTGTCGCTTGAATCCATGGTGATCGCCGGCGTGATCTTTCTGCTGATGTATCTGCTGTTCTTCAGATTCTCGCCCAAGGATTCCATAGTGGTCCTCCTCATGCCGCTCGCCATGGTGTGCAGGCTCCACTACGCCGTTCCGGTCGTGGCGGGACTTCTGTTCACGCCCGGCGCCGCCGTCGGGTGCGCATTCAGCATCATCGCGGTCAATTATCTATCCTATATAGGGCAGAATACCGCGCTCCTGCGCAACGCCGAGATCGGGGAGAAGACCATCGAGAACTTCCGGATCATCATCGACGCATTTATGCATAACAGGGAAATGTGGATCACGGCAGTGGCCTTTGCGGCCGCTGTGATCGTGGTGTATTTCATCCGCCGTCTGGAGACAGCGCACTCCTGGACCATCGCGATCTGCGCCGGCAACGTCACCGAGCTGATCATACTGCTCCTGGGGGACATGAACTACGACATCAACATGGATTTCGGCAAGGTCTTTATCGGCGTCGTTTTGTCCGTTATCGTGGAACTGATCGTGGAATTCTTCTGTTTCATGGTCGACTACACGCGGCAGGAGACCGTCCAGTTCGAGGACGACGACTACTATTATTATGTAAAAGCGATACCCAAGGTGGCGGTTTCCGCACCCGTCAGGACAGTCAAGACCATAAGCTTCTCCGGAGGCGGAGGCGCCCGCAGGACTTTTGCCGGCTTCGGCCCGGGAAAGGAAGATACAGGCGGGGAATCCTGAACGGATCGGAGGCTGCGCCGGCGGACGGAAAAGACTAACAGAGATAACATGGGGAAACGATGCAGCAGATCTGGACGACAATCGTCAATTTTCTGGAACAAATTCATATCCCGCACCTGAGAGGGACTGATTTTATCGAGATCTTTATCCTCACGTTCGTCTTCTACCGGATCCTGCTGTGGATCCGGAACACGCGCGCATGGGTCCTTCTCAGAGGTCTGCTGGTGGTACTGCTCTTCGTGATCATTGCATCGGTGTTCAACATGACGACGATCCTGTGGATCGTCCGGAATGTCACCGGTCTTGCGGTCACGGCGATGATCATCATCCTGCAGCCGGAACTGCGGCACGCAATGGAAGAACTGGGACAGACAAAGCTTCTCAGTTCTTTATTTGACGTGTCCCGCAGGACGCCGGAGGGGCGCTTTTCCGACGCCACCATCACGGAGATCGTGCGGGCGTGCATACAGATGGGGCGCAAGCGGACGGGCGCACTGATCGTGATCCAGCAGAACATGCCGCTCAAGGAGTATGAGAGGACGGGAATCGAGATTGACGCGCTGGTGAGCAGCCAGCTCCTGATCAATATTTTCGAGAAAAATACCCCGCTCCACGACGGCGCCGTCATCATTCGGGGCAACCGCGTGGTAGCGGCTACATGTTACCTTCCCCTGTCCGAGAACCGTCTGGACAAGACGCTGGGTACGAGGCACAGGGCCGCCGTGGGCGTCTCGGAAGCGACGGATTCTCTCACGATCGTTGTCTCGGAGGAGAGCGGGGACGTGAGTCTCGCCTACCGGGGCGGCCTCACGCAGGGAGTGGATTCACAGCATCTCAGAAGGCGCCTGATGGATCTGCAGAACAAGGAAGTCCAGGAGGATAAGGCAAAAAATGGCGGAATTCTCTCCTTTAAAGGGATGGGGAAAGAAAAAACAGGGCAATGATCAGGGAAAGCCGCAGCTGGTCCAGAGCGCCGGGATCCTGCTCACGTCTTTTCTGATGGCTGTCGCGCTGTGGTTCTTTGTCACCAGCGTGCAGGATCCGGAGGCCTCTCTTACGGTGGACGACGTCACGGTAAAAGTCCTGCACAAGGAGGTGCTGGAGGAAGAGGGAAAGATCTGCACGATTTTAGATAATTCCGACGTCATTCCGCTCGTGACCGTGACGGCCAGCAGGTCGGTGGTGGACTCCCTGGAGACGGACAACATCATCGCCACGGCGGACCTCGACAAAATGACGGAGGACGGGCTGGTCCCCATAGACCTGACCACGAACAAGTACAGCGACAATATCACCAGCATCACCGGGACGAGCAAGTATGTCCGGGTGAGCGTCGAGGAGAGGGCGGTCAAGTCGCTTGTCCTGGAGACGGCCTCGAGAGGCGCGGTCGCGGAGGGCTACATTCTGTCGTCCATCACTACGGACCAGAACCTCGTCCGGGTGACGGGCCCCGAATCCATGGTGGAACAGGTCGCTTCCGCCGGCGTCGTCATCGATGTGACGGGCGCGGGGGCGTCGATCAGCACCAACGCGGACATTCACCTCTACGACGCGGAGGGGAACGACATCGAGGTCGGCAAAAATCTCACCCTCAACATAGACAAAGTGATCTGCAGCGTGGACATCCTGCCCACCAAGGAAGTGAAGATCAACGCCAGGATCACAGGGACGCCCGCCACCGGCTACCGGCTGACGGGAGAATATACGATCTCACCCGGAACGGCTGTGATCGCCGGACGGCGCGCAGTCCTGGAAAACGTGACGGAGATCGTCATTCCGTCCTCGGCGCTGGATGTGACCGGCATGAACCGGAGCTTCAGCAAAACGCTTGAATTGAAACAATATCTTCCGGAGGGGATTCTCCTTGCGGATGAGAACGAGACGGTCAAAGTCACCGTGGAGATTATGCAGATCGTGCAGGAGCAGATCGAGGCGCCGGCTGACGGAGGCTGAGCAATCACAGGGGGAAACAGCAGGATTATATGAACAGATATGCCAGATATAAAAAGGGGCCGACCTTTCGCTATCCGGAGCGCACCTGGCCCGACCGCAGCGTAGAGCGGGCGCCTGTGTGGGCCAGCGTCGATCTGCGGGACGGGAATCTCGCCCTGATCGATCCCATGAGCGATCAGGAAAAGCTGGAGATGTTCAGGCTTCTCACCGGCATGGGCATCCGGCAGATCGAGGTGGGGCACCCCGCCTCTTCCCGGACGGATTTCGGCTTTGTCCATAAACTGATCAAGGAGAAAAGGATCCCGGAAAATGTGACGATCCAGGTCCTCTCCAAGTGCGACGACGAACAGATCGAAGTGACGATGCGGTCGCTCCGCGGATGCAGGAGGGCGATCGTACACATTTTTCATCCGGTATCGGATCTGCACCGCGAGCTGTTTTACAGCGGGAACGAGAAGGCGATCATGCGCATAGCGGAGCGCGGCGCCATGCGGATCCGGGAGATGGCGGACGCCTTCCCCGGGGAGATCACGCTGGAGTATTCGCCCGAGAACTTTACGCAGACCGACCCGGCCTTCGCCCTGTCCCTGTGCGAAAAGGTGATCTCGATCTGGGAGCCGACGCCGGAAAAGCCCATGATCATCAACCTTCCCGCCACAATGGAGACGGAGCCGCCCAATGTATATGCGGACCGGATCGAGTGGATGCACCGCCATCTTTCCCACCGGGACAGCATTATCCTGAGCGCGCACGTCCACAACGACAGGGGCGGGAGCGCAGCCGCCGCGGAGCTGGCTCTCCTGGCGGGGGCCCAGCGCATCGAGGGAACCCTCATGGGGAACGGCGAGCGGACCGGCAACACGGACCTCATCACGATGGCGTGCAACCTCATGGCGCAGGGGGTCGATCCCGGCCTGGACCTGCACGACGTCAGCGGGATCGTGGAAGTTTACGAGCGGTGTACCCGCATGCATGTGGACGAGCGGCATCCCTATGTGGGCAGACTGGTGTATACGGCCTTTTCACCCATGCACCAGGAGGCCATCAAGCGAGGGTTTGAGGCGACAAAAAAGGCCCGGGAGAACGGGGAGGAGGTCTGGAAGGTACCTTACCTGCCGATCGATCCCGCAGAGACCGGCAGAGTTTACGAACCGGTGGTGGAGGCAGGATCGCAGAGAAGCAAGAGCAGCGCTGTCTCGCTCCTTGCGAGGCATTACGGCTTTAAGATCCCCGCGGGGATGCACCGCGAGTTTGCCGACTGCGTCCGGAAGACCGTGCAGGCAGGGGAGGGCGCAAAGCTTTCCCACGAGCAGGTCATGGACGTCTTCCGCCAGGAATACATGTACCGCAACGAGCCGCTTCATTTCAGAAAGCTGCAGGTCACGGAGCTGGGGGATGAATCCGCGAGCGGATATGACACCCGCGTGAAGCTGACCTTCACCAACGGCGGACAGACCCAGGTGATCACGGCAGAGGGAAACGGACCGCTGGACGCGGTCCAGAGAGGCCTTCTGGACATACTCGGGATCAGCGTCCGCATTCTCGACTACGAGGAGCACGCGCTTGGTTCGGGCTCGGATGCGCAGGCTGCGGCCTACATTCATCTGATCGACAACGGCACGGGAAAGATCACCTACGGTGCGGGCGTGAGCTCCAATATCACCCGCGCTTCCGTCCGGGCGGTCTTCTCGGCGATCAACCGGCTCAGGCCGGAGGGAGAACTCTCACAGAAACAGTGAACGTGAACAGGAGAAAACAGGGAAATGGCAGATAAGAAGAAACTGGTTGCAGAGATCACCTCGATGGACGAGGACTTTACACAATGGTATACCGATGTCGTGATCAAGGCGGGACTCATCGCCTACTCCAACATCAAGGGATTTATGGTCTAT
The DNA here is from genome assembly GCA_017405805.1 of Lachnospiraceae bacterium. Taxonomy (GTDB): domain Bacteria; phylum Bacillota; class Clostridia; order Lachnospirales; family Lachnospiraceae; genus CAG-791. The sequence continues at coordinate 61,861 of JAFQZU010000004.1, forward strand.
AAGCCGGCGGGCTACGCGCTTTGGGAAGCGGTGCAGAAGCATCTGGACGCCCGCTTTAAAGCTGTGGGCGTGGAGAACGTCTACCTTCCCATGGTCATTCCGGAGCACCTCCTCAACAAGGAGAGCGATCTGGTAAACGGCTTCGCCCCCGAAGTCGCATGGGTGACCCACGGCGGACAGGAGGAGCTGCAGGAGAGGATCTGCGTGCGTCCCACCTCGGAGACCCTGTTCAGTGATTTCTATAAGGATGAAGTGCAGTCCTACAGGGACCTGCCCAAGATTTACAATCAGTGGTGCAGCGTCGTGCGCTGGGAGAAGGAGACGAGGCCTTTCCTTCGCTCCCGCGAGTTCATGTGGCAGGAGGGCCACACGGTCCACGCCACCATGGAGGAGGCCGAGGAGCGCACGGAGCAGATGCTGAATGTCTACGCGGACTTCTGCGCGGAGGATCTGGCGATCCCCACGATCAAGGGCCAGAAGACCGAGAAGGAAAAATTTGCCGGCGCCGTGGCGACCTATACCATCGAGGCGCTGATGCACGACGGGCGCGCGCTGCAGTCCGGTACCAGCCACAATTTCGGCAGCGATTTCGCGCAGGCCTATGATATCCGCTTCACGGATAAGGACAATAAGCTCAAATACGCCTACCAGACTTCCTGGGGACTTTCCACTAGGATCATCGGCGCCCTGATCATGGTGCACGGCGACAATTCCGGCCTGGTGCTCCCGCCCAGGATCGCGCCGACACAGGTGATGATCATTCCGATCCAGCAGCGGAAGGCGGGCGTTCTGGACAAGGCCAGAGAGATCGCGCAGATGCTGGGAGATTTCCGCGTGAAGGTGGACGAGACCGACAAGAGCCCCGGCTTCAAGTTCGCGGAGCAGGAGATGCGCGGCATTCCGGTGCGCGTCGAGATCGGCCCGAGGGATATCGAGGCCGGCACATGCGTGGTCGTGCGCAGGGATACGAGCGAGAAGATCAGCTGTGCCATTGCGGACCTGCCCGGAAAGATCGCGGCGCTCCTTCCGCAGATCCAGAAGGATATGTACGACAGGGCAGCAAAACATCTCGCCGAGCACACCTACAGCGCCGCCACGCCGGAGGAGTTCAAGGAGGCCTTTAAGGAGACCAAGGGCTTTGTCAAGGCCATGTGGTGCGGCAGCCGGGAGTGCGAGGAGAAGATCAAGGAGGATATGAGCGTGACCAGCCGCTGCATTCCTTTTGAGCAGGAGAAGCTGGCGGATACCTGCGTGTGCTGCGGCAGGCCGGCGACGAAGATGGTCTACTGGGGCAGAGCGTATTGATGCTCACCATAGACATGCCCGAAAAAGTGCGGGAGATCCTGCACACGCTTCGGGACGCGGGATACGAGGCCTACATAGTCGGCGGCTGCGTGCGCGATGCGCTCCTTGGACGCGAGCCCAATGACTGGGATATCACCACCTCGGCGCTGCCCATGCAGGTCAAGGCGCTGTTCCCGCACACGGTGGATACAGGTCTGCAGCACGGGACCGTGACCGTGATCAAGGGCAAAGAGGGGTTTGAAGTGACCACTTACCGGGTGGACGGCGTCTACGAGGACGGCCGGCATCCGAAGGAGGTCACCTTTACGCCGGACCTTGCGCAGGACCTGTGCAGAAGGGATTTCACCATCAACGCCATGGCCTATTCCGACAGCGCGGGACTGGTGGACCTGTTCGGCGGCAGAGAGGATATGGAGAATCGCCTCATCAGGGCAGTGGGCGAACCCGCCCGGCGCTTTGAGGAGGACGCGCTCCGGATCATGCGCGCTGTGCGTTTTGCCGCGCAGCTCGGATACAGCCTGGAGCCACGAACGATGCAGTCCGTAAAAGCGCTTGCGCCTACGCTCTCGCGGATCAGTCAGGAGCGGATCCGCGTGGAACTGGAAAAGACTATTCTTTCCGACCGGCCGCAGATGTTCCGGCTCATGTACGAGACGGGCATCACCGCGCAGATCCTGCCGGAATTTGACCGGTGCATGGAGATGGACCAGCGGAATCCGCATCACTGCTACAACGTGGGAGACCATATCCTCGCCTCGATGGAAAACGTCCGCCCGGACAGGGTGCTCCGCCTTACCATGCTCCTTCACGACATAGGCAAGCCGGACTGTCTGACGACGGACGAGCGCGGCGTAGATCATTTTTACGGACATGCGGAGCGGAGTATGGAGCTCGCCGGAGCCATTCTGCGGCGGCTCAAATACGACAACGCTGCCATCCGCAGCGTGACGACGCTCGTGCGGGATCACGACAGAGCAATCCGGCTCACGCCGGCCGGCGTGCGCAGGGCTGTCGTGCGGACGGGGGAGGATCTCTTCCCCTTGCTGCTGGAGGTCAAGCGCGCGGACATGGAGGCCAAGAGCGAATTCAGCAGGGAACAGAACCGGGCGCAGTACGAGCGGCTGACAGAGATCTATGACGGAATCGTGCAAAGAGGAGACTGCCTGCGCCTGCAGGATCTGGCAGTCAAAGGCGCGGATCTCATGGAGGCCGGCGTGAAGCCGGGACCCGAAATGGGGGGGATCCTGCAGCAGATGCTGGAGGAAGTTCTGGCGGAACCGGACCACAACAACCGCGAGTATCTGCTCGGGAATTTCTTGCGTAGAATCACGGACAGCAAGGACACACTTGTGTTGACAAACGGATAGAAAACCATTATAAAAGAGAATAGGTATTATATAGGGGTTACCCATTATTATCAGGAGGAACGATCGATGAATAAAACAGAGCTGATTGCGGCGATTTCCACAAAGGCTGGTTTGACAAAGAAAGATGCAGAGAAGGTTCTCAAGGCATTTACGGACACTGTGACCGAGGAACTTAAGAAGGGCGAAAAAGTGCAGATCGTGGGGTTCGGCACTTTTGAGGTCAGCGAGAGAGCAGCGAGAGACGGAAGAAATCCTTCTACCGGCGAGCCCATGAGCATCGCAGCTTCCAAGGCACCCCGCTTTAAAGCCGGCAAGGCTCTGAAGGATGCCATCAACTGATACATTACGTCTATATGGCAGCCCGGACGAGGTCCGGGCTGTTTTATATTCCGGGGAATGGAGAGTACAATACTATGCGATTAGACAAGTGGCTCAAGGTCTCGAGACTCATCAAGCGCAGGACGGTTGCCAATGAGGCCTGTGACAGCGGCCGCGTGACCATCAACGGCAAACAGGCCCGCGCCTCGGCTGAAGTGAAGCCGGGTGATGTGATCGGGATCATGTTCGGAAACAGAGAGACAAAGGCGGAGGTCCTGGTCGTGGAGGAAAATGTCCGCAAGGAGGCCGCGGGCGAGATGTACAGACTCGTGTGAGAGCGGAATCTTTACGGGGCGTGCCTTGACGGCATCCGAAAAAACAGATATCATGAAAATGCGTAATGATTGTGTAAGAAAACTGTAACGGAGGTGTCAGGTACATGGCAGTAAAGACCCGGAGCCGGCGAAGACAGCAGAACGGGATCAATCTGATCCTCTCCGTCCTGGTCGTCCTCATTCTGCTTGCAGTGATCGGCGTGAGCGGTTTTTCCCTCTACAGAAAGCTCCAGGCCGGCGAAGCCCGCAAAGTGGAGCTGCAGGAGGAGATCGCGGCGGAAGAGCGGCGGGCAGAGGAAATCGAGGAATACCGCGAGTACACACAGAGCGACGAGTTCGTGCGGGAGATCGCGCGGCAGAAGCTGGGCCTTGTGTACGAGGGAGAAGTGGTATTCAAGGAGGAAGGGTCACAATAACAGGAACAGGATCGGCACCCGGTCCCGCAGGAGACTGCGGGACTGTTTTTGATTTAGAGGAGGCAGGCTGATGGATCCGGATCGAGTCCTTGGAAGCGTTCGCGCAGATCCCCTTTACGGACGTGTGCACCGCACAGTGAGAGAATTCGGCATGACGGAGCAGGGCGGCGCCGTACTGGCAGCGCTGTCCGGGGGCGCGGATTCCGTGTGCATGCTGCTGATTCTTGCAGCGATGCGGGAGGAGGAGGGCTTCCGCCTCCGCGCGCTGCATGTGCACCACGGGCTGCGGGAGAGCGCGGAGGAAGACCTTTCCTACTCGGAATGGCTCTGCGGCCGGCTGGACATTCCTTTTGCCTTCGTGCGCGAGGATGTTCTCTCGATCGCCGGAAGGCGCGGCACCGGGATCGAGGAGACGGCCAGAGAGGTCCGCTATGAGGCGCTGGAGCGCTGCGCGCAGGAATGGGATCCCGCCTGCAGGATCGCCGTGGCCCACCACCTGGAAGACCAGGCGGAGACGGTCCTTTTCCATCTGGTAAGGGGGAGCAGCCTGCGCGGCCTCGGCGGGATTCGTCCGGTCAGCGGGAGGATCATCCGGCCCCTTCTGTTTGAGGAGAGGGCGCAGATCGAGAGCTGCCTGCGATCGGCCGGGACGGCCTGGAGGACAGACGAGACCAACGCGGATACCCGCTACGCGAGAAACCTGCTGCGGGAGGAGATCCTGCCCCTTCTGGAGCGGGTAAACAGCGGCGCGCGCAGGCATATCGCCCGCGCGGCCGTGGAGGCGGCGGAGACGGAGGACTATCTGCAGAAGGTCACGGCAGAGGCCTGCAGACGCTGCACGGTAAGCACCAAAGCAGGGCCCGCGCTGTCTCTGGAGGCGCTGGGCCGGGAGGAGGCCCTCGTGCAAAAAAGGATCCTCTACCGCGCGCTCGCCGATAAAGCGGGCGGCGAGAAGGACATCCAGGCGGTGCACGTGGAGACGCTGCGCGGCCTTCTTGCAAAGGGCGGCGAAGCCCGTCTGGACCTGCCCGGCGGCGTCCGTGCGGTGCGCAGCGGCGGGATGCTCCGCCTTATGGCCGGCCGCGAGTGCGAAGAGGCAGTCAGAGAGGCGGCACAGGGGTGGCCGGAGGATGCGTCCGGGTACTGCGTGGAGGTCTTTTCTTTTGACGGGGACATGGGCAGGGTGCCCCGAAACAAGTATACGAAATGGTTTGATTATGATAAAATAGCAACATTCCCTGTATTTCGAACGCGCAAAAGCGGCGACAGGATCACCGTGACGGACGGGGGGCGCTCCAAGACGCTTGCCCGCTGGATGATCGACGAGAAGATCCCGAGGATGGTCCGCGACAGGATCTGTTTTCCCGCGGCAGAAGCGGAAGTCATGTGGATCCCGGGCTGCCGGATCAGCGCCGCCTTCAAGGTGGAGCCGCAGACCAGGCGCATCCTGCAGATCACCTGGAGCGGGAACGGGGATGCCGGGAAGCCGGACACGGTGAAGGAACAAGACAGGCAGACGGGCCGGATGACGAAGCAGGAAGGGCAATAACATGGCAGAAATCATCAATGAACTGATCTCGGAGAAAGAAATTGACAGGAAGGTGAGAGAGCTGGGAAGGCAGATCTCCATGGACTATGCGGGCAAGGAAGTGGTCCTGATCGGGATCCTCAAGGGCGCCTGCTTTTTTATGTGCGACCTGGCAAAGAGGATCGAGGTGCCGGTGTGCATCGATTTCATGTCCGTGAGCAGCTACGGAAAATCCACGGAATCCAGCGGCATCGTCCGCATCATCAAGGATGTCGACGATCCGGTCGAGGGCAAGCACGTGATCATCGTGGAGGACATCGTGGATTCCGGCAGGACCCTGCACAATCTCACGGAGCTCTTCAAGGAGCGGAATGCGGCCAGTATCCGCACCTGCACGCTCCTGGACAAGCCGGACAGGCGGGTGGTCGATCTCAAGGTGGACTATACCGGATTTGTTATTCCGGACAGATTCGTGGTCGGGTACGGAATGGACTATGACCAGAGATACAGAACGCTCCCCTACATCGGTCACGTCTCTTTTACTTGATTTAGAGGGATATTTTCAGACGGAGGTAGGCAAAGTTGGACAGATCAAATATGCCGGGAAGGCCGAATAATATGATCATGCCGCTGGCGCTGGTGCTGCTGGTGGTGTTTCTCATCATGCCGATGCTGCGCAGCGCGTTCGCGTCTGACGTACAGGCCTACACGCTCGAGAACTATCAGGAAGATCTGGAGGCCGGGCGTGTGACGGAAGTCAGCATCACGCCCAACGGCGGCAACGAGACCGGTTATGCCGTGATCCTGCTGGAGGACGGCACAAGGCATGTCCTCTACGCCACGCGGATCGCGGAGGTGGAGGATATGGCGAGGGAAAAAGGGCTGCGGCCGGGCGTGAGCGACATCCCGTCCGAGAGCAGCTTCATGACCAGCGTCCTGCCCATGCTGCTCACGCTGGCAGTCTGTATGTTTTTCTTTTATATGATGACATCGCAGGGCGCCGGCGGATCCAATGCCCGCATGATGAATTTCGGCAAAAGCAAAGCGCGGCTGAGCAAGGATACCAAAGTGACGCTCCGCGATGTGGCCGGGCTTGACGAGGAGAAAGAGGATCTGGAAGAGGTCATCGATTTCCTCAGGGATCCGGGCAAATACACGAGAGTCGGGGCGAGGATCCCCAAGGGCGTTCTTCTGGAGGGCGCGCCCGGCACCGGCAAAACACTGCTCGCCAAAGCGGTTGCCGGCGAGGCAGGCGTCCCCTTCTACAGCATCTCCGGATCGGATTTCGTGGAGATGTTCGTCGGCGTCGGCGCTTCCCGCGTCCGTGACATGTTCGAGGAAGCCAAGAAGAATGCGCCCTGCATCGTCTTCATCGATGAGATCGACGCGGTCGCGCGCCGCAGGGGAACCGGCCTCGGCGGATCCCACGACGAGAGGGAGCAGACCCTGAACCAGCTTTTGGTGGAGATGGATGGTTTTGGCGTGAACGAGGGGATCATTGTGATGGCGGCCACCAACCGCGTGGACGTGCTGGATCCCGCGATCCTGCGCCCGGGCCGTTTTGACAGGAAGATCTCCGTGGCGAGACCGGATATGCGGGGCAGGGAGGCCATCCTGAAGGTGCACGCCTCCGGAAAGCCGCTCAGCGAGGACGTGGATCTGCGGGAAGTCGCCAGGACCACGGCCGGCTTCACCGGCGCGGATCTGGAGAATCTCCTCAATGAGGCGGCCATCGGGGCCGCGAGGCAGAACCGTCCCTATGTGACGCAGGCGGATATCCGGGATGCCTTCGTGAAGGTGGGCATCGGCAAGGAGAAGAGAAGCCATCTGATCTCGGACAAGGAGAAGAGGATCACCGCCTTCCATGAGACGGGGCACGCCATCCTGTTCCACGAGCTGCCCGAGCTCGGAAAGGTCTATACGATCTCCGTCATTCCCACGGGAACGGGCGCCGGCGGCTACACCATGCAGATCCCGGAGAACGACGAGATGTACATGACCCGCGGCAGGATGCTGCAGCAGATCATGGCCAGCCTGGGCGGCCGGATCGCCGAGGAGCTGGTGCTGGACGACATCACGACGGGCGCCTCCGCCGATATCCGGCAGGCGACGGGGATCGCGAGGCACATGGTCATGCGGTACGGCATGTCGGAGAACATCGGCACCATCAACTACGAGCAGGAGACCGACGACGTCTTCCTCGGCTATGACCTGGGCCATGAAAACAAGCGGAGCGAGTACATCGCCGGCGAGATCGACAAGGAAGTCAGGCGGATCATCGACGACTGCTACGGGAAGGCAAGGGAGATCATCCTGGCCAATAAAGACATCCTTTACCGCACGGCGGAACTTCTCATGGAGAAGGAAAAACTCACCGGAGAGGAGTTCGACGCCCTCTTTAAAGAGAGAAAGCCCGAACCGGAACCTGTCTAAAATATACAAAAATGGCAACGCAAATTTGTCAATTTTGTGAAATTGACGTATTTACCGCCGGGGCGGAAAAGTGTAATATAATGACATAACCCCCCAATACATTTACGTTATACTATACCCCATTAGAAGAATACCTTCTCGGAAAAAGACAGTTCTCCCCAAGTGCTGTCTTTTTTTGTGCGTTAGCAATGAGCCATGCGCAGGGAAAGGACCGGACTTACGGGGGAAAGAAAATGTCATATACCTTGGTTATGCACCATGCTCAGGGGAAGTCCCGGGTCCGCGGGGGGGAGCTTGCTCCCATCCGTGGGCCCGGGACTTCCCCTGTATACGGCGAATGCCGCGACACGGAGCACGAAGTGCGCAGTGTCGGCATGGTGCATTGTAAGAGCCTAAGAGCTTGCTAGTCCCCGTAAGTCCGGTCCTTCCCCTGTATACGGCGAACGCCGCGACACGGAGCACGGAGTGCGAAGTGTCGGCATGGCCCAATGCTGACGCACAAGGGGGTTGCGCCCCCCGAGGGCCCGGTCCTTCCCCTGTATACGGCGAACGCCGCGACACGGAGCACGAAGTGCGGAGTGTCGGCATGACACAATGCTTGCATCTGCTAGCTTCTCTATTTTGCCGCATCTTATCCGTACCTTCTGCTAAAAATCATGATTTATGAAGCTATTTCACTCAAGTCAATCAAAATCTACGGATAAATCTTTCTTAATTGCCTAGGAGAGCAGAAGCAAATTCTGCTCTCCCGGAAGATCTCTTCCTATTTGGCAGAATCAGCTCAAAATAACTACTTATAAATCTGTGCGAAAATCTCTTCTTAGCAAATTAGAAAAGACTAACCATACTTATAAGATAATTGCATTCTTCGTTTTTGGCTGAGGAGAGCTGCTAAAAAGGCTGTTTTACCTGTCTTTGGCTGAAGCAGGAAACCACTGCCCGGCTCCCACCCCCCAGATTTCAGATCACGGCTCAGACCTCCCTTCAATGTGCTACAATATTACTATTGTATATTGTCAATCTCAGGGGGATAACATCGTGTACAGCACAAAAAGAGAAGAAAACAAACCGAAACCCGTCACCGCCCCCCGCCTCGACCTGCGGGCGCTGCACACCGACCAGACTGCCGCCTACGTGATCCCGCAGGAGTCGGGCAAGGACGGGAGCCTGCGGATCAGGCTGCGCACGGGGCGCAGCGATGTGGATGACTGCCTGCTCATCGAGAATGGGAACAGGATCCGCATGAAGCGCACGAGGTCAACGGCCCATTTTGACTATTATTCTGCCGGCTTTCAGACGCGGAAAGGGCCGGTGAAGTACATGTTTGAGCTGGTCATGGGAAGCCGCCATGTGTTTTATACCGCCAGAGGACTGAAGGAGGAGGCGGAGCAGGAGGACTGCTGGGTGTTCTCTCCGGATTTTCATATTCCCCACTGGCTCAGGGGCGCGGTCATGTATCAGATCTTTGTGGACCGCTTCTGCAACGGCGATCCGTCCAACGATGTGCTCACGGGAGAGTACGCCTATCTCGGGGACCGGGTCGAGCGCGTGGAGGACTGGGAGGAACTGCCGAGGCCTTATGATGTTCTGCGGCATTACGGCGGCGACCTGCAGGGCGTGATCGACAAGCTGGACTATCTCAGGGACTTGGGGATCGAGGCCATCTATCTCAATCCCATCTTTTTGTCCCCTTCCAATCATAAATATGACACACAGGATTACGGTCATGTGGATCCGCATTTTGGCAGGATCGTGAGAAAGACGTATCCGCTCTCCAGCGTCCTGCCGGAGGGAGAAACGGACAACCGCCGCTCTCCCGTGTATCTGGAGCGCGTTTTGAGCCCGGAAAATCTGGAGGCGGGGGACCGTCTTTTTGCCGAGCTTGTGAAACAGGCGCATGCCAGGGGGATCCGCGTGATCCTGGACGGCGTCTTCAATCACTGCGGTTCCTTCCACAGGTGGATGGACCGGGAGCGGATCTACGAGAACCGGAAGGCGCATGTGCCGGGCGCTTTTCTGCGGGAAAATTCTCCCTTCCACGATTATTTCACCTTCCCGGGCAAGTACTGGCCGGCCCACGCGGAGTACGAGTCCTGGTGGGGCTTCGATTCTTTGCCCAAGCTCAATTACGAGGGCTCAAAAAGGCTGCAGGAGGAGATCCTGCGGATCGCCGCCAAGTGGGTCTCTCCCCCCTACGGGGCGGACGGATGGAGACTGGACGTGGCTGCGGATCTCGGACATTCGGAGCGCTTTAACCATCTGTTCTGGAGGCAGTTCAGAAAGACCGTAAAAAAAGCCAACCCGGAGGCGGTCATCATCGCGGAGCACTACGGAAATCCCGCCGCATGGCTGCAGGGAGACCAGTGGGATACCATTATGAACTACGACTATTTCATGGAACCGGTGTCGTGGTTTCTGACGGGGATGGAAAAGCACAGCGATTATTATGACGCTGAGAGGCGCAATGATCCGGAGGCCTTCTGGGCGGCTATGGACAGGATCGGCGAGGGAATGCCCCGGCTGCCCTTTTTGTGCAGCATGAACCAGCTCTCCAACCACGACCATTCCCGCTTTCTCACGAGGACTTCCGGCAGAACAGGCAGACTCACGCAGGAGAAGGGCGCCCCGAACTGGGCGGACGCAGCGAAGGGCGTCAGCAAAGCAGTCATGCGCGAGGCAGTCCTGATGCAGATGACCTGGCCCGGCGCACCCACGGTATATTACGGGGATGAGGCGGGGCTTTGCGGTTTCACGGATCCCGACAACAGAAGACCGTATCCGTGGGGAAAGGAAGACAAGGGCATACTGGAGTTCACCCGCAGCGCGATCATGATGCGGCGCGGCAGTACGGCGCTCCGAAGAGGTTCACTGGTCAGGCTGGCGGATCACGGCGGATTCCTCTCCTACGGGCGATTCGACAGGAGGGAGTCGGTCGTGGTCCTGATCAACAACGAAGACAGCCGCGTGGAGTGCGAAGTGCCCGTGTTTTACGCCAATGTCCCGGACGAGGCGGAGATGGAGATGCTGCTGGGGACAGACGCGAGGGGAATGACGGGGGGAAGAACGCTGCCCGTGCACGGCGGGATCCTGAAGGTGCAGATGCCGGCGACGGCCGGCATGGTGCTCTGCTGGAAGAGGGATCGGCAGGAAACAGAGTGAAATTGCAGCCGGATATGGTCAATATTCCCAAAAAACAGGTTAAAAAATTGGCAATGTCATAAATTGCCCACAAAAGCGGCGTAGCCTATAATAGTCCGTGTGAAAACGATTACAAAACCTTGAAACACTTGAAAGGGCGAAGAAAAATGGCAGAGGCAGATACGCGCGCCGCAGAGTTTACAAGGCGGCTGCAAGTGCATTACGACGAGATGAAGTGGCTGTACTGTGAGCTATATCACGGGGATATACAGGCGTTTGATTATTACTGCGATATGCTTTACAGATGTTATGAAGCCCGCCCTAAGAAGCTCCGCGCGTGGGACAGGAAAAGAGAGAAGAACCCCGCCTGGTATAAGAGCGTCGATCTGCTGGGCATGATGCTTTACGTCGATGCGTTTGCGGGAGATCTGCAGGGCGTGCGCGCACATCTTGACTATCTGCAGGACTGCGGGATCAATTATGTGCACCTGATGCCTCTTCTGGAGAGTCCGGCCGGGCGGAGCGACGGCGGATACGCCGTTTCGGACTTCCGCAAGGTCCAGCCGGCGCTGGGGACCATGGAGGACCTGGCAGCGCTGTCGGAGGACTGCCACGACCGCGGCATGTGTGTCTGCCTGGATTTCGTGATGAACCACACGAGCGAGGATCACGAATGGGCAAAGCGCGCGAAGGCGGGCGAGAAAGAGTATCAGGACAGGTATTTCTTCTATGACGACTGGACGATCCCCAACCGGTTCGAACAGACCGTACCGCAGGTCTTCCCCCAGACGGCGCCCGGCAGCTTTTCCTGGTGCCCGGAGGCGGGAAAAGTCGTCATGACGACCTTCTATCCCTATCAGTGGGATCTCAATTACGCCAATCCGGTCGTCTTCAACGACATGACCGAGAATATGCTCAATCTGTGCAATCACGGGGTGGATGTGGTGCGCCTGGACGCGACGCCGTATATTTGGAAGGAACTGGGGACCAACTGCCGGAACCTTCCGCAGGTCCACACGCTCGTGCGTCTGATGCATATGGCCGCCGAGGTGGTGTGCCCGGGAACGCTTCTTCTTGGCGAAGTCGTGATGGAGCCCTCCAAGGTGGTGCCATACTTCGGCACGCTGGAAAAGCCGGAATGCCATATGCTCTACAACGTGACCACCATGGCCAGCACCTGGCACACCGTGGCCACGAGGGACACGAGGCTCCTGCGGCACCAGATGGACACGGTTTTCGAGCTTCCCAAGGACTATACTTTCCTGAACTATCTGCGCTGCCACGACGATATCGGCTGGGGACTGGATTATCCCTTCCTGCAAAAATACGGCATGGAGGAGGTTCCCCACAAGAAGTATCTCAACGACTATTTTACCGGGATATTCGAGGGGAGCAGCGCGAGAGGAGAATTGTACAACGACGCGCCCCAGCTCGGGGACGCCAGGCTGTGCGGCACGACGGCCTCCCTGTGCGGGATCGAAGCCGCGGAATACGAGGGGGACGGGGACAAGCTCGACAGGGCGATCCGGCTGGATATCATGCTGCACGCGTTCCTTCTGACGCAGAGCGGGATCCCGGTTCTCTATGCGGGGGATGAGATTGGGCAGCTGAACGACTATGACTATCACCGCGATCCGCTCAAGCTGGATGACAGCCGGTACCTGCACAGGGGCCGTATGGACTGGGAGAGCGCGGAGAGGCGAAAAGTACCCGGCACCAGGGAAAACAGGATCTTTACGGCGCTGCGCCGGCTGGAGACCCTGCGCAGGGAGTACGCTGTTTTCGACAACAGCGCCGACATGTGGAGCATCGAGCCCTACAACGATCACATCCTGGGGATCGGAAGATATTACGAGGGACAGAAGCTCCTGGCGCTGTTTAATTTCAGCGAGCAAGACCAGACGGCATGGATCAATGAGGACGGCAGGTATTATGACCTGTGCACCCTTGAGGAAGCGAGCGCCAGGGCAGTCAATGTGCGCGCCCATGATTTCGTCTGGCTGATCACGGCCTTTGAGAAGCCGCTCAAAAAGAAAAGAAAGAGCAGAAAGTGAAGAGACTATGACAATTAAGGAAGTCGCGCGTCTGGCAGGTGTCTCTTCGGCTGCGGTGAGCAGATACATGAACGGCGGTTCCGTGAGCGAGGAAAAAAGAGCCAGGATCGCCAGAGCCATTGAAGAGACCGGATACCGGCCGGACATGACGGCACAGACATTGCGTACGGGGAGAGTCCGGCAGATCGGCGTGATCGTGCCGAAGATCTTTTCGGAGTCGGTCAGCCAGATCATGGACGGGATCTCCGAGTGTCTGGCCGAGAAAAACTATATGACGCTGCTGGGCTGCGCCGGGATCGACGACGCCCAGGAGATCCGTTATCTGGATATCATGGAGCGGAACCGGGTCGCCGGGATCATCCTGATGGGGACGACCATGGATCCCGTCAAAGAGAAGCGGCTGCGCGAATGCAGGGTCCCCCTGGTCGTCACGGGACAGAATTTCGAGGGGTTCCCCTGTGTGTATCACGATGATTTTCACGCCGTGAAAGCCCTCACCTCCCTGGTGCTGGAAAAGGGAAGGCGGAGACTGGCCTACATCGGCGTCACGGAGAGGGACTTTGCCGCCGGCAAAGCCCGCAGGGAGGGCGCACAGGCCGCCCTGCTCGCAGCCGGGATCGATCCGGAGACAATGCCCTGTACGGAGACCTCCTTCGATGCTGAGGGCGGATTTCAGAGCGCGCGGTTCCTTCTGGCCCAACACCCGGATCTGGACGGCTTTATCTGTGCCACGGACAATGTGGCGCTGGGCGCCATGATGGCGGTGCGGGAGAGCGGACGATCCGTTCCCGCGGACGTCAGTATTGTGGGCGTGGGCGACTGCTGGGCCGGGACGATCTCTGCCCCGCCGCTGACGACGGCGCATCTCAGATACAGGCAGTGCGGCGTCGACGCAGTGAGGATGCTCCTGCAGCGGATCGAACAGGAAGACCCGGAGCAGGGGGAGGCACAGCCTTCGCAAATCAGGCAGATCCGTCTGCCTTACACAATTATAGAGAGGGGGAGCGTGTAAGGAAGGTATGGCGAAAAAACTGATCTTTTTGGATATCGACGGGACACTTACCGAGCCGGGCTCCAATGAGCCGCCGGCCAGCGCGCTGGAGGCCATTCGCGCCGCCAGAAGGAACGGGCACAAGGTGTTTTTGTGCTCGGGACGCAATCCCGGTATGCTGGCACCGCTCCTGCGGTTTGATTTTGACGGGTATATCTCGAGCGCGGGCGGCTATATCGTGGTCGGGGACCAGGTGATCTATGACTGCCCGATGCCAGGAGAGGAGTCGGAGAGGGCGCTGGAGCTGCTTCACGAAAGCGGCGTCTTCTGCACGGTAGAATCCCGCGACAAAACATGGGGAGACGAGGATCTCGGCGACTTTTTGAGCGGCGCCGGGGCCGGCGGCGGCAACAGCGAGATCGAGCGCTGGAGAAAGGCGCTGGCGGGAAGTCTGAATATCCGCCCCATGCATGAGTATGCGGGAGAGCCGCTCTACAAGATCGTGGTCATGTGCCTGTCGCCCGAACAGCTGGCGCCGGCAAGGAAGGAGCTGGAGGACCGCTACAACTTCTGCATCCAGGAGATCACGGATCCCGCCCACCCGTGTCTCAACGGGGAGCTGATCAACCGGCAGTTCGACAAGGGGCGGGGCGTCCTGCGCGTCTGCGAGTATCTGGGGGCGGACGTAAAGGATACGATCGGTTTTGGCGACAGCATGAACGACCTCGAGATGATCGAGACCGTGGGCACCAGCGTGTGCATGGACAACGGCAGCAGCGCGCTGAAGAAGATCAGCGACCGGGTCTGTCCGGCCGTCTCGCAGGACGGGCTTGCCCGGGAGTTCGAGGCGCTGGGACTGGTCTGAGCGCGAAGTCAGGCGATTGCATTTTCGGAGGAACAGATCCCGCAAAGAGGGGCGGGATCCTGCGGCGCCGGATGTAATGATAAAGCAACTATGAAACAATCAGGGAAAGAGGAGGAAAGAAAATGGCTCTGGATTACCGTAAATGCGCCCAGGAAATCTCCGACAACATCGGAGGCGGCGCAAACGTAGTCTCGGCAGCGCACTGCGCTACGCGCCTTCGCCTTGTTATCGCGGATAACGGAAAGGTAAACAAGGCGGCGCTGGAGGAGGTCGACGGCGTCAAGGGTATGTTCGAATCCAACGGACAGCTCCAGCTGATCATCGGCACAGGTACAGTTAACAAGGTTTTTGATGAATTTATTGCGATCACGGGCGTGGCGGCCGGCACCAAGGACGATGTCAAGGCGGCTGCGGCGGCCAAACAGCCCATCTGGAAACAGGCACTGAAAACGGTCGGCGACGTCTTCGTCCCGATCCTGCCCGCCATCGTGGCGTCCGGTCTGATGATGGGTCTGGTCGAGGCACTCGGTAAAGCGATCCCGTCTTTTGCCGGGTCCGACTGGTACTCGTTCCTGGATACCGTGGCAAATACCGCTTTCGCGTATCTGCCCGTCATTGTGGCCATTTCCGCGGCCCGCGTATTCGGCGGCAACCTGTTTTTGGGCGCCGTCATCGGTCTTCTCATGATCCACTCCGCCTTCCTGAACGGCTGGAACGTGGCAAATACGGAGGCCATCAACGCCTTCTTCGGCGTGACGGACGGCGTGATCCCCAAGTGGCACCTGCTCGGGAATATCGTCACGATCCAACAATCAGGCTATCAGGGCCACGTCATACCGGTCATTATTGCGGTATTCCTTATGAGCAAGATCGAAAAGTGGCTGCATAAGCATGTGCCGGAGATGATCGATCTTTTCGTTACGCCTCTCACCACTGTTTTTGTTACGGCCCTCCTCACGCTCTGGATCATCGGCCCCATCTTCGCAAAGGCCGAGACTCTGGTGCTTGCAGGCGCGCAGATCCTTGTCAGGAACCCGTTCGGAGCCGGTGTCATGGGTGCCCTTTATCCCTGGACCGTGGTCATGGGTCTGCACCATATGTACAACGTCATTGAGGCAGGCATGCTTTCCGTCGAGGGCGGCCTCAACACCTGGATGCCCATCGCCTCGGCAGCCAACTTCGCCCAGTTCGGCGCGTGTCTTGCCGTAGGTATCAAGTGCGTCAGCCAGAAGACCAAGTCCGTGGCAGTCCCTTCGTCCCTGTCCGCGGCGCTGGGCATCACGGAACCCGCGATCTTCGGTGTGAACATGCGCTTCTTCAAGCCCTTCATCGCCGGTATGATCGGCGGCGCCATCGGCGCGCTCGTGGCTGCGTTTATGGGAATCGGCGCCTCCGCTTACGGCGTGACCGGCATTCCGGGCTATCTGACCATCAATAACCCGCTGCTTTACACGATCGTTCTGGCCATCTCCGGCGGCATCGCTTTCGTGATCACGACCGTGATCTGGAAAGAGGAAGTGAAGCCGGTCAAGGCGGCCGAGCCCGCACCGGAGGTCAAGGCTCCCACGGAAGCGGTCATCAGCTGTGAAGCGGGCAAAGTCATTGCCCCTGCCATCGGCGAAGTGATCGCCAGAGAGGACATCCCGGATGACACCTTCGCATCCGGCGTCCTGGGTGACGGCGTCGGGATCAATCCCACCGAGGGCGTCATATTTGCGCCTTTTGACGGAGAAGTCACCTCTGTCGCGGAATCCAGGCATGCGATCGGCCTCTCCAACGACGCGGGCATGGAAGTGCTGATCCACGTCGGCGTGGATACGGTGGCCATGAACGGCGACGGCTTCGCGCCCACGGTCGAGGAGGGCGACAAGGTCAAGGCGGGAGATCTGATCATGACCTTTGACCGCGACAAGATCAAAGCGGCTGACCATCCGGACTGTGTAGTCGTGCTGCTGACCAACTCCGACGACTACAGCGATGTCAAGGCGGGCGCAGGCGTCTGAGATTTACGCAAATGAAAAAATGTCAGATTGGTGTAATTGTTTTAAATATCTGTAAAAGTTGCACACAATAACTGCTAAACAAGGCGATTTATAGTATAATATTTTTGGATTTTTGGAAATTCGGAGAAAAATTCCGGGTTAGTAGCAGTGATTTTACAAAAAAGGAGAAAAAAATGAAAGAAATTCTTTTCACAGTAACAGATCCTCTCGGAATTCATGCGCGTCCCGCTGGCATTCTGGTAAAAGAAGCGAAGAAATTCGGCAGCTCGATCACTGTTTTCAAAGGCGACAAGAGCTGTGACATGAGAAAGCTTCTTGCCCTGATGGGCCTGGCAGTCAAGCAGAACGACGAGATCACTGTCCGGATCGAAGGCGACGATGAAGAGGCCTGCGCGGCAGCGATCGAGAAATTCCTGAAAGAGAATTTCTAAGAGAATTTCTGATTGGAGGAAAGAAGCATGATTGTTGCAACCGGCAAAAGCATTTTGAACGGCATTGCGATCGGCAGGATCAAGATCTACAAGACGCCTGTCTTCGAGATCAACGAGGGAACGGCAGAGGATCCGGATGCGGAACTCAAGCGGTTCGAGGTTGCGCTGATGAAGGCGATCGAACAGCAGGGTACTCTCTATGAGAAGGCGCTCAAGGACGCCGGCGAAGAGAGCGCGGCGATTTTTGAAGCGCACCAGATGATGCTGGAGGACGACGATCTCCAGGATTCCACAAGGGAGATCATTACCGATCAGAAGCACACGGCGGAATATGCCGTCAAGACTGCTTTTGACAGCTATGCGCAGATGTTTGCGGAGATGGACGATCCCTACATGAGAGCGAGAAGCGCCGACCTGATCGACGTGGAGAACTCCGTGCTGGAATTCCTTATGGGAATGGATACGAGCAGCCTGCAGGGAACGGAGCCTTCCATCCTGGTGGCGGAAGATCTGGCGCCCTCGGAGACGGTCAAGCTGGATAAGTCGCTGCTTCTGGGCATGATCACCCGCGAAGGAAGCTCCAACAGCCACACCGCGATCCTTGCCAGAAGCATGAATCTCCCCTCGCTGATCCAGTGCAAGGAGATCGACGACAGCTGGGACGGCAAGATGGCCATCCTCGACGGCTATAACGCATGCGTTTACATCGATCCCACAGAGGAGATCATGAAGGAACGCTCGGCCAAATACGAAGAGGATCTTCGCATGCGGAAAATGCTCCAGGAGCTCAAGGGGCAGGAGAGCGTTACCGCGGACGGCAGAAAGGTGCGCGTCTATGCCAATATCGGCGGACCGGAGGATATCGAGCGCGTCAATGAAAACGACGCAGAGGGCGTAGGCCTGTTCCGCTCCGAGTTCGTGTATCTCAACAGCAATGAGGAGCCCTCCGAGGAATTCCAGTTCAACGCCTACAAGCGTGTAGTCGAGGCGCTTGCGCCCAGAATGGTCATCATCCGCACCTGCGACATCGGCGCGGACAAGACCATCGATTACATGAACCTGGACAAGGAGGAAAATCCTGCCCTCGGCTTCAGGGCCATCCGCATCTGCCTGACCAGGAAGGACTTCTTCAAGACACAGCTCAGGGCGCTGCTGCGGGCAACCGCCTACGGCAATATGGGCATCATGTTCCCCATGATCATCAGCCGCTGGGAGCTGGTGGAAGCGAAGGAGCTTCTCGAGGAGTGCAAAAAAGAGCTTCTGGCGGAAGGCCATAAGATCGGCGAATATGAGCTGGGCATCATGGTCGAGACGCCTGCCGCCGTGCTCTGCGCGGATGAGCTGGCGGAGGAAGTGGACTTCTTCTCCCTGGGCACCAACGACCTGACGCAGTACGTGTGCGCGATCGACCGCCAGAATGCCAAACTGGAGAAATTCTCCGACACACATCATCCTGCGGTCCTGAAGGCGATCCAGATGACCGTCGACGCCGGCCACAGGCACGGCACGTGGGTCGGAATCTGCGGCGAGCTGGGCGCGGACCCCACCCTCACGGAGACCTTCCTCCGCATGGGCGTGGACGAGCTCTCGGTCAACGCCACAAGCGTTCTGCCGCTGAGAAAGATCATCCGCAGCGCAGATCTGTCAAAATAAAGGTACGGTCAGTACTTTCTGTAAGCGCCATATCGGGGAGGCATCTCCCCGATATGGCATTTTACTATACCGGCTCCCGCTCCACATATGGAGCGTTCCGGTATCAAAACACTCATATTTGAAGCACTTCTCATAAAATTCCACAATTTTCCGGAAAAATTAATAGTCATTTTATAAAATTTTCCCAACTAAAAATGCGATGAGGACGGCGTTTACGGGCAAAATAGGCAGTTACGGCGCCTTTTTTGGCATGCCTATTGCTACTAATTACCATGAAACCTTTTGCTGCCCGTAAAAATGGGTATACGGGCAATGTGTAATCAGTTCTACTGAAGAAAGGGGGACATTATGGGTAAATTATTTGAACAGGCAGCTGCAAGCGCGCAGAACGTTGCCGGAGCAATGGACGGGGCGGTCGCGATCCTGACGATGAATCGTCCGAAAGCGATGAACGCATTGAATGACCAGACCCTCGGCGAGCTCGACGCGTATTTTACGGCGATCGCTGAGGATGAGGATATTCTGGGTGTAATTATCACCGGAAACGGAAAAGCTTTTGTCGCGGGCGCGGACATCAGCCAGATGCAGCCCTATGGCGCTGCGGAAGGCAGAAAGTACGCAGATCGCGCACAGACCCTTTTCAGCAAGATCGAGTGCACTGAGAAGCCCGTCATCGCTGCGGTCAACGGCTATGCGCTTGGCGGCGGGTGCGAGCTCTCCATGAGCTGCGATATCAGGATCGCTTCCGAGAAGGCAGTCTTCGGACAGCCGGAAGCCAACCTCGGCCTGATCCCCTGCTTCGGCGGCACGCAGAGACTTTCCAGACTTGTCGGCACGGGCATCGCAAAAGAGCTGATCTATACCTGCCGTCAGGTCAAGGCAGATGAGGCAAAAGAGATCGGCCTCGTCAACAAAGTCGTTCCTGCGGATGAGCTTATGAACGAAGCAAAGGCCATGATGGACATGATCCTTCTTCGCTCCCCTGTTGCGATCGCGTACTGCAAAGTCGCCATCAACCGCGGCGTGGACACCGACCTGCGCAATGGTCTCGAGATCGAGAAGGACTGCGCGGCAGTCGTATTCAGTACCGAGGACAAGCAGGAAGGCGTCAATGCATTCCTGGAGAAGAGAAAACCCGTGTTCAAGAACCGCTAATCGTTTTGAAAGTCATTTGAAAATCACTCATTAATTTGACACGGCAGGTTTCACTACAGAATATAACAGAGAAATGGAGTAAAACTATATGAATACACTAGGCATTATTGGTATAGTGCTTGCCTTTGCTTTGCTGATGTTCCTTATCATGCGAAACCTCAATCTGTATCTTACGGTTTTCATCTGCGTGGTAGTCGTTATCGTCTTCAACACGCTTTCTCCTTATGAGACTTTCAAAGATACATACATGACCGGTTTCGTAGGATTCTTTAAGAATTATTTCTTACTGTTCCTGGCAGGCACAGTTCTTGCGAAATTCATGGACATCACCAACGCCGCGAGAAGTATCGCCCAGACCATCATCAAGAAAATCGGTAAAGACTGGGCCTTCGTATCCGTCCCGATCGCATGCGCGATCCTTTCCTACGGCGGCGTTTCCGCACACGTCGGTGCGTTCTGCGTCTTCGCGATCGCTCTGGAGATCTGGCGTGAAGCGGATCTTCCCAGACGCGCCCTTCCCGGCACCCTGTTCTTCGGCGTTGCGACCTTCGGTATGATCGCGCCCGGCGCGGTGCAGATCCACAACGCGGTTCCGGCGACCAACCTCGGCACCAGCTACATGGCAGGCGCGGTAGTCGGTTTCATCTCCATCGCCTTCATGGGTATTGCAGGTATCGCTTACCTTAAGTTCTGGCTTGACAAAGCTGTCAAGAACGGCGAGCATTTCGTGGAAAGAGCGGACGACGATTTCACGACGGACGACGCCGCAGCGCTTCCCAATTTCGGTATTGCGCTGCTCCCGCTCATCATTTGTATCGTCCTGGTCAATGTCAAGATCGGTGGAAACAGCTTCCCCGTAGAAGCGGCTGTCTTTATCGCAGCTCTGTCTGCGCTGGCGCTTATGTGGAAGTATATCGATAAGAAAAAGCCCCTTCAGACTTCCTTCCAGGAAGCGCTGACGACGGCCATCATCTCCGTTTCCAACACCTGCTGCGTCGTTGGTTTCGGTGCTGTCGTTTCCTCGACCGAAGCGTTCCAGGATATCGTTCAGATCATGCTTAACATCCCCGGCCCCAGGCTCCTTTCGCTGCTCATCGGTACCACCGTTATCTGCGGTATCTGCGGAAGTGCTTCCGGCGGTCTGGGCATCGCGGTTCCGATCCTCGGTCCCGTGTACACGCAGATGGGAATTTCCCCTGCCATCGTACACCGCGTCATGAGCCTTTCCTCTTCGGCTCTCGACTCTCTGCCGCACAACGGCGTCGTCGTCACGATCACGACCGGTCTTTGCAAAGAGACCCATCGCGATTCCTACGGCCTCACCTGTGTCCTCAGTGTCGTGATCCCGTTCATCGGCTCGCTGATCGGCGTCATACTGTTTACATTGTTCCCCGGTCTGCCGTAATTCCAGACCCGTCATATTGATTGATGCTTGCTGCGGGGTCCGCTTCGGAATGCGGCGGACTCCCGCGATATGTGCAGTATTCCGGAAAGAGAGGTTATAATGTTCCAGCCGTTAAAAGGTGTTAAGGTTATCGATCTTACTTATTTTGTCGCAGGACCCGGCGCAGCCAGAATCCTTGCGGACTGGGGCGCAGACGTCATCAAGGTAGAGCCCGGCTTCGGTGATCCCGGACGCGGCACCGGCGCTACCATGTCCTGCCCGACCGAGAAGGACTGCAACCCCTTCTATACCATTTATAATATGAACAAGAGAGGCATCGCTCTCAACCTCAAGAAAGAGGAAGGAAAAGCTATCCTCGACAAAATTCTGGAAACAGCAGATGTTTTCGTGAGCAGCTACAGGACGGGCGCCCTGAAGCGTCTGGGCCTGGATTATGACTCACTGAGCAAGAAATTCCCGCACCTGATCTGGGCGCAGATCAATGGTTTTGGCGATTTCGGCCCCGCCAAGGACAACGCCGGATTTGATACGGTCGCGTTCTGGGCGCGCTCCGGCGCAATGATCGACCTCACGGAGAAGGACACGAGCCCCATCAACCCGCTGATCGGCTTCGGCGACGCTACGACCTCCTGCTCGCTGGCAGGCGGCATCTCCGCAGCGCTTTATCAGAAGGCCAAGACCGGCAAGGGCTGCAAGGTCATGATCTCCCTGTTCGGCCAGGCGATCTGGAGTGAGAGCGCGGGCATGGTCTCCGTCCAGTACGGCGACGAGTATCCCAAGACCCGTCTCAATCCCGGCAGCCCCGTCATGGACACCTACTGCAGCTCCGACGGCAAGTGGTTCTACATGAGTATCCTGGAGCCCGACCGCTACAACAACAAGCTCTTTGAAGAGCTGGGCCTCAATGACCTGATCGACAATCCGGATTACTGCACGGCAGCCGGATCCAAGGCTCATTCCAAAGAGCTGGTCAGCATCCTGGCTCCCGCTTTTGCCAAGTTCACAATGGAACAGATCGAAGGGATCTTCGCACGTGCCGACATCGCGTACGACCACGTCCAGCACATCAGCGAAGTCGTGAACGATCCGCAGGCGCTGGAGAACAAGTACATCGTACCGTTCGCCAACAATGACGGAACCATCACAAAGCAGCCCACGACTCCCATCCGCTTCACACTCACTGAGCCCAAGAGCGTTGAGGACATCGCTCCCACGCTGGACCGCCAGGCTCCCATGATCGGCGAGCATACGGTCGAAGTCCTCAAGGAGTACGGATATGCGGACGACGTCATTCAGAAATATATTGAAGACGGCGTTGTGACTGTGACAAAATAAAAGTGTCACTGTAAGACTTGGACCTCAGAAAGGAGGCGGAATACCCTATGGCAATTATTATGACTGAAGACCAGAGGACAATGGTCGAACTCGCGAAACAGTTTGCGGAAAAAGAGATCGCTCCCTATTCCCAGGAGATGGACGAGACCGGCGTAATGCGCCACGAGATCGTCGAGAAGATGGCCGAGCTTGGCTTTATGGGCATCAACATCCCCGAGGAGTACGGCGGAGCAGGCCTTGACGAGATCACCAAGGTCCTGGTCATCGAGGAGATCGCAAAGGTCGACGCATCGGTGGCGGAGCTCCTTTCCGTGCACACTCTGGTCAATGACATTTTCCTGAAACAGGCCAACGAGGAGCAGAAGAAGAAATATCTCGCGATGGCCAGCGAAGGCAAGATCGGCGCTTTCGCGCTGACAGAGCCCGGCGCGGGTTCCGACGCGGCGGCAGCCAAGACGAAAGCGATCGTCGACGGCGATGACTATGTCATCGACGGCACAAAGTGCTTCATCTCCAACATGGGCCCCAACGAGGGCGACTATGTCGTGGTGATCGCGCTGACAGAACCCGAGAAGAAGACAAAAGGCATGTCTGCCATTATCGTCGACCGCGGTACGCCCGGCTTCTCCGTCGGCAAGACAGAGAACAAGATGGGCCTTCGCGCAGCACCGGTATCCGAGCTGATCTTCGAGAACTGCCGTGTTCCCAGATCCAATCTGATCGGACAGGAAGGCAGAGGCTTTATGATCGCCATGGCAGCGCTTGACGGCGGCCGTATCGGCATGGGCGCGCAGGCAGTCGGCATCGCGGAAGGCGCGATCGAGGCAGCCGTGAAGTATTCCCACGAGCGTATCCAGTTCGGCAAACCGATCAACGCAAACCAGGGTATCCAGTGGTATCTGGCCGACATGGCGACCACGACCGAAGCTGCCAAGCTCCTTGTCTGGAACGCAGCCAATCTCCGTCAGAACGGGATCAACATCAACAAGGAAGCGGCAATGGCGAAATACTATGCCTCCGAGAACGCGGTGGCAGTCTGCCACAAGGCCCTTCAGATCCACGGCGGCTACGGCTACATGAAGGACTATGCGATCGAGCGCATGTACAGAGACGCACGTATCGTTCCTCTGTACGAAGGAACTTCCGAAGTGCAGAAGATGGTCATTTCCAGGGCGGTCATCAAGTAAAGCTGAGAACGCCGTAAAGTAAAAACAGCCCGGAACGGTTCGGCATTTCCCCCTTTTTGGAAATGCCGGGCCGTTCTTTTTTTAAAATCATTAATTTTTTAAGAAGTCCATCTTTTTCTGTATCAAAAACGATAAAATTGCGTTAGAATTAATAAGGCGTAAGCACACGGCGACTGCCTGTTGTGAGGATGTATTTCGAGATTTGAAAAGTGAAGGAGGATACTTCAATGGCAGAAAAAGGTAATAAGCTCAGTGACGGCCTCAAGAAATTCTTACTGGTAGGCATCGGCGCAGCGGCGACCACGGTGGAGAAATCCCAGGAGATCATCGAGGATCTGGCAAAGAAGGGCGAGATCACGGTAGAGCAGAGCAAGGATCTGCAGCAGAACATGCGCAACATGTTCGAGAAGACCGGCAACGACGCCGAGGAGCTGGCAAAGAAGCTGGCTAAGCTTCCCGAGGAGCAGCTCGACAACGTGAGAAAGCTCATGGAGGACATCAAGAAGAAGGCGGAAGAAGCCAAGGCTGAGGAAGAGGCGGAGCTCGCTGAGGAAGAGCTCGAGAAGGCCGAGGAGGAGATGTACAAGGAAGAGGGCGCTCCTTCGGTGCCGCTTGAAGCGCCGGCAGAGGAGAAGCCTGAGGAAGAGGAGAAGGCTGAGGCCTGATCGGATCCGTATCGGATATTTGGATAAGATGTGAGCAGGGGGTGCCGGACGGCACCCCCTGCTTTTGCGTTGGATCTCTGCTTTGGATTGACCGGCGCATTCATCAGCGTTTTCCGGTCACTTCCCGGATCAGCCCCATAATGATGGGGATCGCCTCGCTCTGGCTGCTCTTTGCCATGGCTTCTTCATAGCGCTCGCGCCCGCTGTAGAGCTCGTCGAGTTTTTGCACGATACAGCCCTCCAGCGCGGCATTTTCCACCACCATGCTGTAGCCGAGCTTTTCGAAGGAGCGCGCGTTGAGGATCTGGTCTCCGCGGCTGCCGCCTGTGGGGAGCGGCACGAGAAGATTGGGCTTGCGCAGGGCCAGGATCTCGCAGATGGCGTTGGCGCCGGCCCTTGAGAGCATGAGGTCCGCGGCTGCGAAGAGATCCGGCAGTTCGTCGGAGATGTACTCGAACTGAACATATCCGGCGCGGTCCTTCAGGGCCTCGTCCAGCTTGCCCTTGCCGCACAGGTGCACGATCTGAAAGCGCGCAAGCAGTTCGTCCAGGTGCGCGCGCACGGCGTCGTTTACGGCGGCGGCGCCCTGGCTGCCGCCCATGATCATGAGGACGGGTTTATCTTCGGTAAAACCGCACATGGCAAGGCCTCTGCGCCTGTCTCCGTGAAAGAGACCCTCGCGGATGGGCGTCCCGGTCAGGACCGCCTTGCCGGGGGGCAGCATTTCCACGGTTTCGGGAAAATTGCAGCAGATCTTTTCGGCACTGCCAAAACAGAGTTTGTTGGCCAGACCCGGCGTCATGTCCGACTCGTGGATGATGCAGGGGATGCGCAGGGCGTGGGCCGCGCGCACGACGGGCACGCTGACGTATCCGCCCTTGGAGAAGACGACGTCCGGCTTATACTGTTTGAGAAAGCGCTTTGCCTCCCTGTATCCGCGGATCACGCGGAAGGGATCCGTGAAATTCTTCCAGTCAAAATAGCGGCGCAGCTTTCCCGTGGAGATGCCGGTATAGGGGAGCTCCGGAAGATCCGCCAGGATCGTCTTCTCGATCCCGGTCTTGCTGCCCACGTAGGCCGCCTCGAAGCCCTCTTCGAGCAGATGGGGAAGAAGGGCGAGGTTGGGCGTGACATGACCGGCGGTGCCGCCGCCGGTCAGAACGATCTTCGGGTGGTTTGCTGACATAGGACATTCCCCCCTCTCACGCACCGATTGCCTTTCGGAGCGCCTTGGACAGCTGGTCGGGGCAGGAGGTGCTCTTGAAGCCGCAGCGGGTTCCCTCGAGTGTCTCGATGACCTCTTCCGCCTTGCGGCCTACCACCAGTTTGCTGATCCCCTGCAGGTTGCCGTTGCAGCCGCCGTGGAAGGCGACGCTCCGGATGATGTGATCCTGATCCACGTCGAGGTCGATCAGGGAAGCGCAGGTTCCTCTTGTTCTGTATAACATGGGTGATCCATTCCTTTCGTTTATGGTGAATCGTCTGTTTTTGCGGTTACATTGTAACAGATTACTCCGTCTTTGCAAAGGCGGGGTTCACAGGGGACGAAATATCCAGTAAAATATTACTACTATGGTTAAATATGGTAAAAGGGGTATTATCGGTATAAAAGGAGAGGACAATGAGAAAAACGAAGATTATCTGCACGATCGGTCCGTCGTCTGAGAGCGAGGAGATGCTTGAGCAGCTCATGAAAGCAGGCATGAATGTCGCCCGTTTCAACTTCTCGCACGGCACGCACCAGGAGCATGAAGCAAAATTCCGGCGCGCAGTGAAAGTGCGCCGCAGACTGGGGCTGCCCGTGGCCATGCTGCTGGATACCAAGGGACCGGAGATCCGGCTGCGCGATTTTGAAAACGGAAAGGTCACACTGCTTGAGGGGAATACCTTTACGCTTACGACCGAGGAGATCATGGGCACCGAGGAGCGCGCGTCCATTACCTATAAAGGGCTTCCCGGCGATGTGCACGAGGGGATGACCATCCTGATCGATGACGGCCTCATCGAACTGCAGGTGGACAGCGTGACCGATACGGATATCGTCTGCACCGTCATCAACGGCGGCCCGGTCTCCAACCACAAGGGGATCAACGTGCCCGGCGCGGAGCTTTCGCTTCCTTTTGTCAGCAAACAGGACAAGGAGGATATCGAGTTCGGCTGCAGGATGGGCTATGACTTCATCGCCGCTTCCTTTACCCGCACGGCGGACGACATCCGGGAGATCAAGGCGATCCTGAAGGCCAACAGGAGCCGGATGAAGATCATCGCCAAGATCGAGAACATGCAGGGCGTAAGAAATCTGCACGAGATCCTGGAGGAGGCGGACGGCGTCATGGTCGCGCGCGGCGACCTGGGCGTCGAGGTTCCGCTGGAAGAAGTCCCGGTCATCCAGAAGCGGATGATCCACATCGCGGACGACATGGGCAAGATCGTCATCACGGCCACCCAGATGCTGGATTCCATGATGCACAATCCCCGACCCACCCGCGCGGAGGCGACGGACGTGGCCAACGCCATCTATGACGGCACGACGGCCATCATGCTCTCGGGAGAGACGGCGGCAGGAAAGTATCCGCTGGAAGCGGTGCGCACCATGGCCAGGATCGCGGAGCGCGCGGAGAAGGATATCCGCTACCAGGAGATCGCAAGGCATTCCTTTAAGGACGAGCTGACCGATATCACCACGGCGATCTCCCACGCCACCTGCACGGTGGCCCAGGACATCGGGGCCCAGGCGGTCATCACCGTGACCATGTCCGGCTTTACCGCGGAGAGAGTTTCCAGATTCCGTCCCACCTGCCCGATCATCGCCTGCGCCACCAACGAGAGAGTGGCCAGCCAGATGAACCTGCTTTTTGGCGTGCATCCGCTGCTGATCCCGGAGGAGGACAGGGAGGAGATGCTTTTTGACGCGGCAGTCTGGGCGGCGAGAAACGCGGGCTATGTCAGCGTGGGAGACAAGGTCGTCCTCACGGCAGGCGTGCCGCTGGGCGTGGCAGGCAACACCAACATGACGAGGGTCATTGAGATCACCGACTGAGAAAGCGGTGCAGAAGGAACGAAAACGCAAGGACAGCCGGGGGGACGGGCATTATGCGCAACAGACTATTCTGTATTATGGGAAAGAGCGCCAGCGGGAAGGATTCGCTGTGCCGGGAACTGATGCATGACGAGTCCCTGCCCTTCACCCCGGTCGTCACGTATACCACGCGGCCCATACGGCGCAGGGAGCTCGAGGGAAGAGAGTACCACTTCTGCACGGAGAAGGAATATCTCCGGATGAAGGAGGAGGGGCGCATCATCGAGGAGCGCTGCTATATGACGGAGTACGGTCCCTGGCGCTATTTTACGGCCGAGGACGGGCAGATCGATCTTCGCAGGAACAGTTCCCTCGTGATCGGGACGCTTCAGTCGCTGGAATCCTTCCGGAAATACTACGGAAAGGACATGGTGGTCCCGCTCTACATCGAAGTGGAGGACGGGGAGCGCCTGGAGCGCGCGCTGCGCAGGGAGCGCAAGCAGGAAAATCCGGGCTATGCGGAGATGTGCAGACGGTTTCTCGCCGACAGCGAGGATTTTTCCGAGGATAAGCTGGCGGCCGCCGGCATAAAGCGCAGATTCGAGAACATTATCAAGGAAGACTGCCTGTGGGAGCTGCGGACCTATATCAGGGAAAAAATGAGGGGATAGAGACTGCGGCAGGAGGCACCGGGAGCAGGATTGTATACGTTTAAAGAAATCATCGGCCAGGAAGGAATAGTCAGCCATCTGCAGAACGCCCTGCGGACGGGGAGCATCTCGCACGCCTATATTCTGAACGGGGAGACCGGGACCGGGCGGCGCACCATCGCGCGCACCTACGCGGCGGCGCTGCAGTGTGCCTCGCTCACGGAGAAGGACGGGCTCCTGGAGCCCTGCGGGAGCTGTATCTCCTGCATGCAGCTGCAGGGGGACAACCAGCCGGATATCATCACGGTGCGGAAGGACCCCGACAGAAAGAGCGGCCCGGGCGTCGATCTGATCCGCAGGATGCGGAGCGACATCCAGGTCAGGCCCTATGCCGGACAGTACAAGATCTACATCGTGGAGGACGCGCAGCAGATGACCGTGCAGGCGCAGAACGCCCTGCTCAAAGTCCTCGAGGAGCCGCCGTCCTACGCCGTGATCATGCTGATCGCGGACGGGCTGACGGGGTTTCTGCCGACCATCCTGAGCCGCTGCGTCGTGCTGCAGGTCAGACAGCTCAGGGACGAGGACGTGGTAAACGCGCTTTTGGAGCGCACTGACGCAGACCCGGAACGGGCCAGGATCACGGCCCGGAGCGTGGGCGGCAATCTCGGAAGGGCGCTGCAGCTGTGCGGGGACGAGGCCTTTATGGAGCGGCGCCGGCACACCGTCGGCCTTTTGAAAAAGCTCCGCCGCGCGACGGCACAGGATCTGCGGGACTTTGCTTCGGAGCTGGACGCGGGGGCAAGGAGCGACTTTCTTTCTTTTGCCGCTATGTGGTACAGGGATATCCTCGTGTGCAAGAGCACAGGGAACGCGGATCACTTGATTTTTGAGGAAGAAGTACAGTATATTAAGGAGAATGCTTCGCGCCTTTCCTACGAGGCGCTTTCACAGATCCTGGAGGCTATGGATTCCGTGGACCGGAGCCTCAAGGCAAACGTCAATCCGGAGATGGTGATGCAGGTGCTTCTGCTCAGACTTCGGGAAGCCGAACGCGGACAGCAGTAAGTGCCGGATCCGGAGGAGATGATAGTATGGAAGAAAATATAAGAACGGATGAGAGCGTTGAGACGCTGGAAATAACGGAAGAAGAGGTCACGATCGTGGAAATGGCGGAGGAGGTACTCCCCGCTGACGAGACGGAAGCCGGGACGGACGGGGAAGAGCAGAATGAAAACGGCGTGACAGTCATCGGCGTGCGGTTCAGGACGGCGGGCAAGGTGTATTTTTTCGATCCCGGAGAGTTTACCGTAAAAAAAGGCATGCACGTGATCGTGGAGACCTCCCGCGGCATCGAGTACGGGACGGTCGTCTCCGCGGCCATGGAGGTGCCGGGCAGGAAGATCACGCAGCCGCTGCGCCCGGTGATCCGGATCGCCACGCAGGCCGACGAGGAGCGCGAGAGCGCCAACCGGGAGAAGGAGCGCGACGCCATCCGTGTCTGCAAGGAGAAGATCCGCCTGCACGAGCTGGAAATGAAGCTGATCGACGCCGAGTATACCTTTGACAACAGTAAGCTGCTGTTCTATTTTACCGCCGACGGAAGAGTGGACTTCCGCGATCTGGTCAAGGACCTGGCCAGCGTTTTCCGCACGAGGATCGAGCTGCGGCAGATCGGCGTACGCGATGAGACGCAGCGGCTCGGCGGATACGGCAGCTGCGGAAGGCCCCTGTGCTGCCACACCTGGCTGACCGAATTCATTCCCGTATCCATTAAGATGGCCAAGGAGCAGAATCTGTCCCTCAACCAGAGCAAGATCTCCGGCGTTTGCGGCCGCCTCATGTGCTGCCTCAAGAATGAGGTGGAGACCTATGAGGAGCTGAACCGCAATCTCCCCAAGCAGGGAGACGAGGTGGAGGGCAATGACGGGCTCACAGGCATCGTGGAGAGCGTGAATGTGCTGCGGCAGACCATCCGGATCCTGGTGGAGGTCAACGACGAGAAGGAACTCCACGAATACGGCGTCGGTGAGTTTACCATCGTGCGCAGGCGCCGCAAGGGCGGCAGCAAAGCCCGCACACAGAATCAGGGCGGACAGGGCAAGAAGGAAGGCACCAGGGAAGACGCTTCCGCCAAGGAGAAGAATCACGCCGGGCGGGAGCGCGCCGAGAAGAATGCGGACGGTAAATCCGGGACCAAAGAGCGCAGCGGCCGGAACGGGCGCGGGCGCAGCCGGGAAGGAAACCGCGAGCGGAGCCGTGAGGATTCGGGGAAGGAACACAGAAAGAAGAGCTGAGCATTGAATAAAGAAGAGTATCTCCTGCCGGGGGAGCGGATCGACGACCTGCAGCTGAAGGGGCTGCAGATCATACAGAATCCGGAGTGGTTCTGTTTTGGCATGGACGCGGTGCTCCTGTCGGGCTTCGTGCCGGACGGGGCAAAAGGAAATCTGATGGATCTGGGATGCGGCAACGGCATCCTTCCCATCCTTCTTTCCGCCAAAACCCGGTGCAGCACGCTCACCGGGCTCGAGATCCAGGGCCGGGTGGCGCAGATGGCGCAGCGGAGCGTCCGCATGAACGGATTGGAGGACAGAATATCGATCCTGGAAGGGGATATCAGGGAAGCGGGCCGAGCGTTTGCGCCTGCTTCTTTTGATATTGTGACGTCCAATCCACCCTATATGGTCAAGGAGCACGGCCTGTTGACCCGGGAGGGACCCAGGGCGGCCGCGCGGCACGAGATCTTTTGTACCTTTCGGGACGTGGCCCGCGCGGCGCGCCATCTCCTTAAGCAGAAAGGCCATTTCTATCTCGTCCACAGGCCCTTCAGACTGGTGGAGATCCTTTTGCAGCTCCGGGAGGCGGACTTGGAGCCCAAACGGCTCCGCATGGTGCATCCCTTCGCGGACAAGGAGCCAAACATGGTCCTCATCGACGCGGTGCGGGACGGGCGGCCCGGAATAACGGTGGAGCCGCCGCTTTTCGTCTTTGACCGGGAGGGCGTCTTTACGCCCGAGCTGCGGGAGATTTACGGCAGTTAAAACGCAATAAGAGGTGACATATGTCCGGAACATTATATCTGTGCGCGACGCCCATCGGAAATCTGGGAGACATCACCCGGCGCGTCCTTGAGACGCTGGAGGAGGTCGACCTGATCGCAGCCGAGGACACGCGCAATACGCTTCATCTCCTCAACCACTTCGGGATCAAAAAGCCCCTGATCAGCTATCACGAGCACAACCGCTTTACGAGGGCGGAGGAGCTGGTGGGACGGCTCCTGCAGGGAGAGAATATCGCAGTCGTGACGGACGCGGGGACGCCCGCGATCTCCGACCCCGGCGAAGTGCTCGCGGCCAGATGCCTGGAGGAGGGGATCCGGGTCACATCGCTCCCCGGCGCCTGTGCGCTGATCACGGCGCTGACCATGTCGGGCATGCCCGCCCGGCGCTTCTGCTTCGAGGGCTTCCTTCCCTCCGACAAAAAAGAGAGACGGCGGATCCTGGAGGTCTTAAAGACAGAGGAGCGGACCATCATCCTGTATGAGGCGCCGCACCGGCTGCGGGCCACCCTCCGGGAACTGGCGGACACCCTCGGTGACAGGAAGGTGACGCTGTGCAGGGAACTGACCAAGCGCTATGAGGAGGCACTGCCGATGACCCTGGAGAGCGCGTGCAGCTACTATGGGGACCAGGGGAATGAACCCAGGGGAGAATATGTGCTGGTGCTGGCGGGAGCGGATCCGGCACAGCTCGAACGGGAGAAGCAGGAGGCTTTCTCGGATCTGGACCTGGAGGAGCATATGGCCCGGTATACAGACAGGGGCATGACGCGCAAGGAGGCCATGAAGCAGGTGGCCGCGGACCGGGGCGTCTCCAAAAGGGAGATCTACCAGGCGCTTCTGGAGAGGGAGAAGTAAAGGAAAGATTGCCGTTGCCGCGCAAATGGTGTAAGGTATATAGATAAGCGGTTTGACCGGAATATCAATCAGAATAAGCAGGAATCATTATGGAATGGAACAGAAGAACAGCGTCGATCTTGAAGCGATCCGAAAAGATCGAACGCAACGCGCCGTGCTGGTGCGGGAGCGGCAGGAAGTACAAGACCTGCCACATGCAGTTTGATGAAAAACTCAGAAAGTTTGCGCTGGAAGGGCACACCGTTCCCGACCGGAGCCTGATCAAGACCCCGGAGCAGATCCGGGGGATCAAGGAGAGCGCGAAGATCAATATGGCTTGCCTGGACGCAGTGGCGGAGAAGATCAGGGCGGGCATGTCCACGGAGGAGATCGACCGGATCGTCTATGATACGACGGTCTCCATGAACGGCATCCCGGCGCCGCTTCACTACGAGGGCTTTCCGAAGAGCGTGTGCACCTCCATCAACGAAGAGGTCTGCCACGGGATCCCGGATGAGAAACATATTCTAAAGGACGGAGACATCATCAACGTCGATTGTTCCACCATCTACCACGGATATTATTCGGACTCCTCCCGCATGTTCTGCATCGGGGACGTGCCGCCCGAAAAGCGGAAGCTTGTGGAGGTGACAAAGGAGTGCGTGGAGATCGGGATCGACAAGGTCGTGCCCTGGACCTTTCTTGGCGATATGGGGCACGCGGTCCACATGCACGCCGTGGAGAACGGATACACGGTGGTCCGGGAGATCGGCGGCCACGGATGCGGCCTGGAGTTCCACGAGGATCCTTTCGTCAGCTATGTGAGCAGACCGGGCGAGGAGATGCTGATGGTCCCCGGCATGGTCTTTACCATCGAGCCCATGGTCAATATGGGAACGGACGATATCTATCAGGACGAAAAGAACGGATGGACCATCTACACGGCGGACGGAAAGCCTTCCGCCCAGTGGGAGGTGCAGATCCTTGTGACGGAGACCGGACACGAACTTCTTACCTGGTGAGCCGGACATGCATGAAAGAGCAGGAGAACAGGATAATGCAGAATAAAGGAAAATATTACATCACCACAGCGATTGCCTATACTTCGGGAAAACCCCATATCGGCAACACCTATGAGATCATCCTGGCGGACTGTATCGCCAGATACAAGAGAGCGGACGGATATGACGTCCACTTCCAGACCGGAAGCGACGAGCACGGCCAGAAGATCGAATCCCGCGCGAAGGCGGCGGGCATCACGCCCAAACAGTTCGTGGACGAGACGGCGGGAGAGATCAAGCGCCTGTGGGATCTCGTGAACACCTCCTATGACCGCTTCATCCGCACGACGGACGAGGACCACGAGAAGCAGGTGCAGAAGATCTTCAAGAAGCTCTATGACCAGGGCGACATCTATCTCGGCCATTACGAAGGGCTTTACTGCCAGGAGTGCGAGGCCTTCTACACCTCCTCCCAGATCGTGGACGAGGACAAGTGCCCCGTCTGCGGCAGCACCGTACATCCGGCCAAGGAGGACGCGTACTTCTTCAAGATGAAGAAATACGCCGACCGCCTGATCGAGCATATCAACACCCATCCGGAGTTCATCCAGCCCGTATCGCGCAAGAACGAGATGATGAACAACTTCCTGCTGCCGGGACTCCAGGACCTGTGCGTGTCCAGAAGCTCCTTTACCTGGGGCATCCCCGTGGATTTCGCGCCCGGCCACGTCATCTATGTCTGGCTCGACGCGCTGACCAACTATATCACCGGGATCGGCTACGACGCGGACGGAAATTACAGCGACCTCTATAAGAAGAACTGGCCCGCGGACCTGCACCTGATCGGCAAGGATATCATCCGCTTCCACACGATCTACTGGCCCATCTTCCTGATGGCGCTCGGCGAGCCTCTTCCCAAGCAGGTGTTCGGCCACCCCTGGCTTCTGCAGGGCGGCGAGAAGATGAGCAAGACCAAGGGCAACGTCATTTATGCCGACGACCTGGTGGACATCTTCGGCGTCGACGCCGTGCGCTATTTTGTCGTGCATGAGATGCCCTACGAGAACGACGGCGTGATCACCTGGGAGCTGGTGACGGAGCGCATCAACACCGATCTGGCCAACACGCTGGGGAACCTCGTGAACCGCACGATCGCGATGAGCAACAAGTATTTTGACGGGGTCGTGGAGGACCGGCACGCGGCAGAGGCCGTGGACGAGGACCTGAAAGCGGTCTGCACGGGCGCTTACGAGAAGGTCGAGGCCAAGATGGACGAGCTGCGCGCGGCGGACGCCCTGACAGCCATCTTCACGGTCTTCAAGAGACTCAACAAGTACATCGACGAGACGGAGCCCTGGGTGCTGGCAAGAGACGAGGCGAAAAAAGACCGCCTTGCCACCGTGCTCTACAATCTCGTGGAAGGCATCATGATCGGCACCTCCCTGGTGGCGCCTTTCATGCCCGATACCGCTGACAAGATCGCGAAACAGTTTGGTACGCAGCTGCGCGATTTCGATACGCTGGGACAGTTCGGCCTGTATCCGTCCGGCAGCAAGGTGACGGATAAGCCCGAGATCCTCTTCGCGCGTCTCGACAAAAAAGCGGTCATGAAGGACGTGGACAAGATCATGGAGAAGCAGCGCAAGGAGGCCGAGCGCCAGCAGAAGATCGCCGAGAAGACCGAAAAAAAGGCGGAGAAGGCAGAGGAGAAGAAGGCCGCTGCGGCACAGAAGCCTGCTTCCGAGCCCAAAGCGCAGGTCTCCATCGATGATTTTGACAAGCTCGAGCTGAAGGTAGGTGAAGTGCTGGAGTGCTATGCGGTGCCCAAGTCCAAGAAGCTCCTGTGCATGCAGGTGCGGATCGGCTCTGAGGTGCGCCAGATCGTCTCCGGCATTCAGAAGTATTACACGCCCGAGCAGATGGTCGGCAGGAAGGTGGCGGTGATCACCAATCTCAAGCCTGCCAAGCTCGCGGGCCTTATGTCCGAGGGCATGATCCTGAGCGCCGAAGGTCCGGACGGCGCGCTGGGCCTGCTCACACCGGATCCCGAGAGGGAGATCCCGGACGGATCGGATATCGCGTAATCGTACACCTGCACATTGCTGGGAGGAGATAATGAGAAAGAAGACTGCCATTGCATGTACGGCCCTTTGCTTTATCGTGGCGGCAGGCGCCCCTTCCCTGGAAACCCTGGCTGCGGAGGAAGTGATAGAGAACATTGAAAAGGGCGCCGGCGATCTCTATGACCAGGTCGATCACATGGTCGACAACGTGGACACGGAATCCATCAAAGGACAGATCCGCCTCGCGCTGGAGAGCCTGGACGCCATGGGTCTCTCGCCGACGGTCATCGCGCGGGAGCACTTCGGCATTCAGTTAAATCCCATGTCCGGCGTGGCTTCGGGGATCACCGGAGACATAGTGGACCAGGCGGAAAAAGCGGTCAAGGAACAGTCGGACGGAAAACTCCAGACGCTTTTTGACCAGATCTTCGGCGGCGTGAGCGACTTCGTCACATCGATCGTCGGACTGGTCGAGGGACTGATGAAGTGACGCAGGCTCCTGCCGCGAACAGGGTATATGCATGAATCTGTTTGATATGGACAACCCGGTCCTTGTTTTTCTGGGGCGCGTGGCGGATCTGATGATCCTGAACATGCTGACGCTGGTGCTGTGCCTGCCGGTCGTTACGGCCGGCGCGGCGCTTACCGGCATGCATTATGTCGCCCTCAAGATCTATCGGGACGAGGACTGCTGGATCATACGGTCTTTTTTTCACTCTTTTAAGGGAAACTTCAGGCAGGCGACGGTCATCTGGGGCATTTTTCTCGCCGCCGGCGCGGCGGCAGCCTACTGCCTCATGCTTGTCCTTTCCGGTGAAGGCCCCCTTCGCCTTGCCGCAGTGCTTTGCGCGGGCATGTGCCTGGCGGTCCTGTTCATGATCGGGACGACCGCCTTTACGCTGCTGGCAAGGTTCGACAATACGGTGAAGGGCACGCTGTACAATGCGGCGGTGCTGACCTTTACGCTGCTTCCCAGGAGCATCGCTGTACTTTTGCTCCATGCGGCGCCGGTCCTGGCAGCCATGTACGTGCCGGCGCTCCTTCCTGTTGCGGTATTGTTCTTCCTCTCCGTGCCTGCGCTGGGGACGGCCTGGCTGTACGATCCGGCCATCCGCAGGCTGGAGGATCAGGCCCGCAGCGCGTGACAGGGACCCTTTCGGCAGATTGACGAAAAAAACAGGATTATTCGGTCATTTTTACAAAGACGGCCGGATGATCCTTTTTTGATTCCAGGAAAGGTGTCAAAGAAAGAAGCAATTCTTTGTGGAAGCTGGGCATGGGAAAGAAGGCGGAAGACCGGTATACTCTTTTTCAGAACGAAAACTGAGATTCCCGTTTGAAAGGAGCCCATGATGGCGAGTTTATCCCTTAAAGACGTTTGCAAAGTTTATCCCAACGGATTCCAGGCCGTTAAAAATTTCAACATGGAGATCGAGGACAAGGAGTTCATCATTTTCGTCGGTCCCTCCGGCTGCGGAAAATCCACGACGCTCCGCATGATCGCCGGCCTTGAAGACATCACTTCCGGCGAGCTCAGAATTGACAACACGCTGATGAACGATGTGGAGCCCAAGGACCGCGACATCGCGATGGTCTTCCAGAACTATGCGCTGTATCCGCACATGACCGTGCGCGAGAACATGGCCTTCGGCCTCAGGCTCCGCAAAGTGCCCCAGGCGGAGATCGACAAGGCGGTCAACGAGGCGGCGAAGATCCTTGACCTGTCCCACCTGCTGGACCGCAAGCCCAAGGCCCTTTCCGGCGGCCAGAGACAGCGTGTGGCCATGGGCCGCGCCATCGTCCGCAATCCCAAGGTCTTCCTCATGGACGAGCCGCTCTCCAACCTGGACGCAAAGCTCCGCGTGCAGATGCGTACCGAGATCGCAAAGCTTCACCAGAGACTGGGGACCACCATCATTTACGTCACCCACGACCAGACAGAGGCCATGACGCTGGGCACCCGCATCGTCGTTATGAA
Organism: Lachnospiraceae bacterium; assembly: GCA_017405805.1. Taxonomy (GTDB): domain Bacteria; phylum Bacillota; class Clostridia; order Lachnospirales; family Lachnospiraceae; genus CAG-791. Next base: position 99,054 of record JAFQZU010000004.1, read on the forward strand.
GGACGGCGTCGTACAGCAGATCGACTCCCCGCAGAACCTCTATGAGAAGCCGGGCAACCTGTTCGTGGCGGGCTTTATGGGCTCCCCGCAGATGAACTTCCTGGACGCCGTGGTCAGAGTAAACGGCGACGACGTCTGCCTCGAAGTGGCAGGGCAGACCATAGTGCTCCCCGCTCAGAAGGCTAAAGCGGTCAAAGACGGCGGTTATGACGGCAAAACCGTCACCCTCGGCATCCGGCCCGAGAACATCCTGAAGGCTGACGGCTCCGAGCCGTACTCCTTTACCTCCACGGTCAATGTGTACGAGCTGCTCGGCGCGGAAGTGTTCCTGTACTTTGATCTGGAATCCTCGCCGGTCACCGCGAGAATGGAGCCCAGCACCAAGGCGCGTCCCGGCGATACCATCCGGTATACCTTCGAAACGGAAAAGATCCATCTCTTTGACAAGGAGACGGAGCTCACCATCACAAACTGAGCGCAGCCCTGTCTGACAGGGTTCGGAGATGATATAATAGGCAGTGTGCGGACATTCCGTGCGCTGCCTTTTTCTGACGGGACCGGAATGGGACAGATGGAGAGAAATGGAATGATTTCATCACAGGTCATAAGGGAATGTATTGAAAAGCTGCATGCGATCACGAGGATCGAATTCAGCGTCCAGGACACGGCAGGAGCGGCCGTTGCCGCCACGCCCGGCATGGAGCCGCCGGACAGGGAGGTCGTGCAGGGTTTTGCCGGATCTCCGGCGGACAGCCAGATCATGGGCAGCCGGTATCTTCTGAAGGTAATGGAAGGGGAGACGATCCGTTTTATCCTGACGGCCATGGGCGGGCAGGAGCACGCCTTCATGATCGGGAAGGTGGCGGTGAGTGAACTGGAGCAGCTGATCGCCGCTTATCAGGAGAGATACGACAGGAACGGGTTCTTTCAGGATTTGCTGCTGGACAACCTGCTGCCGGTGGACATCCATAACCGCGCAAAAAAGCTGCACATCGGCACGAGCGCCGCAAGGGCCATCATCCTGTTCGAACTTCCCTCGCAGAAGGATCTGCCGGCGGCGGAGTTTTTGAGCCACCTCTTTTCTTCCAGAACGGGAGATTATCTGACGGCCATCGACGAGAACCGGATGATCCTGATCAAGTCCCTCCCGGAGCAGGATCCTGTCCCGGAGCGCAAAAAGGCGGCGGAGACGGCAGTCGATATGCTGAACATGGAGGCCATGATCCGGACCAGGGCGGCCTGCGGATCCATCGTGCACGAGCTCAAAGACCTGTCCCGCTCCTACAAGGAAGCCGTCATGGCCATGGAGGTCGGCAGGATCTTCTATCCGGAGCAGCGGATCCTGACATACGAGGAGCTGGGGCTCGGAAGGCTCATCTACCAGCTGCCGCCGACGCTCTGCAGGATGTTTATCGCCGAGATCTTCGGGAGTGCCGAGCCGCTGACCCTTGACCAGGAGCTCCTGACGACCATCCACGTCTTTTTTGAGAACAATCTCAATGTGTCGGAGACGGCCCGCAAGCTCTATCTGCACCGCAATACGCTGGTGTACCGGCTGGAGAAGCTGCAGAAGAGTACGGGGCTGGATATTCGTAAATTTGAAGATGCGATGACGCTGCAGATCGCCATGATGGTCAGCAACTACCTGAAAGAACAGAATAATTAAAGGATCCATACAGGGGAGTAACTATTTTTGAGCGAGTGTTAGTCTCACTTAGGCCGTTTGCGTACGGCGGGGAGGCCGAGGGTGCGCGGCTCCCGCGTGCCCGAGTGGAGGGGTGTCTGAGCCCTCCGGTCATCAGAGCGGAGGGCGAGTTCCCGACTTGCCTCCCCGCCGTGCGGAAAGGGTCTTAGTGAGACTTACGCTCGCGATTGATAGTTACTCCCCTGTATGGATTGTCCAATCCGGTTCCGTCGAAGGTAGGCGTATAGGCAAGTGACTGCGATTCGGCGCCCTGGATGAAGCCATTGGTAATTCCGAGAGAGATGGCGTAATCCACCAGGTCATCGTACTCCTCTTCCGTCAGGCGCCTGCCGATCAGAGGGTCGGAGACGGCTTCCGCGGCGGGCGTGTATTGATTGAGAAGACTGATGAAGATGGAATCCCCGTAGGTACTGTAAAGATAGGAGAGGATCCGGCGGGAATCTTCCGCGCAGCCGGGGAGGGCCAGATGGCGCACGATGACGCCCTTTATCATAAGGGGATCGTCGGCGTCATCCGGCGCGTCGATGGCGTGCGTGCCGTCCGAAAAAAGGGGAACGGGGCACTGGCGGACCATCTCGGCCAGTGCGGCCGCGGCAACCTCCGGATAATCCGGCGCCTTTGAATAGCGGCGTGCGAGCTCGGGAGAGAAATATTTGAAGTCGGGAAGCCATACGTCCACGAGTCCTTCCAGGGCACGGATCGCTTCCACGCGTTCATAGGAGCTGGTATTGTAGACGACGGGGATCGAGAGACCCTGTCGTTTCGCCGATTCCAGGGCAGGAATCACGCGGGGCAGGAAGTGGGCGGCGGTCACCAGGTTGATGTTCGCGGCACTCTGCTCCTGGAGAGAGAGGAAGACTTCTGCCAGCCGGGAAGGGGAGAGCGTGCGGTGCGCGGCAGTCCCGGCACTGCCCAGGAGTTTATAGTTCTGGCAGTAGCTGCAGCCGACATTGCATCCGGAGAAGAAAACGGTGCCGCTGCCGGTCTGTCCGGAGATCACCGGTTCCTCGCTGTAATAGAGCGCGGCGCGGGCGGCACGGATCTCGCCGGCTTCCCCGCAGAATCCCGAAGCGCCGGACAGCCTGTCGGCATGGCAGGCACGGGGGCAGAGAATGCAGTCGGAAAGGTCAAAAAAGGAATTCGTTTTTATAAGGGAGTTGGCCATAGTTAAACCATATAAGCATCTTTTGCGGATGTGCTGTTTCGGCTGAAAAAAAAAGAACACCCTGCTCCGTACGGCGGAACCCTGACACGGTACTGCGTTTCCAGCTCCGCCAGGCACCCTCACGGCACATGAAAGGGCCCGCTTAGTGCTGCTTTGTTCCCAATCTGACACGGTTCACAGGGATTCATTGCGTGAGACCCGAGCTTCAACACGGAAAACGGCAGGCAGCTGTCAGGATTCCGCCCTGCAGAGCAGGGCTGTTTTATTTTGTACGAATACTATAATCAAATAGGGGAGGAAAGTCAAGACTGATCCGCCGCCGCCCGTTTCCTCATTTTCTCCTCCTTGTTGCGCCTTCGAAGATCTTTGAAAAAGCGTTGCAGGATCTCCGTGCACTCTTTTTGCAGGACGCCGGACGTGATCTCCGCCTGATGGTTGAAGTCCGGATTCTGCAGGATGTTGAGGAGCGTGCCCGCGCAGCCTGATTTGGGGCTGCCGGCGCCGATCACCACGCGGTCGATCCTGGACTGGACCAGCGCGCCGGCGCACATGGGGCAGGGCTCCAGCGTACAGTAGAGGGTGCAGCCCTCCAGACGCCAGTCACCCAGCTTCCGGCAGGCCTTGCGGATCGCCGTGATCTCGGCGTGGGCCAGTGTGGTGTGGTCGGTGTTGCGGCGGTTATAGCCTCTGCCGATGATCTTCCCATCGCAGACGATGAGTGCGCCGATGGGGACTTCGCCCAGCGCCAGGGCTTTTTCGGCCTGTTTGAGGGCGAGCTTCATATAGTGGGAATCGTCCATGCTTCCTCCGGAATGCTGAGATACAAAAATGATCAATAAACATCATAGAAGAAACAGAAAGAAAAGACAAGGTATATTCAGAGAACCGCATATTTGTGGTAGAATATTACGTGTGACATTTTTTTGCCTCGTAAGCAGGAGCTTTTTCACTGCCACGGTATCAATAACGGAGGGAATGTGAGACGGACAGAATTCTACAAAAGAGTTTTCGATGAAATGCTGCGGCTTTCGGATGACGGTTTTATCGTCGTTGACAATCATTCGATCGTCACGGATATCAGCGACCGATACAGCGCCTTTTTGGGCAAACCAAAGGAGGAGATCATCGGCAGACCCATTACGGACGTCATTCCCAACAGTAAGATGCCCGATATCATGAAAAACAAGTACCAGGAGGAACTGGCACTGCACAAATTTGTGCCCGGCTACGTCCGAGACGCCAAGAATGATTTCGTGCTGGTCAGCCGTACTTACGTCGAGGACTCCAGAGGAAACGTCATAGGCGGCGTGGCGCAGGTCCATTTTCGTGAGCAGTCGATCGAATCGGCGCGCCGCATGCTCAAGGAGTACAACGAGCTGGAATTCCTTCGCGAGCAGTATGCCAGGTTCAACGAATCGCAGCCGAGCTTCAACGATATCATCGGAAACAGCTGCATTATCCGCCAGAAGAAAAGAGAGGCCATTCAGGCCTCCAAGACCAATTTCTCCGTGCTGATCACGGGGGAGAGCGGAACGGGCAAAGAGGTTTTCGCGCGGGCGATCCACTATGCCAGCGCGCGCAACCACAGGCCTTTTGTCAGCGTAAACTGCGCCGCCATTCCGGCGGAGCTTCTCGAATCGGAGCTCTTCGGATATGAAGAGGGGGCCTTTACGGGCGCCAAAAAAGGCGGGCGCAAAGGCAAATTCATCCAGGCGGACGGGGGGACCATTTTCCTCGATGAGATCGGTGACATGCCCCTTGTGATGCAGGCCAAGCTCCTGCGCGTTCTGCAGGAACGGGAAGTCGATACCGTGGGCGGCAGCACACCGGTGCCGGTCGACATACGTGTGATCTCGGCGACCAGAAAGAACCTGGAGCAGATGATCCAGGAGGGAAGCTTCCGCGAAGATCTGTATTACCGTCTGAACGTCATCAATATCAATCTTCCCCCGCTGCGGGAGCGGCAGGAGGATATACCGCAGCTGGTCGCCTATTACATGGAAACGCTCAATCGGGAATATCACCGGAATGTGGCGATCACGAAAGAGGCGGTAGAAGTCCTCTGCTTTCACAACTGGACGGGCAATGTGCGCGAACTCGACAACGTGATCAAGGCTGCGTATGCAGTTTGCGACGGGCTGGAGATCGTGACGGCCGACCTGCCCGTGCGTCTTAAGTCCGAGCAGGAAGAAGTGGAGGAGGGCAGGAGAGGATCGGTCCGCCAGCTGAAAGACGAGAACGGATGGCATGCGGCAGAACAGCTGGAGATCGCGCATGCTTCGGGATCTGTCAAAAAGTATATGGAGAGGATTGAAAAAGAATTGATACTGACGGCTTACGATAAGTTTCACAGTGTTCGAAAGGCTGCAGAATATCTTGGGATGAGTATGCCGACCTACGTGCGCAAACGGCAGGCGTATCTCAAGGAGGAATAAGAAAAAACGATCGTACAGTACAGATACGGATGTTTTGAAATTGGAACGCTCCGAAAATGATCATATCATTTTTGGAGCGTTTTTGTTTTTATCCATGTTTTGGCGAAGGTTCGATGAACAGGATTATACATATTGCACAAAAAAAGCCTGTGTGATAGAAATAACAAAGGGCTCATAATGATCAAATTTTTATATGAATATCACAAAAGTGAATTTTTTTGCCCAGTTAAGGCATTTATGGCATAGAGATTGCCTATATAAAGAAGAGGATAGATTTGAGATTTTTATGATTTGGAAAGAGGGAGCCTATGACGAAGTACGGGATAGACCCCGGTGATTATATCCATATTTTCAGGGAGATGCTCCACGTATCCAGCGACGGATTCATCGTAGTCGACCGCGGCAGTATCGTGACGGATATCAGTGAAAAGTACTGTGAATTTCTCGGAAAGCCCCGGAAGGAGATCGTCGGATATCACATAACCAAGACCATCCCCAACTCGAAGATGATGGACGTGGTCGAATACGGCTACGCCGATGAGCTTGCGCTGCACCACTATGTCCCCGGCTACACCAGGGACAATGAAGACGCCTTCGTCCTGGTCAGCCGCTCGGCCGTCAGGAACGGGAAGGGCGAGATCGTCGCCGGGATCGCCCAGGTCTATTTTCGCGATCAGTCCTTAAAAGTCGCGAAGAGTATGATCAGAGAAGTGCAGGAGATGGAACTGTACAAAGAGCTCTACGAGAACATGGACGGACAGAACTTCTCCTTTAAGGACGTGATCGGAAGCAGCGCGATGTTTCAGGAGATCAAGAAGCAAGGCGTCAAAGCTGCGCAGAACGCGTTCCCCGTGCTGATCACGGGCGAGAGCGGGACGGGAAAGGATGTTTTTGCGAGGGCCATTCACAAGGCAAGCAGCCGGGCAGGCCGTCCCATGGTGGCGGTCAACTGTGCCGCGATCCCGAACGATCTTCTGGAAACGGAACTTTTCGGGTATGACGAGGGTGCCTTCACGGGCGCCAAAAGAGGCGGAAAGCCCGGTAAATTCCAGCTCGCGGACCGAGGGACGCTGTTTTTGGACGAGATCGGCGATATGCCGCTGCTGATGCAGGCAAAGCTCCTCAGGGTGCTGCAGGAAAAAGAGATCGATCCCATCGGCGGCAGCAGGACGATCCCCGTGGACGTGCGCATCATCGCCGCCACCAACAAAAATCTGGAAGAGATGGTAAAGCGGGAGGAGTTCAGAGAGGATCTGTACTACAGACTTAACGTCATTACCATCAATATGCCGCCGCTGCGCGAACGCAGGGACGACATCGAAGAGCTGTCCCGCAAGTTCCTTTCGGACCTCAATAAGGAATATCACAAGAGCATTGTTTTCTCGGAAGATGTCATTGAGCAGTTCATGAAATACGACTGGCCGGGGAATATCCGGGAGCTCTACAGCGTGATCGCGGCCGCGTATGCCACCAGCGACGGGCTCACCATTGACCTGCACGACCTGCCCGGGAAATTCTACTCGGAGCACTACACCTCTTCGCTGGCGGCGAGAGAAAAGGCGGAAGCAGCTTTTGGCGAGAACGACAGCGGCGGGAGATCCGATCTCACACCGGACCCGGAGCAGGCGCCGGCATTCATAACGGAGGAAGAGTTCAAAGCCCTTCCGATCAGGGAGCGGATCGAGAGGATCGAGTATTATTTTATAAAAGAAGCGTATGAAAAGAAGCGCAGCATGAGAAAGGCGGCGGAATACCTGGAGATCCCGCTGGCCACCTACGCGAGAAAAAAGAAGCATTACGAGGAAAAATTCGGATAAAGAGTCAGAAAAACAGCCATCTATAAGTATCTTGGACCGTATTCACTTAAAGTCCTGCGATACATATAGATGGCTGTATTTCCTATGTTAATCTGTCATTCGGGAGCCTGCGCCCGCTCTTCCCTGATGGAGGGCCTGAGCGCGCCGTCTTCTCCGAATTCATATTCCCGTCCGTCGATGGTCTGGGTTCCGGTCTGCATGACGCCCTCTTCATTCAGGTAATACTGCTTTCCGTCATCCATGATCCACCCGGTCTGCATGTCTCCGAAGACACTGAAGAAATACCATTTCTCATCCTGCAGCATCCATCCGGTCTGCGCCGCACCGCTCTTTGTCAGGTAATACTTCCGGTTTCCGGCATTGATCCAGCCGGTCTGCATGACGCCGCTTCGGTCCAGATAGTAGAGGGCGCCGCCGATCCGGTTCCAGCCGGTCTGCATCTTACCGCTGACGTCATCCATGTAATACCATCTCTGGTTGTTGGAGAGCCATCCCAGATGCACGCTGCTGTCCTCGCGGATGAAGTACCAGTCTCCGCCGGGGCAGATCCATCCGCCCTGCATCCGCCTTCCCTCATCGGAGAGGTAGCACAGCCTGCCGTTTATGCTGACAAATCCGCTTGCGGGTTCGCCCGTCGCATTGACATAGATATCGCCTTTGCGGGTGACGCGGGGCGCCGAGGAAAGTCTGCCGTCCGCGGAGTTCGCGGAGATCCCGTCTGCAGCTTCCGTTCCTCCCTCGCCCTTGAGGTCCTCTTCACCGGGGGCCTCTTCGCCGGGATCCGCTTCACTGAGGTCCGCTGCCGTCTGTTCCGCCGCTGCCGCCTGTTCCGCTGCTGCCGCCGCGGTGTCACCGGCCTCGGCGGCCATGGAAACCATGGAAGGTGCCGCCGCTGCCAGAAGGAAAGGGAGAATTGCTGTTATAAATGCCTTGTTCAAACGCTTCATAGAATTGCCCTGCGCCTTTTGAATGCTTTACTTGCCGCTGTCTGTGTGTTTGATCCGCCGGATCAGTCATCGTACTGGGTGAGGTTGTAGCGGTTCACGACGTTCATGCAGTTCGTCACATAGTGATAGGAAGTCGCGTAGCCGTCAGCCTTGATGTTTTCGAGGTAGGTCCTGGGATCGGTGACGCCGAGCAGGTTGTTGTACCGCGTGCGTCCGTCAAACAGGAAGATGAAGTAACCTTCCACGCCCTGCTCCACACTGTCGTATACGCGGAAATTCGCGGAGATCGTCGTGTAGCTGCCGGGGGAGTACTCCTCGCCGGTGCGCAGGCTCACGGACTTGCCGGTCCAGAGGGTGCCGCACTTGAGGCCGAAGAAGTTGTTGTATTTTTTGCCGAGGGAGGACTCACCGTACGCGCTCTCCAGGATGGCCTGCGCGATGATGGGGGAGTAGACCTTTACGCCCCACTTGGGAGCGTATTTGCGGACTAGTCTCGCCATCAGGGTGATGAATTCCTCTCTGCTGTTGTAGCCCTGGGAGAAGTCTGTCGTGCAGACGCCGTTTTTGTCGAAGGTGTAGGACTGACCGTCGATCGTGACGGTGCCGGTCTGCATGACGCCCCACTCGTTGACATAGTACCACTTGCCGCCCTTGCTGATCCAGGAGCTGATCTTCATAAATCCGTTGGAGTCCATGTAATAATATTTGTCATAGACCTTGACGAAATTGTTCTGCACCATGGCGCCGTCCGAAGCCAGGTAGTACCAGTGTCCGTCCAGATTGAGCCAGTCGGATTTCCTCATTCTGCAGTTGCTGTTGAAGTAGTACCACTTGCCGCCGATCTGCTTGAAGCCGGTCACGGCGATGCCGTATCCGTCGACATAGTACTGATATCCGTTGGAGTTCACAAGCCGGTTCGTCTGCATGACGCCGAGGCTGTTGAAGCAGTAGATATTCTTGTCGATGGTCTTGAGGCCCGTGGTCATGGCGCCGTTCTTTGCGGGATCCAGATAATACCACTTGCCGCCGATCCGCTGGAAGCCCTTGTGCACGATTCCGCTGGTATTGAGGTGGTAGCGGTGTCCGCCGACATTGATCCAGCGGGTGTGGAGCTTCACGCCGCTCGCGTCAAAATAGTAGGTCTTTCCGCCGATGGTCTGCAGTCCGCGGACCATGGCGCCGTTCCTTGCGGGATCCAGGTAGTAGGTCTTGTCGTTCAGGGTCTTCCATCCGGTCTCCATGACGCCGTTTCTGCCGGCGTAGTACCAGGTCTTGCTGACCTTGATCCATCTGGAAGTGAGCATGGCGCCTGCCGCGTCAAAATAGTACCGCTTCCCGCCGACCATCTTCCAGCCTGTCAGCGCTGCCCCCTTCGCGGAGGGGTTCAGGTAATAGGACTTGTTTCCGAGCTTGAACCATCCGGTCTGCACGGTGCCGTCGCTGCCGAGCCGATAGCGGGCGCCGTTCACGGTGACCCACATGTTGTAGCGCTTCGCGCCGCTTCCGTCAAAATAGAAAGTCTTCCCGCCGAGCGTCTTAAACCCGGTATGCATGGCGCCGTTCTTCGCGGGATCCAGATAATAATACTTGCCGCCGATCTTGCGCAGGCCCGTCTGGATCACGCCATAACCGTTCACATAATAGTAGGTGCCGTTGCGCTTGCACCAGCCGCCCTTGAGCATGGCGCCGTTGCTGTCCAGGAGATAGGTCTTGCCGCCCAGGGTCAGGAAAGGGCCGGTCTCCATGGCACCGTTCTTTGCAGGATTCATATAGTACCAGTATCCGCCGTCTTCGATCCAGCCGCTGCGCATGGCGCCGCTCAGATCAAAGAAATACCAGTCGTCGCCGACCTGCGTCCAGCCGGTCTGCATGATACCGTCTTTGTTGAAATAATAAGTGCTGCCGTCCACCTTGAGGAAGCCGGTCACAGCTTTATTGTTGGAGACGAACTTCCAGCCGACGCTGCTCTGGATCCAGCTGTTTCCGGCCGCGGTGCCGTCTGCCGTGAGGAGCTGCTCAAGCACGCCTGCGGGCGCATTTACGTTCTCTTCGACGCCGGCCTTCTTCGCTTCATCCTCCGCTGCCTTCTTTGCTTCATCCTTTACTGCCTTCTTGGCCTCATCCTCTGCTGCCTTCTTTGCCTCAACATCGGAGATGGTCTGCGCGCCCGCCGCTTCCTCCGTGACCGCCGCCGCTTCCTTCGTGCCGGCTTCGGCCTTCAGCGCGGGGTCAGCAGCTTCATCACCGGTCAATCCGTCGATGGAGACAGCAGAACTTGCCATGGCCTCGCCTTCCTCTGCGGCGATTCCAAGGTCTTCCTGCGCGGGGGCTGCTGCTGCTTCTGCTTCGGTTGCTTTAGCGGCTGCCTCTGCGGTATTTTCTTCAGAACCTTCTTCGGGTTTTTCGGTGGTTTCCGCTGCGGTTTCTTCAGCTGCCTTGGCGGCTGCTGCGTCTTCAGCAGCTTCAGTGGTTTTGTCTTCGGCTGCTTTGGCTTCTTCGGCTGCTTTTGCTTCTTCGCCTGCTTTTGCTTCCTCGGCTGCTTTTGCTTCCTCAGCTGCCTTGGCGGCTTCTGCCTCAGCTGCCGCGGCCTCTTCCGGCGTAACGGCGTGTTCTTCGGCGGGCGCCACGACCTGTACTGAGAGAGTGATTGTTACAGGCTCCTTGTCGAGCAGGAAGGAAGCGTAAACTTCTGCTTCGCCTTCCTTCTCGGCGGTGATGGTTCCATTCTCATCCAGGGAGAGGATCTCCGGGGCACTGCACTCCCAGGTCACTTCCTCAGGCAATTTGATTTCAGTATTACCGGCTGCTTCCTCCGAGAGAGAAAGAGCCAGTACACGTTCGCTTCCGGCCTCGATCTCCAGCGGTGCATCCGTATTGATAGGTGTCTTGTCTGCATCATCCGCGTCGACCAGGCAGATGCTGTCTGCCGTGGCGATCGCCTGTGCGGCCTGTTCTTTTTCGGGGGACGTTCCGCCCGCTGCGGGGGAAACTTCCTCGTCGGGAATAACCATTGCTTCAGGTGTGGGGGACTCGCCGTTGGGATCGGACTCCTCCATTACATATTGTGCTGCTTCCGGTTCCATTTCTGCCGTTTCTGCAGTGACAGAGGTGTCGGCATAGACGTTCATGTTGGCAGTGACAGGTGTAATGGCCAGGGTTCCGGCCAGCAACAGTGCGATTCTACGCTTCATTGATGGATACTCCTTTCAAATGTTAACAACATTTGTCCCAAGTATACAGCAAGAAGTGACATAATGCAAACGAAAATATTAAGTTTATGTAATAAATTTTTAATATTTTACGAGAGAAGGGGATAAAGAGAGGAAAAAGAGCATCGATTCTGGTGTGAAAAAGGTGGGGGATCAGGTTTGTAGGTGGTCACAGAGCGAGCTTCCGTGGTCAGCATGCCCACAAACCTAACTGCTGTGACTACGGCAGGGGATCAGGTTTGTAGGTGGTCACAGAGCGAGCTTCCGTGGTCATCATGCCCACAAACCTAACTGCTGTGACCACGGCAGGGGGTTAGGTTTGTAGGTGGTCACAGAGCGAGCTGCCGTGGTCAGCATGACCACAAACCTAACTGCTGTGACCACGGCAGTGGATCAGGTTTGTAGGTGGTCACAGAGCGAGCTGCCGTGGTCAGCATGACCACAAACCTAACTGCTGTGACTACGGCAGTGGATCAGGTTTGCAGGTGGTCACAGGGCGAGCTTCCGTGGTCATCATGCCCACAAACCTAACTGCTGTGACTACGGCAGGGGATCAGGTTTGTAGGTGGTCACAGAGCGAGCTTCCGTGGTCATCATGCCCACAAACCTAACTGC
>JAFQZU010000005.1 GCA_017405805.1 Lachnospiraceae bacterium
GAAACCGGTGATGTGAATATGCGGCAGTACTTATCCCACGCCTGACGGCCTGGGCTGAACTGCGGCCGGACTTTGCTAAACGGCGATTTCCGTGCGCTGAACGCGCTTCAGCGCATGGGCTGATCGCCCGGAATAATCAATAAATCCGAATGGAACGCGCTATATTTGGAATATATCGGATGAATCACGCGCTGATATGTCAGACGCTTTAAACGGCGTTATAGACGCTTATAACGCGCTGTATCAGGAATATATGACTTCGCATACATTAAACCTTACAAGGGCTAAAACAAACGCATACAACGCCATTATAGACGCTTACACGGCATATAACGAAACGCTGACAAGGATATCACCCATACAGGCGAATTACCTTGATTTGGTTAATGCAGAATATAAAGCGAACGATTTTAAAGCATTCCTTACAAGCGAATGTAAACCGATATTCAATGATACGATTACAAACGCAAGGATAGCAAGCGCAGTATTAACAAGCGCTAATCTATCACCTTTTTATGTGACGGAAATATCACAATCGACAACGACAAGCGGAGTATCATCTGAGATCCTTGCACTTGCTAAAACGCTGATAGATACCAGATACGAAATAGAAGTGAATTCCGCAACACTGGATGAATACACTGATATATGGATTGGTTCATTCAAGGTAACGAACAAAGAAAACAGCGCGGATACAATTACTACATCACCTATTACCATTCAGGTATTAGAAAATGAAGTAAAACCGATACTATATAAGGTTTACGCAATTCTCGCGGATTATTCGACAATAGGCGATGATATAGTTGCTTTATTCAAAGCTAACGACTTTTCAAATCGTCTAAGCGCTTACAATCTGGAAAGATTAAATACTCTTGCGGATGCTTGCCAATATGTATTAGATGCATTATTGAAAGAGGGCGCAGGAGATGAAAACGAAAGTCCGCAGATAGATACATCATCTGATTTATATAATCAGGTGTATTTACCTTATTACAATAAATTAACTGCGCTTAATACGGAAATAGCGACAAGGAACAGCCAGATTAGCACGATTAACGATTTAATAGCTAATATGGATGCTATACGCGCTGAAGTACAAAAGGAGCTTAATTTTGATAAATATCTGCAAGATGCGGATGTTTGGAATGAATTTGTTTCATACAGGCGTGAAGATGTTTATGCGGATAGCACTTATTCATCCGACAACATGACAAGCGCAGAAATCTTTGAAGCAGCTCAAAAGATATTAGAAGATGCAAGTACACAAGTAAAGAATTCTTCATCTATTCAGCATAGCATTCAATCAAGTATCAGAAACTTGTTAATGCTGAAAGAGTTTGAACCGCTGATAGATTATTTTTCTGTTGGTAACTGGATGCGCTTAAAAGTGGATGGCAATGTTTATAAATTGCGCTTACTTGAATATGTCATTGATTTCAATGATTTTGAAAAGACTTCAGTAACATTTTCGGATGTTATGAAAGTATCGGATGGATTAACAGATGTTCAATCTATTCTTGCGCAAGCTTCAAGTATGGCATCATCCTATAGCGTTACGCAAAAACAAGCATTGGCAGGAACAAAAAGTAAATCCCTGTTAGATAATTGGACTGAAAAAGGATTGGATTTAACCAATCTAAAGATTGTCGATACGGCAAACAGACAAGATATTTCATGGGATGCACACGGTATTTTATTACGCGAGTTCAATGCTGATACTAATGAATACGACAATCAGCAAATGAAACTGATTAACCGTGGTATCTATCTTACAGATAATAACTGGCGGTCATTAAAAACAGCTATCGGTAAATTCCTTTATCGTGATCCTGTTTCGGGTGAATACAATACCGCTTATGGCGTGAATGCTGAAACACTGGTAGGAAAGATGATATTAGGCGAACAGTTAGGAATTTATAATTCTTCAAATTCTTTGACGTTCGACAAAGACGGATTGAAAGTTTCTAATCTCGTTAATTCAGTTATCATCAATCCTAATGTAAGTTCGCTGTTTCAAGTGCTGAAGGGTGAAACGCCTGTTATTACACTGAATTCAAGCGGTGATGCGGTCATTACTGGTACTATCAATGCCAATGGTGGTTATTTCGGTTCTGTCAATCCATTTATGGTAACTGATAATGGATTGGATGGTACAGCATCAAGTAATGTTTCTACAGATGATATTGAACAGGCAGATACATTTGATTTGTATTCGAATGGTTCTTATTCTAATAGTTTCACAGTTGAGATAGAAAAATCTGGAGAAACGGACAACATCAATAACATTGATCTGACATTAACCAGTGTTAGTTTGCTTATTCCGTATTCATACACGATAACAAGAACCATAACCGATACAACGATTGATGACCAAAGCACAGATATTTCAGGTGGTGACGGAGAGGATGATGATGATACTATCATTGATACTTCATCTGAAACAACGACAACAACAACCGTAACTGAAACATATACGGATGTTGCAAGTGTATCTGTAAGCAGCACTGAAACGAATGTAACGAGTTATGTTAGCGTTTCCTTCTTAAATGGTACGAAAACATACAGATATACTTATTCATTCGGGCAATCCGATATGCTGACTTATCTAAAGACTCTTGCCAGAAATAGCAATCCTGATTTGGATAGTAGTTATTCACTATCGAACATTACCATTAACGGCGCATCGGCTATTGCAAATTATAAGTATCATTTTACATCTTATAATTCATATGCGCATATTGGTACTGACTATTTCAATTATAACGATATTCTGACTGTTAGGAATGGCAAGGTTACATTAGGCATTACAACAATCAATGATCTGACTGTAACAAAGAATATCAATTTAGGCGAGAATACCTATATTAAAGGTAAGATGGCAAGCAATGACTATTGGAGATTGTTTGGTGGCGGTTCTTCCAATGCAGGATATCTCGAACTTGCAACCGCTGATGATGGAACTGAACCTATCTATGTTAGGCAGTATACAGGGCAATTTGCAACGCTTAAACGGACACTAACACTATTAGATGGTAGCGGTAATACAATACTTCCCGGAACGTTAAAATGTAAGAATTTATTATCTACTGCAACTTATATAGACATGAGTTCACAGGTTGTGTTTAAAGGCGCTGACACTTGGTTAGGCTATTCAAGCGCAACCAATGAAAGAAGGCTTAGAATATCATCCGCAGGAAGTAGCGGAACATACAAGCATGATACATATATCTATGGCGGTAATGCATCATCAACTACGGCAATCGGATTTTATGACGCAAAGAATAAACATTCTGTATTGGTTTACACTGATACAACGAATACATTAACTGTAGGAGCTGCTAATTTCCATTTCAAGGATTATAGCGGTTCTACAAGGCGTCCTGTATCATCTGCTACAACCGATAAAAAGAGAGTATCTTATTTCGGTTCTAAATCATCTGGTCTTGGTGTAGGCGGTCAATGGGGAAGTTCGGCATTTTCTACACGTACTATTACGGTGGCATCTTCTGATATCCGAATTAAGAAGAATGTTAATGATACAGAGGTTAAATCCGCTGTTGATGTTCTGAATAAAATTAAAATGCATTCGTTTGATTGGACGGATGGAAACGGACACCAAAAGATAGGATTTATCGCTGATGAACTTGAAAAGCTCGATGAAAGACTATCCATAGGTGGAGGATATAACGAGGATGGCACGATGAATGTTAAAAGCGTTAATGACTTCTATCTATTAGGGTACGTTGTTAAAGCTATTCAGGAACAACAGAAAGTGATAGATGAACAACGAAAAGAAATAGAAAAGTTAAAGATGGGGGTATCAGCATGATTTTTAGAAATGCAAATGATTTCTGCTATGATAATCAATACCTGTCTGATTATGGGTTCATCATCGCTGAATTTGGCGCTATAGATACTGAAACAATCAATCAGGGTTCAGATATCGTTTTATCGACTGTACCAATCAATCATGGTTCAAAGTATCTAAAAAGTGCCTCATCTTATGAAGGCGTAATTACATCTGAATTCAGGATTATGAAAAGTCCTGAATCAGATAGTTACGTTATTACGGATGATGAATACAGGGATATAGTGCGATGGCTCAACAGGAAAGATTATTGTACATTGCATTTTATATCTGATAGCGATGAAGAAACGGTTACATGCTTCTATGATGCAACTTTCAATGTATCACAGGTCTATGATAATCTTAGGCGCTTAGTTGCACTTGATTTATCCATGACAACAAACAGACCATTCGGATATGGTCAGATGCAGAGTAGCAAAATGACGTTTAGCGGAAATGGCGAAGAAAGAAAGCTAACGGATATATCAGATGAAATTGGTTTAACTGTTCCTGATATGCAGATTAAAATTAATCGTAGTGGTGATTTGACTTTAGAGAATATCACGACTGAAAGCGCATTAGTTATAAAGAACTGCATATATGGCGAAACGATCACTATTAACGGTGATATGAAAATCATTAGTACGGATTCAGCCGAACACAGGCAAACCATAGCAAATGATTTTAATTATGAATTCGTCACTATAGGAAACACTATAGACAACAGGTTTAATAGATTTATCGCAAGTATTCCATGTGAAGTTACGATATCTTATCATCCTGTAGTTAAATAAACGTACTTCTATTATTGAAAGTGGGTATATTGTGAGTTATAATAAAAATGCGAACTTTATACAATGCTTTCAATAATAGGGGTTATATATATGGGTAAAGATTTAAAAGGTAAAGAATTAGGAAAAGGAATTAGACAAAGGGCAAACGGTTTATATGAAGCACGTTATTCAGTAAACAAAAAATCATTTTCTTTCTATTCTGACGATCTGGAAGAGTTGAAAAAGAAATTAGAATATGAAAAGAAAAAAGCCAATACAGATATAGTATCGTTCTTTGGAAATAGTACATTAGATGAATGGTTTGAAGAGTGGTTTAAGACATATAAACAGAAAAGCATTAAGGTTTCATCCGTTGCTCCGATGCGCAGGAAATACACTAATTCTTTTGGTAGGATTCTTGGCAAAAGAAAACTCGTTGAAATCATGAACATAGATGTTCAACGTGCGGTTAATCAGCTGCATAAAGAAGGTAAATCAAAAGCTACCATTAGCGAATCTTTAGGCAGATTAAGAGAATGCTTTGATTCAGCAAAGAACAACGGAATTGTTTCATATAATCCATGTAATGATATTGTTCTACCACGAATGGAAGAAAAGAAAAAAGAACGAAGATTTCTTTCAAAGGAAGAACAAGTAACATTTTTAAATGCTGCATCCGATACATGGTATAAGGAAATGTTCTATATCATGTTCCTCACTGGTATGCGTGTTGGCGAGGTCGGCGCTTTAAAGTGGAGTGATATAGATTTTCAAAAGAAGGAAATCCATGTAAGACGCAATCTAATGTGCCAGTATGATAAAGGTGTTAAAACGCTTTCTCTGATCGAACCCAAAACAGCAAATTCAATTCGGACAATTCCATTTTTTGGTGAAGCCGAAGAAATGTTTTTGTCACAGAAGGATAAGCAGGAAAAGCGAAAAAGAGAATTAGGTGATAGATGGAGATCCAAATTTGATAATCTGGTTTTCTGTACTTCTTTAGGCAGTGAATGCACAAGATACATTATAGAAAAGGAAACAACGAAAGTAACTGATAGAATCAACAAGCATGAGAGATTTGAAAACATGTATCCTCATGCGATCCGTCACACGTTCTGTAGTAGATGTTATGAATGTGGGATTGATGTAAAGGTCACGCAGAAATTGATGGGGCATAGTTCTATCAGTATCACACTTGACTATTACACGCATCTAAGCGGATTACAGTTTGAAGATGCGGTTAAAAAGTTCGGAAGAATAAACGAATAACAATTTGAATTTAATATGATTATTTTGCCGTGATTAACCAACAATCACGGCTTTTATTATATAATTAAGGAAGGTACAAAAATGGTTAATTCTGATAATGATTTTACAAGAGAAGAAATGATTGAAATGTCAAGAGCTAAAAAGGCAGGATATAAAATGGTAGAAAAGAAAGATTACAATTCAATGACAAGAGAAGAACTAATTGAAGTTTGCAAACGTAAAGATAACGCTATCACGGAATACCTAAATCATTCTGAAAGAAATGAATGTACATTATACGGAAAAAGTGATATAATGGAAATCTATAAATGCAGAAGTGAAAAAGCATTGAACATTTTGAAGCTCTATTTTCAGATGGGATATGGTAATAAGATCGGCAAGGAATATTACATCCCGAAAACAAGACATGACGATTTTATTAAAGACTTCGCAGGAAAAGAAATATTTGTGTAAGGTTTTAAAGGGGTTGATGCGCAGTATATATCACCTAACTATCACAAAAAACTATCACTTTTAGTAACTCAAATACACGAAAAACCTTGAAAACAAAGGGCTTTCCGATGTATTTATGTATAATTGTCAACTACAAGAAGTAATTCGCAGCCGGAAATCCGGAAGCGATCATTCCGCCATGCCGACAACGTGCCGATGGAAACTGCGCAGGTTGCCGGCATGGCGGCTTTATGGTAAAAAGGCGTAAGCAGATATGCGGAAAAAGAAGGTTGCCGTGATCGGCGCGGGCGCCGCAGGCCTGATGACGGCCTGTGCGGCGGCGCAGGCAGGCGCGCAGGCGGTTGTCCTGGAGAGAAATGAAAAGGCCGGTAAGAAGATCTATATAACAGGCAAGGGGAGATGCAATCTGACCAATGCCTGTGAACCGGAGGAGTTCCTGCGCCATGTGGTGAGCAATCCGCGGTTTTTGTACAGCGCGCTGTACGGCTTCGATCAGTACGCCATGATGGATTTTCTTTCGCAGAACGGCTGCCCCGTCAAAACGGAGCGCGGCGCGCGGGTCTTCCCTGTGTCGGACCACGCCTCCGACGTCACAAAAGCGCTGACGGAATGCCTGAAAAGGAACGGCGGCAGCATCCGGTATCACAGCCGTGTGCGGGAGATTCTGACCAGTCAGGCGGATGACGGGATGCAGAAGGCAGTCGGCGTGAAGCTGGAGAGCGGGGAGGAGATCGCCGCCGATGCGGTCGTACTGTGTACCGGGGGGCTCTCTTATCCCTCCACCGGATCGACCGGGGACGGGTACAGCATGGCGAAAGCGCTGGGCCTTCCCGTCAAAGCACAGGAACCTTCGCTGGTACCGCTGGTCTGCGAAGAGGAGTGGTGCAGGCGCCTGCAGGGACTGGCATTGAAAAATGTGCAGGTCAGGCTCTATGCGCCGCAGGAGGAGCAGACCGGGCAAAAGACGAAAAAAGCCTCGAAAAGACCGCTCTACGAAGGCTTCGGAGAGCTTTTGTTCACACATTTCGGCCTGAGCGGGCCGCTCATCCTGACGGCGTCCTGCAAGTGTTCGTGGGAAGGAAAAAACAGGGACCGCGCCTACCGTCTGTTCATCGACCTCAAGCCGGCCATTCCCTTAAAGGAACTGGAGGACCGCATCGCGAAGGAGTTCGCCGCGGCCGGAAGAAAACATTTTCCGGCGGCGCTCCGCCCGCTTTTCCCCGCCAGACTTGCGCAGGAGGTGTCTCTTATGGCAGGATTGGGAGAGGACAGGACGGCGGCTTCCGTGTCGGGAAATGAGATCCGTTCGCTGGCAGCCCTGATCAAGGAGATCCCCGTGACCATAACCGGGACCAGGGGCTTTCAGGAGGCGGTCGTCACAAGAGGCGGGATCGATGTAAAGTCCTTTGACCCCCATACCATGGAATGCCGTCTGATACACGGACTGTACGCGGCGGGAGAGGTCCTGGACCTCGATGCGCATACGGGCGGGTTCAATCTCCAGATCGCCTGGTCGACGGGGCATCTGGCAGGCGTCAGCTGCAGTGGTGAACGGTAATATTTTTGCGGAGGTAGTGAGTAAGAAATGAACAGTATTGCGATAGACGGGCCCGCCGGGGCCGGAAAGAGCTCCATAGCCAAAATGCTCGCGGGGAAGCTGTCTTATATTTATGTAGACACGGGCGCTATGTTCCGCGCCATGGCGCTGTATCTTCTTCGATGCGGCGTGAACGCGGAGGATGCGGCGGCGATCAGCGCGCACTGCAAAGAGGCGGACATCACGATCCGGATTAAGGACGGCGCACAGGTAGTGCTCCTGAACGGGGAGGACGTGAGCCCCTATATCCGGACGCAGGAAGTGGGAGAGATGGCCTCGAGGAGCAGTGTCAATCCGGATGTGCGGGCTAAACTTCTGGAGCTGCAGAGAGCGCTGGCCGCCAGAGAAAATGTCGTCATGGACGGCCGCGACATCGGCACGGTGGTCCTGCCGGACGCACCTGTCAAGATCTATCTCACAGCCTCCCCCGAGGTCAGGGCAAAAAGGCGCTGCCTGCAGCTGGAGGAGAGCGGACAGACTGCGGATTACGACCAGGTGCTGGCCGAGATCAGGGAGCGGGATTACAGGGACATGAACCGCGCCATCGCCCCCCTTAAGCAGGCGGAGGACGCGATCCTGGTGGATAGCTCCAATATGACGATCCCGGAAGTGCTCGATACCTTTTTGAAGATCGCAGAGGACAGGCTCGGAAAGTAAACAAACCTTTATTTTTGGCGGAGGGAACGGTTTGAAGATCATCACGGCGAAGAGTGCCGGCTTTTGTTTTGGCGTGCAGCGCGCCGTCGACACGGTGTATGCGGAAGTGGAAAAGGGCGGTCCCATCTATACCTACGGTCCCATCATCCACAATGAGGAAGTGGTAGCCGACCTGGAAAGGAAAGGGGTAAAGGTCCTCGAAGAGGAGGAACTGGATCATCTTGACGGGAATATGCGGGGAACGGTCATCATCCGGTCCCACGGCGTATCCAGGGAAGTGGACGAGCGGCTCAGAGAGAGCGGACTGGGGTGCGTGGACGCCACCTGCCCCTTTGTGAAAAGGATCCACAGGATCGTGAGCGAAATGAGCGCGAAGGGCGCGCAGATCGTGATCATAGGCGATCCCAGGCATCCGGAGGTGCGCGGCATTATGGGATGGGCCGATGGCCCCGTGACCGTGATCGAGAACCGGCAGCAGGCGGAGGATTTCCGCGCGCCGGAGGATGCGCAGATCTGCGTGGTGGCGCAGACCACCTTCAACGCAAACAAATTTAAAGAATTTGTTGCTATTTTAAAGGAAAGACGATACAATATCCAATGTATGGATACTATCTGCAACGCCACCCAGGAGCGGCAGACCGAAGCGCGTGAGATCGCCGCCCGGGCAGACGTGATGATAGTGATAGGAGGCCGGAGCAGTTCCAATTCGGCAAAGCTCTTCGAGATCTGTAAAAAGGAGTGCCCCAGGACCTATTTCATACAGACGTGGCGTGACTTACATCTATCTCCAGCCGAAAATGAACAGATGATAGGAATCACCGCGGGGGCATCGACCCCAAAGAATATCATTGAGGAGGTTCAAAATTATGTCAGAACAGACTTTTGAACAAATGTTAGACGAGTCTTTTAAGACAATTCACACGGGGGAGGCAGTTGAAGGTTCCGTCATCGATGTCAAGCCTGATGAGGCAATCCTGAACATCGGTTACAAGTCCGACGGTGTACTTACGCGCAACGAATACACCAACGATCATTCCGTAGACCTGACTGAAGTGCTGCACATCGGCGACAAGCTTGAAGTCAAGGTCGTAAAAGTTAACGACGGTGACGGCCAGGTCGTGCTCTCCTACAAGAGACTGGCTGCGGACCGCGGCAACAAGAGGATCGAGGAAGCGTACAACACCCACGAAGTGCTCACTGCGAAGGTCACACAGGTCCTTTCCGGCGGGCTCAGCGTTGTGGTGGAAGAGGTGAGAGTATTCATCCCTGCAAGCCTTGTTTCCGATACTTTCGAGAGAGATCTGAGCAAGTATCTCGGCCAGGACATCGAGTTCGTGATCACCGAGTACAACCCTCACAGACGCAGATATATCGGCGACCGCAAACAGCTCCTTGTTGCGAGACGCCAGGAAATGCAGAAGAAGCTCTTTGAGACCATCAAGCCCGGCGACGTGGTGGAAGGCGTTGTCAAGAACATCACTGATTTCGGCGCTTTTGTCGATCTGGGCGGCGCAGACGGCCTGCTTCACATCTCCGAGATGAGCTGGGGCCGCGTTGAGAATCCCAGGAAGGTATTCAAGGTCGGCGAGAAGCTTCGCGTCCTGATCAAGGATATCCAGGGCACCAAGATCGCTCTGTCCCTGAAGTTCCCCGATGAGAACCCCTGGGTCGGCGCAGCTGAGAAGTATGCGGCAGGCAATGTCGTCACCGGCAAAGTTGCCCGTATGACCGATTTCGGCGCTTTCGTAGAGCTCGAGCCCGGAATTGACGCCCTGCTTCATGTATCCCAGATCGCCAGAGAGCACATCGAGAAGCCCTCTGACGTTCTCAAGGTCGGCGATGAAGTCACCGCGAAGATCGTTGACTTCAACGAAGACAACAACAAGATCAGCCTGAGCGTCAAGCAGCTTCTGATCGAGGAAGAGAGAGCCAGACGTGCAGCTGAGCGCGCAAAGGAAGATGCTGATGTAGCTTCCGTCGATGTAGACGCTTACATCGCAGCACATCAGGATGACGAGGAGATGTAATTCTCTTTTCGAAAAATGAAAGACTTAACAGAGGGCTGCCATACCTGGTATGGCAGCCCTTTTCTTATGGAGCTTATGGATTCATGATGTGGGAGAGCACGTAGGAGGCGTACTCCGAGAGGAAATGGCGGTCCTTCTTGTACTCGTCGGTCAGCTCGAAGTAGATGGCGGGATCTTCGTAGGAACGCTTGAAAAAGGGCGTCCGGAACAGGTCCCACTGCGGGAGGTAGGTCCCCTGCCTGCGGGTGTAGCAGGTCTCGGGCCGCGCCTGTATGCGGTGGCTTTTTTCCACATAGCGCGCAAGGTTTTTGTGGATCGCCATGTCCTCCACCGGGAGAAAATAGTAGTCCTTGTATCCCGCGTAAAAATATTTCAGCTCGCCGGTGAAAAGAGGCACCTTCAGAATTCCTTCCCCGCCGTCGATCTTTATGTAGCAGCGGTCCGCGCCCGCATATATCGGGGCGGGAAGCGGGATCGCAGTCCGGAAGAAGAGGAACAGTTCCTCCCCGGGGGTGCCGTCGTAATCCGTGTAAGCGTTTGCCTGGGCACGGCGGATCTGCAGCGGCAGAGAGGGGAGCTTCGCATAGACCATGACGGCGCTCAGGCAGGCGAGCCCGCACAGATCCGCCTCGTTGTGGCCGGTGAGCCGGTCGAAGAGAGCGGGGGACTGGCTGGCAATGAACTGTCGGTAGTCCTTTATGAGGTCTTTACCCGCCGACGCCTCAGTCCTGCCGGTCCCGAGAAAGGCCTCCACGGTCTGCTGCCGGTAATCGGGAAGTCCCAGCAGGCGTCTCGCGGGCTTGAGTATACGGTACAGGTCCACGGAATCCATTCTGCTGAGCGTATCCTCCAGACCGCACGCCGCGATCCTCTCCTTTATAAAGGGAAGATCAAAGCGGTCCCCGTTGTAGTGGACCAGCGCGTCATAAGACGACGAGAAGATGAGGAAGGAGGAGAGCACCTCCTTTTCCTCCAGGCCTGTCTGGTCAAACCACTGAATGAGGTTCCAGGACCGGTTTCCCTCCTGCCTGTACAGGCAGCCGATCAGATAGATCCTGTCCTTTGCGGCGCTCAGGCCTGTCGTTTCGATATCCAGAAAGATCGTGCGGTCGGGCGCGGTCATCTCGTCGAGAAGACGGGTGTCCGCATTGATGTCGACCGGTTTGCTGATTATACGCATAGCTGTACCCTGTTCTGCATCTGTTTTTGTGCCGGGACGGCGGTTCTTTTTTTTCAGTTTACCATATTTTGCCGCTCTGCGGATACGGGCCCGTCAAAACATATGCCGCCGCGGATCCGCAAAAATAGCAAACTCTTTTTGTAAAGACGTGAGGTTTGTGTTACACTGTTCCCCGTAGATGCAAAATGACAAGCAAAAGGACGGTACGCAATGGAAAGAAAAGAGATCCTCTACAAGAGCACGCGCTCTGACAGCGCCCCTATCAGCGCCTCGCAGGCAATCCTCAAGGGACTTGCCGACGACGGCGGCCTCTTCGTACCCGTTAACATACCCGCGCTCGATAAAACTCCCGCGGAACTCGCGGCCATGGACTACCGCGGCGTGGCTTACGAAGTGATGAAGCTTTGGCTGACGGACTTTACCGAAAAGGAACTTCGGCACTGCATCGACAGCGCCTATGACAGCAAGTTCGACGTGCCCGAGATCGCGCCCCTCAAAGAGACTTCCGACGCCTTTTATCTGGAGCTCTTCCACGGCGCCACCATCGCTTTCAAGGACATGGCGCTCTCCATTCTCCCGCATCTGATGATCACCTCCGCGGCCAAGAACAAGGCGGAGAACGAGATCGTGATCCTGACCGCCACCAGCGGGGATACCGGAAAAGCGGCGCTCGCCGGTTTTGCCGACGTGAAGGGGACGAGGATCATCGTCTTTTATCCCAAGGACGGCGTCTCCTCCATCCAGGAGCGGCAGATGGTCACCCAGAAGGGAGACAACACCTGCGTGATCGGCATACGCGGCAATTTTGACGACGCGCAGACCGGCGTGAAAAAGATCTTTACGGATCCCGCGCTCAAAGAGGAGATGGCCTCGCACGGCTTCCAGTTCTCCTCGGCAAATTCGATCAATATCGGGCGCCTCGTGCCGCAGATCGTTTACTACGTTTACGCCTATACCAGACTTTTGAAGGACGGCAGGATCAAAGAAGGCGGAAAGGTGAACTACGTCGTTCCCACCGGAAACTTCGGCAATATCCTGGCCGCATATTATGCCGGCCGCATGGGCCTTCCCGTCGGAAAGCTCATCTGCGCGTCCAATTCCAACAAGGTCCTCTTCGATTTCTTCGAGACCGGCACCTATGACAGGAACCGCCCGTTCATCCTGACGAGCTCTCCTTCCATGGATATCCTGATCTCCAGCAATCTCGAGCGTCTTCTCTATCATGTGAGCGGAGACGACGCGGGCGTGGACGGCCGTCTTATGAACGAGCTTTCCAGGACCGGACGATACAGCGTGACCGATTCCATGCGCGAGGCCATGAAGGATTTTGCCGGCGGCTACGCCACGGAGGAGGAGACCTTCGAGGAGATCCGCACGGTATACGAGAAGGATCAGTATGTGATCGATCCGCACACGGCGGTCGCCTCTGCCGTCTACAGGCGCTATAAAAAAGAGACAGGAGACGATACACTGTCCGTGATCGCCTCCACGGCCAGCCCTTTCAAATTTGAGAGCGCGGTCATGAAGGCCCTCGGCCAGCCTGCCGATCTGGACGATCTGGAGCTGGCGGACCGCCTGAGCGAGATCGCGGGCGTCAAGGTGCCCGAAGCCGTCTCCGGACTGCGGGGCGCAGAGGTGAGGCATAAAACGGTATGCGGCAAGGACGGCATGGAGAAAGAAGTGCGCCGCTTCCTCGGCATGTAAGGACAGGACAAAGATAAAAGCTATAGGAGTACAGGAAAGGTTATGGCAGCAGAAGCAGTCAGGGCGAGAATCACGGCCCTGCGGGCATTGATGGAAGAGAGCGGGATCGACTGGTTTCTGATCCCGACGGAGGATTATCACAGATCCGAATACGTTGCGGATTTTTTTAAGACAAGGGAATTTTTCAGCGGGTTTACCGGCTCCGCGGGAACCCTTCTGGTCGGCCGCACGGAGGCGGCCCTGTGGGCGGACGGAAGATACTTCGTCCAGGCGGAGCGCGAACTGCAGGGTTCGGGCATTGCCCTGATGAAGATGCAGGAGCCCGGGGTCCCCACCATACTTGGGTTTTTGAAGGAAAAGGTGCCGGCCGGCGGCGTGCTGGCTTTTGACGGGCGCTGCATCAGCGCCGCCCAGGCTGAGGAATACAAAAAAGCTCTTGAGGGACGCGGCGCGGCCCTCAGGACGGATCTGGATCCCGCGGACGGGATCTGGACGGACCGCCCGTCCATGCCCTCCAGCCCCGTCTTCATTCTGGATACGGAGTACACGGGGGAAAGCGCGTCGGAGAAGCTCGCGCGGCTGCGGGGCGCCATGGCGGAAAAGGAGTGCACTGCCTTCTTTACCGGCAGACTGGACGAGATCATGTGGCTCTTCAACATCCGCGGCGGAGATGTGGAATGCAACCCCGTTGCGCTCAGCTACGCCTTCTGCGGAGAGAAGGACCAGTATCTGTTCCTGCAGGAATCGGAAAAGACCCCGGCGCTGGACGAATACTGCCGCGAGAACGGGATCACCGTGCTCCCCTATGAGAGCGTCGCGGACTTCCTGAGAGAGTATCCCTACGCCGGCAATGTCCTGTGTGATCCCGCGCAGACGGGCAGCCTGGCCTACGGGATCATCAAGGACGCGCTTGCGGGCAGAAGCTGCGGCCGCATCGTGGATCACAGAAGTCCTCTCGAGGATTTCAAAGCGGTCAAAAACGACACGGAGATGCGCCATCTTCGCGCCTGCTACAAGGCTGACAGCGCCGCGGTCTGCCGCTTTATCAAAGAGGTCACTTCCCGCGTCGCGAAGGGAGAGAAGCTGACGGAGATGGGCGCTGCTGACATCATGGACGGCAAGCGCCGGGAGATCGCGGATTATCTGGATCTCTCCTTTGAGACGATCTCCGCCTACGGGCCCAACGCCGCGATGATGCACTACAGCGCGACCCCCGAAAACAATTCGCCCCTTGCGCCCGAAGGCATGCTTCTGGTCGATTCCGGCGGACAGTATAAGAGCGGGACGACCGATGTTACAAGAACCTTTGCGCTGGGCCCCGTGACAGAGGCCATGCGCCGCCATTACACGCTGACGGCCGAGAGCAATCTGCAGCTTCTGGATGCGGTCTTCATGGACGGCTGCTGCGGTGCCAATCTGGATATCCTGGCGAGAGGCCCTCTGTGGAAGGCAGGGATCGACTACAAGTGCGGCACCGGACACGGGATCGGTTTTGTACTGAATGTACACGAGACGCCGCCCTCCATCCGCTGGAGATTCGGAGGAGGCGGGGAGTCGAGGCCCCTTGCGCCCGGCATGATCGTCTCGGACGAGCCCGGCGTGTATCTGGAAGGGCAGTACGGCATCCGCATCGAGACCATCCTGGAGGTGCGGGAGAAGACCGTGAACAGCGACGGCCGTTTCCTGTGCTTTGCACCGCTGACGCTGGTGCCGCTCGACAGGGCGCTCCTGGATCCGGAGGTGCTGACTTCGTCCGGCAGGGAGATCCTCAACCGCTACCACGAGCTGGTGCGGCGGGAGATCGGCCCGCTCCTTTTTGGAGAAGACGCGAAATGGCTGCAGGAACAGACGGAGCCGCTGTGAGCGCCTTGTACTTGTGCAGCAAGCAGGTGATATGGTATAATGTTTTCACCTGAAATATCATAAATTCCGCTATTTTGAACCTACAATTACTTTAAACGGGAATCTCATATTGCTCTTGCGGCTGTCATGCCTCCGGCGTTCATCGCCGTCAGTGGAAGACAAAAGCATTAGCTGCGGACACCCACCTGGCATGCGTGCTAGGAGTCAAAATGCGGAACGATGTTTCAGGCTTTTTCACGTGTCTGACGGTTTATTCGCTGCCGCTCAGCCTCCGGCTGCGGCAGATAATATAACAGAATGGAGAAGAAACCTATGATGATGGAACAACTGGAAAAGATCAGGGAGGAAGCCCGCAGGCAGATCGAGGAGATCGATTCCCTGGAAAAGCTCAATGAGATCCGCGTCAGCATCCTCGGCAAGAAAGGAACGCTCACCGGGATCCTCAAGGGTATGAAGGACGTCCCCAAGGAAGAGCGCCCCAAGGTCGGACAGATGGTGAACGAGGCGAGAGAGCAGATCGAGAGCACGATCGCCGCGGCGCAAAAGAGCATTGAGCGGAAGGTCCTCGAGGAGAGGCTCAAAAAGGAGAAGATCGACGTGACGCTCCCCGCGAGAAGGTTCGAGCCCGGCCACAGCCATCCCAATATTGTGGCCCTCAGAGAGCTGGAGAGGATCTTCGTCGGCATGGGATACGAGGTCATGGAAGGACCTGAGATCGAGAAGGATTACTATAACTTCGAAGCCCTGAACATTCCGGACGGCCACCCCGCAAAGGACGAGCAGGATACTTTCTATATCAACGGGGATATCCTCCTCCGCACCCAGACGTCCTCCACGCAGATCCACGCCATGGAGAGCGGCAGGATCCCGATCCGCATGATCGCGCCCGGCCGTGTTTACAGATCCGACGCCGTGGACGCCACCCACTCCCCTACGTTCCATCAGGTGGAAGGCCTCGTCGTGGACAAAGGCATCACGTTTGCGGACCTCAAGGGCACCCTGGCCGAGTTCGCCCGCCAGCTGTTCGGCGAGGACACGAAAGTCCGCTTCCGCCCCCATCATTTCCCTTTCACCGAGCCCAGCGCCGAGATGGACGTAAGCTGCTTCAAGTGCGGCGGCAAGGGCTGCAGCTTCTGCAAAGGCGAGGGATGGATCGAGATCCTCGGCTGCGGCATGGTGCACCCTCATGTATTTGAGATGAGCGGCATCGATCCGGAGGAATACACCGGTTTTGCCTTCGGCGTCGGCCTCGAGCGCATCGCGCTCCTTAAGTACGGTATCGATGACATGCGCCTGCTTTATGAGAACGACATCCGTTTCCTGAAGCAGTTCTGATAATCGAGAGGGATTGAGAGGTAAGAGCAGATTATGAAAACACCCTTATCATGGATCAAGGAATATGTGCCTGCCCTGCAGTGCACCGATGAAGAATACAACAGCAGGATGACCATGACCGGCACCAAGGTGGACGGCATGTACCGCCTGGACAAAAACCTTGAAAAGATCGTCGTGGGCCGGATCGAGAAGATCGAGCGCCACCCCGACGCCGACAAGCTGGTCGTGTGCCAGGTGGATATCGGAGAGGAAGTGACCCAGATCGTGACGGGCGCTTCGAATGTATTCGAGGGCGCGCTGGTGCCCGTCGTCCTGGGCGGCGGCAGAGTCGCCGGCGGACACGACGGCGGACCGCTCCCCGAGAACGGCATTAAGATCAAGGCAGGAAAACTCCGCGGCGTCGAATCCAACGGGATGATGTGCTCCGTCGAGGAGCTCGGAACCGATGCGAACGCCTTCCCGGACGCGCCGGAAAACGGCATCTACATCCTTCCGGAACAGTACGGCCCCGTGTCCGAAAAGAGCACGGAGATGATCCCCGTAAAGCCCGGCATGGACGCGCTGGACGTGATGGGACTTCACGAGCCCGTCTTTGAGTATGAGATCACTTCGAACCGCGTGGACTGCTACAGCGTGCTGGGCGTCGCGAGGGAGGCGGCGGTCACTTTTGGCGTGCCTTACGTACCGCCGGTACCGGCCGTCAAAAACGAGAGCGGCGACGTCAACGACTACGTCAGCATCGAGGTAAAGGATCCCGACCTGTGCAGCAGATATACCGCACGCGTCTGCACCGACATCAAGATCGGTCCCTCTCCCTACTGGATGCAGCGGAGACTGGCCAACAGCGGCGTGCGTCCCATCAACAATCTCGTGGATATCACCAACTACGTCATGCTCGAGTACGGCCAGCCCATGCACGCCTTCGATCTCGACACCGTCGCGGGACATAAGATCATCGTCCGCAGGGCCAAGGACGGCGACGAGTTCCAGACGCTGGATGGCCAGATGCGGAAGATGGACAGGGATGTCCTGATGATCTGCGACGCAGAGAAGGAGATCGGCATCGCCGGCATTATGGGCGGCGAGAACTCCAAGATCACGGACGACGTGAAGACGGTGCTCTTTGAGTCCGCGACCTTCAACGGACCGAACGTCCGCAAATCCGCAAAGAGGATCGGCCTCCGCACGGACGCGTCCGGCATCTTCGAAAAGGGCCTGGATCCCAACAACGCCGAGGCGGCCATCAACCGCGCCTGCCAGCTCATGGAAGAGCTCGGCTGCGGCAAAGTCGTGGCCGGCATGGCGGATGTGTGCGAGCCCATTCCCGCACCGGTGCGCATCCCCTTCAGCGCGGAGAAGATCAACGCGTTCCTGGGAACGGATTACAGCAAGGAGACGATGCTGTCCATCTTCGAAAAGCTTGAACTTGCCTACGACGGGGCTTCGAACGAAGTGATCGTTCCCTCCTTCCGGCAGGACGTAAAGGGCATGTGCGATCTGGCAGAGGAAGTCGCGCGCTTTACCGGCTATGACAATATTCCCGACACGCTGCCCGCGAGCAGTGCGACCATGGGCGGCCTCACCTACAAAATGCGCATAGAAGACAAGGCCAGGGAGACGGCGCAGCAGTGCGGCTTCTCCGAGGCGATGACCTTCTCCTTCGAGAGCCCGAAGGTCATGGATAAGCTCCTTTTTGACGCGGATGCGCCCGAGCGGCGCGGGATCCGCATCCAGAATCCGCTCGGAGAGGATTTCTCCATGATGCGCACGACGCCTCTGAACGGCATGCTGAACAGCCTCTCCACCAACTACAACCGGCGCAACAAAAACGTGCGTCTGTTCGAGCTGGCGAACGTCTACATCGCTAAGGCGCTTCCCCTCACGGAGCTTCCGGACGAGCGCTCCATGTTCACGCTGGGCATGTACGGCGACGGCGATTTCTTCACCATGAAGGGCGTCATCGAGCTGTTCTTCGAGAGCGTCGGCATGAAGAAGAAAATGGTCTGCGACCCGGCCTCCGGCAAGCCTTTCCTGCATCCCGGAAGGCAGGCGAACATCGTCTACGACGGCACTGTGATGGGATATATCGGCGAGGTGCATCCGGATGTGCTCTCCGCCTACGGCATCGGCGACAGGGCAGTGATCGCGGTGCTGGACATGAACGAAGTGGTGCCTGTCACGACCTTTGATTTCCGGTATGAGGGCATCGCGAAATATCCCGCCGTATCGAGGGATATCAGCATGCTGGTCCCCGTCAGCGTGACGGCAGGCCAGATCGAAGCCGTGATCGAGCAGCGCGGCGGAAAGATCCTGGAGTCCTACAGGCTGTTTGACATCTACGAGGGCGCCCAGATCAAGGCGGGCTTCAAGTCCATCGCCTACAACCTGACTTTCCGCAACAAGGAAAAGACCCTGGAAGAGTCGGAAGTGACCGCGGCCATGAAGAAGGTCCTGAACGGACTGGCCGGACTGGATATCGAGCTCAGAAGCTGAACAGGCGGATGAAGGAACCGCTCCGGATCAACGGGGCGGTTCCGAAGCGTTTATCAAGAATTACATTTGCTATATTTTTTAATTTAAGGCAGTAAAAGGCGGATATTATGGAAAGAACTATTGCGTGGAGCAAGTATGACGACGGCATGCTGGGGGCATGCATGGATTTTGCCGAAGATTACAAGGCGTTTCTGAGCACCTGCAAGACAGAGCGGGAGTGCGTTGACTTTTTTGTCGAGGAGGCGGAGAAAAACGGCTGCATCGAACTGAGCCGCGCCATCGAGGAAAAGCGGCAGTTAAAGCCCGGGGACCAGGTGTACAGCGTCTGGATGAACAAATCCATGGTCCTGTTCAGGATCGGTGAGACGCCCTTTGAAGAAGGCATCAATATTCTCGGCGCCCACATCGATTCGCCCAGGCTGGATGTCAAGCAGAACCCTCTCTACGAAGAGGGCGGCATGGCTTATCTGGACACGCATTACTACGGCGGGATCAAGAAATACCAGTATGTGACCATTCCGCTTGCCATCCACGGCGTGATCGTCAAAAAGAGCGGCGAGACGGTCGTCGTCTGCGTCGGTGAGGACGAGGACGACCCGGTATTCTTCATCTCGGATCTTCTGATCCACCTGGCCCAGGACCAGATGCAGAAGAAGGCCTCCGTGGTCGTGGAGGGCGAGGCGCTCGACCTGATCATCGGCAGCAGGCCCCTGAAGATCGAAGGGGGCGACAAGGAAGCAAAGGACGAAAAGAGCGTCAAGGACGCCGTGAGCAAGGCCGTCATGGAGATCCTGCAGCGGGAGTACGGGATCGAGGAGAAAGACTTCGAATCCGCGGAGCTGGAGATCGTTCCCGCAGGCAAAGCAAGGGACGCCGGCTTTGACCGCAGCATGGTCCTCGGCTACGGACAGGACGACCGCGTCTGCGCGTATCCCTCCTTCCGCGCACAGCTCGAGACAAAGGATATAAAGCGCACCAGCTGCACGCTCCTCGTCGACAAGGAGGAGATCGGGAGCGTCGGCGCCACCGGCATGCGCTCCCGATTCTTTGAGAACGCGCTGGCGGAGGTCATGAATCTCTGCGGCCAGTACTCCGAGCTTGCCCTGCGCAGGACGCTCGCCAACAGCTGCATGCTGTCCTCCGACGTCAGCAGCACCTA
This sequence comes from Lachnospiraceae bacterium, assembly GCA_017405805.1. Classification (GTDB taxonomy): domain Bacteria; phylum Bacillota; class Clostridia; order Lachnospirales; family Lachnospiraceae; genus CAG-791. The sequence goes on from JAFQZU010000005.1 coordinate 20,361, forward strand.
CGACCCCGCGTACGCGTCTGCCTTTGAGAAGAAAAATACCGCTTTCCTCGGCAAGGGCATGGTCTTCAACAAGTTTACGGGATCCCGCGGCAAGTCCGGCTCCAACGACGCCAACGCGGAGTACATCGCCCACCTGCGCGATATTTTTGATAAGGCGGGCATCTCCGTACAGACTGCGGAGCTCGGCAAAGTGGACGTGGGCGGAGGCGGCACCATCGCCTATATCCTCGCCCTGTACGGCATGAATGTGATCGATTCGGGCGTGCCGGTCCTGAGCATGCACTCCCCCTGGGAGGCGACCAGCAAGTGCGACCTCTTCGAGGCCTTCCGCGGCTACAAAGCTTTCCTCGAGGGGGCGGATCTGAGAAATGCCTGATATGGAACATATGAGTGAGGAAAAGACGGCGAGGAAGAGCCCCCTGGGGCTCTCCACCTCGGATTATTATTTCGACCTGCCGCAGGAACTGATCGCGCAGGATCCTCTCGAGGACAGAGCGTCCTCCCGGCTCATGGTCATGCGCCGGGATACGGGAGAGATCGAACACCGCACCTTCCGGGATATCCTGCAGTATCTTCGCGCCGGCGACACACTGGTCCTCAACGACACGAAGGTCATACCGGCCCGCCTTCTGGGACACAAGAAGGAGACCGGCGCCGCCTGTGAGATCCTGCTCTTAAAGCGGCTGGACAAGGACTGTTGGGAGACCCTTGTGCGCCCCGGCAAAAAACTGCGCCCCGGCGCGGAGGTCGTCTTCGGAGACGGAAGTCTTACGGCCGTGATCGAGGACGTGCTGCCGGGCGGGAACAGGAAAGTCCGTTTTTCCTACGAGGGGATCTTTGAGGAGATCCTCGACCGTCTGGGAGAGATGCCTCTTCCCCCTTACATCACCCACAAACTCCGGGACCGCGACCGCTACCAGACGGTTTATGCCCGCTATGAGGGGAGCGCTGCGGCGCCCACCGCCGGCCTGCACTTTACGAAGGAACTGCTGGAGGAGGCGAAGGCCCGCGGCATACATCTCGCCTATGTGACGCTCCATGTGGGACTTGGCACCTTCCGGCCGGTGAAGGCGGAGGACGTCAGGGAGCATCAGATGCACGAGGAGTGGTATCATGTGAGTCCCGAGGCCGCGGAGATCATCAACCGGACCCGCGAAGAGGGGCACCGCGTGATCTGCGTGGGTACGACCTCCTGCAGAACGGTGGAGAGCTGCGCGGACGAAAACGGGATCGTGCATCCCGGTTCGGACAACACCTCGATCTTTATCTATCCGGGCTACCGGTTCAAGGTCATGGACGCGCTGATCACGAATTTTCATCTCCCCGAGTCCACGCTCGTCATGCTGGTGAGCGCTTTCGCCGGACGTGAGCATGTCCTTCATGCCTACGAGGAGGCGGTCCGGGAGAGGTACAGGTTTTTCTCCTTTGGAGATGCATGCTTTTTTTATGAATGAATTGAAAAAGATTAGTACATTGTGGTAGTATGTGTATAGCAATGCACTTAATCTGGAGACGGCAATGGCGGGATCAAAAAAAGCCACGATCATTGTGGCCACCCACAAAAAATACAGAATGCCTGATGACAAACTTTACCTTCCACTCCACGTAGGAGCGGAGGGGAAATTTGATGCAAAGGGAAATCCGGTAGATTTCGGCTATCAGAAGGACAATACCGGCGAGAATATTTCGCTCAAGAACCCGAAATACTGCGAGCTGACCGGGATGTACTGGGCATACAAGAATCTGGACGCCGATTACATAGGACTGGTCCACTACCGGAGATATTTTGGCGGACGAAGGCACAGCATGGAACCGTTCGATTCCATCCTCACCGGCAAGGAGCTGGCGCCGATGCTGGACCGCTACAAAGTCTTCGTACCCGTTCCGCAGCACTATTTTATCGAGACGCTCTATTCTCATTATGCACACACGCATCACGAGGAGCATCTGGACATTGTGCGGCACATCATCAGTGAAAAATGCCCCTCCTACCTGCATGTGTTTGACAAGGTCATGCGCAGGACTTCGGGGTACATGTTCAATATGATGATCATGGAGAAGAGGCTCTTCCACAGATACTGCAAGTGGCTCTTCATGATCCTCGGCGAACTGGAGAAGAGGGTGGACGACAGCTGCTACGATCCGTTCGAAGCCCGTTTTTACGGGAGAGTGAGCGAGATCATCTTCAATGTGTGGCTCGAATACCAGATCGAGCAGAAGGCCATCGACAGAAGACAGATCAAGAAGCTCCCGCTGGTCTACATGGAGCGTATCAACTGGATCCGGAAGGGCAACGCTTTTTTGCGGGCCAAGTTCTTCGGAGAGAAGTACAGCAACAGTTTTTGAGTGAGCAAAACAATATGAGGGACTGGATTAGGTCCCTCTCATTTTTTTAATACGGTAGTACATTTATGAGAGTACAATCCTTTGCGGACAGACGGATCGCGGCGGATCCGGGCGCGGTGAGGATCACGCTCGGGGAGATCCTGTTTTTTACCGGGCTCGTTCTGTGGACCGTGCAGATGTATGTCATGCGCTCCTACTACGAACCCTTCTTCGGATCCCTTTTTACCAAGGGCGTCCGCTGGCTGTGCGTCTTTATCTTTGCAGCCAAGATCATGCTGACGGAAGAGACGGTGTCCATCAAGGCCATGGCGGTCGCCGGCCTTGCGGGGATGCTGATGATCGTTTCGCAGCATGCGGGCGGCATGGGGATGACCCTCCTGCAGCTGTATATGATGCTGCTGGCGGCGAGAGGCATCTCCTTCAAAAGGATCTGCAAGGTGTCCATGTGGGCCTGTCTTTTCTGCTTTATTGCGGTGGTCCTGGGAGACCAGCTCGGGCCGCTTCACGTGATGCCCCTGAACGAGTGGGACCGCTTCCGGGAATATCTCGGATTTCAGTACGTGTCCTTCGGAGCGATCTATTTTCACAATATCATGTTCTGCGCTTTTTACGCCTACACGGACCGCCCGTGGGACGTCCGCGGAAGGCAGAGGCCTGCCTCCCTTTCATGGCCGGCTATTGCGCTGATCCTGGCCGGCCATCTGTGGCTGTATGTCATGACGGACACTTCTCTTGCCATGGCCGTAGGGGTACTCGGCGTGCTCCTGTATGTGGTCGTCGTAAAATTCGGATTGGATCTGTTTGCGGACCACCCGGTCATCCGCGCAGGGGCGCTGCTGATCTTTCCGGTGCTGGCCGTGTTTACCTACTATGTATGCGATCACTATAAAATGGGGACGCCCCTCTGGACCAGGATCAATGACTTTTCCCACAACCGCGTGGAGCTGACTTATCAGGGGCTCCGCAAATACGGCGTGCATCTGTTCGGGCGCGTCGTGGAGGCGAACACGGATTTCCAAAAGGGCAAATATTTTTATATAGACAGCGGGTATATGAAGAATCTCCTGAGCCTCGGCGTGATCTTCATGATCCTCCTGCTTGCCCTGTACGCAATGATGTCCTATTCGGCGGTGCGCACGAGGGACCGGGTGCTCTGCATCTGGATGCTGTGCGTCGCCCTCTACAGTATCTTCAACAACTATATGATCTCTCCCGTGGAGAACACGTCGATACTGGCCATCTGGTATGCCGCTTCGGCACTCGGGGAGAGGAGAGCGTATGATCGCGAGAAAGAGATCCGCCGCCGCAGGAAAAGGAGCCGTATCTGCAGCGGCGCTGACGCTGTCGGTCCTGCTTCTGTGCGCGGGCTGCGCCGCACCTGATCAGAGGGAAGCGGAATATGACGGTTTTCTATACAGGGACTGCCTGGCGCCGGAGGAGAGAGCTGCCTACGACGCATTCGGGCGGGCGGCGGAGGAAGCCGCGGCGGGGACGCAGGACGAGTACTGCACCCTGGAGACAGAGACCGGCGCCGGGACGGCCGTATCCGTCAGCGCTGCTCAAAACGCCTATCAGGCCTTTTTATATGACAACCCGCAGATCACGTGGCTTGACAGAAGCTTCCGATACCGAAGGGCAGGAGAGGATGACAGCGGGGAAACGGTGGACGCCGTCGGGCTTGTTCCTGTTATACCCGGCGGACAGGAGAGGTCGGACCGGGAGGAGAAGATGCGGGCCGCGGCGCGGGAAGCGCTTAAGGAAGTGCGTCCCGGGATGACGGAAATGGAGAAAGCGCGGGCGCTTTTTGACTACCTGGCCGTCCGCACGGCCTATAAGGAAGAGGCAGTCTATGACCCTGCGTTTACGGATGAGCACACGGCCTACGGGGCGCTCGTCGGCCGCAGCGCTGTCTGCGACGGCATGGCGCTGGCCTATGTTTATCTCCTGCGGCAGTGCGGGATCGAGTGCGCGGCAGTACCCGGCACCGCGGGACCGCAGCGCCATGTATGGACCGTCTTCAAGGCGGACGGAACGTGGTATGAAGCCGACCCGACATGGGCGGCCCTCGGCACGGAGGGATATTTTGGACTGACAGACGGACAGATGAGCGGGGATCATCAGAGAGATCCCGGCGGAATAGGCACACTTGCCCCGGCGGGAGGGTCCGGGGAAAGCTGATGAAAGAGAGGGCTACTGTTTTGGATAACACTGCAAGAGAGATGGATCTTTACGATTTCAGAGAGGATATGGGGACCAGAAAGGTCAGCCTGGAAAAAGTGCTGCGGCACGCGCTGCGGAGATGGACGCTGATCCTTTTTGCCGGCGTGGTCCTGGGAGGACTTTTCGGCTGCTACAAGATCCTCAACGAGCACAGGCAGAAGGCGCAGACCGAGGCTGCCTACAGCGCGTATCAGACGCAGCTCGAGGCCTACCAGCGGCAGCAGGCCGACATCCGGGCACAGGTGATCTCCCTGCAGGCAAGGATCTCGGACCGCCAGCAGTACATGGACAAGTCCGTCAAAATGCAGCTCGACCCCACGGCCTGTCCGCAGGCCTTCGTCGAGATCAACATCGATGTGCCCGAGGCGAGCGCCAGCATCGCCTCTGAGAGCAAGACGGCCATCTACAAGCTGACGTCCATTCTGAAGGCTTACTACGACGATATCCTCTTCGGGACGGCCACGAGGGAGCTGGCCGCCAAGTATGAGATGGAGCCGGCCTATTTTTCCGAACTGATCTATCCCATGTACGACTACTACACCAGCAGCATCCGGCTGCAGGTGCGTGCACAGGACGAGGAGACGGCCGACAGCATCCTCAGCGACGTCCTGGAGATCATGCAGAGAAAGACGGATCTCTACAGGGATATCTTCGGGGATTTCGACTTCAATATCTATATCCGGGACAAAGTCACGATCCCCGACATTGACCTGAGCACTTACCAGATGACCAAGGCCACGGAGCTCTATCAGCTGCAGAATTACGTGAACAACGCGATCAGCTCACAGGCGAACCTCACTATTCCCAATCCCGTGAAGCCCTACTCCAAAAAGCAGCTTCTCAAGGACGGGATCAAGTTTGCCGTGGTCGGCGGCGTCGGCGGATGCCTCCTGATGCTCGTCATCCTGATGAGCGCGGCCATTGCCCGCGGGAAGATCTTTACCGAGGATGAGATCGACGGGGCGTACGGACTGCGCAACCTCGCCTCCTTTGCCTACGGAAAGACCGGAAGGCTCGCCGAGGACATAGACATGGCGATGGCCCAGCTGGAATATATCACGCGCGACAGGGGCATCAAGAGGATCGCCGTCGTCGGAACGGTGGGAGAGAAGAAACTGGCGGCCATGCGGAAGATGTTTACCGACATCCGTCCCGTACAGGAGGGCGAAAAGCCGGCGCTCACCTTCAGCGCCGTGCCGGATATCCTCAGCAGTGCGGGAGCGCTGCGCTCGCTCAAAAAATACGACGGCTGCATCATCGTGGAAGAGGTGGGAAAATCCTCCTATAAGGAAGTACAGAAGGAGATCCTGCTGCTCGTCGAGGCGGGCAAGGAGATCCTCGGAACGGTATATCTATGATGAAAGGGACGCCTGACACCTATTTATTGTGGTGTCAGGCGTTTTTTGTGCATGAAAGGATCATAGTGTCTTTGATAATGAACAATTTTGGTTATATATTTTTTATTTTTACTTTATCAAAATATTAGTTTGCGATATAATTATACAGATTGTTATAAATGCAACCTGTCAATAACGGAAAGGGGAGTCACAATGTTTTTTGGTGCTAAGCATTTGAATAGCATTGCCGCCGGCCACTACAAGAATACGGCCGGCTGCGCGACGGAAGTGATGCCGGTCCCTGAGATCGTCAAAATTTCCATGTCGCAGAACATCGGTGCACCGTGCAAGCCGCTTGTCAAGAAGGGAGACGAGGTCAAAGTCGGTCAGAAGATTGGCGACACTGACGCGTTCCTCCATGTTCCGGTACATGCGAGCGTCTCAGGCGTGGTGCAGGGCATCGAGACACAGAGGAACGCAATGGGCGGATACGATACGCTCGTTGTGATCGAGTCAGACGGCAAACAGGAAGTGGATCCTTCCATCAAGCCTCCCGTCTACAACGACCAGCCCGGCTTTGTGCAGGCGGTCAAGGACAGCGGACTGGTAGGCCTCGGAGGCGCTAGCTTCCCGACATGGCTGAAGTTCAATCCCAAGAACCTGGGTGAGCCGATGACACTGATCATCAACGGCGCGGAATGCGAGCCGTTCATCACATCCGACCATCGCACGATGCTGGAGGATACGCAGAACGTCATCGACGGCGCGCTCGAGATCATGAAATGGCTTGGTTCCGAAGAGGGATACATCGGAATCGAAGACAACAAGCAGGACGCCATCGATAAGTTCGATAAACTTCTGAGCAAGCAGGGGATCACAAAGCTCAAGACTTTCCCTCTGCAGGCGAGATATCCCAAGGGCGCAGAGCGTGTCCTGATCTATGAAGTGACCGGCAAGACCTGCAACGCAGGCGTTCTTCCGGCAGATCTGGGCTGCATCGTCAGCAATGTCACTTCCGTGGCATTCCTCGGCCAGTATCTGAAGGACGGCATGCCGCTGATTTCCAAGCGCGTGACCATCGACGGCGACGCTGTCGCAAAGCCCGGAAACGTAGTCGTTCCGATCGGCGCGCAGATCCACGACGTGATCGAATTCTGCGGCGGTTACAAGGCTGAGCCCCGCAAGATCCTCATGGGCGGACCTATGATGGGCCGTGCGATCTTCTCCGACAGAATGCCTATTGTGAAGAACAACAACGCCATCCTGGCCTTCACAAAAGAGCAGTCCTTCATCCCGGAGGAGACGGCGTGCATCAGCTGCGGCAGATGCCACACAGCATGTCCTTTCGAACTGCTTCCTACTGGATTTGCAGATGCGTATGAAGCGAAGGATGTTAAGAGGCTGAATGATCTCAAGATCATGCAGTGCATGGAGTGCGGAAGCTGTTCCTACATCTGTCCCGCACACCGTCCGCTGGCCTTTATCAATAAGCTTGGAAAAGCACTTGTAAGGGAGGCGAGCCAGAAATGACAGATAACAAGAATACCGTATATTATGACAATCTTGCCGTCTCGTCCTCACCTCATCTGGTGACGAGCCTGGATACACAGAAGACCATGATGTGGGTGCTGATCGCACTTGCACCCGCCTTCCTGGCAAGTATCTTCTATTTCGGACCCCGCAGCATCCTGCTCACGGTGGTCTGCATGGCGGCAAGCGCACTGTTCGAGTGGTGCTATGAAAAGCTCCTCGGAAAACCCATCACAGTAAAGGATCTCAGTGCATGCGTCACCGGCGCGATCCTGGCGATGAACCTGCCTGCCAATTTCCCGGTATGGATGGCCATCATCGGCTGCTTCGTGGCAATCGTCATCGTCAAAATGCTTTTTGGCGGACTTGGACGCAACTTTGCGAACCCTGCGATCGTAGGCCGTATCGTGCTGCTGCTTTCCTTCACGACACAGATGACCACCTGGCCCCTGACAAGAGGCAATGTGACAGCGGATGCCGTCACGGGCGCGACCCCTCTGGGACTCCTCGCTGACAACGCCATGGCACAGGCTCCTTCCCTGAAGGACATGTTCCTGGGCAACATCGGCGGCGCAATGGGTGAGACCTGCACGATCGCGCTTCTGATCGGTCTTGTGATCCTGATCTGGAAGAAGATCATCTCCCCGATCATCCCCGTGTGCTACATCTGCACCGTGTTCGTGTTCTCGCTGATTTACTACGCAGCGGTCGGCTCTGAGTTCGGTGCGCTTCACATGGCTCTGTTCCATGTCCTGGCAGGCGGTGTTGTCTTCGGCGCGACCTTCTGTGCCACTGACTACGTCACCAGCCCGATCATGAAATACGCCAAGATCGCATACGGCATCGGCTGCGGTCTTGTGACCATGATCATCAGACTGTTCTGCGCATATCCCGAAGGCGCGTCCTTCGCGATCCTGTTCATGAACGTCATGACACCTCTCCTCGACATGCTGGCCCAGAATCAGTTCTACGGGATCGGCGCCGCGGAGAAGGCTGCCAAGAAGGCGGCCAAGGAAGGAAAGGAGGCTGCCAAATCATGACAAAGAATGATAGTTTTAAAGAGTACGGCATGCCTGTCGTTGTCCTTGTGGCGATCTGCTTTGTGACGACCCTTCTTCTGGCACTGACCAACAGTGTTTCAGATCCGATCATCATCCGCAATCAGGCCATCACCGCGACCGAAAACCGCAAGGAGCTGCTGCCCGAGGCAGATGATTTCACTCAGGTGGAAGATGTGGAATATGCTACGTCCACAGACGGAAAGGCTGTTGTTTCCGAAGTTTACAAGGCGAACAATGATGCCGGTTATGTCATGACCGTAGTGACCAAGTCCTTCGGCGGCGACCTCACCATGATGGTCGGTCTCGACGCCTCCGGCGCCATCACCGGCGTCAAGGTTACGGATCACGCTGACACGCCCGGCGTCGGCACAAAGGACCAGGATCCCGAATATCTGGCACAGTATGTCAGCATGACGGCCCTGAACGCTGAAGATGTAAAGAAAGAGGGCGGCAGTTTTAACTTCATCACCGGCGCATCGGTATCCGGTACCGCCATCCATAAGGGTGTCTACGCCGCACTCGCGCAGTTCGCGCAGCTGGGAGGTGCTTAATTATGGAAGAAAAGAAAAGAATTGACGTACTGCTCAATGGTCTGATCAAAGAGAACCCCGTGCTGGTTCTGGTCATCGGTACTTGCCCTACACTGGCAACTTCCACATCCGTGGAGACCGGCTTCGGCATGGGCCTTGCCGCAACAGCAGTTCTCGTATGCTCCAACATCGTTATTTCCGCGCTGCACAATATCATTCCCGATAAGGTGCGTATTCCCTGCTTTATCACAGTTATCGCAGGTTTCGTTACCATCGTGCAGATGCTCCTGCAGGCATTCGTTCCCTCGCTGTACTCCGCGCTGGGCCTGTACCTGCCTCTGATCGTTGTTAACTGCATCATCCTTGGCCGTGCAGAGATGTTTGCTTCCAAGAACGGCGTCGTTGACTCCGCGCTGGACGGCATCGGCATGGGCCTTGGGTTCACGCTCACTCTGGTCATCATGGGCACCATCCGTGAGATCCTGGGTTCCGGCACATGGCTGGCAGGCGACTGGTTCGGTCTTGCAACTGGATTTAAGGGAATTCCGCTTCTCTCCAACTTCATCCCCGGCATGAGCATCATGACCATGGTTCCCGGCGGTTTCTTCGTATATGCGATCGTCATGGCCGCTGTTCACTATCTGACCAAAGACAAGAGCAAGATCCGCAACGAGTTCGGCTGCGACGGCTGTGCCAATCAGGGCGCCTGCGCAGACGGTGCGGCTTGTGAGAAGAAAGCAAGCTGAGGAAGGGGGATTAAATCATGAAGCTGATTATCATTATCATCAGTATGGTGCTGGTGAACAACTATCCCCTGGCACAGTTCCTGGGGATCTGCCCGTTCCTTGGCGTTTCCAAGGACCTGGACAGCTCCACCGGCATGGGTATTGCCGTTACGTTCGTTATGGTGCTGGCTACCGCCGCTACATGGCCCATTCAGCAGCTGCTGAATAAGTTCGGCATCGGTTACATGCAGACCGTCGTCTTCATTCTCGTTATCGCCGCACTGGTGCAGCTGGTCGAGATGTTCATGAAGAAGAACATGCCTGCGCTTTACAAATCTCTCGGTATTTTCCTGCCCCTGATCACCACCAACTGCGCGGTGCTCGGTGTCTGCATCACAAATATCGACGAGGGTTACAATTTCATTGAATCTCTGGTCAACGCTTTTGGCGCCGGTATCGGTTTCCTGTTTGCCATGATCGTCATGGCAGGCGTTCGTACCAAGCTTGTGGACCAGAGCCGTATTCCGGAGTCCTTCAGGGGCGTGCCGATCATCCTGATCACCGCAGCGATCCTTTCCCTGAGCTTCATGGGCTTCAACGGCATGTTCTCATAAGAAAGGAGGAAGAAGATGAGTATAGCTATTCCTGTAATACTTGTTGTGATCGTCGGCCTCCTCGCATCCTGCATGTTGAGTTATGCCTCCAAGGTGTTTGCCATTCAGGAAGACCAGCTCTTCCTTGACCTGCGTGCAGAACTGCCCGGCGCAAACTGCGGCGGCTGCGGTTTTGCCGGCTGCGACGACTATGCGCACGCACTGGTCGAAAACAGTGAGATTCCCTGCACCAAGTGCTCCGTGGGCGGTCCCGCGGTGGCTAAGAAGCTGGCAGCCCTGATGGGTCAGGAAGCCGGCGAAATGGAAAAGAAGGTCGCTTTCGTCATGTGTAACGGCACGACCGAGAACGCTGAGCAGCTCTATCAGTATGAGGACATCGATTCCTGTAAGGCTGCCAAGCAGCTCTACGGCGGCAGCAAGGTTTGTCCTTTCGGCTGCATCGGTCTTGGCGACTGTGTTGAGGCATGTAATTTTGACGCGATCCGCATCATGAACGGCGTTGCCGTAGTCGGACGTGATTACTGCACAAGCTGCGGCGCCTGCGCAAAGGCTTGCCCGCAGAAGCTGATCAAGATCATCCCTGAGTCCTCCAAGGTTCAGGTCCGCTGCCACAATGAGCAGAAAGGCGCTGACGCGAGGAAGGTATGTAAGACCTCCTGTATCGGCTGCGGTATGTGTGCACGTGTATGCCCTAAGGGCGCGATCTCGGTCGAGAACAATCTCAGCCGCATCGATCCCGAGAAGTGCATCAAGTGCGGTATGTGCGTAGTGAAGTGCCCTACCGGCGCGATCCAGGACGTCCTGCACACTCCCGAGCAGCTTGACAAAGTCAAGAAGGCTGTCGCTGCCAAGGAAGCCAAGGAAGCAGAGAAGAGAAAACAGGCTGCGCTGGAAGCAGCTGCTGCTAAGAAGGCTGCCGCTGAGAAGGCTGCTGCTGAGAAGGCTGCTGCTGAGAACGCTTGATCCTGCATCCGTTCCTGAATTAGGAAAGCTTGAAAAATCGGCTGATACCATTTGGGTATCGGCCGATTTTTTTATGGCTTTATATGTGGGTCTGCTGGGGGGTTCAAATTTGCTGGACATGGCTCTTCCTTAAATTCCCTGCCGCAAATGCTTGATCACAACCCCCGCCGTAATTCCAATCAAGATTCCAAAGAAGGTCCCCGACAGGATCAGCACCGGAAGATAATGGAAAATCTGTGGCCCCGAGATCAGCAGAGCAGCCACGACAAGCTGTGCCGCATTGTGCAGCACGCCGCCGGCCATACTGACGCCGATCACGGAGAAGAGGCCGGAGCGCTTGAGAAGATACATCCCCGCGTAACTGACCAGGGCACCGGCGAGAGAGTAGAGAAAACCGAACATGCCCGAAAACAGAAGCGCCGCCATGATGATGCGCACGAGGTTGACGGTAAAAGCCGTCCCTGCGTCGATTAGATAAAGCGCCAGGATCACCACCAGGTTGGCCAGGCCAAGTTTGATGCCCGGAATGCCGGGTACGACCGGGATAAGCACTTCTATATAGGAAAAGATGAGCGCCAAAGCGGCCAGAACGCCGCAGATGGCAGCTTTTTGCGCGATCGTCGTACCGCCTTCGAATTTTTTCATACGCAATGGTCCTTCGCAATGGTCCTTTTAAGGGAAGTCCGTGATCAGCGTGCCACGGCATCTACGCCGTCCGTGGTGCCTGCATCCTGGCTTTTGATCTCGGCGACAACGCGGTTGGGCAGACAGATGATCGATTGACCGACTGTATGAATATGCCCCTCGTTGACACAGATCTGGTTTTTGCAGCTGGATTCGGCCATAAAGACCTCGCCGCTTTCGATCCGGATCCAGTTGGTGTGCCCGTCCCGCTCGATCAGGATGGTATCGTCCGCTGAGAGGGGATATGTCCCGTAATACTCGCCGTCGACCCGGATCTCCACGCTCCCTCCCTCCGAGGCCGTGACAAAGTCGCGGGCGAAAAGAACAAGCGCCGATATGATAAAGAAGAGAAACAGAAGGATATCTGCTTTTCGGATCTCTTTAAACATGCTAAAATTCTCCATGAATGTCCATCCGGAGGATTTCCATATGATCTCAAACAATACCACACGCCGGTTTCTGGCGGCAGTGCTCGTCACTGCGCTCATGATTATAACACAGACAGGATGTGCAGGCAAAAGCGAAGGCAGCTCCGAAGCGGCGGTTCCTGTTTCCAAGGATAGCTTTTATTTCGATACCATCTGCAGCATTGCTGTTTTTGACATGGACGATATGTCTGATGAGAATGCCCGGAATGCGATCGATGCTGCTTTTGCCGCCTGTGCGGAATATGAAGGCCTCCTGAGCAGGACCAAAGAGGGAAGCGATATCCGGCGCATCAATGAGGCGAAGGGGGAGAGCGTCGACTGCGATCCCCGCACGGCGCAGCTACTTACGATGTCTCTGCCTTACTGCGCGGAATCGGAAGGAAAGTTTGATGTGACGATCGGGCGGATCTCGACGCTGTGGGATTTCCATGCGGAAAAGCCCGCAGTCCCTTCGGCGGAATTGATTGAGAGCGGTCTCGCATCCGTTAACTACAAGAACGTAGAGATCGGAGAGGAGACAGCGGAGAAAAAGGTGCCGGTCCGCCTCGCGGATCCCGAAGCCATGCTGGACCTCGGCGCTGTGGCGAAAGGATACATTGCGGACAGGATCTGCGAAGTACTGCGGGAGGAGGGCGTGACTTCCGCCATCGTGAGCCTGGGCGGAAATATTTCCTGTGTCGGCGCCAAGCCGTCCGGTGACGGAGGATCCGTTCCGTTTTCCATCGGCGTGGAGACGCCTTTTTCCGACCGCACGGAGATCCTGGGCACCATTCCCTGTGACAACGGGACGGTCGTGACCTCCGGTATTTACGAGCGGTGCTTTGAGGAAAACGGGAAGCTCTATCACCATATTCTGGATGCGAACACCGGATATCCCTGTGAGACGGATGTCATCGGCGTGACCATCGTCAGCGGCGAGGGGAAATCCATGGACTGCGACGCCCTTGCGACGGTCTGTCTCCTTCTGGGCAGTGAGAAAGGAAAGGCTCTGGTCGAGAGAACAGAGGGTGTGGAGGCGCTGTTTGTGACCGAAGAGGGCATCAGTATGACGTCCGGAATGGCCTTCGAAAGAAAAAAATGATTTTAAAATACCGTATTGACTTTCTCTCAGAATACGGTATAATAGCATTTGTTCGCAGGAGTGGCGGAATGGCAGACGCGCAGGCTTCAGGTGCCTGTTATGGCAACATAGTGTGGGTTCAAGTCCCATCTCCTGCATTCCATGAGGATGCCGCAAGGCAGACTTAAGGGGTCTGCGGAAGTGTCGGAACTGGCAGACGAGCAAGACTAAGGATCTTGTGCTGGCAACAGCGTGTGGGTTCAAGTCCCATCTTCCGCACGAAAGAAAACCATCTGATCGTTCGATCGGATGGTTTTTTTGTGTTGGCGCGCCACGGGCGCGCTCTAACTTATCTTGCCACAAAAAGGATTGTGTGCAATAATCTTCAATGACTATTTATAAGAAGCAAACACTATAGATTTATCTGATCAGGCGCTCGCGCGCCTTTTCCCGGAGGTTGACATGGCACTGCAGTTCAGTGATCAGGTCCTGGCCCTGTATGCGGTCGAGGATCAGAAGTATTTAAAGGATATAGACAGCGACAGCGCACTGCTTCGGCACAAAAAGACCGGCGCCAGGATCGCGCTTCTTCCCGCCAAAGACGACAATAAAGTATTTTACATCGCCTTCCGCACGCCGCCCACGGATTCCACGGGCGTCGCGCACATCGTGGAGCATACGGTCCTGTGCGGGTCCCGGGACTTCCCGGTAAAGGATCCTTTTATCGAACTGGTAAAAGGTTCCCTCAACACCTTCCTGAACGCGATGACGTATCCCGACAAAACCGTATACCCGGTCGCGAGCTGCAATGATGAGGACTTCAAAAATCTCATGAATGTCTACCTCAACGCGGTCTTTTATCCCAATCTCTATAAGGAAGAGAATATCTTCCGGCAGGAGGGATGGCATTACGAAACGGAGAACGCGGAGAGTCCGATCACGGTGAACGGCGTAGTGTACAACGAGATGAAGGGCGCACTGTCTTCGGCTGAAGATACGCTGATGAACGGCATTTTTGCCGCCCTGTACCCCCATACTGCCTACGCCAATGAGTCCGGCGGAAACCCGGAAGTGATCCCGGATCTGACCTATGAGGCCTATCTGGACTTCCACAGGCGCTATTATCATCCGTCCAACAGCTATATCTACCTCTACGGCGATATGGATATGGAGGAGAGACTGCTCTTTATTGACAGCGCTTATCTATCTGATTTTGACAGGCTGGAGATCGATTCGCGGCCCGGTATCGAAGCAGCTTTCGATAAACCGGTCGCCAGTCAATGCCGTTACTCGATACTGAACGAGGAGGAAGAAGAGGGGAAAAGCTTCCTGTCCTGGAATGTCTGCCTGGCGCCGGGACTCCTGGACCTCGAGACGGGGACGGCTTTCAAAGTACTGGACTATGTCCTTGGAGAGGCGGAGGGAGCCGTATTAAGGAAAGCACTTCGCGACAGAGGGATCGGCGAGGATGTGGATACCATGCTTGAGCTGGGCGTACAGCAGCCCTGCTACAGCGTGATCTCCAAATACACCGACGCGGAACGCGGGAAGGAGTTTGCCGGCGTGATCGAGGAAACGCTTCGCCGCGCGGCAGAAGAGGGCATCGATGAAAGGGCCCTTCTGGCCGGCATCAACTACTATGAATTCCGCTACCGGGAAGCAAATTTCGGGTCGTATCCCAAGGGACTGGTCTACGGCCTCGGCGCTCTGGATACCTGGCTATACGACGATACGGCTCCTTTCGTCGGACTGGAGGCCGGCGATGTTTTCTCGTCCCTGCGCGACAAGATAAAGAGCGGGTATTTTGAACAGCTGATCAGGGATTATCTGCTGGACAATCCCCATAAAGCCCTGGTTACGCTCGTTCCGGAAAAGGGTCTGACCGAGAAAAAAGCGGCCGCTCAGCGCGAGAAGCTGGAAAAATACGCCAAGAGTCTCACCGCTGAGGAGCGGGCCGCGATCGCGGAAGAGCTTGATGCGCTGCATCGCTACCAGCAGGCGCCGGAGGACCCGGAAGATCTCAAAAAGATCCCCATGCTCAGCCGCTCGGATCTTGGGACCAGGGTCCGTCCCTACTGCAATGCCGTATCGGAGGTCTCCTACAGAACAAAGGATAAAGAAGAGCGCAAGTTTACGATTGTGAAACATCCCCTGAATACTTCCGGGATCGTCTACGCGGCCTTTTTGTTTGATATTACAAGGCTTCCCGAAAAATATCTTCCTTATCTCGGAATATTCAAGACCCTTCTCGGCGTCCTGGATACGGAACACTATACATATGCCCAGCTTGACCAGGAGATCAATATCCTGACCGGCGGGATCGGTTCCTCGATCAGTACCTATAACCGGTATGACGGCAGCAAGGACTACCGGATGATGTTCGAAGTCAGCGGAAAGGCGATCGCCGCCAACACTGCCGAGATCTTCAAACTCACGAAAGAGATCCTGCTGCACACGAAATGGGACAGCATTGACCGCATTCGGGAGGTATTGGAAGAGGAGCGTGCGGGGCTCAGGGCGGAGCTTCCTGCTGCCGGGCATATGACTGCCGCCGTGCGGGCGACCGCCGGCATCTCCGAGACCTCCGCACTCATGGACAGAGTAAGCGGCGTGGAGAGTTTCCGCAAGCTGGACGAGGTCTGCGGGGCGCTCTCCGGAGCGCGTTCCGAGGAGGCGGGGAGAGCCCTCGTCGCCATCCTGCAGGCGATGGCAAAAGAGATCTTCCGGGGAGAAGCCTTCATGGCGGACTACATCGCGGCGGAGGAGATGGCCGGGGATATTGCCGGACGCTTTGCTGATTTTGCCGGGGAACTGAACCCCGGCGCGTCGGAGGGAGAGCCCTTCAATATCGTCACGTCGCCCCAAAGGGAAGGATTTACGACTGCCGGGCAGGTGCAGTATGTCTGCAGGGCCGGATCCTACACGAACAAGGGACTTGTCTATACCGGAGCGCTCCGCGTACTGCGCGTGATCCTCGGTTACGACTACCTTTGGAACCGCGTCAGGGTCCACGGCGGCGCGTACGGCTGCATGAGCAGTTTCGCGAGGGACGGGAGCTGCTACATGGTCTCTTACAGGGATCCGCACCTGAAACAGACCATCGATGCCTTCGAGGGAGCGGCCGGATTTGTCAGGTCTTTTGACGCGGACGAAAGGACCATGACCCAGAAGATCATCGGAGCGGTCAGCGCCCTGGACCATCCCATGACGCCCCCTGTTTACGGAAAGTATTCCCTGGCAGGTTACCTCACCGGGCAGACGGAAGAGGATCTGCAGAGGGAGCGCGACGAGGTGCTGCAGGCAGATCCGGAGACCATCCGCGGGCTGGCAGTCTATCTGGACGCCCTCATGGAAGGCGGCTGCTTCTGCACGGTCGGCACAGACGAAAAGATCAGAAAATATGCAGCTCTTTTCGACAGGATCGAAAAGCTCTGCTGAGAAAAGGATCAGACAGGAAATATATATGAGAGAAACAGATATTGCCGGGAAATCCGGTTTTGCCACGATCATCGGAAGGCCCAACGTCGGAAAATCCACACTGATGAACCGGCTGATCGGTCAGAAGATCGCCATCACATCCTACAAGCCGCAGACCACGCGCACACAGATCCGCACCATTCTGACGGAGGAGAGGGGACAGATCGTATTTCTCGACACGCCGGGCATTCACGCGACCCGGACCAGACTGGGAGAATTTATGGTGAAGGCGGCGGAGAGCACGCTCAAGGAGGTGGACGTCATTTTGTGGCTCGTGGAGCCCAAAAAGAAGACGACGGAAGAGGAGCGTCTCATTCTTGAGCGCGCAGCCAAGGTCTCCACTCCCGTCCTGATCGTGATCAACAAGGCGGACAGCGTCAAAAAAGCGGAGCTCCTGCCCGTGATCGACCGCTGGCAGAAGGAGGCGCAGGAGGCAGGTCTCTCCTCCCTGAAGGGGATCATTCCGATCAGCGCTAGAACCGGCGCAGGCGTGTCTGACCTGCTCGACACCGTTTTTTCGCTGCTCCCCGAAGGCGAGCCCTACTATGACGAGGACGAGATCACGACCGAGACGGAGCGGGATATAGCGGCAGAGATCATCCGCGAGAAGGCGCTGCGTCTTCTCCAGGAGGAGGTCCCCCACGGGATCGCCGTCATGATCGAATCGATGAAGGAGCGCACGAGAAAAGACGGGTCGCTCATCTGCGACATCGACGCCTCCATCATCTGCGAGCGCGAATCCCACAAGCTGATCGTCATCGGCAAAAAGGGCGAGATGCTCAAAAAGATCGGGACCGCCGCGCGCACGGACATCGAACAGATGCTGCAGTGCAAAGTCAACCTGAAGCTGTGGGTTAAGATCCGGAAGGACTGGAAGGACAATGATCTGCAGCTGAAGCATTTTGGATACGATATCAAAAAATACCGGAAATGAGAGAATTGATCACGCTGCAGATCACCTTGTTTTCCATGGTGGGGCTGGGGCTTATCGTAAGAAAACTGAATATCGTGAGCAGGGAGGGGCAAAAGAGCATTAACCGGCTCGTCATCCATCTGGTCCTCCCCTGCAATATCGTGCAGTCCTTCGTCATGGAATCGTCCGGGGAGATGCTGCAGGCGTGCATCGCGATCTTTCTGGTATCCGCGGGGATCCAGGTCTTCGCGGTGTGGTACGGGAAAATCCTCTACGGCAGGAAAGAGGAAAACAGACAGATCTCCCTTCGCTACGGCATCATCTGTTCCAACGCCGGATTTTTGGGCAACCCGATCGCGGAGGGGATCTATGGCCCGGAGGGCCTGATGCTTGCCAGTATCTTCCTGATCCCCGTCCGCGTAATGATGTGGTCCTCGGGACTGGCGCTTTTCGAGGGACAGACAGACAGGAAAAAGCTCCTCAAAAAGGTCCTCACGCACCCCTGCGTAGTGGCCTGTGTCATCGGGCTCGTCCTGTTTCTGACGCAGCTTCCGCTCCCGGAGATCATTCTGACCCCGCTCCGGACAGTGGGGCGGTGCAACACGGCGCTCTCTATGATGGTCATCGGTATGATCCTGTCGGAGATCGATCCTCATTCTTTTAAGGACGCCGACGTGTTCAAATACAGCCTGCAGCGCCTGATCGTCATTCCGCTCATCGTATTTGCGGTCTGCTCTGTCCTGCCGGTCAGCCCCATGGTCCGCGGACTGAGCACCATCCTGGCCGGTATGCCCGCCGGCGCGACAACCAGCATGCTTGCGGAGAACTATGACCGGGATCCGGGCTTTGCCACAAGGCTCGTCATAGTATCGACGCTTCTGTCTCTGCCGACGATCTGCGCCTGGTCGCTGATCACGGCGCTCTGAACGGAGGTCGGCGATGGCTTTTTCCGGTGGAGAAGAACTGACAGGAATGATCCTGCGCAGTATGCCGATCGGAGAGTACGACAGGCGGGTGGAGATCCTGACCAGGGAGAAAGGGAAGATCTCCGCTTTCGCCAGAGGATCGCGCAAGCCCGGCAGCCCTCTCATGGCGTCTGCCAGTCCCTTTGTATTCGGCAGGTTCCGTGTCTTTTTCGGCCGCAGCAGCAACCAGCTCCTGTCGGCACAGGTGCAGAATTATTTCGAGACGCTGCGCGCCGACATCACCGCGACCTGCTACGGATCCTACTTTATGGAGATTCTGGAGTACTGCACGGCGGAAAATATGGATGCGGACGCGCTGCTGATCCTCGGATACCAGGCGCTGCGCGCCCTCTCGTCGGAGAAGTTTGACAACCGGCTCGTCCGCGGGATCTTCGAGATCAAGGCGGTCATGCTGGAGGGGGAGTTCGAGGCGCCCGATCCGGATAAGTATCTTCCCGCGACCATCCACGCGCTGCATTTTCTCTGGGATACCCCGCCCGCGAAGGTCTACTCCTTCGGCGTGTCGGAGGAAGTCCTCAGGGAGCTCCTCCAAATCGCGGGAAGGCTCAGAAAACGTACGTTTCCGCACCATTTTCAGAGCCTGGATATCCTGGAGGTCGTTGCAAAATAAGGAGACGTACTCTATAATTAGAGATTAAGTGTCCTCAAAGATCAATTGAGCTGAACAATCTATATAAAGGAGTGAAGTAGCAGATGGAAAAGACAATGGATAAGATCGTTGCGCTGTGTAATGCAAGAGGGTTCATTTATCCCGGTTCCCAGATCTACGGCGGACTTGCCAACACCTGGGATTACGGAAATCTCGGCGTTGAGCTCAAGAACAACGTCAAGAAAGCCTGGTGGCAGAAATTCGTGCAGGAGAGCCCGGAGAACGTCGGCGTGGACTGCGCGATCCTCATGAATCCCCGCACCTGGGTGGCCAGCGGACATCTTGCCAGCTTTTCCGATCCGCTGATGGACTGCAAGTCCTGCGGCGAGCGCTTCCGCGCGGACAAGCTGATCGAGGATTATGCCGCCGAGCACGAGATGACGCTGGACGGCAGCGTAGACGGCTGGACCGCCGACGAGATGATGAGCTTTATCAACAAGTTCAACGTTCCCTGCCCCAGCTGCGGCAAGTTCCACTGGACGGACATCCGGCAGTTCAACCTGATGTTCAAGACCTTCCAGGGCGTCACCGAGGACTCCAGCGCGACCGTGTATCTCCGTCCCGAGACGGCGCAGGGCATCTTCGTAAACTTCAAGAACGTGCAGCGCACCAGCCGCAAGAAGATCCCCTTCGGCATCTGCCAGATCGGAAAATCCTTCCGCAATGAGATCACGCCCGGCAACTTCACCTTCCGGACCAGGGAGTTCGAGCAGATGGAGATGGAATTCTTCTGCGAGCCCGACACGGATCTCGAGTGGTTCGCCTATTGGAAGGACTTCTGCTGGAACTGGCTCATGACGCTGGGACTTAAGAAGGAAGAGACCCGCATGCGCGATCACGATCAGGAAGAGCTCTCCTTCTATTCCAAAGCCACCACGGATATCGAGTTCAAATTTCCCTTCGGCTGGGGCGAACTGTGGGGCATCGCGGACCGCACGGACTACGACCTGACACAGCACCAGAACACCTCCGGCGAGGATATGAGCTATTTTGACGACGGCAAGAAGGTCAAGTACATTCCCTATGTCGTAGAGCCTTCACTGGGCGCGGACCGCGTCACGCTCGCGTTCCTCTGCGCCGCGTACGACGAAGAGGAGCTGGAGGGCGGCGACAAGAGAACCGTCATGCGCTTCCATCCCGCGCTCGCGCCCGTCAAGGTCGGCGTCCTTCCGCTGTCCAAGAAGCTCGGCGACCAGGCCTTTGAGATCTACAAAAAGCTCAGCAGACGCTTCAACTGCGAGTACGACGACAGAGGCAATATCGGCAAGCGCTACAGAAGACAGGATGAGATCGGCACGCCTTTCTGCGTGACATACGATTTCGATTCCGAGACCGACAAGGCCGTCACGATCCGCATGCGCGACAGCATGGAGCAGGTCCGCGTCCCGATCGACGAGCTGGATGCGTGGTTCTCAGACAAATTTGATTTCTGATAAGAGGTGATTCCAATGCAATATTACGGCGTTAACGAACTTCGCGAGATGTTCCTCAAGTTCTTCGAGAGCAAGGGACATCTGAGAATGAACAGTTTTTCACTGGTGCCTCACAACGACAAGAGCCTTCTGATCATCAACTCCGGCATGGCTCCCCTGAAGCCTTATTTTACCGGAGAGGAGATCCCGCCCAGGAACCGTGTGACCACCTGCCAGAAATGCATCCGCACGGGCGACCTGGAGAATGTCGGCAAAACTGCCAGACACGGCACCTTCTTCGAGATGCTGGGCAACTTCTCCTTCGGCGATTACTTCAAAAAAGAAGCGATCCCGTGGGCCTGGGAATTTCTGACCGAATGGGTCGGCCTTGATCCCGACAGGCTCTATCCCTCTGTCTATGAAGGCGACGACGAAGCCTACAATATCTGGCTGAACGACATGCATATCCCCGCCGACAGGATCTACAAGTTCGGAAAGGCTGACAACTTCTGGGAGCACGGCTCCGGCCCCTGCGGCCCCTGCACCGAGATCTACTATGACCGCGGCGAGAAGTGGGGGAACGGTCCCGAGGACGTCATGGGCGGCGAGGGCGACCGCTACATGGAAGTGTGGAACGTGGTCTTCTCCCAGTTCAACAACGACGGACACGGCAACTACACCGAGCTCGAGCACAAGAACATCGATACGGGCATGGGCCTGGAGCGTCTGGCCGTGGCTGTGCAGGATGTCTCCTCCCTTTTTGACGTGGACACGGTCCGCGCGCTCAGAGACGAGGTCTGCGCCCTCGCAGGCTGCGAGTACGGCAAAGACCACGAGACGGATGTCTCCGTCCGCATCATCACCGACCACATCCGCTCCGCGACCTTCATGATCTCCGACGGTATCATGGCGAGCAATGAAGGAAGAGGCTACGTTCTCAGGAGACTGATCCGCCGCGCCATCCGGCAGGGCAGAAAGCTCGGGATCAAAGGTGCCTTTATGACCAAGCTCGCAGAGGCGGTCATCGAGGGATCCAAGGACGGCTATCCGGAACTGGAAGAGAAGAGGATCTTCATCCTCAAGAACCTTGCTATAGAGGAAGAGCGCTTTGCCAAGACCATCGACCAGGGACTGGATATTCTGGCCGGCATGCAGGACAAGCTCCGCGCGGAGGGCAAGACCGAGCTGAGCGGCGGCGACGCCTTCCTGCTCTATGACACCTACGGCTTCCCCATCGACTCCACCCAGGATGTGCTGGAGGAGAACGGTTTTACCGTCGATGTGGAGGGCTTCGAGAAGGCGAGGGAAGAGGCGAGAGCCAAATCCAAGGGCAGCTGGATCAAGACTTCCATGAGCGGGAAAGAAGCGACGGTCTACGACCAGATGGACGCGGCCTGCAACTCCGAATTTGACGGTTACGACAAGCTCACGCAGGACAGCGAGATCATCGCCCTGGCGCATCTCCATGACGAGTCCGAAGAGGAACCCGATGAAGTGGCAGAGGCGGTCACGGACGGCATGCGCGCCGCCATCATCACGAAGGAAACGCCTTTCTACGCCACCATGGGCGGACAGGTCGGCGATATCGGCACCATCAGCTGCGGAAAGAGCACTTTTGTAGTAGAGAAGACCGAGCACGTGGCGGGCTCCAAGATCGCCCACATCGGCCGGGTCACCGGCGGTATGTTCAAGATGGGCGACGTCGTGACGCTGTGCGTGGACGCGAAGAACCGCAGGGATACCTGCCGCAACCACAGCGCGACCCACCTGATGCAGAAGGCGCTGCGCGAAGTGCTCGGCACCCATGTCGAGCAGAAGGGCTCCTATCAGGATGCGGACCGCACCCGATTCGACTTCAGCCACTTCCAGGCGATGACGGCCGATGAACTGAAGGCAGTGGAGAACCTCGTCAACGAGAAGATCTCCGAAGGCCTTGCGGTAGAGACGGCCGTGATGGGCATCGAGGACGCCAAGAAGAGCGGCGCAATGGCGCTCTTTGGCGAGAAGTACGGCGACGAGGTGCGCGTCGTGAAGATGGGCGATTTTTCCACCGAGCTCTGCGGCGGAACCCATGTCGCCAACACCAGCCAGATCGGTCAGTTCAAGATCCTGTCCGAGAACGGCGTCGCGGCCGGCGTGCGCAGGATCGAAGCCCTTACCGGCGACAATGTCCGCGCCTATTACGAGAACATGGAGCAGGAGCTGAATGAGGCGGCAAATCTGGTCAAGGCGACGCCCGCTACGCTGGCGGAGCACATCAGAAAGCTGCAGGAAGAGCTCAAGGCTGTAAAGAGCGAGAACGAATCCCTCAAGTCTAAGGAAGCGAAGAGCGCGCTGGGCAATGTCATGGACAAAGTGACGGAGATCAAGGGCGTCAAATTCCTGGCTGCTTCTCTGAAGGATGTGGACATGAACGGTCTGCGCGACCTGGGCGACCAGCTCAAGGAGCAGATGGGCGGCGGCGTAGTCCTTCTCATCTCCGAGAAGGACGGCAAAGTCAACCTGATGACCATGGCCACGGAGGACGCCGTCAAAAAGGGCGCCCACGCAGGGAACCTGATCAAAGCCATCGCGAAGGAAGTCGGCGGCGGCGGCGGGGGACGTCCCAATATGGCACAGGCGGGCGGCAAGAATCCTGCCGGGATCGAAAGTGCGCTTCAGAAGGCGCCTTCCGTTCTGGAAAGTCAAATTGCTTAAAAAAGAGTTTGACATATATTCATAATATGCTAAAATAAATTCGTGCGTTTTTTTAAGCATATATTAACCCGATCAGTCATAATCTGAAGGGACTGAAGGGAGGGTAGGTAAGTATGTCGAGCGTAATTGTAAAAGAAAACGAGACTCTTGACAGCGCGCTGCGCCGTTTTAAGAGAAGCTGCGCAAAGGCGGGCATCCAGCAGGAAATTCGTAAGAGAGAACATTACGAGAAGCCCAGCGTAAAGCGCAAGAAAAAGTCTGAGGCCGCCAGAAAACGCAAATATAACTGATTTGCAGCGTTGCCAATGCAGGTTATGAGAAATCCCCTGAACGCGTTCAGGGGATTTTTTTTAGAATTCGTTTCGGAGATCTGACTTGAATCCGGTATACAGGATCATTCTCATTCTGATCGTTTTATTTTTGATATTTTTTGCGGCGGTTCTGTTTGCTGACAACCGCCGTTTTGTGGTGCGCAGATATGTCGTGCGCGACAGGAGGATCGCAAAGCCGGTCAGATATGTCCTGCTGACGGACCTGCATGAAAAGGTCTATCCGCCGGACAATGAGAAGATCGTGGACGCGGTCAGAGAGATCGGTCCGGATGCGGTCCTGCTCGGGGGCGACCTGATCGTCTACAAAAAGGCGGTAAAAGGAGGAGACTTCTGTGAGAACAGTCTCTCCCTGGTCAGAAGGCTCGCCGCCGCAGCGCCTGTCTTTTATGTCAACGGCAACCACGAACAGCATCTGATGGAGGACGGCGGGAAAGACCGTCTCTACGAAAGGTTTGCGGACAGCCTTAAGGCGTGCGGCGTATGTCTTCTGCACAACTCGGGAAGGGATATATCCGGGACCCTTCTGCAGGGACTGGAACTGCCTATGGATTATTACGAGCGGTTTCATATGCGGACCCTGTCCGCGGACCGGATTGAAAGCATGATCGGCCAGAACCGCCCGGACGTGTTTACGGTCCTTCTCACCCACACGCCGGACCAGTTCGAAGCTTACGCGGACTGGGGCGCGGATCTTTGTCTCTGCGGCCACATACACGGCGGCGTCGCGAGACTCCCCCTGATCGGAGGGATCATCGGTCCGCAGTCCGGTTTTTTCCCGCGCTACAGTGCGGGCGTCTATGAGCGTCCCATACCGGGGGCGGACAAAAGGACATGCAGGATGATCCTGAGCTGCGGCATGGGGATGCATAAGATGCCGCTCCGTTTCATGAATCCCGGTGAGATTTCCGTAATTGAACTTGTGCCGCAAGAGGCGTGATAAGGAAGAAAAGATATGAACGAAAAAATGGCTGCCGTGGAGGCGATCCTCTTCGCGATGGGCGACTCCGTAAGAATCCCGGTCCTGGCGGACGCGCTGGACTGTACGCCGGAACAGGCGCGGGAGACAGTGGATGCGCTGGCTGCTTTTTACGATGAGGCAAACAGTTCTCTGGCTGTCAACCGGTACGAGGACGCCGTACAGCTTTCCACCAGAAATGAGTATTATCCCTACCTCGTAAAAGTAGCGAAGGCGCCAAAAAAAATGACGCTCACCAACACACTCCTGGAGACCCTCTCCATCATCGCGTTCAAACAGCCCGTGACCAGGGCGGAGGTGGAGAATATCCGCGGCGTCAACAGCGATTTCGCCATTAACCGCCTGGTCAGCTATGACCTGGTGGAGGAGGTGGGGCGCAAGGAGGCGCCCGGAAGACCGCTTCTGTTCGGGACGACGGAGACCTTCCTGCGGTCCTTCGGGATCGCGTCACTGGACGAACTGCCCGAGATGGACGCGCTTCGCGTGGAAGAGCTGCGCGAAGAGGCAGAGGCGGAAGTCAGTACACGGCTGGACGTCTGAATTGAGTACTCTTTACAGTATTAACACGTTAAAAAATAATATAGGGGTTTTTTATTATCTGTGCTATACTGTAAAAGATGCTGTTACAGCAGGTCATAGCTAAGTTTCAAGACGTGCCCTATTTTATTGATATTGGGTTTGCGTTAATAATATTTGGAGGTCATTTATATGAGCAGTTCTTCACAAGCGAGGCAGCGACTAATATCCCTGCTCGATGAAAACAGCTTCGTTGAGATCGGAGCCGGCGTGAGGGCGAGAGCAACGGATTTTGGCTTGAAAACCGCTGACACCCCCTCTGACGGCGTCATCACCGGTTACGGCCTGATCGACGGCAGACTGGTATATGTTTACAGTCAGGATGCATCCGTTCTCGGCGGAAGTATCGGCGAGATGCATGCGCGCAAGATCACTGCAGTGTATGATCTTGCCATACGGACCGGCGCTCCGGTCATCGGCCTTCTGGATTCGGCCGGTCTGCGCCTGCAGGAGGGAATCGACTCCCTGGAAGCATTTGCCTCCATCTATGCAAGACAGTCGAAGGCGTCCGGCGTCATTCCGCAGCTCTGTGCCGTGTTCGGCCAGTGCGGCGGCGGTCTGGCAGTGGCTGCGTCCCTCTGCGATTTTACTTTCATGGAGAGCGGCGCGCGGCTCTTTGTCAATGCGCCCAATACGATCGCAGGCAATACGGAAGAGAAGGACAATACTTCCTCCGCAGCGAGTAAGGAAGCCTGCGGGAATGTCGACTATGTCGGATCCGAAGGGGAGATCCTGGGACAGATCCGTGAGTTGATCGGCGTGCTCCCCTCCAACAATGAGGATG
This sequence comes from Lachnospiraceae bacterium, assembly GCA_017405805.1. GTDB lineage: Bacteria > Bacillota > Clostridia > Lachnospirales > Lachnospiraceae > CAG-791. The sequence continues at coordinate 46,661 of JAFQZU010000005.1, forward strand.
ACGCGGATGCGGACTGTGAAGACGATATGAACAGGGACTGCCCCTCCGCGGCAGCCTATTGTGCCGATCCCGCGGCGCTCATGGAAGAGGCCGCCGATTACGGCCGTTTTATCGAGCTCAAAAAAGACTTCGCGCCCGAGATGGCAGTCGGTTTCGTAAAGCTCGGCGGATGGACTGCCGGCGTGATCGGCAATCGCAGTGCCGCTTTTGACGAGGAAGGAGAGTGCATCGCGGAATACGAACCTGTCCTCACAGCGGACGGATGCATGAAGGCGGCCGATTTTGTCCGCTTCTGCGACGCTTTCGAGCTGCCTCTGATCACGCTCACCAGCGTGCGGGGCTTTGCCTCCTCCAAGGAGGAGGAACAGCGGATCGCATCCGCAGCCGCAAAGCTCACTTCAGCCATCGCCGGCGCGACCGTTCCCAAGGTGAATGTCATCACCGGCAGGACGATCGGCAGCGCCTACGCCGTGATGAACGCGAAATCCTCCGGCGCGGACCTCACGTTCGCTTTCCCCGCCGCCTCGGTCGGCATCATGGATCCGGACCTCGCTGCCAGGATCATGGCGCCCGATGCGGGCAAGGAAGCGCTTAAGGAAACAGCAGTACACTACGAAGCGGTGCAGAACAGCATCGGCAGCGCAGCGGCAAGAGGATTTGTGGACCAGATCGTCGAGCCCGCCGCTCTGCGCAAATATCTGATCGGCGCCCTCGAGATTCTTTATACCAAGAGAGAGGAGCTGCCTTCCAGGAAGCACAGCACCAGATAAAGGAGACTATTAGACTATGAAGAAATGGCTGAAAACCATACCTGTCTTCGTCTGTATCCTTGCGCTGTGCGCTATGCTGACGGCCTGCGGCGGAAGCTCGCAGTCCGCTCCCGATCCCGATGCGCTGGAGCTGACACAGGAACAGGAGCAGCAGTGGTACGACTCTGCCGAGCAGTTCATTCTTTCCATGGATGAAGCAGTCGAGACAGGCACTTCCGTTATGAGCGCCGAGGACCCGGTCTACGGGCCTGCGCTGGACAGCTGGGAGAACGCACGAAAAGATATCGGGGAGATCCTGTCGATCGAAGGGTCGTCCGCGGTATTCACGAAGACGGACGGGACCGTGCGCATGCTCGTAGACGGAAGCTCCCACGACGCCGAAGTCGTCTTCAGCGTGGAGATGGGAGATTCCTACTCCAATATCACGGGCATCACCACCAATGTCATATACAGTTTCGGGGAACTGATGCAGCAGGCAGGCATGAACACGCTTTTGGGCATGGGAACGACTTTTGCCGTCCTCATTCTTCTGTCCCTCATCATTGCCCTCTTCGGCAGGCTGATCGGCGGTGCAGGCGCAAGAAAGACAAAGCCCTCAGCCGCGGCAGAAGCTTCTGATAAAGCGGCGGCTTCTGACAGCGCAGTGCAGGACGATACGGACTACGCGGACGACGCGGCCCTTGTCGCCGTCATCGCCGCAGCTGTGGCGGCCTACGAAGGAAAGGCTTCCGCGGACGGGTTTGTCGTGCGCTCCATCCGGAAATCGCGCAGAAGATTCTGAGAAACGGATATTAACGGGTCATCTGATCAATACACTCAGTGTGGAGGAGATAAAATGAAAAACTATACCATCACCGTCAACGGCGTGGCTTATGATGTGACAGTAGAAGAGAAGAACGGCACGGCGGCTCCCGCAGCGCCTGCGCCCAGGAGAGCGGCTGCGCCCGCTGCTCCCGCTCCGGCAGCAGCGCCTGCAGCAGGGGGAGGCACCGGAAAGAACAGAGTGGAAGCCGGCGCGGCAGGCAAAGTCTTCAAAGTAGAAGCCTCCGTGGGCCAGTCTGTCAAAAAGGGCGATACGATCGTGATCGTGGAAGCCATGAAGATGGAGATCCCCATGGTTTCGCCCGTCGACGGGACTGTCGCGTCGATCGACTGCGCGGTGGGCGATCCCGTTGAGGCCGGAACATTACTGGCAACCATTGACTGAAAAAGGGCAGACCGATCCCGGCCTTAACGAAGGAGAGACTAAGTTATGGATTATATTGTGAGTACTCTGAATAACTTAGTACATCAGACCGCATTCCTGAACCTGACCTGGGGCAATTATCTCATGATCGTCGTCGCACTCGTATTTCTCTACCTTGCGATCGCGCATGATTTTGAGCCCCTCCTGCTTGTACCGATTGCCTTCGGCATGCTGCTGGTCAATATCTATCCCGATATCATGGCGGCGCCCACCGAGACATCTTCAGGCGGTCTTCTGTACTACTTTTCCAACTGGACGAGTGGGCGATCCTGCCCTCCCTCATTTTTATGGGCGTCGGGGCAATGACCGATTTCGGTCCTCTGATCGCCAACCCCAGCAGCTTCCTTCTGGGCGCTGCCGCGCAGTTCGGCATTTTTTCCGCTTATTTCGGCGCCATCGCGCTGGGCTTCAACGGCAAAGCAGCGGCCGCCATTTCCATCATAGGCGGCGCGGACGGACCGACTTCGATCTTTTTGTGCTCCAAGCTGGGACAGACTGAGCTTCTTGGCCCCATCGCCGTGGCGGCGTACTCCTACATGTCGCTGGTCCCGATCATCCAGCCGCCGATCATGAAGCTCCTCACGACCGAAAAGGAGAGAAAGATCAAGATGGAGCAGCTCCGCCCGGTATCCAAACTGGAGAGGATCCTGTTTCCCATCATCGTCTCGATCGTCGTCTGCATGATCCTTCCCACCACGGCGCCTCTTGTCGGCATGCTGATGCTGGGCAATCTGTTCCGTGAGTGCGGCGTGGTGAGACAGCTGACAGAGACCGCCTCCAACGCCATGATGTATATCGTCGTTATTCTTCTGGGCACCTCCGTCGGCGCGACGACCAGTGCCGAGGCCTTCCTGAATATCACGACCCTCAAGATCGTCGCGCTCGGACTCATCGCCTTTTCCTTCGGCACCGCCGCAGGTGTCCTGTTCGGCAAGCTGATGATGGTGGCGACCGGGGGCAAGGTCAATCCTCTGATCGGCAGCGCGGGCGTTTCCGCCGTTCCCATGGCGGCGCGCGTCTCCCAGAAGGTCGGCTCCGAATACGATCCCACCAACTTCCTGCTGATGCACGCCATGGGCCCCAATGTGGCAGGCGTCATCGGAACCGCCGTCGTGGCGGGCGTCTTCATGGCTGTTTTCGGGATCGTTTGATAAATGAAAGAATGAGAGGGAATTACAGATATGTCTGAACAGGTCAAAAAACCCGTCAAGATCACAGAAACCATCCTGCGCGACGCACATCAGTCCCTGATCGCGACCAGGATGCCTACAGAGATCATGCTTCCCATCGTCGACAAAATGGACCAGGTGGGATATCACTCCGTCGAATGCTGGGGCGGCGCTACTTTTGACGCCTGCCTGCGCTTCCTCAAGGAGGATCCGTGGGTCCGTCTCAGAAAGCTCCGCGAAGGGTTTAAAAATACAAAGCTCCAGATGCTCCTGCGCGGCCAGAATATCCTCGGCTACAATCACTACGCCGATGACGTCGTGGAGTATTTCGTACAGAAATCCATCGCCAACGGCATTGACATCATCAGGATCTTCGACTGCCTGAACGACCTCCGCAATCTGGAGACCTCCGTGCGCGCCACCAAAAAAGAGGGCGGCCACGCACAGATCGCCCTGGCCTACACGATCGGCGACGCCTACACGGAAGAATACTGGACCGGCATAGCGCGCCGGATCGAGGAGATGGGCGCCGACTCCATCTGCATCAAGGATATGGCGGGGCTCCTTGTCCCCTATGAGGCGGAGAAGCTCGTTAAAGCCATCAAATCCGGTTCCGACCTGCCGCTGGATATCCACACCCACTACACTTCGGGATGCGCATCCATGACCTACCTCAAGTGCATTGAGGCGGGCGCGGACATCATCGACTGCGCCATGAGCCCTCTGGCCATGGGCACTTCGCAGCCTGCCACCGAAGTCATGGTAGGCGCGCTGCAGGGCACCCCCTATGATACGGGATACGATCAGGCGCTGCTCAAAGAGATCACCGACTATTTTGCCCCTTACCGGGAAGAATGCCTCGAAAACGGTCTTCTCAGCACAAAGGTCCTGGGCGTCAACATCCGGACGCTCCTTTACCAGGTCCCGGGCGGCATGCTTTCCAACATGGTCAGCCAGCTTGCGGAGCAAGGCGCTTCGGACAAGCTGACGGAAGTGCTCGAGGAAGTGCCCCGCGTGCGCAAGGATCTGGGAGAGCCGCCCCTTGTCACGCCCTCCTCACAGATCGTCGGCACACAGGCGGTCATGAACGTCCTTCTGGGCGAGCGCTACAAGATCTCGACGGCGCAGACCAAAGATCTGGTAGCCGGACGATACGGCCAGACTATGCGTCCCATGGATCCGGAAGTCGTCAGAAAAGTCATCGGAGACGAAGAACGCATTACCTGCCGTCCCGCGGACCTCATCGAGCCCCAGCTTGAAAAGCTTGAGCAGGAGGTTGCGCCCTGGAAACAGCAGGATGAAGATGTTCTGTCCTACGCACTGTTCCCGCAGGTGGCGGTTGAATTTTTCAAATACCGCCTGGCACAGCAGGAAAAAGTTGATCTCACCAAGGCTGATACCGTTAACGGTGCTTACCCTGCATAAGCAGGTAGGACAGGATGGATTATGGCACGTTTTGATGCTGTCCGCAGAATTCTCGAGACAGATGCGGAAAATAGCATAACTTCACAAGACAGCACGGTACATTCCCACAGGAACAAAATACCCGCCGATCACATCGGGGGGTATTCCGTGCGTCCGGGCAATTATCTGCTTCCCGGCGCGACGCAGGTTCCCGGCGGGATCAATTTCACCTTTACGTCCTGCGGCGCAACGAGCTGTGAACTGCTGCTGTTCAAAAGAAAGCAGGATATGCCCTTTACGGTCATCAGGATCCCTGAATCCTATCGGATCGGCGGCGTCTATTCTATTTTTGTCGCCGGGCTCACGCCCGAGCAGTTCGAGTACGGATACCGGCTGGACGGCCCCTACGATCCCCATAAGGGACTGCTCTTCAACAAGAACCGGGTACTGCTGGACCCGTACGCCAAGGCGGTCACCGGGCAGAAAGCCTGGGGCGCCGCCAAAACAAACGCAGACTACCACGCCAGAGTCGTGCGGAACACATATCGATGGAAAAACAATGACTTCCTGCACACGCCCATGGAGGATACCGTCATCTATGAGATGCACGTGCGGAGTTTTACAAGACACCGCTCCTCCGGCGTAAAATTCCCGGGGACTTTTGCGGGCATCATCGAAAAGATCCCCTATCTGAAGGATCTGGGGGTCACGGCGGTCGAGCTCCTTCCCGTCTTTGAATTTGACGAGATGATCAACGCCCGCACCTACGGCGGAAAAGTCCTCATGGAGCTCTGGGGTTACAACACGGTGTCGTTTTTTGCGCCCAACTCTGCCTACACCGCCTCGCAGGAGTACAACGAGGAGGGAACGGAATTAAAGGAACTGGTCCGGCTCCTGAAGGAGAACGGGATCGAAGTCATTCTCGACGTCGTCTTCAACCACACGGCGGAGGGCAATATGACCGGCCCCTTCTACGGATTTAAGGGAATCGACAACAATCTGTTCTACTCCCTGACCCCGGGCGGCACCTACTACAATTTCAGCGGCTGCGGCAACGCGCTCAACTGCAATAATCCATCCGTCATGCGCTATATCGTCGACTGCCTGCGCTACTGGGTGACCGAGTACCACATCGACGGATTCCGCTTTGACCTGGCCAGCATCATGACGAGAGGAGAGGACGGCGCACCCATGGACAATCCGCCGCTGATCCGCATGATCGCCACGGACGCCGTTCTGCGCGGAACCAAACTGATCGCTGAACCTTGGGACGCGGGCGGTCTTTATCAGGTGGGGCATTTCCCCGCCTACCAGCGCTGGTCGGAGTGGAACGGACGCTACAGGGACTGTCTGCGCGACTTTTTGAAAGGCAACTACTGGCAGGCGCCCGAAGCGGCGGCAAGGATCACCGGTTCGATGGACCTGTACGGAGACCCGCCCTACAGCGGATATAATTCCTCCATCAATTTCATCACCTGCCACGACGGCTTTACGCTCAACGATCTGTTCTCCTACGAGCGGAAGCACAACGAAGTGAACGGATGGGACAACGCGGACGGCTCGGACGACAACCGAAGCTGGAACTGCGGCGTGGAGGGACCGACGGACAACGAGAGCATCAAGGAACTGCGCCTCAAGATGATGCGCAACGCGATGACCGCCCTGATGCTCAGCCGGGGAACGCCGATGCTGCTGGCCGGCGATGAGTTCGGGAACACCCAGTACGGCAACAACAACAGCTACTGCCAGGACAATGAGATCTCCTGGCTCAACTGGGACTACCTGTATATCCACCGCGAATATTACAATTTCGTCAAGGCGCTCATCGCCTTCCGAAAAGCGCACCCGGTGATCAGCAGGACGTTGCCGCACGCACACTGCGGGCTGGCTCACTTAACGCTGTGCGGCTCCAACCCGGACGACCACGAGATCACCATGGCCAATCATGTGCTCGGCATCATGTACGCGGGCAGACTTCCCGACAACCGGGGAGACGACGTGGTTTATCTCGTCATGAACGTCTTCTGGGAGCCCCAGAAGATCCGGCTGCCGGCACTTCCCGCGGGATCCGCCTGGAGCCTGAACATCTATACTGCCGCGAACGACCGCCGTTATTATTACGAAAAGGCCGTCTTCATGGACAGCCCCTTCTTTGAGCTGGCGCCCCGGAGCAGTGCGGTATTCACTGTGACGGAACTTCCCCGCTGAAGAGACTGATCTGCGGCAAAAATATATTGATTGGTAAAAAAGAATGAGCAGACAGACAATACTGGTCGTAGATGACGAGCCGAGAATGCGCTCCCTCCTCAGAGACTTCCTGAAAAGGGACGGGTTCGACGTGCTGGAAGCAGAGAACGGAGCGCAGGCGCTGGATCTGTTTGCCGGCAATAAGGATATCGCCCTTGTCATACTGGACGTGATGATGCCCGTCATGGACGGCTGGGAGGTCCTGCGGGAGATCCGGCGGGATTCGCAGGTGCCCGTGATCATGCTGACCGCCAGAAGCGACGAGCGGGACGAGCTGAGGGGCTTTGAACTGGGCGTGGACGAATATGTCTCCAAGCCCTTCAGTCCGAGGACGCTCATGGCAAGGATCGGCGCTATTTTGAGGAGAACGTCGGGAAGCGCGCCCCGGAATGTCCTTGAAAGCGGCGGGATCGTCCTCAACAGGGATGAACACACCGTCACGATCGACGGCGCGCCGGTCGAGCTGAGCTTCAAGGAATTTGAACTTCTCTCGTATTTTATGGAGAACCGCGGCATTGCGCTCTCACGGGAGAAGATACTCAACAACGTATGGAATTACGACTATTACGGAGATGCCCGCACCATTGACACCCACGTCAAAATGCTGCGGGGAAAACTCGGTGAGAAAGGGGAACTCATCCGCACCATCCGTGGACTGGGGTACAAGTTTGAAAAAGACAGCTGACAAACCTGAATCTGGGCAGAAAAAGACATGGAGCGGACGCAATTCGCTCCATGTCCAGTTTACAGTGATCTTTGTCCTCCTCATTCTGTGCGCCATCGGTCTGACATGGCTTTTGAACCACTTTTTTCTCGAACAGTACTATCTGCGGGAACGGCAGAAGCGCCTTGTAAGCGACTACAATCTCCTGCAGGAGGCATCGAGGTCCGGGGAACTGGCTGACGAATCGTTTGTCGAAAGTCTGCGGGAGATCGCAGACAGGGACGAAATCGGGATCGTCGTCATGGACAGCAATTCCTCCGCCGTGAGCGCCTATGTGACGGAGGATCAGACCCTCCTCCGCCGCATGTGGGATAACCTGCTGGGCGAGACGCCGGCGCTGCCCGACGATTACAGCGCGGAGAACGCACAGAACGGCAGCCGCACCCAGTATTACCTGGTCAGGACCGTGGAAAAGACGGAGAACTACCGGATCCAGATCGTTCTGGACAGCCGCCTCGGTATCCGGTATATGGAAATGTGGGGCATTCTGGAGGACGGGAGCGTTTTTCTGCTGCGCTGCGCCATCGAGAATCTCAGGCTGAGCACGGTCATCGCATCCCGCTTCCTTGCTTTGTCGGGCCTTTTCGTGGCGCTATTCGGGGCGGTGGCTGCCTATTTTCTCGCGGGCTATGTTTCCAAGCCTATACGGGACCTCACGGAGATCTCGGACCGCATGAAAAAACTGGATTTCAGCGCCAAGTATCAGGGCCGCAGCGGCAATGAGATCGCGGAGCTGGGCGAGAATATCAATGAGCTCTCCGGCATCCTCGAAGAGACCATCGGAGAGCTTAAGAGCGCCAACCGCGAGCTCAAGGAGGATATCGCGCGGCGGGAGAAGGCTGAAGAAATGCGCCAGGAATTTCTGACCGGCGTTACGCATGAGCTCAAGACGCCGCTTGCCCTGATCCAGGGCTATGCGGAGGGGCTCGCCGAGGGCGTGGCGGATGACCCGGAGAGCACCCGCTACTACTGCGATGTCATCGTCGACGAATCAAAGCGCATGAACGGCATGGTACAGCGCCTCCTGACGCTGAATGAACTGGAATTCGGCCGGAGCAATGTGGAGATGGTGCGGTTTGATCTGGTCATGCTGATCCGCGGGTATCTGGAGAGCGCCAAAACACTCGCCGTGCAAAGCGGCGTCAAAGTACTTTTTGACGTAACGGAACCGGTATACGTGTGGTCGGACGAGTTCCTGGTCAGGGAAGTTTTCTCCAACTACTATACCAACGCCATCCATCACGCGGAGGGCGACAGGGTCGTCGAGATCACGCTGCAGGAGCGGGGGGACTGTGTCCGGGTCAGCGTATTCAACACGGGCAGTCCGATCCCCGCGGAATCGCTGCCCCGCATCTGGGAGCAGTTCTACAAGGTCGACAAGGCGCGGACCCGCGCCTACGGCGGCAACGGCGTAGGATTATCCATCGTAAAGGCCATCATGGGGCTTTTGCAGAGAGACTTCGGCGCGGAGAATTATGACAACGGCGTCATGTTCTGGTTCGAACTCGAGCGCGCCGGAAAGACCGAAAAGGGAAAGGAACAGGTTTAAATCATGACTGTACTGATCGATTACGGAGCGGGCAATATACGCAGCGTGGAAAACGCCCTGCATTTTCTCTCTGAGGACAGCCTTCTCACTTCGGATCCGGATGCCGTTCTGCGGGCAGACCACATTATTCTTCCCGGCGTGGGCGCTTTTGGCGACGCCATGGAAAAGATCCGGGCCGCGGGTCTGGAGGAAGTGATCCGCGAGGCAGTAAACAGGAACATCCCTTTTCTGGGGATCTGCCTGGGGCTGCAGCTCCTGTTCGAGGAGAGCGATGAGAGTCCGGGCGTGAAGGGACTGGGCATCCTGAAGGGCACCGTAAAGCGGATCCCCGAAGGAGAGGGCAGAAAGGTGCCGCAGATCGGCTGGAACGACCTCTCTTATCCCAATCCCGGGAGGCTCTTTCAGGACATTCCGGAGCACAGCTATGTTTATTTTGTCCATTCCTATTATCTGGAGGCGCGCGACCCGGAGATCGTGACGGCGCGCACCCGGTACGGCGTGGAGATCGACGCATCCGTGGAGAAGGGAAATGTATTTGCCTGCCAGTTCCACCCCGAGAAGAGCGCTGACGTCGGAATGGCCGTCCTCAGGAATTTTCTGAAGGTCTGAACCGTTTTGACAGGAGGAATAAGAAATGCTGACGAAACGAATCATTCCCTGTCTGGACGTGCATGCAGGAAATGTGGTAAAGGGTATCAATTTTGTCAATCTGCGCAACGCCGGGGACCCGGTGGAAGTGGGAGAGGCCTACTCGAAGGCCGGTGCGGACGAACTGGTCTTTCTGGATATCACGGCGACGAGCGACGCGAGAGAGACGGTGACGGACATGGTGCGGCGCGTCGCGGAGAGAGTCTTTATCCCGTTCACGGTGGGCGGCGGCATACGGACCGTCGACGATATGCGGGCCATCCTGCGCGAAGGGGCCGATAAGGTGTCCGTCAATTCCGCGGCCATCCTCCGTCCGGAGCTGATCAGTGAAGGCGCGGAGCGGTTTGGAAGCCAGTGCATTGTGGTGGCGATCGACGCAAGGCGCAGGGAGGACGGAAGCGGCTGGAATGTCTACCGGAGCGGCGGCAGGATCGACACCGGGCTGGACGCGGTCGAGTGGGCCCGCAAGGCGTGCCGCCTGGGAGCCGGCGAGATCCTGCTTACCAGTATGGACGGCGACGGCACAAAGAACGGATATGACCTGGCGCTCACCCGCACCATCGCCGAGGCGGTCTCTGTGCCGGTCATCGCGTCGGGCGGTGCAGGGACCATGGAACATTTTTACGAGGCACTCACGGAGGGAAAAGCGGATGCGGCACTGGCAGCCTCCCTTTCCACTTTAAAGAGCTCGAGATCTCACAGGTGAAAGAATATCTGCGCGAAAAAGGAGTCTCTGTCAGACTATAGGACCGGGGGGTGAAATGGCAATGAAGAACAAAAAAAGAAAAAAACCGAACAATAAACCCAAAAACAGGGAATCCGTTATGATCCGGAAAGAAGAACCGGTTGAAGCGATTGATTCCGAGCCTGTATTTTCCTATTTCAGGGAAATCTGCGCCATCCCGCACGGATCCGGCCACACCGCCGCGATCAGTGAATATCTGGTCAGCTTTGCCAAAGAGCACGGCTATCCGTTCAGGAAGGACAGCACCGACAATGTCGTGATCTTCTGCCCGGCCAGCCCCGGACTGGAGAACGCGGAGCCCCTGATCCTGCAGGGCCACATGGATATGGTCCTGGAAAAAGAGAGCGGCAAAGAGATCGACATGGTCACGGAACCGATCACGGTCATCGAGGAGGGAGACTGGATCCGCGCTGACGGCACGACCCTGGGCGGAGACGACGGGATCGCCGTCGCCATGATGCTGGCCCTTATGGACGACCGGACGATCCGCCGCCCTCCGCTGGAGTGTATTATTACGGCGGACGAGGAGACCGGGATGATCGGCGCGCAGGCACTGGATCTCTCGGGGATCAAGGGACGTAAGATGATCAACATCGATTCCGAGCAGGAGGGCATTATCACTGCGGGCTGCGCGGGCGGCGCGGAAGTGCACCAGAAACTCCGGATGCGGAGAAAAGAGCGCGAAGGCTTCCCGCTTTCGATCCGGGTCAGCGGCCTTCTGGGCGGTCATTCCGGCGAAGCGATCCGTCTGGGCAGGGCTAACGCTGTCTACGTACTGGGCAGGCTTCTCTACGAGCTGCTCGGACACTGCAAGTTCCGTCTGGTCGCGTTTGAAGGCGGCGGAAAGGACAACGCGATCCCGAGAGAGGCCTGCGCGCAGATCCTTCTGTCCCGCAGAGACGGCGAAGAGGACCGGATGCAGCAGATCATCGCGCAGGTCAAGGCGATCGGCGAGACGCTCCGGCACGAATTTGAGCTGACGGATCCCGGCATGGAGATCAGCTGCGAAGAAAATGACACGGTGCTGACGACAGAAGCATTCTCCCGCAAGGCGACGCTGGACTGCCTGCGGTATCTGATGACGCTGCCGGACGGCGTCCTCGCTTACAGTCCTTCTTTTGCCGGTCTCCCGCAGACTTCTTTGAACCTCGGCATCCTTCGGACGGAGGAAGACGGGATCAAAACGGTCTTCCTGGTCCGGAGCAGCATCGAATCCCAGAAGCGGATGCTTGTCGAAAAGCTCCACTGCGCGGCCTACGGTTATGGCGCCGGCAGCAAGGTGGTCGGAACCTATCCCGCATGGGAGTACAAGGCGCATTCTCCTTTCCGCGATACGGTCGCCGCTCTCTACGAGCAGGAGACGGGAAAAGCGCCCGAAGTGGCAGTGATCCACGGCGGTCTGGAGTGCGGTCTTTTGTCCGCAAAGATCCCCGGCCTGGAATGCGTGTCCATAGGCCCTGATCTCATCGATATCCACACGCCTGCAGAGAGACTGAGCCGCTCCTCCACGGAGCGCCTGTGGAAGTTCCTCCGCTCGCTGGTGCAGCATCTGGCAGAAGCATCCCCGGAATAACGGCGGAAGCATGATAAAGGAGGCCGATCATGGCGGCGATCACCGGAGATTGGCTGGCGGCAGTGCAGCCGGAATTTAAAAAACCCTATTATAAGGACTTGTACCGTTTTGTCGCGCAGGAGTACAGGACAAGGCAGATCTTTCCGCCGCCGCAGGACATCTTCAACGCCCTGCACCTGACGCCTCTGAAGAAGGTCAAAGTGGTCATTCTGGGGCAGGATCCCTATCACAATGTGCACCAGGCGCACGGGCTGAGTTTTTCCGTGCCGGCGGACCAGCCGGACATCCCGCCCTCCCTGGTCAATATCTACAGAGAGCTTCACGACGATCTGGGCTGTCGGATGCCGGACAACGGGAACCTCGTGCCCTGGGCAAAACAGGGCGTACTGCTCCTCAATACCGTACTCACCGTGCGCGCCCACGAGGCGGGCTCCCACAGGCACCGCGGGTGGGAGCAGTTTACGGACGCGATCATCGAAGCCGTAAACGGGCAGGACAGGCCCATCGTTTACATGCTCTGGGGGTCGCCTGCACAGAGCAAGGCGCCCATGCTGACCAACCCGCGGCACCTGGTCCTTCGCGCGCCGCATCCCAGTCCGCTTTCCGCATACCGGGGCTTTTTCGGCTGCCGGCACTTCAGCACCTGCAACCGGTTCCTGGAGGAACACGGCGTGGAGCCGGTGAACTGGCAGATCCCGAACATTCACTGAAGGGGCGTACGCGCCCGTGAACAAGAGAAAGAGAGAGTAACGATATGGTATATGAAGGCGATGTCTACAGACCGCCCAGCGAAGCGCACAGCCTGATCATCCAGGTCACGATCGGCTGCTCCCACAATACATGCACTTTCTGCTATATGTACACCGACAAACGCTTCCGCATCAGGAAACGGGAGGAGATCCTGCAGGATCTCGAGGAGTGCAGCCGGCTCTATAAGAATTATGTCAGAAGAGTGTTTTTTGCCGACGGCGACGCCCTGATCGTACGCACGGAGCTCCTGCTTGAACTGCTGGAATATGTGCGGACGCACTTTCCTTACGCGGAGCGCGTGACGGCTTACGGAACGGCTTCCGATGTCCTGCGCAAATCCGAGGACGAGCTGAAAGCCCTGCGGGCCGCCGGACTGACTATGGTCTATCTCGGGGCGGAATCCGGGGACGACGACATCCTGCTGCATATTAAGAAGGGACAGACCGCACAGGAACTCATCGACGCGGGACAGAAACTCAAGCGCTGCGGCATCCAGACCTCGGTCACTCTGATCTCGGGCCTTGGCGGTCCCGAGGGCATGGAGCGCCACGCACTGGCAAGCGCGCGTCTGATCAACGAGATGAATCCCGAATACGCTTCGATCCTCTCGCTGCAGGTGCCTGAGAACACGCCCATGGCACAGGAGATCGCCTGCGGGGAGATGCGGCTGCTCACGGCGGATGAGACGGTGGACGAGACGGAGATCTTCCTCCGCGCCATCGATTCCCCCGGCACGGTCTTTCGCTCCAATCACGCCTCCAATTACGTGGCGCTGGCCGGGACCTTCAATCAGGACATCCCCGCCATGCTGGCACAGCTGGAGGAAGCCAAAAAACGGAGACAGTACCGGCCCGACTGGATGCGCGCCTTATAAAGAGTATGTATATCTGTATTTTTCTCGCGATTTTATGCACGGCTTACGGGACGGTCGTAATGGCCGCCCGTACCGGATCCTCTTTTTTTGCCATGTGGTATTTGCTGGCCGCCGTATGGGCGGCAGCCGCCGCAGTGCTCCGTTTCGGCCTGATCCGGAGGATCCCCTGGCAAATCCGTGGCGCCGCGGCCGTGATCATCATGGCAGGCCTGGCCGTTTTGATCGTGCTTCAGCTCCGGATCCTGGATCATTTTCGTGATGCCGGCGCGCCTGACCTCGATATTCTGATCGTTCTCGGCGCACAGGTAAAAGAGAGCGGCCCCAGCACCGTCCTGCGGTACAGACTGGATACGGCGGCGGCCTATCTCAGAAAAAATCCCCGCACCCTGTGTATCGTGTCCGGCGGGAAGGGCGCCAACGAATCCTTTTCCGAGGCGGAGGGAATGAAAGATTATCTCATCCGTGCCGGGATCGCAGGGGAGCGGATCCTGACGGAGGACAGATCGCGCAATACCTCCGAAAATATTGCGTACAGCATGCAGCTCCTGGATCCGGAACGGGACAGGACGGGGTTCGTGACCAATGATTTTCACGTGTACCGCGGATATTCACTGGCGAAGAAGGCGGGCATACGAAACGTGTGCGGCATCGCCGCGCCCTCCACGCCATTGTTTTTGCCCAACAACATGATGCGGGAATGCGTCGGTATCATTAAGGATGTGCTGATGGGCAATATGCGCTTATTTTAAAAATAATGTTCCGTCAAAAAAACCTGCCGGCCGGCAGGTTTTTCTCGCGTTCAGTCATGTATGGGGCTGTCGATCTCCCCTGGTTCAAATTTGGAATACAGGATTTTCTGGCTGTGGTAGAGCCCGAAATGTCCCGACGTCATATAGGCGATGGCGGCGCCGAGGAAGCAGAAGGGCATGCCCGCAAATCCGAACATCTCGAAGCAGATCAGGATGGAAGCGATGGGGCAGTTGGTCACGCCGCAGAACATGCATCCCATTCCGACGGCGGCCCAGATGGCGGTACCGGATGTCCCGAGAGCGCTCATCCCGGGCAGGAAAGCAAGCGCCGGCGCAGCTGCCGCAACGAGCCTTCCGAACAGTGTACCGAAAGTAGCGCCGACAAAAAGGGACGGGACGATCTCGCCCCCCTTAAAGCCGCCGGACAAAGTGACGGCGGTAAAAAGCATCTTCAGTAAAAATGCGTAGGCGGGGATCAGCGCAGCCTCCTCTTCAAAGCACATCTCGATGACCGGCGCGCCCGCCCCGTTGTAGGTCTGGCTGCCGACGAGAAGCGTCATGACGATCAGCGCGACGGCACACAGGACTATGCGCAGGTATTCGTTGCGAAACCGCTGTTCCACAAAGTGCTCCGTCCGGTGGAGAAATACGCAGAAGAAGGTGCTGAGCAGACCGCACAGGGCGGACAGCGCTACGGTGAGCACTGCCGTGAGAGGCGTAAAAGCGGGTGCCGCTTCGATCACATAAGTCTCCGGTCCAAGACCGAAAAGGGAGGCCACGGCGCGCGCCGTCAGAGCCGATATGGCGCAGGGGACCAGTGCCGAGTCATAGATGAGGCCGACGGTGCTGACTTCGATCGCAAAAATGGCAGCCGCAAGAGGCGTCCCGAAGAGGGCGGAGAAAGCGGCGCTCATGCCGCACATGATGACGCGCCGCCGCTCATTGGAGTGGAAGCGGAAGAGCCTCCCCATCATGTCGCTGATACTGCCGCCCAGCTGCAGTGCCGCTCCTTCGCGCCCGGCGCTGCCGCCGCCCAGATGGGTGAGGACCGTGGACAAAAAGATGAGGGGCGCCATCTGCGGGGGCACGTGTTCCCCGCTCCGGATTGCCGAGATCACGGTATTGGTACCCTTGTCCTCACGGCTGCCGATCCGGTGGTAGCAGAAGATGATGGCGCATCCCAGCAGGGGAAGCAGAAAGAGAACCTGCGGATGGGCATCGCGCAGGTTCGTTGCAAATCGAATGGCTATGGCAAAAAGACTGCCGAAAAGGCCGATCACAAGTCCGCAGACGGTTCCGAAGAGGATCCATCGGACGGACGCGATCGATGCCGGTTTCCAACTGTAACTGTGTTCAGTGCTGTTCATGACGTTTTATGTCCCGAATACCTCAGATCTCTTTGAGCTCATCCACAAAGTGGGACTGGATCTCGCTCTCCACGTAACTGTCGATGAATTTCTTCATCATGTGCTTCGCATAGCGGTTTCCGTGAATGATCTGTCCGAGACGACGGACGGATTTCTCGACGGTGTCGTTGACCAGGACATAGTCGAACTGGTCGGCGCAGAGGATCTGCTCCTGCGCATGGATCAGACGATCCTCCAGCTCTTCCGTACTCTTGGCCCTGAGCCGGATACGCTCTTCCAGCTCCTCCCAGGTAGGCGTCACGAAGAAAATGAGGGTCGCGTCGGAGTACTGTGCTTTCACGCGCATGGAACCGACCACATCCTCGATCAGGATCACGTTCCGGCCCTGGGAGCGGAGCGTCTCGATCGCATGTTTTGTGGATCCGTATCCGATCTTATTATAATACGTATAATCCACGAGCTGGCGGCTGCGGATCATCTGGTCGAATTCCTTGTGGGAAATAAAAAAGTGTTCCCTGCCGTCCTCTTCTCCCGGACGCATGGCGCGCGTCGTGACAGTGGGGCATTTGACTGCGACAGGGTGAAGCTTCAGATACTCTCTGACCAGCGTCCTTTTACCAACGCCGGCAGGACCCGATATGACGATCAGCTGCCCGTATGCACCGATTTGATCCAGGTAATCCATCCTGTGTTCTTCCATATTTTTAACCTCCCATCCCCTGCATTTACAGCTTGGTAATAGAAAATCGGTTATAAAAATAATATCATAAATATCCATTATTCTCAATCATAACAAAGATTCAATAGTTTACATTGTTAATTGCTATTTGACGTATCCTTGTCTATTGTGTAAAAATTAACGCAAACAGGTTAATTATTTCACCGGCATCTTTTCATGTTTCCGGTGATTTGATACAATATTAACGTTTACCTGATGTAAATCGCCAGTGTAAGGGATTATTATCGTTGTTGAATGTCTGTTCAACAGAAAGTGTGATGAAAATGTTCAAAATCCTTAAAAAAGAGTATCTGGCCCCCACGATCTGCCTCATGGATATCGAGGCGCCAAGGATTGCCAGACACGCGCTCCCCGGACAGTTTGTCATCGTCCGTGTCGATGAGGGCGGCGAGAGAATACCGCTGACCATCTGCGATTACGATGCAGAAAAGGGCACCGTGCAGATCGTCTTTCAGGTCGTCGGCGGAGAGACCTTCAGAATGCAGAAACTGGAGGAGGGAGATAGCTTCCTCGATTTTGTCGGCCCTCTCGGAGTGCCTTCCGATCTCACGGAACTCACCCCGGAAGAACTCAGAGAGAAAAAGATCTGTTTTATCGCCGGCGGCGTGGGTACCGCACCCGTCTACTGCCAGCTGAAATGGCTTAAGAAAAACGGCGTCGACGTGGATTGCATCCTCGGCGCAAGGACGAAGGACATCATCGTTCTGGAAGACGCCATGCGTGAAGTCTCCAATCTGTATGTGTGCACGGATGACGGCAGCTACGGGATCCACGGCAATGTCTGCGTCGCCCTGCAGCAGCTCTGGGACGAGGGAAAGCGCTATGACCGCGTGATCGCCATCGGCCCTATGATCATGATGAAGTTCGTTTGCGCGCTCACAAAGGAGCTCGGCGTCGAGACCATCGTCAGCATGAATCCGATCATGGTGGACGGAACCGGCATGTGCGGCGCCTGCCGCCTCGTCGTCGACGGGAAGGTGAAGTTTGCCTGCGTGGACGGTCCCGAATTCGACGGCCACAAGGTGGATTTCGATCAGGCCATGAAGCGCATGAAGCAGTATGCCACCGAGGAAGGAAGGCTGTATCTGGCAGCCAAGGAAGGTGACACTCATCACGGCGGCTGCGGCAGCTGCGGCTGATCGGACGGGAAGGAGGATCCAAGAGTAATGGATATGATAAAAAAAGTTCCTGTCCGTGAACAGGATCCGGAAGTACGCAGCCACAATTTTGACGAGGTGTGCATGGGATACAACAGGGAGGAAGCGGAGCTGGAGGCTTCCCGCTGCCTCAACTGCAGAAGGCCCCGCTGCGTGGTCGGCTGCCCCGTCAATATCAATATTCCGTCCTTTATCATGAAGATCAAGGACGGCGACATTGCGGGAGCCTATGACACGATCAGCGAATCGTCGTCCCTTCCCGCCATCTGCGGCCGCGTATGCCCGCAGGAGACGCAGTGCGAAGGTCTTTGCGTGCGCGGCATCAAGGGAGAGGCTGTCTCCATCGGAAAACTGGAGCGCTATGTCGCCGATACGGCGAAGGCCATGGGAATAAAGCCCCACAGCGCGGCACGCAGGAACGGGCGCAAAGTGGCCGTCATCGGATCGGGGCCCGCAGGTCTTTCCTGCGCGGGAGATCTGGCAAAGATGGGCTATGACGTCACGATCTTCGAGGCCCTGCACAGGGCGGGCGGCGTTCTGGTCTACGGCATTCCCGAATTCCGTCTCCCCAAGAACGCGGTGGTGGACAAGGAGATCGAAAATGTCAAGGCCCTCGGCGTAAAGATCGAGACCGACGTGGTCATCGGCAAGTCCACGACCATCGACGCCCTGATGAAAGAAGACGGGTTTGAAGCCGTCTTTATCGGCTCCGGCGCAGGTCTTCCCAAATTTATGAACATCCCCGGCGAGCAGGCCCTGGGCGTCTTCTCCGCCAACGAGTACCTGACCAGAAGCAATCTGATGGGCGCTTTCAGCGAGAATTCCAGAACACCGATCATGCGCGCGAAAAGAGCTGTCATCGTCGGCGGCGGAAACGTGGCCATGGATGCGGCGAGGACCGCGCTCAGGCTTGGCGCCGAGACCCATATCGTATACAGAAGAAGCGAAGAGGAGCTTCCCGCCCGTGCGGAGGAAGTCCATCACGCGAAGGAGGAGGGCATCATCTTCAACCTTCTGACCAACCCCGTAAGGATCAACGCTGACGAGAACGGCTGGGTAAAGAGCGTGACATGCCTTCGGATGGAACTGGGCGAGCCCGATGCATCCGGCCGCCGCAGACCCGTCGAAGTCCCCGGCTCCGAATTTGACATTGCATGCGACTGCGTCATCATGTCCCTCGGGACCAGCCCCAACCCGCTGATCTCCTCCACAACGAAGGGACTTGATATCAACCGCTGGAAGTGCATCGAGGCCGACGAGAACAGCGGACAGACCTCCAAGAAGGGCGTTTTTGCGGGCGGCGACGCCGTGACGGGCGCCGCTACGGTCATTCTGGCCATGGGTGCCGGACGGGCCGCCGCAAAAGGTATTGACGAGTACCTCAGCGCAAACTAAGATTAGGATAACGAACCGGATTGTACCAAAGGGACGCACCGTGTCGGGGACATGGCGCGTCCTTTCGATGTATCTGAAAACAGAACGGAATCAGACAATGACTGAAATATTGAATATTCCTGCACAGATCCAGAGGGAGATCTTCGGCAGCAGGGACAATCATATCCGCAAGATCGAGGAGGATCTCCACGTCACGGTCGTCCCCCGCGACGGCGCCGTAAAAGTGTCCGGAGAGGAGGGGGACGTCCGCAGGGCGGCAGCGATCCTGGAAGAGCTCTCCGGCCTCGCCGCGCACGGAACCGGTATCGCCGAGCAGAGCGTGGACTACGCCCTGGAGATGAAAGACGAAGCCGCGCCGGATCTTCTGGTCAGCATGGACCGGCAGATCATCTGCCACACCGTGAGCGGCAAGCCTGTCAAGCCCAAGACGCTGGGACAGAAGAAATATATCGACGCCATCCGCGACAACCTGATCGTCTTCGCCAACGGGCCGGCCGGCACCGGCAAGACATTTCTCGCCATGGCGATGGCCATCACGGCCTTCCAGAACAAGGAAGTGGAGCGGATCATCATGACGCGTCCCGCCATTGAGGCGGGGGAGAAGCTCGGGTTTCTTCCCGGTGACCTGCAGAGTAAGGTGGATCCTTATCTGCGCCCGCTCTACGACGCGCTCTATCAGATCATGGGCGCCGAGAATTTCCGCAAAAATATGGAGAACGGCCTGATCGAAGTGGCCCCCCTCGCGTACATGCGCGGCAGGACGCTGGACAACGCCTATATCATTCTGGACGAGGCGCAGAATACGACGCCGGAACAGATGAAGATGTTCCTGACCCGCTTCGGCTTCGGCTCCCACGCGGTGATCACGGGTGACGCCTCCCAGAAGGACCTGGCGCCCGGCACCCGCTCCGGACTGGATGTGGCGATGCGGGTACTGAAAAATGTGGACGGCATCTCGTTTATCAATCTGACGGCAAAGGATGTCGTGCGGCATCCGCTCGTGCAGAAGATCGTCAAGGCCTATGAGGAGTATGAGAGTCATGGCAGAATTGATCGTCGACATCAGAGCAGAAGAAACGTTTGACTTCGATATGAAAAAAACCGCTGCCGCCGTATGCGAAGAGGCGCTGCGGCAGGAGAAATGCCCCTTTGAAGCGCAGATCTCCCTCCTGATCACCACGCCGGAAGAGATCAGGGCCATCAACCGGGAATACCGGGATATCGATTCCGAGACGGACGTGCTGTCTTTTCCCGGCGTCGATTTCAATTCGCCCGCTGATTTTTCACTGGCGCAGGAGGATCCTCTCTCCTACACGGATCCGGAGACCGGACAGCTCATTCTGGGAGACATCGTGCTGAACGCTGCCCGCGTGAAGCAGCAGGCGGCGGAATACGGTCATTCCGAGCGGAGGGAATTCGCCTTCCTGATCGCCCACAGCATGCTGCATCTGTGCGGCTATGACCACATGACGCCGGAGGAGGCGCAGGTCATGGAGGAGCGGCAGGAAAAAGTACTGCAGGCGCTCGGGATCACAAGAGAGGGTGCAGATGGCTGATAAGAAACAGACGAAGAGAGCGGATATCATCGTGATCGGGGCGGGTGCGTCCGGATGTATGGCGGCTGCCGCCGCTTCCCTTCAGGGCGCTTCGGTGCTGCTCATCGAAAAGGAAGACCGGATCGGCCGCAAGCTCTACGCCACCGGAAACGGCCGCTGCAATCTCACGAATAAGGACATGCGCGAAGCCTGTTATCACACGGGAGGGGACCGGAAGATCCTTCCCTATATCGAACGCTTCGGTCCCTCCGATCTCTGCGCTTTCTGGCAGCGGCGGGGGGTCTTTTTCCATGACCGGGACGGCTATGTATACCCCCGGACGGATCAGGCGGCCACCTTCGTGCAGGCCATGGAAAAGGAGCTGGAACGCTGCGGCGTGCAAATTCTGACCAACACCCGCG
Source organism: Lachnospiraceae bacterium (assembly GCA_017405805.1). Classification (GTDB taxonomy): domain Bacteria; phylum Bacillota; class Clostridia; order Lachnospirales; family Lachnospiraceae; genus CAG-791. Next base: position 67,724 of record JAFQZU010000005.1, read on the forward strand.
CCGTCTCGGTCCTTCCCGTCCGCTCGGAGGGCTTTCGCGTGCGCTGCGAGCAGAGAGACCCCGGACGCAAGGGACGCCGGACGCCTGCCAGTTTCGAAGCGGCGTCGCGCAAACTGATCCTGTCCGCGGGCGGCCTTGCGGGGCCGCAGTTCGGCTGTACGGGGGACGGATATCTCTTTGCGGGGGAACTGGGACACGGCGTGCTCGATCCGCTTCCCGCGCTCACGCCGCTCCGGAGCAGCGATCCGCTCTTAAAGACGGCCTCCGGCGTGCGCGCCGCGGCTTCCATTGCGCTCCTTGTGGATGGTTTCGAGACAGATAGGGCGGAGGGCGAGATCCAGTTCACGGCGGACAGCATTTCGGGGATCCCGGCCTTCCAGATCAGCGCAAAGGCGTCCAGAGCCCTGGCACAGGGGCGAAGGGTGCAGGTGCGTCTGGATCTGCTTCCCGAGTTTACGGATCCCGTGTGGGAGACCGAAAAAGAGCGCCGTCTGTCCGAGGACAAGGGGCAGATGCTGGGGCGCTTTTACGGCGGTTTGATCAATGCGGGGCTTTTGCAGCTCATTTTGAGGAGACGGGGACTGCAGGCGGAGAATAAGGCATATAAGCTTTCGCAGGAGATCCTCGGGGGGATCCTTGACGATATGCGGACGCTCTGTTTTGACGTATGCGGAACGGGCGGATTTGAGAAGGCGCAGACGACTTCGGGCGGCGTTCCCCTTCAGGAACTGGACGACGATCTGGAGTCGAAGCGGATTCCCGGTCTTTTCTTCACCGGGGAGACAGTGGATGTGGACGGATTGTGCGGAGGCTACAATCTGCAGTGGGCCATGACGGGGGGATTTCTCGCGGGCTCGAAGGCCGGCGCGGACGTGCGCCACGGAATGTGAGGTATCAATGATTCGGATCACACAGTGCAGCATACCCTGCGGGGCGGGACAGGAGGCCCTGGCGGACAGGCTCCGGAACATGCTGAAAATGACGAAAGGCGAGTGGGAACGCTGCAGCTTCCGCATTGTAAGGCATTCGGTGGACGCGCGCAGGAAGCCGCAGCTCCTCGACGTCTATTCCGCCGAGGTCATGACGCCCCTTGGCGCAGCAGGCGAAAGAAAGCTCGTAAAAAAGCTCCGTTCCAGGAATATAAGCACTGCCGAGCCCGTGCGCTATCGGTTTCCCTCCTCCGGCTCCGAGCCGCTCCGTCACAGACCCGTCGTGATCGGCGCAGGGCCCGCGGGGCTTTTCTGCGCGCTCTTTCTGGCAGAGCACGGCTACCGTCCCCTTGTCCTGGAACGGGGGGCCGCGATGGAGGAGAGGATCGCAGACGTCCGCCGCTTCTGGGAGACGGGGGAACTCAACCCGGATTCCAACGTCCAGTTCGGCGAGGGCGGCGCGGGAACTTTCTCGGACGGAAAGCTCAACACGCAGGTCAACGACCGGACGGGAAGGATAGCAAAAGTCCTGGAGACATTTGTGGAAGCAGGCGCGCCGCAGGACATTCTCTACGAAAATCTCCCGCACATCGGTACGGACAAGCTCCGGAAAGTGGTGCCCGCCCTGCGGGAACGGATCATACGGGCCGGCGGAGAAGTGCGTTTTGGCGCCAGAGTGAGCGGATTTGACATCGAGAACGGCGCCCTTAAATCCGTCATCGTGAACGGGAGCGAGAAGATCGAAGCCCAGGCAGTGATCCTGGCCCCGGGACACAGCGCCAGGGACACGGTCCGCACGCTGTTCGCGCTGGGCGTTCCGATGGAGCAGAAGAACTTCGCGGTGGGCATGCGCGTCAGCCACTCGCAGTCCATGATCGACCGCAGTCAGTACGGGATCGCGGACGGGAATGAGAGAAGGGCGCTTGGGCTTTCGCCCGCCCCCTACAAACTCACGGCCAAAGCCGCCTCCGGGCGCGGCGTCTACACCTTCTGCATGTGCCCCGGCGGGTACGTGGTGAACGCCTCCTCCGAGCCGGGCCGGCTTGCCGTCAACGGCATGAGTGATTACGACCGCGGCAGCGGGCGGGCGAACAGCGCCGTTGTCATGACAGTAGGCAGGGAAGAATTCGGGGACGGCGTACTGGACGGCCTCCTGTTCCAGGAGCGGTTGGAAGAGCGCGCCTATAGACTCGGAAACGGAAAGATCCCCGCTCAGCCTTATCCCGATTTCCGGGCCGGCGCTGCGGGGAGTGATCTGCTTGCGGATCCCTGCGGAGCGGTATCGGCGGAAGAGCTGTGCGTGCGCGGAGACGTCGTACGCGCTCCCATGCACACGCTGCTTCCGGCTTCACTCACACAGGACTTTATAGAAGGAATGGAGGCCTTCGGCCGCAGGATCGAAGGATTTGCCTCTGAAGATGCGTGGGTCCTGGGAATGGAGAGCAGGACATCCTCGCCGGTGCGCATCCTGCGGGACGATGCGATGCGCTCGCCCGTGGACGGCCTGTATCCCTGCGGAGAAGGGGCCGGCTATGCGGGAGGGATCACATCCGCCGCCGCAGACGGGATCCGCGTCGCGGAGGCGGTCGCAGCCCGCTTTGCGCCCCTTTGAAGCGAAGGGGAACGGGGCGCCTTCTGCCTACTCGTCCCACCCGTCGTAGAGCCGGATCGTGACGCCGATCGTCCGCACGAAATCCCCTTCCTGCATGGGGATGTCCTCCGGATCGGATACGTAGGGGAGATCCATGGTCTCCTCCAGCTCCACCTGGATCCAGGTGCGGCAGGCCTCTATGGCGTCGTTGATGCAATCGTCGAGCGTCTCGCCCTCGGCGGTGCACATGGCAAGATCGGGAAAATAGGCGTGATAGGTGCCGTCTTCTTTCTGCCTGAAAACTGCGGGATAATAAAACATCATGGCTTTGATTCTCCTGTAAACGGTTGATTGACCGGCGCTCTTAACGCGCCGCTGACACCGTTCATTATAGCACTATTCTTTATTAACAAAAACCGCCCCTTATGATAGAATTTTGAGAGAAAGGCAGGTGCATTCATGGGAGAAACAGCAGAAAAAAAATACGGGTACGAATACGAGGAAGGCGCACAGTACGTCGCATATGTCTCTTCCTACACCATCTCACAGAAGGAGAAATACGGCATACGGGTCTACGACGTAGATCTCGAGAACGGCCTGCTCCATGAAAAGGACCGCGTGAAGATCACGAACTCATCCTACGTGACCATCTCGCACGCGCGCAGGTTTCTCTATTCCATCACGGACGCGGGGATCGAATCCTTCCGGATCGGAAAGGGCGGCCGCCTGGAATTTCTCAACAGAGCCTCCATCAACGGGATGCGCGGATCGCATGTCTCCACCGACTACGAGGACAAGTTCCTTTTTGTCGCCAGCTATCACGACGGAAAGATCACAGTCCTGCGGGTCAATGAAGACGGGTCCGTCGGCGATATCTGCGACGAGAAATACCTCAAGGGACTGGGCAGCATCGCGGAGCGCAACTTCCGGCCCCACGTGCAGTGCGTGAAGATGACCCGCGACAACAAGTACCTGTGCGCGGCGGATCTGGGCATGGATCACATCAATGTCTATACTCTCAACCACGATACCGGAAAGATCAAACAGTGCGCCATCCTGCACTCGGAGATGGAATCCGCACCCAGGCACATCAAGTTCTCCAGGGACGGGCACTATATGTACGTGGTGCACGAGCTCAAGAACATCATCGACGTGTACTACTATCTGGGAGGCGACGGCGCCCCCGATTTCCAGAAGATCCAGACCATCTCCACGCTGAGCGACTACCACGGCTCGGCCTCTGCCGCCAGCGCGCTGAATTTTTCCACCGACCACCGCTATCTGGTCAGCAGCAATGCGGGCGACAACACGGTCGTCGTGTATAAGATCAATGAAAAGGACGGGAAACTCACCATGCTGTTCTGTCTTCCGGTGAGCGGCGAGTATCCCAAGGATGCGGCGCTTTTCCCCGACAACCGGCATCTGGTATCGCTCAACCACGAATCCAACACCATGACATTTTTTACCGTTGATCTTCGCAAGAAGCTGATGGTCATGCACGGGAAGGAGATCGAGATCGACAAGCCCAACTGCATCATTTTCCACAAGCTTCTGCCTGATCAGCTCTGAGGAGGATAGAATGGCAGGTTCTTCTTTTGGAAGGATCCTACGGGTCACCACCTGGGGAGAGTCCCACGGGACGGCGCTCGGCGCCGTGCTGGACGGATTTCCCGCGGGCGTCCGTCTCTCACCGGATATGATCCAGGTTTATCTGGACAGGAGAAAGCCGGGAAGGACGAAGATCGCAACGCAAAGAAGCGAAGGGGATCTCGTGGAGATCCTCTCCGGCGTCTTTGAGGGAAAGACGACGGGAACGCCCATTTCCATGATGATCCGCAACACCTCGCAGCACTCCTCCGATTACGATGCGCTGCGGAACTGCTACCGGCCCGGACACGCCGATTATACCTATGACAAAAAGTACGGCTTCAGGGATCACCGGGGCGGCGGACGCGCCTCCGCGAGGGAGACGGCCGCAAGGGTGGCCGCAGGGGCTGCGGCGGCATGCTTTCTCAGGGAGATGGGCATCGAAATCTGTGCATACACGAAATCGATCGGCCCGGTGTCCGTCGACATGGCTGCTTTTGACGCGTCCCTGATACAGACGACCCCCACCTGCATGCCGGATGCGGAAGCGGACAAAGCCGCGATGGCGTATCTGGAAAAGTGCATACAGGAGCGCGACTCGGCCGGCGGCGTGGTCGAATGCCGGATCACCGGACTTCCGGCCGGACTGGGAGACCCCGTCTTCAACAAACTGGACGCGCTTCTTGCGCAGGCCGTGATGTCCGTCGGAGCGGTAAAAGCCGTCGAGATCGGAGCGGGCACGGAGGCGGGCCGCATGAGGGGCTCACAGAACAACGATCCCTTCACAGCCGGTGAAAACGGGATCGAAAAGAGGACCAACCACGCGGGCGGCATACTCGGAGGCATCTCGGACGGTTCCCCGGTCGTACTGCGCGCCCACATCAAGCCGACCCCCTCCATTTTCCGGGAGCAGGAGACGGTGGACCGGGACGGCAGACCGATACTGCTTACGATACAGGGGCGGCATGATCCCGTGATCGTGCCCAGAGCGGTGGTGGTGGTCGAGTGCATGTGCGCGCTGACCGTGATGGACGCGCTGCTGGTCAATATGACGGCGCAGTCGCAGAATATCATCCGCTTCTACAAACAGTTATATTAAAGAGGAAACTATACCCAGCTGCCGGGACGGTAAACGCCCCGGCACATTCCGTCTTGCGCAGCGTCAGGGCGCAGGGCGGCGCCGCCAAGGAAAAGCCGGGAGAAGGATAAAGGATACTACATGGCAAATTACAAAATACTGAAAAAAGAGGGCAGGGCAAAGCGCGCCGTGATGCAGACCGTACACGGGGAGATCCAGACGCCCGTATTCATGAACGTGGCGACGGCAGGCGCCATCAAAGGCGGCCTCAGCGCTGACGATCTGCACAGCATCCACACGCAGGTGGCGCTCTGCAACACATACCATCTCCACGTCAGGCCCGGGGACGGGCTGGTCCGTCAGATGGGAGGCCTGCATAAATTCATGAACTGGGACGGACCGATCCTGACGGATTCGGGCGGCTTCCAGGTCTTTTCGCTGGCGGACCTGCGAAAGATCAAGGAGGAGGGCGTGACCTTCCACTCCCACATAGACGGCGCCCGTATCTTCATGGGGCCGGAACAGAGCATGCAGATCCAGTCCAATCTGGGGTCCACCATCGCGATGGCTTTTGACGAGTGCCCCAGCAGCCGCGCCGAGCGCTCCTACGTGGAGCAGTCCTGCGCGCGGACCACAAGGTGGCTGGAGCGCTGCAAGACGGAAATGGCGCGCCTCAACGCGCTGCCGGATACGGTCAATCCCCATCAGCTCCTGTTCGGGATCAACCAGGGCGCGGTCTTTGAAGATATCCGGATCGAGCACGCAAAGCAGATCGCGGAGATGGACCTGGACGGCTATGCGGTCGGCGGCCTCGCGGTGGGCGAGACCCACGAGGAGATGTACGCGGTCCTGGACGCCGTCGTCCCGCACCTGCCGCAGGACAGGCCGACGTACCTGATGGGGGTCGGAACGCCCCAGAATATCGTCGAGGGCGTCGCGCGCGGGATCGATTTTTTCGACTGCGTCTATCCGAGCCGGAACGGAAGGCACGGCAATCTCTACACCTTCCGCGGAACGGTCCGCATCCGGAACGCACGCTACGCGGCCGACCCGCGGCCGATCGAGGAGGGGTGCGGATGCCCGGTGTGCAAAAGGGGGTATTCCCGCTCCTATATCCGCCATCTGATGAAGGCCGACGAGGCGCTGGGACTGCGCATGTGCGTCATGCATAATCTCTGGTTCTACAACACGCTCATGACCAGGATCCGGCAGGCCCTGGACGAAGGGCGCTTCGAAGCCTTCAGAAGGCAGATCCTGGAGGATCTGCAGGGCGACGGGGACTGACGGGTCCCTTTCGCATGCGCGATGAATAAATACAAAAAATTCGTTGAAAAAATACAGTGTATTGTTGTATGATATGATTTAAATGATTTAAGCCGCAAAAGCGGGATTGGAGGATATATTTATGTACAGTGGTCTCATGCTGACTTCCACCGGAAACAGTTTATTAATCACCGTAGGCTATATGGCCGTCATATTCGCTTTCTTCTACTTTGCGATGATCAGACCGCAGCGCAAGGAGGAAAAAGCCAAGAACGCCATGATAGACGCCCTCGAGGTAGGGGACTCCGTTCTGACTACGGCCGGTTTCTACGGCGTCGTGATCGACATTAACGGCGACACCGTAATCGTCGAGTTCGGCAGCAACAGAAACTGCCGCATTCCCATGCAGAAGATGGCGATCGCGCAGGTGGAAAAGCCTCAGGACGCAGTGATCTCAGAGGACGACAGCAGCAAATAATTGGAGTTCGCTGGGGCATGTGCATTGCACATGCCCTTTGTTATGATTATTGAATCAGGAGAGAAGAGGGAGAGATGAAGGGTACGATAGCAGTGATCTCCGGTGACGGGATCGGACCGGAAATCGTAGCGCAGGCGAGAAAAGTGCTTGACCGCGTCTGTGAACGGTACGGACATGAGTTTACCTATAAGGACGTCCTGATGGGCGGATGCTCCATCGACGCGTGCGGCGTTCCTTTGACGGATGAGGCGATCGAAACAGCAAGATCGAGCGACGCCGTCCTGATGGGTTCCATCGGCGGCGACGCGACCACGTCCCCCTGGTATAAGCTTGAACCGTCCCTGCGCCCGGAGGCGGGACTGTTAAAGCTGCGCAAGGCGCTCAATCTTTACTGCAACCTGCGCCCCGCGTATCTGTTTCCGGAGCTGGCGGACTCCTGTCCGCTGAAGGCCAAGGAAGGCGGAAGGCAGTTTGACCTGGTGATCTGCAGGGAGCTGACCGGCGGGCTGTATTTTGGCGAGCGGTATACGAAACAGATCGACGGCGTAACTACCGCCGTGGATACCGCCGTGTACAACGAGAACGAGATCAGAAGGATCGCCGTCAAGGCCTTCGAGATCGCCATGAAGCGAGGCAGGAAGGTGACCAGCGTGGACAAGGCCAACGTCCTGGATACGTCCCGTCTGTGGCGCAGGGTCGTGGCGGAGACCGCGAAGGATTATCCGGAGGTGACGCTCACCGATATGCTGGTGGACAACTGTGCCATGCAGCTGGTGCACGAGCCGGAGCAGTTCGACGTCATCGTGACGGGGAATATGTTCGGAGACATCCTCTCCGACGAGGCCAGCATGATCACGGGCTCCATAGGCATGCTTTCCTCCGCTTCCCTCAGCGACGGCACTTTCGGGCTCTATGAGCCCAGTCACGGCAGCGCGCCGGACATCGCCGGAAAGAACATCGCGAACCCCATCGCAACCATCCTCTCCGCGGCCATGATGCTGCGCTACTCCTTCGGACTGACAGAGGAAGCCGACGCCGTGGAAAAGGCCGTGAGACAGACGCTCACGGACGGCTATCGAAGCTGTGACCTGATGCCCAGGGGAGAGGCGGCAGAGGGCCTCAGGGAAGTAATGTGCGACGAAATGGGCGGCCGCATCTGCGAGCGCATCTGAAATAAAAGGAGAAGAATGCTATGAAGAGTGATTCCGTAAAGACCGGTGTCTCCCAGGCACCTCACAGAAGTCTGTTCAACGCTCTCGGATACACGGAGGAGGAGAGAAGACGCCCCATGATCGGCATCGTCTGCTCCTACAATGAGATCGTTCCCGGCCACATGAATCTGGACAAGATCGCCGAGGCGGTCAAGATGGGTGTCGCCATGGCGGGCGGCATGCCCGTGATGTTCCCCGCGATCGCCGTCTGCGACGGCATCGCGATGGGCCACATCGGTATGAAATATTCCCTCGTCACAAGGGACCTGATCGCCGATTCCACGGAGTGCATGGCGAAGGCCCATGGTTTTGACGGGCTGGTCATGATTCCCAACTGCGACAAAAACGTACCCGGCCTCCTGATGGCGGCCGCCCGCGTAAACGTACCTACCATCTTCGTATCCGGCGGTCCCATGCTGGCCGGCCATATCGACGGCAGAAAGCGCAGCCTGTCCTCCATGTTCGAGGCGGTCGGCGCTGTCGCAGCCGGAAAGATGACGATGGAAAAGCTGGCCGAGTACGAGGAGAAGGTGTGCCCCACCTGCGGCTCCTGCTCCGGCATGTACACCGCCAACTCCATGAACTGCCTGACAGAGGCCATCGGCATGGCCCTGCCCGGCAACGGCACGATCCCGGCCGTGTACTCTGCGAGGATCCGCCTGGCGAAGCACGCCGGCATGAAGATCATGGAGCTGGTCGAAAAGAATATCCGCCCCAGGGATATCATGACCAGAGAGGCCTTCATGAACGCTCTGACGATGGATATGGCGCTGGGCTGCTCTACCAACACTATGCTGCATCTTCCCGCCATCGCGCACGAAGCGGGCGTGGAACTCAATATGGAGATCGCCAACGAGGTTTCCTCCAGAACTCCCAATCTCTGCCATCTTGCGCCTGCGGGCCCCACTTATATGGAGGATCTCAATGAGGCGGGCGGCATCTACGCCGTTATGAACGAGCTGGCAAAGAAGGACCTGCTGAATCTTGACCTGATCACCGCGACCGGAAAGACGGTCCGTGAGAATATCGCCGGCTGCTACAACCGCAATCCCGAGGTGATCCGTCCCATCGAGAATCCCTACATGCAGAGCGGCGGCATCGCCGTGCTCAAGGGAAATCTGGCCCCCGACACCGGCATCGTCAAGAGGAGCGCCGTGCTTCCCGAGATGATGGTCCACGAGGGACCCGCGCGCGTCTTTGACTGCGAAGAGGACGCCATCGCCGCCATCACCGGCGGAAAGATCGTTCCGGGCGACGTCGTCGTGATCCGCTACGAGGGCCCCAAGGGCGGTCCAGGCATGCGCGAGATGCTTAATCCCACGTCTGCCATCGCCGGCATGGGACTGGACGACACCGTCGCGCTCATCACGGACGGACGCTTCTCCGGTGCTTCCCGCGGCGCGTCCATCGGACATGTCTCGCCCGAAGCTGCTGTCGGCGGCCCCATCGCGCTCGTGCACGAAGGGGATATCATCTCGATCGATATTCCCGCCAACAGGCTGGAACTGAAAGTATCCGATGAGGAGCTTGCAAAGAGAAAGGCGGCGTGGACGCCAAGAGAGCCCAAGGTCACGGACGGGTATCTCAAGAGATATGCCGCGCTCGTCACAAGCGGGAACAGAGGGGCTGTTCTTGAGCTGCCACGCTGAGAGAAAGGCTGGTGTAGGAATTGAAGCTTACTGGAGCTGAGATCGTCGTCGAGTGCCTTGTGGAGCAGGGCGTTGATACTGTCTTCGGGTACCCCGGCGGCGCGATCTTGAACGTATATGACGCACTTTATCAAAACAGACACAGAATCAATCATTACCTGACTTCTCACGAGCAGGGAGCCGCCCACGCGGCCGACGGATACGCACGTGCCACCGGCAAAGTCGGCGTGTGTCTTGCGACCAGCGGCCCCGGGGCCACCAACCTGGTCACGGGCATTGCGACGGCCTACATGGACAGTGTGCCGCTCGTCGCGATCACCTGCAACGTGACCCTCCCTCTTCTGGGAAAAGACTCCTTCCAGGAGGTGGACATCGCCGGCATATCCATGCCGATCACCAAACACGGGTATATCGTCAAGGATATCAAGGATCTGGCGGATACCATCCGCAAGGCATTCCGGATCGCCTCCACGGGCAGGCCCGGCCCGGTGCTGGTCGACATTCCCAAGGATGTGACCGGCGACAGCTGCGAATTCGTCCCCGCTTCGATCACCAGGCGGCAGACCGGTAAGGGACGCCGTTTTTCCGACGCGGACGTCGAGAAGGCGGTCTCCATGATCAGCAAGGCAAAGCGGCCCTTCCTCTACGTGGGAGGCGGCGCGGTGATCTCCGGGGCCAGTGAGGAACTGAAGATCTTTGCCGACAGGGTGGACGCCCCCGTCTGCGATACGCTGATGGGAAAGGGCGCCTACGACGGGCACAGTCCCCGCTATACCGGCATGATCGGCATGCACGGCACGAAGACGTCCAATTACGGCGTCAGCCGGTGCGACCTTTTGATCGCCATGGGTGCGAGATTTACGGACCGAGTGATCGGCAACGCCAAAAAATTCGCGGCCGGCGCAAAGATCCTGCACATCGACATCGATCCTGCCGAGATCAACAAGAATATCAAAGTGGATTTCTCCATGATCGGGGATCTGACCGAGGTCCTCAGGGAGATCAACAAGCGTCTTCCCCAGCAGGACCACAGGGAGTGGATGGAATACATCGGCGCCATGAAGAAGAAATATCCCCTCGCCGAAGACGACGACACCATGTCCTGTCCTCTGCTGATCAGAAAACTGGACAAGCTCACCCACGGCGACGCCATCATCGTCACGGACGTCGGTCAGCATCAGATGTGGGCCGCCCAGTACTATACCTTCTCCAAACCCAGGACCCTCCTCACGTCAGGGGGACTTGGCACGATGGGATACGGAATCGGCGCCGCGATCGGGGCAAAGGTCGCCCGGCCGGACAAAACCGTCATCAACATCGGCGGAGACGGCTGTTTTCGCATGAACATGATCGAACTGGCCACGGCGAGCCGGTATAATATCCCGATCATTGAAATTGTCATTGACAACCGCGTGCTCGGAATGGTAAGACAATGGCAGACGCTTTATTACGGCGGCCGCTACAGCGCGACCGTGATCGAGGATAAGACCGACTACTGCAAGGTGGCGGAAGGCCTCGGCTGCAAGGCGATCCGGATCACGAAGCCCGAGGAGATCGAGCCCGCGATCAAAGAGGCACTGGCTGCGAACGGTCCCGTGGTGATCGACTGCGTGATCAACGAGGACGACAAAGTGTTCCCCATGGTCTCGCCGGGCGCGTCGATCGAGGAGGCTTTTGACGCATCGGATCTGGCCTGATCGGTTTTGTGTGACATAACGATGTGACGGGGGGCGTCACTGGTGTATTTCTTATATTAGGAGAGACAGATGACTGTCCTCTCCGGAACGGAAGGGTGAAATGGCTAGAGTATATAATTTTTCGGCCGGACCGGCCATGCTGCCGGAGGAAGTACTGAGAGAAGCAGCTGCTGAAATGCTGGATTACCATGGGAGCGGCATGTCTGTAATGGAGATGAGCCACCGCGGCAAGATCTTTGACAGGATCATAAAAGAGGCGGAAGCGGATCTCAGAGAGCTGATGAACATTCCCGACAATTATAAAGTCCTGTTCATGCAGGGCGGCGCGCATCTTCAGTTCTCCGCCGTCCCCATGAATCTGATGAAAAACGGAAAAGCGGCTTACATCCTCACGGGACAGTGGGCCAAGAAGGCGCAGGCGGAAGCTGCCCGCTACGGCGACGCCGTCGTGGTCGCCTCCTCCGCGGACAAGACCTTCAGCTATATTCCGGACTGCTCCGACCTCGACATCCCCGAGGATGCGGACTATGTCTACATCTGCGAGAACAACACCATTTACGGCACCAAGTTCTGGGAGCTGCCCAACACAAAAGGCCATATCCTGGTCTCCGATATCTCCTCCTGCTTCCTCAGTGAGCCCGTAGACGTCACCAAGTACGGTGTCCTTTACGGCGGCGTGCAGAAGAATATCGGCCCCGCCGGCATCGTGATCGCCATCATCCGCGAGGATCTGATCACCGACGACGTGATGGAGAAGACCCCCACCATGCTCAAGTGGAAGACCCACGCCGACAACGATTCCCTGTACAACACACCGCCCACATATACCATTTATATCTGCGGCAAGGTGTTCAAATGGCTCAAGAAGCAGGGCGGTCTCGAGGCCATGAAGGAGCGCAATGAGAAGAAAGCCAAGCTCCTTTACGATTATCTGGATTCCAGCAAGCTGTTCCGCGGCACGGTCGAGAAGAAGGACCGTTCGATCATGAACGTTCCCTTCGTGATCGGCGACAAGGATCTGGAGGCACAGTTTGTCAAAGAAGCGGAAGCAGAGGGCCTTGTAAGCCTCAAGGGACACCGTTCGGTAGGCGGCATGCGTGCGAGCATCTACAACGCAATGCCCTATGAAGGCGTTGCGGCACTCGTGGATTTCATGAAGAGATTTGAGGCGGCGCATCCCGCGCAGTAACAGACAGGAGGCCCCATGTTTAAGTTCAATTGCATCAACAATATCTCGCCGATCGGCCTTAAGAATTTTAACGGTCTTTACGAGCAGACGGACGCAGCCGATGAGGCGGACGGTCTTCTTGTCCGCAGCGCTTCCCTGCATGAAATGGAGTTTTCCGATCACCTGCTGTGCATTGCGCGTGCAGGCGCCGGCGTCAACAATATCCCCCTCGACAAGTGCGCGAAGAAGGGCATCGTCGTCTTCAATACCCCCGGTGCCAACGCCAACGGCGTGAAGGAGCTGGTCTTCGCAGGCATGCTCCTCGCTTCCCGTGAGATCACGGAGGGCGTGGACTGGGTCCGCGAGAACAAGGGCAACGAGAATATCGCCAAGGTGGCCGAGAAGGAAAAGAAGCGCTTTGCGGGCAGAGAGCTGGCAGGCAAGAAGCTGGGCATCATCGGCCTTGGCGCCATCGGCGTCCGGGTCGCCAACGCCGCTGTCAACATGGATATGGAAGTGTACGGCTACGATCCCTACGTCTCCGTCGACGCGGCATGGCATCTGAGCCGCAAGATCAACCATGTTTTTGACGTGAACGATATCTATTCCAAATGCGATATCATCACTATTCACGTGCCGCTCCTGGATTCCACCAAGGGCATGATCGGGAAAGAGGCCATCTCCAAGATGAAGCGGGGCGTCATTCTCGTCAACATGGCCAGAGACCTTCTCGTGGACGAAGAGGCGGTCGTAAAAGCCATTGAGGACGGCAAGGTCCACCGCTATGTCTCCGATTTTCCCAACGCGACGGTGGCGGGCAAAAAGGGCTGCATCACGACGCCTCATCTGGGCGCATCCACCGAGGAGTCGGAGATCAACTGCGCCAAAATGGCAGTGGACGAGATGCGCGCCTATCTGGAGAACGGCAACATCTCCAACAGCGTGAACTATCCCGCCTGCAACATGGGCGTATGCCAGGCCGGCGGCAGGATCGGCATCTTCCACATGAACCAGCCCAACATGATCACGCAGTTCACCCAGATCCTGGCGGCGAGCGACGTCAATATCGCCGAGATGTCCAATAAATCCAAGGGGAACGTTGCCTATACACTGATCGATATTGACGGAAAATCTGAGAAGAAACTGGCCGATGAACTTGGCAGGGTCGACGGCGTCTTCCGGGTGCGCATCATCAAGTAAGCACAGGGGGAAAGAATGGCTCAGATCAGACCTTTTGCGGCATACAGGCCGGCGCCTGCCCTCACGGACAGGATCGCCGCGCTTCCGTATGACGTTTACAGCAGAAGTGAAGCGGCGGAAGTCGTAAAGGACAATCCGCTCTCATTTCTTGCCATTGACAGGGCGGAGACACAGTTTGACCAAAGCGTCGGTACTTTTGACGAATGCGTCTATGAAAAGGCGCGCGACATGCTGCGGGAAGCCATCCGCGGCGGACGCTTCATAAAAGAAAACAAGCCCTGCTATTATCTCTACGAGATGACGATGGACGGGAGAAGCCAGACCGGCGTCGTCGCCTGCGCTTCGATCGACGACTATATCAGCGGCGTGATCAAAAAACACGAGAACACCCGCCTGGACAAGGAGATGGACCGCATCCGGCACGTGGATGTCACCAATATGCAGACCGGTCCCATTTTCCTGTGCTGCAGAAGCCAGGAACGCCTTGCCGCGCTGATCGCCTCCGTCAAAAAAGAGGCGCCGGACTGCGACTTTATGTCCGGAGATGTCCGCCAGCGCGTCTGGACGGTGCGCGATGCGGACAGGATCAGTGAGATCACGGACATTTTTGCGGCAGCGGGTAATCTCTATATCGCGGACGGCCATCACCGCTGCGCCTCCGCCGTCAGGGTTGGACTGCGGCGCAGGGAAGCCAATCCCGGGTTTACGGGCGAGGAGGAATTCAACTATTTCCTCTCCGTGATCTTTCCCGAGAACGAGCTTTACATCATGGACTACAACCGTGTCGTCAAGGATCTGCACGGTCTCTCCGAGGAGGCGTTTCTTCACGCCCTCGAAAAGGACTTTGCGGTCAGCAGAGAGTCCGCGCCTGTACATCCCGACAGAAAGGGCGTCTTCGGCCTTTATTTAAAGTCCGGCTGGTACAGGATGCAGCTAAGGGACGGACTTCGTCCCGCCGATCCGGTCGGCTCTCTGGACGTTTCGGTATTGCAGGACCTGGTACTGGGTCCCATCCTCGGTATAGGCGATCCCAAGGAAGATCCGCGGATCAGTTTTGTCGGAGGGATCAGAGGTCTTGCCGAACTGGAGAAAAAAGTGAAGACCGATTCGGCCGCCGCCTTCTCCATGTATCCGACTTCCATGGAAGAGCTCTTTGCCGTGGCGGATGCGGGACTCCTTATGCCCCCCAAATCCACCTGGTTCGAGCCCAAGCTCCTGAGCGGCCTGTTTCTTCACAGTCTGGATTAAAAATTGCTCTTGCCAAAACGCGTCAAAGTCTATATAATACTAAAGACGCTTAAAGCGCCGCTGCTTAAGCGGCCATGCTGGAATAGCGCAGTCGGTAGCGCAACTGATTCGTAATCAGTAGGTCGAGGGTTCGAGTCCCTTTTCCAGCTTGTGAAACAAAGCGCGGGACCTTTGATTCCGATAGGGTAAGAGGTCCCGCGCTTTTTATAATCAACCAAAAAAGGAAAAAGGAGGGCGTGCACATGGCACAGCTCTGGGGAGGACGCTTCACCAAGCAGACGGATGAAGCAGTAAAGGCTTTTAATGATTCGATCGGATTTGACAAGCGGCTGTACCGGGAGGATATCACCGGCAGTATCGCCCACGCCCGCATGCTGGGAAAGCAGGGCGTCATCCCGCAGGAAGACGCCGATGCGATCATAAAAGAACTGGGAAAGATCCTGGAGGACGTGGAGAAGGGCGCACTTGTGATCGGTCCCGGCTACGAGGATATCCACAGCTTCGTCGAAGCTGTCCTGACGGAGCGGATCGGGGACGCCGGCAAGAGGCTCCACACGGGAAGAAGCCGCAACGATCAGGTGGCGCTGGACATGAAGCTCTATACGCGCCGCAAGACGCAGGAGATCTCGGCAGACCTCAGGGAACTGCTGCAGGTCATTCTCTCCGTCATGGAGAAAAACACGCATACCTACATGCCCGGCTTTACTCATCTGCAGAAGGCGCAGCCCACGACGCTCGCGCACTACATCGGCGCGTACTTTGAGATGTTTCTCCGGGACTGCTCCCGCATGAAGGACTGCGCAGGCAGGATGAATACATGCCCTCTGGGCTCCGGCGCCCTGGCCGGCACGACCTACCCGCTGGACCGGGAGATGGTCGCGAAGGAACTTGGTTTTGACGGGCCTACGCGCAACAGCATGGACTCCGTCTCCGACAGGGACTACCTGCTGGAACTGCTGTCGGCGCTCTCCATCACGATGATGCACCTGAGCCGCTTCAGCGAGGAGCTGATCCTTTGGAATTCCAACGAATACCGCTTCGTCGAGATGGACGACGCGTATTCGACGGGGAGCAGCATCATGCCCCAGAAAAAGAATCCGGACATCTGCGAACTGGTGCGCGGGAAGACCGGCCGTGTATACGGCGACCTGGTATCTCTTCTCACGGTCATGAAGGGTCTGCCTCTGGCCTACAACAAGGATATGCAGGAGGACAAGGAACCCGCCTTCGATGCGATCGACACGGCGCAGTCCTGCATACGGCTCTTCACTGGCATGCTCGCGTCGCTCCGCTTCCGCACGGACGTGATGCGTCTGAGCGCTATGCGCGGCTTTACCAACGCGACGGACGCCGCGGACTATCTGGTCGGCAAGGGCGTTCCCTTCCGCGACGCCCACGGGCTGATCGGAAGACTGGTGCTTTACTGCATCGATAAAGGCTGTGCCATCGACGAGCTCACGCTCGAAGAGCTGCAGCAGATCTCTCCCGTCTTTGAGGAGGATGTCTTCGACGCCATCTCCCTCGAGACCTGTGTGGAGAAGCGGCTGACGATCGGAGCGCCGGGGAGCGCGGCCATGGAAAAGGTCATCGATACCTACAGAGAATTGCTTAATAATATGTAACGCTAATACTGCTCCGGTCCCCGCGGGACCGCAGCAGCTGCAAATGAAAGAAAAACAGGCAGGTGAGGGAAATGAGCGAAAAACTGAGAGTTGGAATTCTGGGAGCTACAGGCATGGTCGGCCAGCGTTTTATCACGCTTCTGGCGGATCACCCCTGGTTTGAGGTGACGACCGTCGCGGCAAGTCCGCGCAGCGCCGGCAAGACCTACGGCGAGTGCGTCGAGGGACGCTGGAAAATGGACGTCCCCGTACCGGAAAAGGTGAGCAGTCTCGTCGTCCGCAACGTGCAGGACGTGGAGAAAGTGGCGGCGGAAGTGGACTTCTGCTTCAGCGCCGTGGATATGAAGAAGGAGGAGATCAAGGCGATCGAGGAGGCCTATGCGCGCACGGAGACCCCTGTTGTCTCCAACAACAGCGCACACAGGTGGACGCCCGACGTACCCATGATCATCCCGGAGATCAATCCGGAGCACACGGATGTGATCGCGGCACAGAAGAAGAGACTGGGCACCACAAGAGGCTTCATCGCCGTTAAGCCCAACTGCTCCATTCAGTCCTATACCCCCGCGCTGGCGGCATGGAAGGAGTTCGAGCCCTACGAAGTGATCGTCTCCACCTATCAGGCCATCTCCGGCGCCGGCAAGAACTTCGAGGACTGGCCGGGAATGGTAGGCAATATCATTCCTTTCATTAACGGAGAAGAGGAGAAGAGCGAGAAAGAGCCGCTCAGGATCTTCGGACACGTAAAAGACGGCAGGATCGCCATCGGAGACGACATCATGATCACGAGCCAGTGTATCCGCGTCCCCGTTCTTTACGGGCACACCGCCACCGTCTTTGTCAAGTTCCGCAAGGATCCCACAAAGGAGCAGCTTGTGGATGCGCTGAACGCCTTCAGCGGCGTGCCGCAGGAGCTTGGTCTTCCCAGCGCTCCCTCCCAGTTCATCCGCTACATGGATGAGGACGACCGTCCGCAGGTAGCGCTGGATGTAAACTACGAGCGCGGCATGGGCGTCTCCATCGGAAGACTGCGCAAAGACAGCGTCTATGACTGGAAATTCGTGGGCCTGTCGCACAACACCATCCGCGGTGCCGCGGGCGGCGCCGTACTCTGCGCGGAGCTTCTGAAAGCCAAGGGCTTCATCGAAAAGAAATGACCTCACTGCCATTGAAGGAAGGGCATGGGAAAAAGAGTATTTATAGCTGAAAAACCGAGCGTTGCCAGGGAATTCGCAAATGCCCTGGACCTTACATTCCGCTCCCGTGACGGTTTCATGGAGGCGGAGGATACCATTGTGACCTGGTGCGTTGGGCATCTGGTCACAATGTGCTATCCGGATGTTTATGACGAGAAGTACAGGAAATGGTCGCTGTCCACCATACCGTTTCTGCCGCAGACGTTCCGCTACGAAGTCATCGACGGCGTCCGCAAGCAGTTCAATATCGTGAGCCGCATCCTCAATGACCCCCAGGTGGATCTGATCTATATCTGCACGGATTCGGGAAGAGAAGGGGAGTATATATACCGGCTCGTGGCGCAGGAAGCGGGCGTAAAGGACAAGGAGCAGCGGCGCGTCTGGATCGATTCCCAGACCAAGGAGGAGATCCTCCGCGGGATCCGGGAAGCAAAGGACGATTCCGCCTACGATAACCTCGGCGCCGCCGCCTATCTGCGTGCCAAGGAGGATTATCTGATGGGCATCAATTTCTCCCGCGCGCTTACGCTCAAATACGGCCGGGGCATCAGCCGGATCCTGGGCACGCGCCACAGTGTGATCGCGGTGGGACGCGTGATGACCTGCGTATTGGGCATGGTGGTAAAAAGAGAGCGGGAGATCCGCCATTTCGTCAAAACGCCTTTCTTCCGCATCATCGGATCCTTCAGCGAGCCCGACGGGGAAGAGACGCTGCAGGCGGAATGGTACGCCGCGGAAGGGAGCGCATGGTACGCCTCGCCTTCGCTCTATAAGGAGAACGGATTTTTAAAGCGGGAGGACGCGGAAGCCTTTCTGCAGTCGCTGCAGGAGAGCGCGGCAGAAGGAGAATGCAGCGTCTTATCAGTAAGCCGGAAGAAAGAGAAGAAGAATCCGCCTCTTTTATACAATCTGGCAGAGCTGCAGAACGACTGCGCAAAGTTTTTGAAGATCAGCCCGGACCAGGCCCTGAATGCCGCGCAGACCCTTTACGAGCGAAAGCTGACCACCTATCCAAGGACCGACGCCCGTGTTCTCTCGAGCGCTGTGGCCAAGGAGATCGGCACCAACCTCAAGGGACTTTCCACTCTCCGGGAATACCGTCCCTATCTGGAGGAGATCCTCCGGAGCGGCTCCTACAAGACCATCGGCTCCACCCGCTATACCAACGACAAGGCGATCACGGACCACTATGCCATCATACCGACGGGACAGGGGCTCCGGGCGCTGGAAGGACTCGGGGACATCGAGCGGAAGGTCTACGAGATGATCTGCAGAAGATTTCTGTCCATCTTTTATCCCCCTGCGGTCTATGACAGGACCGCCATGGAGATTCTGCTCGGAAAGGAGCATTTCAGGGCCTCCTTAAAGAGCTGTGCCGAGGAGGGCTATCTTGTACCTGCGCGGCTCTCCTTCCTCAAAAAAAGAGAGGACGAGCGCGATAAGGAAACGCCCATTCCGGCTTTCGTGTGCAGTCTCAAAAAGGAAGACGCGCTCCGTGTGCGGGCGCTGCAGATCAAGGAAGGGGAGACGATGCCGCCCCGCCGCTATAATTCCGGCAGTCTCATCCTGACCATGGAAAACGCCGGGCAGTTCATCGAGGAGGAGGAACTGCGTGAGCAGATCCGCGGGAGCGGGATCGGCACCAGCGCCACCAGGGCCGAGATCCTGAAAAAGCTCATAAGCAACAGCTACCTGGCGCTGCAGAAAAAGACCCAGATCATCACGCCGACACGGCTCGGAGAGATGATCTATGATACGGTGGACGCCTCCCTGCGGCCGCTTCTGGATCCCAAGCTCACCGCCAGCTGGGAGATGGGACTTACGCGGGTGTCCGAGGGCACCGTGACCGAGGCGGAGTATATGGAAAAGCTCGACAGTTTTGTCGCCAGAAGAACCAATTATATAAAGGAGACCGACTTCAGCAGGCCGCTGGAGCAGATGTACCGGTCCCTGGAACCCTATTACGCCGGCTCCGGGCAGAGCGGCAGACCGCCGCAGCACGGGAGAAGGGCGGGAAAGAGAGGCTGAATATGACGCAAGATATCAAGATCTGTGTGGATATCATCCGCCGCATGACGGACATTACCCCCAAAGCGGCTATTGTCCTGGGCACCGGGCTGGGCGCCTACGGTGAAACGATCGACGTGCGCTGCACTGTGCCCTATTCCGTTCTGCCCGGGTTTCCGCTGTCGACGGTACACGGCCACGTGGGGCAGTTCCTGATCGGATATCTGAAGGGGCTTCCGGTCGTCTGCATGCAGGGCCGCGTGCACCTCTATGAGGGCTATACCGCCCAGGACGCCGTCAAACCCATCCGCGTCATGCAGGGACTGGGCGCGGAGTACCTGATCCTGACCAACTCGGCGGGCGGCATCAACAATATCTATGAGCCCGGCGATCTCGTTCTGATCTCGGACCATATATCCATGTTTATTCCGAATCCGCTCGTCGGTCCCAACGACGCGGAGGAAGGCGTCCGTTTTCCGGATATGACCTCCTGCTACGATGCGGAACTTGCCGAAGTGATGCATAAAGTCGCGGAGAAGGAGAATATCACGCTCCGGAAGGGAATATACGCACAGCTCCAGGGGCCTGCCTATGAGACGCCCGCCGAGATCCGTCTTCTCAAGGCGGTGGGCGTGGACCTCGTCGGCATGAGCACCGTGGTGGAGGTCATCGCCGCCAGACACGCGGGGATGCGCATCGCCGGGCTGTCCCTGGTCTCCAATATGGCGGCCGGCTTCAGCGGAAAACCGCTCTCTGACGATGAAGTGCGTGAGGCAGGGAAAAACGCGCTGCCCACGTTCACCAAGCTCCTGGATGGCTTTATCGACGGAATCAAGGAATTATGAACACAGCATCCGTTTTTATCCTGCTCCTGCTCGGCTTTTTCATACTGGCTGCCCTCATCGGCATCCGGGACCGGAAAAGGAGGGAGGCGAAGGAGCGGGACGAACTGCGCCGGGCCTTCGGAAGCATCGGCGACAAGGAATATCCGGAAGGCCGTTATTCGCAGCTGAAGGGATATTGGGAGCGTCATACGCGCGCCTTCTCCCTGGACGATATCACATGGCATGACCTGGACATGGACCTCCTGTTCCATGAGATGGACCGCACCTGCAGCGCGGCGGGAGAGGAGTACCTCTACTGGCTCCTGCGCTCCCCTGCGCTCGAAGGGAGTGAGCGGGACCTGTCCGAGCAGCAGATCTCTCTGTGGAGAGAGGAGGAGGAATCCCTTCGCCTGGATGTGCAGCAGATTCTGAGGAAATACGGAAAAGGCGGCAGGTACTCCGTGTATGAATACCTGGAGATGCTCGCGTCGCTTCCCGTCAGAAGCCTGTCGAAGGATCTTCCCGCCATCGTACTGCCCGCGGTCTCGGTGATCGTTCTTTTTGCGAGCAGGCCCGTGGGCGTCATATGCCTCCTGCTGTCGCTCTGTTTCGGAATGGTGACCTATTTCCGGGATAAAGGGATGATTGCCCCCTATCTGGAGACGGTCCGGTTCATCCTCCGCCTTCTGGCCTGCGGCAGGGCCCTGTCCGGAAGAATGTCCGGCCATACGGAAGCCTCTGCCTGCTTTGCGGCGGAGCTCTCTTTAATGGGACGCAGCATCCGGGATTTCGAACGCTTTCAGAGGGGGAGCTGGCTGCTCCTGCGCGAGCGGGACGGCTCGGCTGATCCGGCCAGTCTGCTTCTGGATTATCTGTGCATCCTCTTTCACCTGGATCTGATCAAATTCGGAAGCATGCAGAGGCAGCTCAGAGAGCAGGAACTGGCGCTGGACGACCTCATCACGTCGATCGGCAGGATCGACGCTTCCGTCTGTATCGCCTCCTACCGGAAATGTCTGCCCGTCTGGTGCAGTCCGGAGCCGGCGGAGGAGGGCGCGCCCTTTGTGGATTACAAGGGCCTGTATCACCCGCTTTTAAGGGACCCCGTGCCCAATGATTTCCGGGCGGAAGGATGCACGCTGCTGACGGGCTCCAACGCCTCCGGCAAGTCCACCTTCCTGAAGGCGGCCGCAGTCTGCGCCATTCTTGCACAGACCATCCGGACGGCGCCGGCAGCGGATTACCGGGCGCGGTATATGAGGATCTATACCTCCATGGCGCTGCGTGATTCGCTGCAGGGCGGGGAGAGCTATTTTATCGTGGAAATACGGTCGCTTCGAAGGATCCTGGATGCGGCCCGGCAGGACAGGGAAAATACGCCCGTCCTGTGCTGTATCGACGAAGTCCTCCGCGGCACCAATACCATCGAGAGGATCAGCGCCTCCACGGAGATCCTGCACGTGCTGTCCGGTGAGAACATGATCGTCTTTGCGGCAACCCACGACCTGGAGCTCACGCAGCTCCTGGAGGATGATTACGAGAATTATCATTTCTCGGAGGAGATCGTCGGAGAGGACGTCAGATTCTCCTATAAAATAGAGCCCGGACCGGCGAGGACCCGAAACGCCATCCGTCTTCTGCAGGCGATGGGGTACGATAAAGAGATCGTCCGCCGCGCCGGGGAGAGAGCGGAGAAGTTCCTTAAAAACGGCGTTTGGGAGAAGATATGACAAGAAAAAAAGTGACGATTTACACCGACGGCGCGGCGCGCGGCAACCCCGACGGACCAGGCGGATACGGCGCCGTCATCCAGTATACGGACAGCAAGGGAACGCTTCATGAAAGAGAGTACTCGGAAGGGTTTCCCAGGACCACCAATAACCGCATGGAGCTGCTCGGGGTCATCACGGCCCTGGAAGCGCTCAGGCTTCCCTGCGAGGCGGATCTCTACTCGGACTCCAAATATGTCGTCAGTGCCTTCAATGAGCACTGGATCGAGGGATGGCTGAAACGGGGATGGAAGACCGCGTCCGGCGCCCCCGTAAAGAACAGGGAGCTCTGGGAGCGCCTCTTAAAGGCGAAAGAGCCCCATATCGTCCATTTTCACTGGGTGAAGGGACACGACGGCAATCCGCTGAACGAGCGGTGCGACGCGCTTGCCACGGCAGCCGCGGACGCCATGAAGGACCGCAGCGGCACATTATAAGGAGCAGACCCGCATGAATACGGTTATAATAAAGGCTAAGCGCCTGACACAGACGGCAAGGCTTCCCGTGAGGGGTAGCGCCTATGCGGCGGGATATGATCTCTATGCGGATCTTACACAGCCCGAGCAGATCCCGCCCCACGAGACGAGAATGATCGGCACGGGGCTGTCGATCGCGGTGCCGGAGGGATATTTTGGCGCCATCTTCGCAAGGAGCGGCCTGGCCGCCAGAGAAAGCCTTCGGCCTGCCAACTGCGTCGGCGTGGCCGACAGCGATTACAGGGGCGAATACAAGGTCGCCATGCATAACGACGGGGACGTACCGCGCACCATTGCGCCGGGGGACAGGATCGCGCAGCTCGTGATCATGCCTTTTTTGCCCGTCGTCTTTGAAGAAGCACAGGAACTGTCGGAAACAGAGAGGGGTGCCGGCGGCTTCGGCTCGACGGGACGCTGACCGCTTCCGCCTCTCAAAGACAGTTTTCATAATTTTCACGCAGGAGGTAACAGATGAAAATCAGAACCAGATATGCGCCCAGTCCCACCGGACGCATGCACGTAGGCAATCTTCGCACGGCACTCTACGCCTATCTCATCGCCAAGCATGAAGGCGGCGATTTCCTTCTCCGCATCGAGGATACGGACCAGGAGCGCTATGTAGAGGGCGCCGTGGATATCATAAACAGGACGCTCCGGGACACCGGACTTGTTCCGGACGAAGGCCCCGACCAGGATAAGGGATATGGCCCCTATGTACAGAGCGAGCGCGTGAAGGCCGGCATATACAAAAAGTATGCGCAGGAGCTGATCGACAAGGGAGAAGCCTACCGGTGCTTCTGCTCCAAGGAGAGACTGGCTACGCTGACACAGGAGATCGAGGGCAAGACCATCAGCGTCTACGACAAGCACTGCCTATCCCTTACCCCTGAAGAAATCCGGGAAAAGCTGGACGCGGGCGTGCCGTATGTCATCCGCCAGAACAATCCCCAGACCGGTACGACCACGTTTCACGATGAGCTCTACGGCGACGTGACGGTGGACAACAAAGAGCTGGACGACATGATCCTGATCAAGTCCGACGGCTATCCCACCTACAATTTTGCCAACGTCGTGGACGATCATCTGATGGGGATCACCCATGTCGTGCGCGGCAACGAGTATATTTCCTCCTCCCCCAAGTACAACCGGCTCTATGAAGCCTTTGGCTGGGAGGTGCCGAAGTACATCCACTGCCCGCTGATCACGGATGAGAATCACCAAAAGCTCAGCAAGCGGAGCGGACATTCCTCCTACGAGGACCTGATCGAGCAGGGCTTTCTTCCCGAGGCGGTCGTGAACTTCATTGCCCTTCTGGGATGGTCTCCCGAGGGAGAGAGGGAGATCTTCCGCCTGCCCGAACTGGTCGAGATCTTCGACTATCACCGCATGGGCAAGTCCGCGGCGGTCTTCGATTACCAGAAGCTCCGCTGGATGAACGGCGAGTATTTCAAGGCCATGGATCCGGATACTTTTTACGGGATGGCGCTGCCTTACCTGAAGGAAGCGATCACAAAGGATCTTGACCTTCGCAAGATCTCTGAGATGGTCCGGACCAGGATCGAGATCTTCCCCGATATCAAAGAGATGGTCGGCTTCTTCGATACGCTTCCGGAATATGATACGGCTATGTACAGGCATAAAAAGATGAAGACGACCGAGCAGTCCTCCCTCGAAGTGCTGCAGGAGCTTCTCCCCGTACTGGAGGAGACGGAGGATTACTCCAACGACGCGCTTTTTGCCGTGCTCAAGGACTATGTCGCGCAAAAAGGAGTCAAGAACGGCTATGTCATGTGGCCGGTCCGCACCGCGGTCTCCGGCAAACAGACGACGCCCGCCGGCGCCACGGAGATCATGGAGATCCTCGGAAAAGAGGAGTCGCTGTCCAGGATCCGTCACGGCATATCCATGCTTCGCGAGGCGGTGAACTGAGCGCTGGACCATAAGAAATATTCCGCCTCCCAACTGGAGGCCATCCGCTGCCGGGACAGAGTGTGCGAGGTCATCGCCGGCCCCGGCAGCGGCAAAACGACCGTTCTTACGGAACACATCCTATATCTGATCCGTTCGCTCCGCATTCCGCCCGCGCAGATCCTGGTCCTGACTTTCAGCCGGGCCGCGGCCGTCCAGATGCGGAGCCGGTTTTTCATGCTCGCAAATAACAGCGGCGCGTCCGAAGATGCCTGCGCCGTTACTTTCGGCACCTTTCATGCCTTCTTTCTCAGAATCCTTCAGCAGTACACGCCGGACGGCTTTCGGCTGATCGACGGAAAAGAGCGCACGGCCCTGATCGAAAGACTCACGGCCGCCGTCTATCCCTCCGCGCCCGAACGGCCTTTTCCCGACGAAATAGAAAAGTATATCGACCACGAACGAAACCGCGCCGCGCTCGCCAAAATACAGGGGCAGCTTCCTGCACGGGAGCCGGATCCCCGCCTTGCGGAGCTGCGCCGCATGTACGAGGAATATCTGCGCGAAAACCGCCTTCTTGACTATGAGGATATACTCGGCCGCAGCTATCGTGTCCTGACGGAAAACGCGTCTGTTCTCGAAACGCTGCGATCCCGTTTCACCGCCTTCATCATCGACGAATTCCAGGATATCAACGCGAAGCAGTACGCCATCCTGCGTCTGTTGTCCGACGGCCGGCGCCTGTATGTCGTGGGAGACGACGATCAGTCCATCTACGGCTTCCGCGGGAGCGATCCCTCCTTTATGGGCCGGTTTCCCGAGGAGCATCCGGGCTGCCGCGTCCTGCACCTGCGGATTAACTACCGATGCCGCGCCCGGGTCGCCGATGCGGCGGAAAGCGTGATCCGGTGCAACCGCCTGCGGATCCGTAAACAGATCCTCCCGGCGCTGCAGGGCGGCTGTGTGGAGCTTGTCCCATGTAAAAGCGAGAGAGAGGAGCTGCAGACCGTTCTTGGGAGAATCGATGCCATCCCGGTTTCCCAGAGACGGCAGACGGCGGTGATCTGCCGCACCAACCGGCAGACTGCCCTGTACCGGTCGGAATTGCTGCGGCGATACGGAGCGGGGACATCGGCCGGGACCACCGCCGGCGCGGCGGGGCAAACGGTCCTGCGGGAGGTAGACCGGGATCTGAAGGCTTATCTGCGCCTTGTCAGGGATTACGCCGACGGCGCCGTCAGAAGAGACGACCTCCTTATCATTCTCAACCGGCCGGTGCGCTATCTGCCCAGAAGCGCCGCCGGGACTGCCGAACGCGCCGATCCTTCCGCGCTGCTCCGGGCGCTGCCGGCAGGATCCCCTGTCCAATGCGCCCTTAAGCAGCTGTTTTCAGATCTGCAGCATCTAAGCGGCCTCCCTCCGCGCTATTTCGCGCGGTATCTTCTGGACAGCATGGGATACCGCAGCTGGTACGCCGGCCGCTGCGGCGCCGGCGGCAGCGCCGCATTAAAGGCGCTGGAAGAGACCGCGGCCGCTTCCTCCAGCGAAGCGCAGTGGAGAAAACTGTGGGAGCAGGCCCTTTCAGATGCCGCATCCGGTAAGACGCCGGCGGACCATGTACAGATCATGACCATGCACGGCGCAAAGGGACTGGAATTCGACACCGTCTTCCTGCCCGGTCTCAACGACGGGATCATTCCCGGCAGAAGGTGCCGCACCCGGGAAGAGACGGAGGAGGAGAGAAGGCTTTTGTACGTCGCGATGACAAGGGCCAGAAATGCGCTGATCCTTCTCTATGAGACCGGCACGCCGCTGAATATGAACATGCCGTCCCGCTTCCTTGCGCCGCTCGGGATCCGGACGGATTATGCCATTTCGAAATAATATTTCTTTCCAGTATATAAAGGAGAGTGATCATCAGCTTGGAACTGCCTTATGAACGATTTATGCAATACGGTCCCGCCTCGCTGACCGGCGCGGAACTGATCGCCGTGATCCTGCGCACCGGCGCGGCGGGAACCAGCGCAGTCTCCGTGGGCGAGCAGGTCCTGTCCTGCGCCGGCGGGGACGGCGCTTCCCTGTCCGCCCTCTATGACCTCACCATGGAAGAGCTCTTATCCATACGGGGGATCGGCGAGGTCAAAGCGGTAAAGCTCCTGTGCCTTCGCGAGATCGCCCGCAGACTGGCGAGAGAGCCGCACAGGGAGCGGCCGGATTTTTCTTCTCCCTCCTATGTGGCAAGGCGCTATATGGAGGAGATGCGGCACGAGCGGCAGGAGCGGACCGTCGTCCTGCATCTGGACAATCGGCTGCGTCTGATCGGAGAGGAGGTCATTACCATCGGAAGCAGCACCTGCGCCCTGGTCTCCCCCAGAGACATATTCCGCAGGGCGCTCATAAAAGGCGCGGACCGCATCATCCTGCTCCACAATCACCCGAGCGGGGATCCGACGCCCAGCGACGCGGACATCCGTGCCACCGCACAGCTCCGGAGAGCGGGAGAGATGCTGGGGATCCGTCTGGAGGATCACATCGTGATCGGCGATCTCTGCTACTGCAGTATGCGCGAGAGCGGCTATATGGAGGTTTGCGAGGGCGCCCCGAATATGCTACAATAAAAAATCCGGAAAAAATCGATTTCAGCACAGCAGAGGTTCTCATGAGTAAAAAAGTCCGCACGCGGATCACCGCGCAGAAGGCATGGCAGCATTTTGAGACCATAACAAAGCACCGCCTCCTCGTGATGGAGGGATGTGTTGCCGTAGGCCTTTACAGGCAGGGAATGCTGCACGACCTGTCCAAATATTCCCCCACGGAATTCCTGGTCGGGGCGAGATATTTCCAGGGCGACAGAAGCCCCAACAACGCCGAGAGAGAAGAGATCGGCTACTCCACTTCCTGGCTCCATCACAAGGGGCGCAACCGCCATCACTTCGAGTACTGGGTGGATTACAACCTGCGGGCCGAAGTGGACGGCAAGCGTGTCATCCCCGTCAAAATGCCGGGCCGCTACGTCGTCGAGATGCTGATGGACAGGATCGCCGCGAGCAAGATCTACCGCGGCGCGGAATATACCGATGCGGATCCGCTCAGATATTTTGAGGGCGGCTGCCCGGACGGCTTCATGCATCCGGAAACGGCGGCGCTTCTTCGTAAACTCCTCGTCATGCTGGCGGAGCAGGGCGAAGAAAGGACCTTTGCCTATGTGCGCAGCCACCTGCACAAGCACTGAGAACGGGGTATCCGAAGATCTGCGGGACGAACGCTTCCGGCAGGCCCTGCGCCGCATCGTATCCCCGGGAGAGCGGGAGCGACACGGCATCGGCATGCAGAAGGAAAAGACGCTCCACGCCGTGCTGAAGGCTTATGAGGACCCGGACGAGGACCATCACGAGATCCCGATCGTTCCTTATATCGCGGATATCTACGACGGGTCCTCCATCACGGAGATCCAGACTGCGGGGCTGGACCGGCTGCGGGACAAACTGCGGGCGTTTCTGCCGGCGTATCCCGTGACGGTAGTCTATCCGATCCCTGCCAGCAAATGGGTGATCTGGGTGGATCCCGCCACCGGGGAAACCGGAAAGAAGAACCGCTCTCCCTTAAAAGGCTCCTTTTACACGGCTTTTAAGGAGCTCTATAAGATCAGCGGCTTTCTGACCGATCCCAATCTGACCGTCAAGCTGATCCTGCTGGATATGGAGGAGTACCGCCTGCAGGACGGGTGGAGCCGCGACGGGAAAAGGGGCTCCCACCGGTACGACCGGATTCCTCTGCGCATCGTGGACGAGACCGTCCTCTCGCAGCCGCGGGATTATCTGCAGTTCATCCCCTACGAACTGCCGGAGACCTTCACCGCCGCAGAACTGGCGCGCAGCGCCGGCTGCAGCGCAAAGGGGTTTTCCACTGCGGCGCTCGTACTGTACAGACTGGGCGTCATCGAGCGGGTCGGAAAAAGGGGACGGGCGTATCTGTACCGCGTACCGGAAGCGCTTCAGTAGACCGCGCACACAACCTTTGCAACCTTCCTTTTATAGAAAAACGGGGAATCCAATTGAGCACTTTTGAAAATGAGGAACTTTACTATATCGCAAAAATGAGAGAGATCGTCCGCACAAGGAGCGAAGCGCTGGGCCGTCCCATGACGGCCTGCGTCGTCACCTTCGGCTGCCAGATGAACGCGCGCGATTCGGAGAAGCTCGAGGGCGTCCTCTCCAGAGCGGGATTTGTCATCACCCAGGAGGAGGACGCGGACTTTCTGATCTACAACACATGCACCGTGCGCGACAACGCAGACCAGCGGGTCTTCGGACGGCTGGGCAGGGTCAGCCACTACAAAAAGCGCAATCCCATGATGAAAGTGGCGGTCTGCGGCTGCATGATGCAGGAGGCCTCCAATGTCGAAAAGATAAAAAAGAGCTATCCTTTCGTCGACCTCATCTTCGGGACCCACAATCTCTATCAGTTTCCGCGGTATCTGTGCGGCACCTTCGAGGGTACCGGCCGCGTGGAGGATATCTGGGAGGCGGCCGACCGGATCGTGGAGGACCTTCCCATCCGCCGCAAATACAGCTACAAATCGGGGATCAACATCATGTTCGGCTGCAACAATTTCTGCAGCTACTGCATTGTCCCCTACGTGCGCGGGAGAGAGCGCAGCCGGGAGCCCCGTGAGATCCTCCGCGAAGTGGAGACACTTGCTGCGGACGGCGTAAAGGAGATCATGCTCCTCGGACAGAACGTGAATTCTTACGGGACGGGCCTAGACACAGACGTGACATTTCCCATGCTGCTTAACGAGGCGGCGTCCGTGAAAGGGATCCGGCGCGTGCGCTTCATGACGCCCCATCCCAAGGATTTCTCGCCGGACCTCATCCGCGTCATCCGCGACAATCCCGTCATTGCCCGGCACGTGCATCTGCCCTTACAGTCCGGCTCGGATTCCGTCCTCAAAAGGATGAACCGGCGCTACACGAAGCAGCAGTACATCGATCTGGCGCAGAGGATCCGGCACGAGATCCCGGACGTTTCGATCACGACCGACATCATCGTCGGGTTCCCCGGCGAGACCGCGGCGGATGTGGACGACACCCTCGACGTCATCGAAAAGGTCGGCTTTGACAACGCCTATACCTTCATTTATTCCAAGCGCAGGGGGACGCCCGCCGCGCGCATGGAGGACCAGGTCCCTCAGGACCAGGTCAATGCCGGCTTTAACCGCGTGCTCGAGGCCGTGCAGAGAAATGCGAGGATGCGGAGCATAGCGCTGCAGGGGCAGGTCCACGAGGCGCTGGTCGAGGAGGTCAACACGCGGAACGAGGGCTATGTCTCCGCGCGTCTTTCCAACAACATGATCGTCCATGTTCCCGGAGACGCCTCCATGATCGGAAAGTTCTATCCCGTAAAGCTCAGTGAATGCAGGGGGTTTTATTACTTTGGAGAGATCACCGGCGATGAAAGATATTGACAGATCCGTACTGTCTCCCATGATGCAGCACTATCTGCAGACAAAAGACGAATATCCCGACTGCATCCTGTTCTACCGTCTGGGCGATTTCTACGAGATGTTTTTTGACGATGCGCTCACGGCCTCCAGGGAGCTGGAGCTCACGCTCACGGGAAAGAGCTGCGGCCTGCCCGAGCGCGCGCCCATGTGCGGCGTGCCCTATCACGCCGTGGAGAGCTATCTCACACGCCTGGTCGAGAAGGGGTACAAGGCGGCCATCTGCGAGCAGGTGGAGGATCCGCGCACCGCAAAGGGCATGGTAAAGCGGGAGGTGGTCCGCGTCGTCACCCAGGGCACGAATCTGGATATGGAATCCCTGGATGAGAAGCAGAACAACTTTCTCTTCTGTATCAGCTACGCGGAGGGGCGGACCGGCGTGGCGGCGGCGGACATCTCGACGGGCGAATTCCTCGTCTCCGAAATGGAGGACACGCGGCGGCTACGGGACGAGATCCTCCGCTACGGGCCCGCGGAGATCCTGTGCAACGGGGCTTTTTTCGTGAGCGGCGTGGATCTGCAGGAGCTCCGGGACCAGCTGTCCATGACGGTGACGGCGCTCGGCGATCCCTATTATGACGACCGCAACGCCGCGGGGCTCCTCATGAAGCATTTTCGCGTTTCGTCCCTCTCAGCCATCGGTCTGGACGAGATGCGGG
Source organism: Lachnospiraceae bacterium (assembly GCA_017405805.1). Classification (GTDB taxonomy): domain Bacteria; phylum Bacillota; class Clostridia; order Lachnospirales; family Lachnospiraceae; genus CAG-791. Next base: position 98,787 of record JAFQZU010000005.1, read on the forward strand.
CCGGCTGCAGCGCCGCGGGAGCCCTCCTGCGCTACCTGTATGAGACGCAGAAGAAGTCCCTCTCCAATATCGTCCGGGTAAGTGTCTATACCGCGGGGAACTACATGCTTTTAGACAGCGCCACGAGGCGCAACCTGGAACTGACGCAGACGCTCCGGGAAAAGAAAAAGAAGGGGTCCCTCCTGTGGGTCCTGGACCGCACGCAGACCGCCATGGGCGCCCGTCTCCTCAACCGGATGCTGACACAGCCCCTGGTGGACAGAGATGCCATCGAAGAGCGCCTGGACTGCGTGGAGCAGTTCTGCAGGGCCAGCGTCGACAGGGACGAGATCAGGGAATACCTGCAGCCTGTCTATGACCTGGAGCGCCTGATGACCCGCGTGTCCTACGGCACGGCGAATCCGCGCGATCTGATCGCCCTCAGAAAGTCTCTGGAGATGTTTTCCCCCATCCGCAAGGTCCTGGCGCCTTTCGAAACGGGCCTGCCGGCGCGGATCCGGAATCAGATGGATGATTTTTCCGATCTGACGCAGCTTCTTGCGGCGGCCATCGATGACGAGCCCCCGGTAACGGTCAAGGAGGGCGGGATCATCCGCAGAGGCTATCACGAGGAGGTCGACCGCCTTCGCGACGCCAAAACTAAGGGCAGACAGTGGCTGATGGATCTCGAGGCGGAGGATCAGAAAAGGACGGGGATCAAGAACCTGCGGATCAAGTACAACAAGGTCTTCGGCTACTATTTTGAGGTGACCAATTCCTTCAAGGATCTGGTCCCCCCGGATTATATCCGCAAGCAGACGCTGGTCGGATCCGAGCGGTACACGACCCCGAAGCTGTCCTCTCTTGAGAGCGAGATCCTCGGGGCGGAAGACCGTCTCAAGGACCTCGAGTACGATCTTTTTGCGGAGATACGCAGCAAGGTCGGCGCCGAAGTGGACCGCATCCAGCAGGCCGCCTCCGCCATGGCCATGCTGGACGTTTTCTGCTCCCTGTCCCTCGCGGCGGAGCAGGGACACTACGTGCGCCCCTCTCTCAACGACAAGGGACAGATCCGGATCCGCGGCGGCAGACATCCCGTGGTCGAGAAGATGCTGGGCGGCGACTTCATCCCCAACGACACGACGCTGGATATGAAGAAGAACCTCATCGCGGTCATCACCGGCCCCAATATGGCCGGCAAATCCACCTACATGCGCCAGGTGGCCCTCATCGCCCTGATGGCCCAGATCGGCAGCTTTGTGCCCGCCGACAAGGCGGATCTATGCGTGACCGACCGGATCTTTACCCGGGTGGGCGCCTCCGACGACCTCGCCAGCGGACAGAGCACCTTTATGGTGGAGATGAACGAGGTGGCCAATATCCTTCGCAACGCAACGCCCCGGAGCCTCCTGATCCTGGATGAGATCGGACGGGGAACTTCTACTTTTGACGGGCTGAGCATCGCGTGGGCGGTCATCGAGCATATCAGCAACCGCAATTATCTGGGCGCCAAAACCCTCTTCGCGACCCATTACCACGAGCTGACAGAGCTCGAGGGAAAGATCGACAATGTGAGCAACTACTGCATTGCCGTAAAGGAGAAGGGCGACGACATCGTCTTCCTGCGAAAGATCGTAAAGGGCGGGGCGGACCGCTCCTACGGCATCCAGGTCGCCAAACTGGCCGGCCTTCCCGACATGGTGATCGACCGCGCCAAGGAGCTTTTGGAGCAGCTCTCCGACAATTCGATCACGGAGCAGATCCAGAAGATCGAGACGCGCGGGGTCAAGGCGGCGGAAAAAGGCGCCAAAGTGCAGCACTACGACGCCATGGATCTCGGACAGATGTCGTTTCTGGAGACCAACAGCGATGAGGACGTGCTCAGACAGCTCAAGGAGATCGACATTACGCGGCTCACGCCGCTGGACGCGCTCAACACCCTCTACAGGCTGCAGAGCGAACTGAACAACCGCTGGGACGCCTGAAAGGCGCCTGCGGACGGGAGCACAGACCATGCCCATTCATGTACTCAGTGAAGAGACCATAAACAAAATAGCGGCGGGAGAGGTCGTCGAGCGGCCGGCCGGCGTGGTGAAGGAACTGATCGAAAACGCGATCGACGCGGGCGCCACGGCTATCTCGGTGGAGATCAGGGACGGCGGCACTAAGCTCATCCGCGTGACGGACAACGGCTGCGGCATCCCCGCCGGGGAGGTCGAAAAAGCCTTCCTGCGCCACGCGACCAGCAAGATCCGCGACGACAGGGATCTGACTTGCCTGTCCAGTCTTGGCTTCCGGGGAGAAGCGCTCTCCAGTATCGCCGCGGTCTCCCAGGTGGAGATGATCACAAAACCTGCCTCCCAGCTCACTGCCACCCGCGCCTGCAATCCGCTGCAGACCGGTTTTCGCGCGGAGGAGCCCGTCGCGCTGGAGATCGAGGAGATCGGCGCGCCCGACGGCACCAGCGTCATTGTCCGGAACCTGTTCTACAATGTCCCGGTCCGCCGGAAATTTCTCAGACAGCCCCAGACAGAGGCGGGGTATGTGACCGATCTGATCGAGCGGCAGGCGCTTTCCCACCCGGGCATATCCTTCCACTATCGGATCAACGGACAGGACAAGCTCCACACGACGGGAAGCGGAGACCTGAAGGAGCTCATTTACCGGATCTACGGCAGGGAGATGTCCCGCAGCGTCATTCCAATCCGCGTGCAGGAGGGGGCGTATCTGCTCGAGGGATTTCTGGGCAGGCCCGAGGTGAGCCGCTCCAACAGAAATACGGAGATCTTTTTCGTGAACGGCAGGATGCTCCACAGCCAGCTTCTTTCCAAAGCACTGGAGGCGGGATACCGGAACGACCTCATGCAGCACCGGTTTCCTTTCGCCATCCTCCATCTGCGGATGCCCCCGGAGCAGGTCGACGTAAATGTCCACCCCACCAAGATGGAGGCCCGCTTCTCCGGACAGGAAGAGCTCTTTGACTTCATTGACGAGAGCGTTCATAAGACGCTGCACGGGACGGAGCTCATCCCGCACGCTCGCTTTGATACGCCCGCGGAGGAAAAGGAGAGGGCGGTACAGGAGCGGGAGGACCTCAGCCGGGAACTTGCCGCGGAGGGCCATGAGGAGCCCTTCGAACAAAAAGCGGGGGCGGATCCCGCGCCGCCGGCGCCTGCCGCAAACGAGCCGGTCTCCGTCTTTTTCGAGGACGACGGCTTTGTCTTCGAGGACAGGCGGTCCGGGAATGCAGCAGACAGTGTCGTTCACCGTCTGGAGGAAGAGGAGAAGGGAGAATTCCGGCAGCAGGACCTCTTCTCCGGAACGGATCTTTCCGCCGAAGACGCCCCCCGCATCATGCTGGAGGAGAACCGTCCTCATTTTCGTATCATCGGACAGGTCTTCGGGACGTACTGGATGATCCAGTACGAGGATAAGCTTTTGATCATCGACCAGCACGCCGCCCACGAGAAGGTCAATTACGAGCGGCTCATGAAGCGGATGAACGAGAAGAAGGGGGAGGCCGCCGCCTCCCAGATGATCGCGCCGCCCGCCGTCATTACCCTGACGGGCAAGGAAGAGGCGGCTTATCTCGCGCACAGAGACGTATTTGCCAGGCTGGGCTTTGAGATCGAGCAGTTCGGCGCGGGGACCTATGCCGTGCGCGGCGTCCCGACAGAGCTGTACGGAAGCGAGCCGGATGTGCTGCTGCGCGAAACGCTCGACGAACTGGTGGACGAACGGCTGCGCGGCACGCCCAAAGTCATCCTGGCCAAAATCGCCTCCATGTCCTGCAAAGCGGCCGTCAAGGGCAATTCCCTCCTCCGGATCGAGGAGGCGCAGGCCCTGATCGATTCGCTGCTCCGTCTGGAGGATCCGTATCACTGCCCGCACGGGCGGCCCACCATCCTGGAGTTCTCCCAGACGGACCTGGATAAGAAATTCAAGAGGATCGTATGATGGACAACATGATGATCATCGCCGGTCCTACCGCGACCGGAAAGAGCGCCGCCGCCGTGGCGCTCGCAAAGCGCATGAACGGGGAAGTCATCTCCGCGGATTCCATGCAGGTCTACCGGGGCATGGACATCGGGAGCGCCAAAATCACCGAAGAAGAGATGCAGGGCGTGCCGCATCACCTCGTGGATATCATAGAGCCGGAGGAGACCTGGAACGTCGTCCTCTTTCAGGAGAGAGCCAAAAAAGCCGCACAGGACATCCTCGGCAGGGGCAGGCTCCCCATCGTGGCGGGCGGCACCGGATTTTACATTCAGGCGCTCCTGTACGATATCGCTTTTACGGATGCGGGGGAGGATACGGCTTACCGGCAGGCGCTGACGCGCTACGCCGCGGAGCACGGCGCGGAGGCCCTACACGACATGCTCCGGAAAGAGGACCCCGAATCGGCCGAAGCCATTCATCCCAACAACATAAAGCGCGTGATCCGGGCGCTGGAATACCGGCGGGAGAGCGGGACCGCGATCTCAGCCCACAACACGGCGCAGCGGCAGCGGCAGGCGGCCTACAGGGCGATCCTCTTCGTCCTGACCATGGACCGCGCCCGCCTGTACGAGCGGATCGACGCGCGGGTGGACCGCATGGTGGAAGAGGGGCTGGTCGAAGAGGTCGCGCGGCTTCGGGAGAGGGGACTGACCGCCCGCGACGTCAGCATGCAGGGGATCGGATACCGGCAGATCCTGCAGGCCCTGGACGGAGAGATTTCCATGGAGGAAGCCGTCCGGATCGTCAAAAGAGATACCCGGCACTTCGCCAAACGCCAGCTGACCTGGTTCAAAAGGGAGCCGGACGCCGTCTGGATCGACATCGGCGCCTATAAGGACACTGAAGCCATGCTGGACCATATGGAATCGCTGGCGCGCGGGGTATTTGCACGATAACAACGTATATAATTATAGAACAATGGATATGATGCAGGAAATGAACAGGAAACAGGATAACCATACACAGATGCGGGCGCTCTACCGCCTTTTGGGCATAGGGGACCAGGTGCTCGATTTTGCCGGGCCCGTCCTGGCGGACCTCGAGGACCGCTTCAGACAGATCGACGAGATGGCGGAGTACAATCAGCTGCGGGTGATCCGCGCCATGCAGGAGGCCCATATCGGGGAGGCCAATCTCAAGGGCACCACCGGCTACGGCTATGACGACATCGGCCGGGAAGGCCTGGAAAAGGTGTACGCCTCCTACTTTCACACGGAGGACGCGCTGGTAAGACCGCAGATCACCTGCGGCACCCACGCGCTGGCCACTGCGCTCTCGGGCAATCTGCGCCCCGGAGACGTCCTTCTCTCCGCGGCCGGAAAACCCTATGACACTCTCGAGGAAGTGATCGGCATCCGCCCCTCCAGGGGCTCTCTGGCGGAGTACGGCGTGGGATACCGGCAGGCCGATCTCACACAGGACGACCGCTTTGACTTTGAGGCCATCGGGGAGGCCCTGAAGGACCCCCGCGTCAGGCTTGTCACCATACAGCGCTCCAAGGGATACCAGACAAGGAGAACACTGTCCGTGCAGGCCATCGGGGAGGCCATCTCCTTCATCCGCGGCAGAAGGCCTGACGTTCTGTGCATGGTGGACAACTGTTACGGCGAATTCGTGGAGAGGATCGAGCCCTCCGACGTCGGCGCGGATATGACCGTCGGCTCCCTGATCAAGAACCCCGGGGGCGGACTGGCGCCCATCGGCGGATATATCGCCGGCACATCCGAGTGTGTAGCCAACGCCGCCGTGCGCCTGACATCGCCGGGACTGGGCAAGGAAGTGGGCGCCACGCTGGACGTCCTTCCCTCTCTCTACCAGGGATTTTTCCTGGGACCGACCGTGACCGCCTCCGCCCTCAAAGGCGCCATATTTGCCGCCTGCCTGTACGAGAGGCTGGGTTTTGACGTACTGCCGAACGGTACGGAGTCCAGGCATGATATCATCCAGGCCATAACCTTCGGCAGCCCGGAGGGCGTGATCGCCTTCTGCCAGGGCATCCAGTCCGCATCCCCCGTGGACAGTTTTGTGGCGGCGGAGCCCGCGCCCATGCCCGGATATGACAGCCCCGTGATCATGGCCGCCGGCGCCTTCGTCTCCGGCTCATCCATCGAGCTGAGCGCGGACGGACCGATCAAGCCGCCTTACAGCGTCTATCTGCAGGGAGGGCTGACCTGGCCGCACGCCAAAATGGGGATCCTCCGGAGTCTCCAGAATATGTTCGAGAGAGGCCTGGTTTCGCTCTCCTGAAAGTGACAAATCCGAAATGGTTAAATAGTTAACAAAGTGTAAACTTTTCGGTTCCTTCTTGATTTAGAGTAATTTTCGTACCATAATATGTGTGGGGTAACTTTTCATAGCGCAATATTTATACACTTGAGGGGACAATGAGAATTGCATTGATTGCGCATGACGCAAAGAAAAAACTGATGCAGAACTTCTGCATCGCATATCGCGGCATTCTCTCCAAGCATGAGCTCTATGCGACGGGGACGACCGGACGCCTCATAGAAGAGGTTACAAATCTGAATATACGGAAGCACCTGACCGGTCATCTTGGGGGCATGCAGCAGATCGGGGCGCAGATTGAGCAGAACGAGATCGACCTGCTCATTTTCCTCAGAGATCCGCTCGGCCCGGGCAGACATGAACCGGACATCAGCAATGTGCTCCGGCTCTGCGATATGCACAACATTCCCATGGCCACCAACCTGGCCACGGCGGAATTACTGATCAAATCACTTGACAGAGGAGATTTTGAGTGGCGTGAACTTTATCGTTAATCCTTTTCATTCGGATCATCAGAAAAACCATTTGTCACGCAGAGGTACGAAGAAGTGCTTCTGCGTTCTCTCTTGTGCGCTGCTTTTGTCCGCGCTGACCGGATGCGGCAAGGAAGTGGAGCAGATCTATGAGACAAAGGCGGCATCGCCCAATTTCCGCGCGATCCAGACCTCGCCCCTGTTTGAGGGACGGGAGAAGAGTTTTGCCGCGGACCTGTGCCTGCCCCAGGATCTTCGCTACGCGGATTCGCAGGTCGGGACGGACGCGCTCTCGGCAGCGGCCCTCTATGACGTGACGGACGCGCAGACGCTGTTCTCCTACGGCGCCACGGCCCGCGTCTATCCGGCCAGCACCACGAAGATCATGACTGCCCTCGTGGCGCTCAAATACGGAAAGCTCAACCAGGAGATCGAGATCTCCGAGCGCGCGGCCAATCCGGGGGACGACGCCCAGCGCCTCGTGCTGGAGCCGGGCGACAGGATGACGCTGGAACAGGCCCTCCATTACCTGATGGTCTTTTCCGCCAACGACGTCGCCATCGCCATCGCGGAGAACATCGGCGGAAGCTACGACGAGTTCGTCGACATGATGAACCGGGAGGCCCACGCCATCGGTGCGACCGGCACCCATTTCACCAACCCCCACGGCCTGCACGAAGAGGACCACTACACGACCGCATACGATCTGTACCTGATCCTCAATGAGGCCATGAAGTACCAGACCTTCCGGGATATCATCCCGCTGGACTACTACAACACCACCTTCATAGGAAGCGACGGGTATTCCAAGAGCATCGAAGTGCGGGCCACGGACGCCTATCTTACAGGGGACGTGGAGACGCCTTCCGGCATCACCGTACTGGGCGGGAAGACCGGGACCACGGACCTCGCCGGGCACTGTCTGATCATCAGCTCCAGGGGGAGCGATGACAAGGAATACATCTCCGTTGTCATGCACACGGACAGCGCGGAGAGTCTTTACGAGAGCATGAACAGCCTGCTGGCCGAGATCCCGCAGTGAGCGGAATGCCGGCCGGATGTACCGCGTTCCGGGCAAAGGGACATTTAACTTGTTTTTTGCCATTCTATAAACTATAATTATTTTAACCCTGAATGTAATAAAACGGGGGTTCCATCACAGCATTAGGAGGTTTATTCCATTGGTTCAATTAATTGTAGGCAATAAGGGTAAGGGAAAGACAAAACTGCTTCTGGATAGAGTCAACAAGGAAGTAAAGACAACGCTCGGCAATATCTGCTATCTCGACAAGAGCACAAAGCATATGTTTGAGCTGAACAACCGCGTCAGGCTGATCAATGTCAGTGACTTTATGATCGAGGATACAGATCAGTTCCTTGGCTTTGTGGCCGGCATCATTTCACAGGATCACGATCTGGAACAGATGTATTTTGACAGTTTCCTGTCCATCTCGCACATTGACGACAAGGACATCTCCGGTGCGATCGCAAAGCTGCAGAAGTACAGCGACGCTTTCCACGTGGATTTCTATCTCAGCGTATCCATGGATGAGAAGGATGTACCCGAGGATCTCAGGAATCTGATCGACATCAAGCTCTGATCCGACAGGAGAGTAAACTAACATGAGCCCCGGACGGAACACCTCCGGGGCTCTTTCATGTACGTACGGGATTTTTGCGTTGCGAGAGAGAAATAATCCGAAAATCATACAATACAGAAGACCTCCGCGCATAGGGATCGGCCTGATGATCTTTTTGATCATCCTGGCCTATATCCTGATCAGCGTCATCCTCTACTTCCGCTCCGGCAGGACGGAGGTGTATGAGGTCAGAAAGGGTGCCCTGACGACCAACACCGTACACAAGGGCATCGCCCTGCGCGAGGAACATATCGTTTACAGCGATCATGCGGGTACCGTAAACTACTACAACAAGGAGGGGGACCGCGTGGCGGTCGGAAGCCTTGCTTATACCGTCGATGAGCGGGGGCAGCTCCAGGAGCGGCTTGCCAGAAACGCGCAGGAGGACTCGTATTCCGAAAACGACCTCCAGAATTTCCGCCAGGACGCGATCCGTTTTGCCGGAAACTTCAACCCGGCCTCTTTTTCCTCCGTTTACGACTATCGCAGCAGCGCCGTCAGCACAGTGCAAAAGCTCACCAACCGCTCCGTCCTGCATGACATAGAGAGTCCGGAGGAGGAGGGGATCTACCTCTGCACGGCAGACGATACGGGCGAGATCGTGTACTCCATGGACGGCTGCGAGGACTATGCCTTCGGAAATCTGACCAAGGAGGATTTTGACGGGACGGGCTACAGCAAGACCGCACTGGCAAACGGCCGCAGCATCGGCGCCGGCGATCCCGTCTACAAGGTCATCACCGAGGTGGACTGGTCCGTCGCCATTATGACCGATTCGGAGGAAGAGGCGGAAATGCTCTCCCGGGAGGGATTTGTAAAAGTCCGCTTTCTCAAAAACAACGCCGTCTCCTGGGCGCAGGCCACCGTGCGGAGCGACGAGGAGGGGAATTATTTCGTGAACCTCCTTTTCCACAACTCCATGGAGGCCTTCAGCGCGGACCGCTTCGTCGACGTGGAACTGATCCTGGAGGAGCAGAGCGGCCTGAAGGTGCCCAACAGCGCGATCACGAAGGGAAAGTTCTTCCTCATTCCCAAGGACTTCGTCCAGCAGGGTTCGAGGAACCAGCTCGGGGTCATGCTGGAGATCTACACGGAAAACAACGAGAAGAGCGTGCAGTTTGTGGCCACGACGACCTACGGCGAGACAGAGGACAGGTACTATGTGGATGACAGCGTCCTGCGCGCCGGCGAGATCATCGACAAGCCCAATTCCGCGGACCAGTTTGAGATCGGGGAACAGGTGGAGCTGATCGGCGTGTATTATATCAACCGTGGGTATCCGGATTTCCGCCAGGTCAATATTCTTTACCAGAACGAGGAATACGCCATCGTGAGTCCGAATTCCTTCAACGGTCTGCAGGAATATGACTATATCGTGCTCCACGCCGATTCGATCCGCAGGGGCAACTGACCGGCAAATATCCGGTTGACATCGTTTCCGATTGCATTGATAATGAAATAAAAAGAAGGAGTTTAGTCTGACTATGAGCGTAATGGATAAACTGATGAATGCCATGAAGTTTAATGATGACGACGAGGAAGAGTTCGGAGAAGAGGAACTGGACGAGGATTATTACGACGGTGCCTCCGAGGAAGCAGGAGAGGCGGAGCGCACGCGCCCTGTCTCCAGAGAGCCCGTGACCGAAGCGCCCCAGCAGAATACGCAGGGTACATCCCGTCTTCGCAGAAGAAGCGCCGAGCGCACAGATCCGGAGCCTGTGAGACAGAGACGCAGGGACTATACCGACAGCACCGGACAGGTCTGCATCATCCGTCCCACGTCTGTCAACGACGCGAGAGAGGTGACCGATACGCTTTTGGAGGGCAGCACGGTGGTGCTCAATCTGGAGGGTCTCGACGTGGAGATCGCGCAGCGGATCATTGATTTCACGTCCGGATCCTGCTACGCGGTAGGCGGCAACGTGCAGAAGATCTCTCACTATATCTTCGTTATCACGCCTTCGAACGTCGATGTCTCCGGCGATATCTCCGCCAGGGAGACCATCGAGAGAGAAGCGGGCTCCTCGCTTCGCATGAACTTCGGGTCCGGAAACGGAATGGTGTGAACAAAAGGGACAGCACATCGGATCGCACCGGTACAACAGAGCCGGTGCGATCCGTCTTTATGTGCATAATTAAACTGACGAGGTCAAATAATGTCTGATATGTCACGTCTCACCGTCCACAGGGACGGTCAGCCCTGTTACGATATCATTTATGCCGCTGGTTTTTCCGGGCTTCCCGGCGCGCTCAGCGCTCTGGGTTCCGGATCCCGCCGCATCTGTATCGTCACCGATACGGTGGTGGGTCCTCTCTATGCCGGGGAGGTCCTGCGCGCGGTCAGGGAGGTCTCGCCGCAGGTCCAGGTCTACACCATCCCCGCGGGAGAGGAAAACAAGACGCTGGACGAGATCCGCGGCCTGTACCGCTTCCTGGTCACGGAGCTCTATGACCGTTCCTCCCTTCTGATCGCGCTGGGAGGCGGCGTGATCGGAGATATGACGGGGTATGCGGCCGCCACGTTCCTGCGCGGGATCGATTTTGTACAGATCCCCACAACGCTCCTCGCACAGGCGGATTCCAGCATCGGCGGGAAGACCGGCGTGGATTTTGACGGCTTCAAAAATATGGTGGGCGCCTTCAAAATGCCGGCCCTTGTCTACGAAAACGTGTCGGTTCTGAAAACGCTCGATGCAAGGCAGTTCGCCAGCGGCTTTGCCGAAGTCATGAAACACGGCCTGATCAAGGACCAGGCATATTACGAATGGCTCCTTGCGCATATGGAAGAGATCCGCAGCCGCGTACCCGGCGTCCTGCAGGACATGCTGCGGCGCAGCAACGAGATCAAGAAGGATGTGGTGGAAAACGATCCCTACGAGAAGGGGGAGCGTATGCTCCTCAACTATGGCCACACGCTGGGCCACGCCATCGAGAAGGAGCAGAATTTCACTCTGACGCACGGGGAATGCGTGGCGCTCGGCTGTGTTGCCGCCGCCCACATCGCAAAGGCGCGGGGGTGGCTGGACAGCGACGAATATTATGAGATCCGGGACATGTTCGTCCCCTTCGGACTGCCGATCACCGTCAGCGGCGTCGACGCGGAGCGCGTGATCACGCTCACAAAATCCGACAAAAAAGCAAAGGGCGGCATTCCCCGCTTCGTGCTCTTAAAGGCAGTGGGAGAGGCCGTCGTGGCAGAGGATGTGACGGAAGAAGAGATGCGGGCAGCTCTTGGCGAGATCATTTGGAAAGAAGACATGGAATGAGCACCGGAAAGAATTGGAAAGCGGCGCTTCTTTTTGCGCTGGCAGTATTACTGGATCAGGTCACGAAGATCATAGCCGTCAAGGCGCTGGAAAAGGGCAGTATCCCGATCATTCCGGGCGTCCTGCAGCTGACCTGCGTGGAGAACCGCGGCGCGGCCTTCGGCATCATGCAGAATGCCACGCTGTTCTTTACCATAGTCGCGCTGGCGGCCGTGGAGCTCCTGGTGTATCTGTATCTCCGCACACCTTCGACCAGGCGCTTTCTGCCCATGCGGCTGTGCTTTATCCTGATCGCGGCCGGCGCGGCGGGCAACCTGATCGACAGGATCATGCTGCATTATGTCCGGGATTTCATTTATTTTTGCCTGATCGATTTCCCGGTCTTCAACGTGGCGGACATCTACGTTACGGTCTGTACCTTCGGACTTGCCTTTCTGTTCATCTTTTACTACAAGGATGAGGAGCTGTCCTTTTTGTTTCCCGATAAGAAAGCCGGCGCGAAATGAGTGAGTATACAAACACCTTTACCGTCACCGAAGAATACGAGGGCGAGCGCCTGGACAAAGTCCTGCACGCGCTGACGGGAGAGCAGTCCAGGAGCTATTTAAAGACGCTGATCAAGGACGGCAGGGCGCTCCTCAACGGGACGCCGGCCAAGCCCAGCGCCAGGCTTTCGGAGGGAGACCGGATCGATCTGACCATTCCGGAGCAGGTCATGCCGCAGATCCTTCCCGAGAACATACCGCTGGATATCCTCTACGAGGATGACGATGTGCTCGTGGTCAACAAGCCGCGCGGCATGGTCGTGCATCCGGCGCCCGGACATTACACCGGGACTCTCGTCAACGCGGTCATGTATCACTGCCGCGGAAGCCTGTCGGGCATCAACGGCGTACTCCGGCCGGGGATCGTGCACCGGATCGACCGCGACACGACGGGAAGCGTGATCGTCTGCAAAAACGACGCCGCCCATCAGTCCATCGCGGCCCAGCTCAAGGAACACAGTATCCTGCGGCGCTATTTTGCCATCGTATACGACAATCTATCGGAAGATGAGATCGTGATCGACAAGCCGCTGGGGCGCGACCCCAAGGAGCGCAAGAAGATGGCGGTGCGGCCGGACGGCAAAAGAGCCGTCACCCACTGCAGCGTGCTCGAACGCTTCGGGAAATACACCTATGTCACCTGCAGGCTGGAGACAGGAAGGACCCATCAGATCCGCGTGCATATGGCCAGCATCCATCATCCGCTTCTGGGAGACGAAGTCTACGGCGGAAAACGGACTTCGCCCTTTCACACGAACGGGCAGTGCCTGCATGCGGGGATCCTGGGATTCGTCCATCCCAGGACCGGCGCATATATCGAAACGGAGGCGCCGCTTCCCGCGGATTTCAAAGATATTCTGGAGCGTCTTCGCGCCGGCGCGGGATGACGGGACGCATGGTTTTATTTGCGAACTCGGTATGAAACTTATATAATCAATTAGGAAGCGGCAGTTTCCTGCAATCTTGCAATCATTTAAGAAAGGCGGAGCAAACACGATATGCGGACTAATATTACCATCGGAAGACAGTTCGGTTCGGGCGGAAGAGAGATCGGCCGCAAGGTCGCCGAGCACTACGGCATTCCCTGCTACGACAAGGAGCTGATCAACGAGGTCGCCAAGAACAGCGGCTTTACGAAGGAGATCATTAAAGAGCAGGACGAACAGGCCACGTCTTCGTTTCTCTATAATCTGGTCATGGACACGTATACTTTCGGCTACAACGCCATGCCTTTTACCGACATGCCGATCAGCCAGAAGATCTTCCTCGCCCAGTTCGACACCATCAAAAAGCTGGCCAAAGAGGAAGGCCCCTGCGTATTCATCGGCCGCTGTGCGGACTGCGCCCTGAGCGAGTTTCCCCACGTGCTGAACGTCTTTATCCACGCGGATATGGATTACCGGATCGCCCGCGCCGCGGAATATCCGGAATTCTCCGAGGACATCCGCAAGGATCCGCAGCGGCTAAAGGAAATGGTCGCCAAGATGGACCGCCAGAGACAGAGCTACTACAATTATTATTCCATGCAGAAATGGGACAGCATCGACAGCTATGATCTCTGCATCGATTCCTCCTTCTTCGGGATCGACGGCGCGGTCAAGGCCATCATCAGCGCTGTGGACCTGATGGAAGAGAAAGAATGATTCCAGAGCTAACTATTCGCTAAAGGCAGCTTTTACGAATAGTTAACGCCCAAAACAGGGGTTTTTAACACCGACAGCATGTTTTTTGACGACAGGAATAAAAAATGAACAAGTACAGAGATTTTGACAATTACCTAAAGGAATATCCCACACAGGACGGTTATTTCGGCAAGTTCGGCGGCAACTATCTTGAGGATCCCGAACTGATCAAGGCTTTCAACGAATATGCCGAAGCATATCAGACCATCGCCCAGTCGGCTCAGTTCATCTCGGAACTCCGCCGCATCCGCAGAGATTTCCAGGGACGGCCGACGCCTGTCTATCACTGCCAGAACCTTTCCAATCTCCTTGGCAGGACGCAGATCTATTTAAAGCGCGAAGACTTAAATCACACCGGTGCCCATAAGCTCAACCACTGCATGGGCGAAGGCCTGCTGGCCAAGTACATGGGCAAGAAAAAGATCATCGCCGAGACCGGTGCCGGCCAGCACGGCGTGGCACTGGCCACAGCGGCCGCTTATTTCGGCCTCGAATGCGATATCTACATGGGCGAAGTCGACATCGCCAAACAGGCTCCCAATGTGACCAGGATGAAGCTTCTGGGGGCAAACGTAATACCGGTCAGTTTTGGGCTTAAAACGCTCAAAGAGGCGGTGGACGCCGCCTTTATGGCGTATTCCAAAGAATATAAGGATGCCGTCTACTGCATCGGCACGGCGGCCGGCCCGCATCCCTTCCCGCTCATGGTGCGTGATTTCCAGTACTGCATCGGCGAGGAGGCGCGTGAGCAGTTCCTTGCCCAGACCGGCCATCTGCCGGATCAGGTAGCGGCCTGCGTCGGCGGCGGTTCCAATTCCATCGGCATGTTCACGCCTTTCCTTGCGGATCCCGTTGAACTGGTAGGCGTCGAGCCTCTTGGCCGCGGCCCGAAGCTCGGCGACCACGCGGCTTCCATCACATACGGCACCGAAGGGATCATGCACGGCTTCAAGAGCATTATGCTGGCCGACGAGAACGGCGATCCCGCGCCGGTCTATTCCAATGCAAGCGGATTGGATTATCCCGCGGCAGGTCCGGAGCACGCGCTGCTGCACGAGATGGAACGCATACAGTATACGACTGTCGACGACAACGCGGCCATTGAGGCGCTTTTCCTCCTTTCTAGGCACGAAGGGATCATTCCCGCCATCGAAAGTTCTCACGCGCTCGCTTACGCGATCAGAGTGGCGAGAACCGGCGCGACCGGATCCATCCTGGTGAACCTGTCCGGACGCGGGGACAAGGATCTGGACTATGTCGTGGAACATTACGGGTACGGCGATGAATTCCTGAAAACATACAGCGCCAAATAACACTAAAATATCGGTAGAATCGAAAGAGCCGGGGAGACAGTCCCGGCTCTTTCTCTCTCACCGGACCTGCGGCCCATGCCGCGGTCCCTTTCGTGATTTATGCCTGTTTTAAGATCGCTTCGATGATATTGACGACATTATCAATGCCAAGTGCAGTGTTCAGGCAGGCGTCATAGTTCTTGTAATCGCCAAAAGTGTAGGATGTGAAATGACTGTAATAATCCTTTCTCTCCAGATCTTTGCGCTTGATCAGGTTCGGATACGCCTTCAGATCCTCTCCGTATACCTCTTCGACTCTCTTTTTTCTCTCCGCCATGGGAGCGTAAATGAAGAATTTCTTGATGCCCTCGAAATCCTTGAGGATATAATCGCCGCAGTTACCTACGATGACACAGTTTCCTTTCTCCCCGAGTTCACGAAGGATCTTTGTCTTCGCATTGAAGATCCTGTCCGGAATAGGCTGCGTGCCTCTGGCGCGATTGATGCCGTAGAAGAAGGAGGAAACCTCTTTCTCAGCCCACTGCTCAATCGTCTCTTTGCTCAGTCCGCTTTCCTCAGCCAGCATTCCTATGATCTCTTTGTCGTAGAAGTCCAATCCGAGACGCTCTGCCAGTTTCTTGCCGACGAGTCTGCCGCCGGACCCATATTCTCTACTGATCGTAATAATACAGTTACTCATAACCCCGCCCCCTTTACTTGCCAGTAATAAAATGGTCACCTGCAACTATATATGAAACGCCGCTGCAAGGCTGTTTCATCCACTCTTATAAAATTGTGAAAATATTATATATTCTGTCGCAATTTCCTCACTTTATTGTTTATTCTGATTAAATTGTACATTAAATTAAGGGGCGTGTCAAATTTAAGTCTGTATTATTATTGTATATTTTGAAAAATGGTTTCGTCCGCGATCCGGGCCGTGGACCTGCGGTGGGAAACCAACACGACAGTTTTATCCCTTGCTTCCTCCTTGAGGGATTTCAGGATCACTGCCTCGTTCAGGCACAGGTCGGCAAATTGAAAGAGAATGTTGCCGGCTATGTATTTCCTGCTCTCGGGACACATTTGCATCAGTCTTTTATCGAACATTTTACAGCCCCAATTCCTTCGGATCTTCCACTGTGACCGTCCCGCCGACCGTGCCGGCAAATCTGCCCTGGCGCTTGGCGATGCGCACGATCAGTTCTCCGCCCGGTTCCTGCAGCGTAAATACATGGAAGCCGTCGGGCTTGTTCCGGCTCATGTACCAGGCGGCCGCGAGGGATCCTGTCCCGCAGGAAGGAAATTTTGTGACAGAGCCGTCATGGACGGAATACACGTACGGCGTCAGCGATTCCTCGTCAAAAAAGTGGATCCCGAAGAACCCGTACGGCGCGCCCACGCACTCGAACAGCTTCTTCACGGTCTCCTCGTCCGCTCCCGTATCCGGGCAAAGCACGTGGGAATACCCCCTTGCCGTCACCAGCGGGTAGAGGTGATCCGCGTCCGGGCCGGCCATCTCCATGTTCTCCGGCATGGGCATCTGGGCCGCGGAAGTAGACCTCTCGAGGTCGCATATGATCTCAAGCTGCTCCCTTGTGCCGGAGGATTCCACTTTGCAGTGGTCGATCTCCCGCTCTTTGCAGAGGAGGTAACCGTACGCGCGGACAGCGTTGGCACAGAATTCACCGCCGGCCATCTCGATCCGTCCCAGGACGCCGCCGTGTAGGGGGCGGGATTCAAATCCCACCTGGCCGGCTCTCAGGTCCGGATCCGCCATGATCTTTTCCACGGCTTCTCTCCTCTTTTGTTTGGGAAAGCCCTGCCGCACAATGGCGGTCCTGCTGCCTGCTGTTTCTACTATATTCACTGTCATTTTCATTTTGCACTATCCTCATTATGTCTTTCATATTGCTTTTATCCGGCATTTCCAATATATTAAAACCATTATGGAAAAACAAGAACTGCATATGGGAACTGCCGCCATGCTGGCCGCCTCCTTCTGCTTTTCCCTCGGCGGTCTTCTCATGAAGATCATCCCCTGGAATCCGCTGGCCATCAACGGCGCAAGGAACCTGATCGCCTGCTGCGTGATCGGTGCTTATATCCTGTACAAAAAACACCGCCTCAAATTGAATTTTACGGTTGCGGTCGGCGCGCTCTGCATGGCAGGCGTTACGACCCTGTTCGCCATCGCCAATAAACTGACGACGGCCGGAAACACGATCATCCTGCAGTACACCGCACCCATCTGGATCATCCTCCTCATGCTTGTCTTTTTCAAAAAGAAGCCCTCCCGCCTGGAGGTCCTGACGATCCTGATCGTCCTTGCAGGCATATTATGCTTCTTTTTCGAGAGCCTGTCCACCGGACGCATTCTGGGGGATGTCCTCGCGCTGATGTCGGGCGTCTTTTATGCTGGCGTGTTCATGCTGAACCAGTTCGAAAAGGGCGACGCCCTCTCCTCCATGTTCTTCGGACAGCTGGCCTGCGGCCTGACGCTCTCTCCGCTGGTCCTGCGGGAGACCGACTTCCGGATCCCGACATTGACCGCCGTCTTCCTTCTGGGCGCGGTCCAGGTAGGTCTCGCCTATATATTCTTTTCCATCGGAACAAAATACACCGATCCCGTGACGGCCTCGATCATCAATGCCCTCGAGCCGATCCTAAATCCGCTCCTGGTCGCCGTTTTTTACGGAGAAAAGCTCGGGCGGCTGTCCCTTGCCGGCGCAGCCATCGTCATCACGGGGATCCTGTACTATAATCTCTCAAAGAAAGGTTCCAAGCCATGAAGCGTATCGTTACGATCCAGGATATCTCCTGTCTGGGCAAATGCTCGCTCACGGCCGCGCTCCCGGTCATCTCCGCCATGGGCGTGGAGACCGCGGTCCTCCCCACGGCAGTTCTTTCCACCCACACCATGTTTGAGGGCGCCGTGATCCTCAATCTGGAAGACCAGATCGAGCCGGTCTCCCGCCACTGGGAATCGCTTCAGTTTCATTTTGACGCCGTCTATACGGGCTACCTCGCTTCGCACCGCCAGATTGACCTCGTAAAGGACTTCTTCCGGCGTTTCGGGAAGGAGGATACGCTTCGCTTCGTGGATCCCGCCATGGCGGATTACGGGAAGCTCTACAGCGGTTTTGACGGGACATTTCCCGCGGCGATGGCTTCCCTCTGCGGGGAGGCGGACATCATCGTCCCCAACATCACCGAGGCGTGCCTGATGACGGGCGCCCCCTACAGGACGGATCCTGACGAAGCCTATATAAGAGAGCTCCTGGAACGGCTTGCAGCCCTGGGGACCCGCAGAGCCGTCGTGCTGACCGGCGTGACACCGGACAGCGGGAAGACAGGCGTCTCCTGCCTGGATATCAGGGAAGGGAGATTTTTCAGCCTTTCCCAGGAAAAGCTCCCCCGCTCCTACCACGGCACCGGCGATCTCTTTGCCAGTGTGACCCTGGGCGCGCTCATGCGGGACTTCTCTCTCGAAGAGGCGCTGCGGCTCGCGGCAGATTTTGTCGGCGCCGCCATAGCGGAGACGATCGCCCATGATCCCGGCAAAACATACGGCACCGATTTTGAAGCAGTGATCCCCTTCCTTACAGACGCGGTCCGAAAGGGCCCCGGCAGCCGGTGACACGCTGCCCGGACCGTCAGGCGTCGAACAGTTCCTTTGAGTCCAGGATGACGGTAAAGGGGCCGTCGTTGACAAGCGAAACGTCCATCAGGGCGCCGAAAGAGCCCGTCTGCACATCTTCTGTTTTTTCCCTGCACCTGCTTATGATATATTCATACAGCGCATTGGCGTGATCCGGAGAGCCGGCCTTGACAAAAGAAGGCCGGTTTCCTTTTCTGCAGTCGGCATAGAGCGTGAACTGGGACACCAGAAGGAGGCTCCCGCCCACAGCGCCGAGACTGAGGTTGGTCTTGCCGTTTTCATCCTCGAAGATCCGGAGTTTGCACATCTTGTCGACCATGCGGTCCGCGATCTGCTCCGTATCGTCTTCGCATATGCCGATCAGCACCATAAACCCTTTTCCGATCCTTCCGGACACCGCGCCGGAGGGCTTGCCGTCCTCGGTCTCCACGATCGTTACCGCCGCTTCTTTTACCCGCTGGATTACAAATCTCATTGCACGTTTTTCCTCACTTTTTCCGCCGGATCTCCTGATCCCGCTCCGTCTATCATACCATACTCCCGGCACAAATGGCCCGGCATTTAATTATTCGCAAAAACATTGTTTTTCCGAATACTTGAATGTATACTGTTAAAATAAGAAGCGATAAGGCCTTCGAAAGGAGAAATGATATGACAAGAGCGGCAGCCGGCAGCCCGGAAACCTACGCCAGGGAACAGGATATTAAAAATACACAGAAGATGCGGGAGATCCTGGCGCAGCTCCCCCGCTTCTGCCGCCGGTATTTTCGCGGAATCGAGCCCACCACCTCCTCCAGGACACGGCTCGCTTACGCGTACGATCTGCGGATCTTCTTCACTTTTCTGCAGGAGAACAATCCCGCCCTCTCCACGACGCAGATCAGTGATTTCCCGGTGAGTCTTTTGAATAAGATCGGGAAAGAGGACATCGAAGAATATCTGGAGTATCTCACATATTATGAGCGGGACGGACAGGTCTGCACCAACGACGACCGCGGGAAGGCAAGAAAGCTCTCTGCCGTCAGGAGTCTCTTCAAATATTTCTTTGCCGCGGAGGTGATCGACAGGGACGTGGCGGCCCTCGTCCCCATGCCCAAGCGGCATGAAAAGCCCATTATCCGGCTGGACGGCGACGAGGTGGGCACGCTCCTGCAGCAGGTGGAAAAAGGGACGGCCCTCACCAAAAGCCAGCTCAAATTCCACGACAAAACAAAGGTCCGCGACGTGGCCCTCCTCACTACCCTTCTGGGAACCGGGATCCGTGTCTCCGAGTGTGTGGGTCTTGATCTGAATGACGTGAATTTTAAGGATCACGGACTGCGGGTACACCGCAAGGGCGGGTATGACGCCATCGTGTATTTTGGCGATGAGGTGGAGGAGGCGCTCCGGGAATATCTGTCGCTCCGCAGGGAGATCCTTCCCCTGGAAGGGCACGAAAACGCGCTCTTTTTGTCCATACAGAACCGGAGGATCACGGTGCGCGCAGTAGAAAAGCTCGTCAAGAAATATGCATCCCTTGTCACGAGCCTCAAAAAGATCACGCCGCATAAGCTGCGCAGCACCTATGGAACCAGTCTCTATAAAGCGACCGGCGATATCTACCTCGTGGCGGACGTTCTCGGCCACAAGGACGTCAACACGACCCGCCGGCACTATGCCGCCATCGGGGAGGACAGAAGAAAGAAGGCGGCCGATGCGGTCCGCCTTCGGGAAGACAAATGAAGGTCCGGAGCAGAATCACTCCTCCTCCGGTCCCTCGATATGATATTCGGCGGACACAGGCTTGCTGCGGACGCCGTAGAGATTGACCAGAACGGCGCGAAGCGTGTAGTCTCCGGGCGGCAGTACAATATTGCCGCTGTACAGCGTGCTGTGCTCGTCCGGCTCGCTCCCGTCGAGAGTATAAAATATGGAGCCCTGTGCTTCGGAGGTCAGGTAGACGGTGATCGCATCATAATAATTGCCCGACGGCTCGCTGATCCTCGGCGCGATGCAGTAGAAAGCCGCATAATCCTGCCGGATGCTCTCCTTCTCGCACCCGTCCAGAAGCATGGACAGCTTCTCAAAGGACTTGGTGTTCGTGCATATGGAGACGATTCTCTGCCAGGATTCATCGTACTCCTGCGACTCCAGGGCGCTGTTTTTCATGACGCGCATGGCCAGGGAGAGCGCCTCGTCATAGGCGCCGTCCTTCTCAAGGTACTCCGCCTTCATCAGATACAGTCTCTCGTTGGTAGGGGGCCCCTCATGCGGGATGGAGACCGCTCTGTCCAAAAGGGTGACCGCCTGCCTGTAATCGCCCTCCTGGGCACACTGCACCGCCTTGTGCATCATTCCCTCGCGGGAATTCTGCCTGCTGCTGTAGTAGAAAAACACGCCTACCGCAAGTGCAACGGCGGCTGAAAACAGTATGACTGCAGGTATAATACTCTTTCTCATATCAATTCTCATTCTGGAGATAATTCTCGAATTCAGCCTCCGTCATCAGCACCTGTCTTGCCTTCGTGCCGCTCTCGTCGCTGACGACGCCTGCTTCGCACAGCTGGTCCATGATCCTGGCAGCCCTGTTGAAGCCGATCTTGAAAACTCTCTGCAAAAGGCCTATGGAGGCCTTGTCCTTTTCGATGACAAATCTGCCCGCAGCCTCAAAATGCTCGTCATAGCGGTTGCCGGCCTTTGTGCCTGCGCTCTCTCCCACACCGACCGGCGCTGCGGCACCGGTGATCTCATTGATCATATCCTCGTCATGGGAGGATCCCGAATTGTTCTGGCGGACGAAGGCGACGATATCCTCCACTTCCTCGTCGGAGACGAAAGCGCCCTGCAGACGCACGGGCTTGGGATAGCTCTGGGGATAAAAGAGCATGTCGCCCTTTCCGATCAGCTTCTCCGCGCCGGCCATATCCAGAATGGTCCTGGAATCGACCTGGCTCGCCGTGGCGAACGCGATCCTGCTCGGCATATTGGATTTGATCAGGCCGGTGATGACGTCCACGGACGGTCTCTGGGTCGCTATGATCATATGGATCCCCGCTGCTCTGGCAAGCTGCAGGAGGCGGCAGATCGTGGTCTCCACCTCGTTTTTGGCGATCATCATCAGATCCGCCAGCTCATCCACGATAATGACGAGCCTGGGGAGGACTTTTTCCTCTCCCGCCGTTCCTTCCGCGATCCGTTCCTTCACGGCGCTGTTGTAGCCGTTCAGATCCCTGACGCCGGCCTGAGCAAAGAGCCTGTAGCGCTTGTCCATCTCGGCCGTGGCCCAGTTGAGCGCCGCCGCCGCCTTTTTGGGGTCTGTCACCACCGGGATCATCAGATGGGGAATGCCGTTGTAGATGCTCAGCTCGACCACCTTGGGATCGATCATGATCATCTTCACTTCATCCGGCGCCGCCTTGTAGAGAAGGCTCAGGATAATGGTATTGATACAGACGGATTTGCCCGATCCTGTGGCGCCCGCGATCAGCAGGTGCGGCATCTTGGAGATGTCCGCCACGACCGTCTTGCCGCTGATGTCCTTTCCCGCCGCAAACGTCAGCTTGCTCTTTGCGGAAGTGAATTCTCTGGATTCGAGGATGTCGCGCAGCGTGACGAGGGTCGTCGTCTTGTTGGGGACTTCGATGCCGATCGCTTTTTTGCCGGGGATCGGGGCCTCGATCCTGACCTCCGTAGCGCCCAGGCTTAGCTTGATATTGTCGGCGAGGGACACGATCTTGCTCACTTTGACGCCCGTCTCCAGGACCAGCTCATAGCGCGTCACGGAGGGGCCGTGACTGATCGCCGTGATCGTCACGTTCACGCCAAAAGTGCGGAGCGTATCCTGCAGGATATACCCGTTCTCCTTCAAAATGCGGTCCGTATCGGGATCGTCCTCCCGCATGCCTTTATTCATCAGGTCGTAGGGAGGATAGACATACTCCCTGGTCCGGGTGATCTTATTGCCGGAGACCGACGCCTTGTCTTCTCCGCGGTCCCTGTGCACCTCGATCCCGCTCAGATCCTCTTCGCTGATCTCCGGGCGGCTCACGGCCCGGGCTGCGGGTGCGGGCGCGGAGACAGGCGCAGGCGCTGCTTCGGGCGCTGTGCTCTTTACCGCGGGTGCGTCATCCGTTTCCTCATGCGCTTCTTCCGGCGCAGGCACAGGCGGGACCTCGGAGGAGGCCGTCCGCGCCGATATTACGCCGCCCGCGTCGGCTATGCTGTCCGCCGCCGGCTCCTCATCCGCCGCATGAAGGCTTCCCAGCCCCACCGCAGGCGCATAGACCGTTCTCACACGCCGCTCCGCGGTATTTCTGGGGCCCTCCTTCTCGAAGGGAAACTCCGGTCTTTCCTCCGATTCCTTTTCCTCGGCCGCCGTAAAGACAGTCAGTTCCGTGACGCCGGTATCCCTGACACGGGTCAGGTCCTCATAGGGTGCTTCCTCCGTCTCCAGATCGGAGAGGGAAAGATCGTTCTCCCGCTCCTGTTCGGGGTCAGCCTTCAGCACAAAGAAGGGCTCCGTTCTCTCCTTTTTAACGGGTTCTTTTTCCATGACCGGGGCCGGATCGGAGGACGCTTTTCTGTCCGCGGCGCTTGCCGCCTTTACCGGTCTTCTCTCGGGTGCGGCGGTCCTGCCGGCTCTTTCACTGGTGTAGATGCTCAGGTCTTCCGATGCGCCGAACTCTTCCTCTTCCGCCAGCTCCTGTGCGGAGCGGACGGAGGTCGCCTCCAGATTGACGGACAGGGCGCGGGATTTTCTTTCCAGGCGCTCCTGCTGCTTCTGCATGCGCAGCTCCTGTTTTTTGTGCGCGATCTCCGCCTTCTTACGGGCCATTTCCCTGCGGTGTTCCCGGCTGATCTCCCTTCTTTCCCTGGCGTCAAGGACCGCTTCCTCAAACTCCTCCTTCCGCTTTTCCATAAAGGAAGGCTCTCCGCTCTCCATGCGCTCCTTGCGGAACCTGCGGACCGCGGCGATCACAGAGTGCTGTGAGATCACGAGGAGACAGATGATAATGGTCACGGCCAGAATCAGGGCCGCCCCCGCGTATTTGAAGACGGAATAGAGGAAATAGGCAATGGTGCCCGCCGCAAGTCCTCCGCCGCCCCTGGCCGCCGCACAGCGGTGATAGAGCTCCTGCGCGCTGTACTGTGTCATGGGCGTGAGCGCGCCCGACGTCAGTTCGAATATGCAGCCCGCAGCGAGAAACAGCACGACAAAAGCGATGCATTTGGCCGGGAGCGTTCTTTTTCCCAGATTGGATATGGTGAAGATCACCATGAAAAACACGAAGAAGGGAAAAGCGTATGCCGTGGCGCCGAAAAGGCCGAAGAGCACCGATGAGACCGCGCTCCCTGCCACGCCCCCGAATCCCAGCGTAGAAATAAACAAAAATATCATCACCGCGAACAGCACAAGCAGGCGGATATCCCGGCGCACCTCCCGTGCGCGCTGTTCCTCTTCCGCCTGCTGTCTGCGCGTCTTTGCGGTCCCTTTGGAGGCCGCGGTCTTCCGTCCTTTTCCGGCAGAGGCACTTCTCGTGCTCTTTCTGCCTCCTGTAGTGGTTCTGGCCATTCAGTTCCTCTCTGCAATCTTATATATCAAAATCGTCGCCGGGCTGCGGCTCGAGGTCAAATTCGTCCTGCACGCCGTCCCTGACCGGTTCGATCTCAAATTCCAATGGCATGTGCTGCCTTTTCCTGGGAACGGGGAGCGGGTTGCGGATCGGGGTATAGCGCACTTCTCCCTCCGCGCCTTCCTGCCGGGCTTCCCTGTCCTTGTCCTCTAGCATTCACTTCCTCCGAATAGTTCAACAAGCAGCTCTGTGCTGCTGCACAAAGCTGCCTGTATATTGTGCGGCTGAAAAAGATCCCTCTGCAAAGGTGTGTAAAATCAGTCGTCTGCTTCCTCCCAGTTGTGGTAAACCGCCTGCACGTCGTCGTCATCCTCCAGGATGTCGAGGATCCTGCGCATCTGCTTCTCGATCGTCGGATCTGTCACTTTGACGTAGTTCTGCGGGATCATGGTCACTTCCGCCGAAGCGACGCTGATGCCCTCCTGCTTGACGGCCTCCAGGACCGCGTCAAAATCACTCTCCTGCGTCAGGATCTCGAAGCTGTCCTCTTCCTCCTTCAGGTCGTCCGCGCCGGCGTCCAGCACGATCATCATAAGATCGTCCGCACTCATGTCGCACTCTTCCTTGTCAATGATGATCTGGCCCTTCTTGTCGAACATAAAGGAGACGCAGCCCTGTGTGCCGATATTGCCGTTTCCCTTGGCGAAAGCCGCACGCACGTTGGCGGCGGTGCGGTTGAGGTTGTCCGTCAGCGTATCCACGATGACCGCGATCCCGCCGGGGCCGTATCCCTCGTAGGTGCAGTAGGAATAGTTTACATTGCCCACGTCGCCCGCGGCCTTCTTGATGCCGCGCTCGATGGTGTCATTGGGCATGTTGTTGGACTTTGCCTTCTGGATCACCTGCGCCAGCTTGAAGTTATTGGCCGGGTCCGGGCCGCCCTCCTTGACGGCGACTGCGATCTCTCTTCCGATAATGGTAAAGATCTTGCCCTTTGCGGCGTCGTTTTTTTCTTTTTTATGCTTGATATTCGCAAATTTGGAATGCCCTGACATGCTATAATGCACCTTTTTTCTCGTATTTACATAGATTCGTCAGTCTTTTTTACATCCGAACATATAGATTAAAATATACCATTAACGGTGTCTGCCGTCAACCGTTCACGAAGACGCGGGGGACTCTCTGATTGATGTCGCAGGCAAGTTCATAGTTGAACCGTCCGGACAGATCGCCCAGCGTCTCCATGGTGATCTCCTCTTCGCCGTCGCGGCCTATGAGCGTCACGACCTCGTTCTCCCGCACGTCCGGGATATCCGTGACGTCCACCATCATCTGGTCCATGCAGATCCTGCCCAGGATCGGCGCCCTTTTCCCCCTGATCAGCACATATCCCTTTCCGGACAGAGCGCGGGGATAACCGTCCCCGTATCCCGCCGGCACCGTGGCGATGCGCGTGGCGCTCCCGGAAGTGACATAAGTGCCTCCATAGCTGACAGGCGTGCCCGCGGGCACATCCTTGACATATACGACTCTGGAATACAGGGACATGACCGGCCTGAGCGGCACGATGTCCTTTGGAACGTCCGGCGAAGGCCAGAGGCCGTAAAGGGTGATCCCGGCGCGGACCGCATTCAGATTAGCCTCGGTAAAAGAGATGATCCCCGCGCTGTTGGAGGCGTGCACCATGGGGATGCGGTATCCCGTCCTCTCCCTTACGGCCGCTTCAAAATCCCTGAACCGCTTCAGCTGCAGATCCGTGTGGCTCCTGTCCGTCTCGTCCGCCCTGGCAAAGTGGGTGAACATGCCTTCCAGGATGATCCCCTCCGCGGCCAGCACCTGCCCGACAAAAGAAAGACCCTCCTCATCCGGCGTTATGCCGATCCGGGTCATGCCGGTATCCACGGCGATATGGACGCGGATCTCGGATCCTGCGGCGCGGGCGGCGCCGCTCAGCTGCCGCAGCATGTCGGGGCGAAAGACTGCCGGGCGGATATCCAGAGGGCCCAGCTGCCCGTAACAGTAGGGAAAGACATATCCGAGCAGGAGGATGGGCTTTGCGGCGCCCCCTTCCCGCAGGGCCGCTGCCTCTTCAAAGGTCGCGACCGCATAGCCCCATACATAAGGGATTTTTTCCAGTTCCGTCGCTATGGAGAGCGCGCCGTGCCCGTATGCGTTTGTCTTGAGCACCGCAATAATAGGCGTGCCGGGCGCCGTGCTTGCATGCATGCTCTCCATGTTGAAGCGGATGGCGTCCAGATCGATCTGCGCCCAGATCCTGCCGTTTTGTGCCGTTATCTTCTCCTGCAGATCATCCGTTTTCATATCTTCGCAAGCTCCTCCTCCATTAAACGCAGTACGGTTCCGGTCTCCTCGCAGAGGTCCGAAGCCAGCATCGCGTGCTCTCCCAGTCTCTTTTTGGCCCGGTCTCCCGCCAGGGCGTGGATCCATGCTGCCGTGCGGGCCGCGGCCGCTCCGCCGTCTTCATCACGCCTGCCCGTTTCCCGGCATGCCAGCATGGCCGCCGTGATCCCTGTCAGCATATCGCCGCTTCCCGCTGTCGCCATCCCGCTGTTGCCGTGCGTGATCAGGCAGATCTGCGGCGACGTGTATGATCCGATCATGGTGCGGGCGTCCTTGCCGGTCACCGTACAGCGGTATTTTGCCGCCAGATCCATAAGTCTCCCGTCCCTGTCCACGGCCGCTTCCTTCACGCTGCATCCGGCCAGGTCCGCGAATTCGGCCAGATGCGGCGTCAGGATGCAGGCGGTCCTGTCCGAGTGCGCCTGAAGCAGTTTTCCCAGCGCCTCTTCCTTTGCAAGGATACGCAGCGCGTCGGCGTCCAGTACGAGGCCCCGCAGCCGTGTATCCTGCAGGGAGGCGGTCTCCAGAAGGATCCTGACGATCGTCTCCGCATCCGCCGAGCGGCCGATCCCGGGGCCTGCGGCGGCCGTATCCGCCCAGTCGGCCGCTTCCCGCAGCTTATCTGCAAGATCGGGATCTCCCTCCTTATAGGTGGTCAGAAGCGCTTCCGGGAGCATCTGCTGGATGATCAGCCGGTTCTCGTCCCTGGTAAAGATCCGGACCATTCCGGCGCCTGCGCGCAGCGCTGCCTTTGCGCTGAGAACGGCCGCGCCGCACATGTTGTAACTGCCGGCGGCCAGCAGGATCCTGCCGAATGTCCCCTTGTTTCCATGCTGTGCTCTGACCGGAAGGCTTGCAAGGATATCCTGCCGGTCCAGCGTGTACATGCCCGGGCGGGACGTGAGGGATCTCTCCGTGATCCCGATCTCACGCAGTATGACCTCCCCGCAGTGAGCGCTTCCGGGAAAGAGGCAGTGCCCCCTCTTTCGAAAGGCGAAAGTAACGGTCATGTCGCATACGGGCGCGCACCCCAGGATCCGGCCGTCCTGCGCGCTGACGCCGGAGGGAATGTCCAGCCCGATCACCGTGACCCCTTTCGTCCCGCGCATGCGGTCTATGATCCCGACGGCTTCTTCCGCCTTTCCCGTCATGTCCCTGGCAAGACCGGTCCCGAACATGGCGTCCACGATCACATCGGGGCGAAAATCCTCCAGCGCCTGTGCAGACATCTCTGCGGGCGCCGCGCCATACTGCGAGAGAATGCCGAGCTGTACAGCCATGGAGGTGCCGGGCGCCGGCGCGCGGTCAAAGAGCATGAGAAACTGCACGGCGTAACCCCTGTCCAAGAGGATCCTGCCGGCAGCTGCCCCGTCCGCCCCGTTGTTGCCCGGGCCGCATACGATGCTGATCCTGCTGCCCCCGCTGAACCGCTCCGTTATGACATCCGCGACACTGAGGGCGGCTCTTTCCATCAGGACAAGGGAAGGGATCCCGATCGACTCGGATGTAAAACGGTCCGCTTCCGCCATTTCCGTTCCGGTCAGTATATATTCCATGATCGACCTCCTGCGTAGTGTTCGGCATAAACGCAAAACAAACGCGCTCCGCAACAGATCGTACGGAGCGCGGCTGGTATTTACCCGTTTTTGTGAAGATTGTAAGAGAGTTTCATGATGCTGTCGTAAAGATGGACATTTTCCACTTCGATATGAGGAGGCGTCTCCAGATCGACATGGGCAAAATTCCAAATCGCCTTGATCCCCGTGTCATACAGAAGTTCCGCTGTCTCCTTGGCCGCCGCCTTGGGTACGGTCAGGACCGCCATATCGATCCCGTGCTCTTTGACAAAGGGAGCGATCTGATCCATGGGATAGATCATGACGGTATCCACCATGGTCCCGTGAAGGGACGGATCGATATCGAAGGCGCCCTTGAAATAAAAACCTCTCTTTTTAAAATGCATATACTTGATGATCGCCTGCCCGAGATTACCTGCACCGATCAGAATCATATAGTGATCCTTGTCCAGTCCGAGGATCTTGCCGATCTCCTGGTGAAGATAATTGGTGTTGTAGCCATATCCCTGCTGTCCGAACCCGCCGAAATTATTGAAGTCCTGACGGATCTGGGAAGCCGTCACATGCATGATCCTGCTCAGCTCCTGCGAGGAGATCCTCTCAACGCCCTCGTGCTTCAGGTCGCCCAAATACCGGTAATAGCGAGGCAGTCTTGTGATTACTGCGCGGGAAATTCCTTTATCTTCCAAATCAAATCATTTCCTTTCTGATAATATGCCGACCGGCAGGGATGTTCCTGCTTTTCCGTAAAAAACATGTAAAACAGGTCCGGTCAGACACTCATAATTATATATTTTTGACATAAAACTGTCAATTGACAGCCCATTCTGAAATCAGTAAACTAATGATGCCATACATGCATTTTTTTTGAGACATACTTTATAGGAGAAATGAGGTTTTCATGATTCTGGCCTGTCATCACATCACAAAAGAATTTCCCGAGAGAACGGTTCTCTCCGATGTCACATTTCATCTTGAAAAGGGTGACAAGGCAGCCATCGTCGGCGTCAACGGCGCAGGCAAAACGACGCTTCTGAAGATCATCACCGGACAGATGGCGCCGGATGAGGGCTCTGTCTCCGTCACGCGCGGCATGTCGGTCGGATATCTTGCGCAGAACCAGGAATTCTCCTCCGATTCGACCATCTATGAAGAGCTTCTGAGCGTCAAAAAATATCTGCAGGATATGGAGCGGGAACTGGCCCGCAAGGAAAAACTCATGACCACTGTCAAGGGCGAAGCGCTCACGCAGCTGGTCTCTGACTACACGGATCTTTTAAATCGCTTCGAGCAGGAAAACGGCTACGCCTACAAGGGCGAGATCACGGGCGTACTGCGGGGGCTCGGTTTCGGGGACGAGGATTTTGACCAGCGCGTCAGCACGCTGTCCGGCGGCCAGAAGACCCGCGTCGCGCTCGGAAAGCTCCTCCTGGCCCATCCGGACATCATCCTTTTGGACGAGCCCACCAACCACCTGGATCTGGGGAGTATCCGCTGGCTTGAGACCTACCTGATGAATTACCGCGGAACGGTGATCCTCGTCTCGCACGACCGCTATTTTCTCGACCGGACCGTGACCAAGATCGTGGAGATCGAAAACGGCAAAGCGGTCATGTTTAACGGCAATTACACAGTATATTCACAGCGCCGTGAGGCCATGAGAGAGGCGCAGAAGGCGGCCTATCTCAACAACCAGGCGGAGATCCGCCATCAGGAGGAGGTCATCGAGAAGCTCCGGCGCTTCAACAGGGAGAAATCCATCAAGAGGGCGGAGAGCCGCGAGAAAATGCTGCAGCGCATGGAGGTGGTCAATAAACCTTTTGAACTGCGCGACGACATGCGGCTCACCTTTACGCCCTGCATCCGGAGCGGTCGGGAAGTCCTCAGCGTGGAGGACCTCGCCAAGTCTTTTGACGATAAACACCTGTTTTCCGGCCTTTCCTTCAAGATCCGGCGCGGAGAGCACGTCGCCCTGATCGGCGACAACGGGACGGGAAAGACGACCATTCTCCGCATCCTCAACGGACTCCTCGAACCGGATGCGGGAACCGTCCGCACCGGGACCAACGTCCACATCGGCTACTACGACCAGGAGCACCACGTGCTGCATGACGACAAGACCGTCTTCGAGGAGATCGCCGACGAATATCCCTCCATGACCAACACCGCCGTGCGGAATGTGCTGGCCTCCTTCCTCTTTACCGGGGAGGATGTCTTCAAGCTGGTCCGCGACCTGAGCGGCGGCGAGAAGGGCCGTGTCTCCCTCGCCAAGCTCATGCTGTCCGAGGCCAATTTCCTCATTCTCGACGAGCCGACCAACCATCTGGATATCGTCTCCAAGGAGATCCTGGAGAACGCGCTCGACAGCTATGAGGGAACCGTGCTGTACGTCTCCCACGACCGCTATTTCATCAACCGCACGGCAAGCCGGATCCTCTCGCTGACCCGGAATGTGCTTCTGAACTACCCTGGCAACAATGCGGAGAGCGCGCCGGAGAAATTCATCGGCAACTACGACTATTACATGGAGAAGTCTGCCCAGATCGAGGACGTCCTGCTGGCGGACGCCATGCAGGAAGCCGGCATCGCACCCCGCGCAAACGCTGCGCGGCAGCAGGAGGACAGGCCCCAAAGCTCCTCCAAGGAAGACTGGAAGCGCATGCGGGAGGAACAGGCAAAGCAGCGCAAGGCGGAAAACGACTTCAAAAAATGTGAAGAGGAGATCGCCCGTCTCGAGGAGCAAAGCGCCGCATTGGACGAAGAGATGGCGCTTCCCGCCAACAGCACCAACGCGGCCCGTCTGGGTGAACTGATCAAACAAAAAGAGGCGGTGAGCGAAAAGCTCACGCACCTCTATGAAAAGTGGGAAATCCTGAGCGAAGCTCTGTGAGATCAGAGCTTCGTCTCCAGGCACTTCCGGATCTCCTTAATAAATTCCTCCGTATCGAGCTTCTGCACCTCGGGAAGGCTTGTGATCAGCGCCAGGTCTCCCGTCATCTTACCCGATTCGATGGTCTCTATGACCGCCTCGTCAAGCAGATCGGCAAAACGCATCAGATCCTGCAGCCCGTCCATCTCTCCCCTCTTGCGCAGCGCGCCTGTCCACGCAAAAATGGTCGCCACGGAATTGGTGGAGGTCTTTTCTCCCTTCAGATGCTTGTAATAATGCCGCTGAACGGTTCCGTGGGCGGCTTCATACTCAAAGCATCCGTCCGGGGAAGTCAGGATCGACGTCATCATGGCAAGCGATCCGAAGCTCGTGGCCATCATATCGCTCATGACATCGCCGTCATAATTCTTGAGCGCCCACACAAAACCGCCCTCGGAGCGGATGACGCGTGCCACCGCATCGTCGATCAGCGTGTAGAAATACTCCAGTCCCGCCTTGTCGAAGGCTTCCTTGTACTCCTCCCTGTAAATTCTGTCGAAGACGTCCTTGAAGTTGCCGTCGTATGTCTTGGAGATGGTATCCTTGGTCGAGAACCAGAGATCCATTTTCTGATCCAGGGCGAATGTGAAGCAGGATCTCGCAAAGCCCTCGATGGACCTGTCCAGATTGTGAATGCCCTGCACGATGCCGGGGCCGTCAAAATCATGAATGGTCATTCTCTGTACCCCGCCGTCAGCAGCAGTAAAGACAAGCTCGGCCTTTCCGGGACCTTCTATGCGCATCTCCGTATTTTTGTAGACGTCGCCGTAGGCGTGACGCGCCATGATGATAGGCTTTTTCCATGTGCGGACATAGGGATCGATTCCTTTTACGAGGATCGGGGCGCGGAAGACCGTGCCGTCCAGGATCGCGCGGATCGTGGCGTTGGGGCTCTTGTACATAGCCTTCAGGCTGTACTCCTCCACCCGCTGCTTGTTGGGCGTAATGGTAGCGCACTTGACTGCCACGCCGAGCCGCTTGGTCGCGTTCGCAGCCTCTATGGTCACCTGATCATCCGTCTCGTCTCTGTGCGGCAGGCCCAGGTCGTAGTATTCGGTCTTGAGGTCGACGAAGGGAAGGAGCAGTTCATCCTTGATCAGCTGCCAGATGATCCTCGTCATCTCATCTCCGTCTATCTCAACCAGGGGCGTAGCCATCTTGATCTTATCCATGCTTAACTGTCCTTTCTGTCGCTTTTGTATATATCGTATAGTCCGTTGCGTACCATGTTCTCATATGCGCTCCGCATATGTTCTCCCGCAAGCCTCTCCGCGAGATCCGCCTTGCCGGCGCGGATCGCTTCCATGATCCCCCGGTGCTCTTTATTGCAGGCCGTGCTCCTCTCCACCGTAGAGAGCGTCTTCTTTCTGATCCGCAGGACATACTGGTGATAGTCGATCAGAAGATGCTCGAGCATTTTGGAGGAACACGCGTCGTAGAGGATGTGATGAAACTGGCTGTCCAGCTCCGCCATCTGGTCCATATGCCCCTTTGCGGCGTGATATTCGGCCAGATAGATGTTCTCTTCCATCGCCTCGAGCTGTTCCGGTTTAATGCGCTCGGTCGCCCACCTGGCGCAAAGGCCTTCCAAAAGCGCCCGGATCATATAGATATCATGTACGTCATTTTCCTGGATCCCGGTGACGAAGGCACCGCGGTTGGGGATGATCTGTACCAGCCCTTCCAGCTCCAGCTGCCTGAGCGCCTCCCGGACCGGCGTCCTGGATACCCCCAGTTCCTTGCCGATCTTGATCTCCTTGAGCTCGTCATGCTCCTTGTATACGCCGTTGAGTATATCGTCCCGGATCTTGTTGAATACTCTGCCTCTGAGCGAGTATTTGTCCGTTACTTCCTTTGTCAGGTCATATTCGCTGCTCATGATCCGCAGTACCCCCGTACATCAGCTTTTGGTTTAGAGAATTTTTGCGCACGTACGTGTATAATTGTATACATCAAAAACAATTCTGTCAATCCTCATTGCGCTTTCTATCACGGCATAAAAAAGGAGATCCTCCCTCTTTGGAAGGATCTCCTTCAGACCATATCGAAACAGCCTTATTTCACGACAAAATTGAGGATCTTGCCGGGCACATAGATCTCTTTGACCAGCTTTTTTCCCTCGAGGAAGGATGCAACCCTCTCGTTTTCCCTGGCGATCCTGAGTGCCGTGTCCTTATCGCACCCTACCGGGATCGTGACCGCTGCGCGGACCTTGCCGTTGACCTGTACGCCGACCTCGATGGTCGCGTCCACAGTCTTGGCCTCGTCGTAAGCGGGCCACTCGGAGACGGTCAGGAACCCCTCTCCGCCCAGCTGCTCGTAGATCTCCTCGGTCAGATGCGGTGCGAAGGGAGACAGGAGCTTGAGGAAAGTGATCAGCTCTCCCTTTGCGATCGAACCGTTTTTGTAGATCTCGTTGAGGAGCGTCATGAGCGCTGCGATCGCCGTGTTGAATTTCTGGGCTTCAATATCCTCCGAGACCTTCTTGATGGTCTTGTGCAGCATGGTTTCCAGCGCGGGCGTGCTCTCCTGCTCTCCGATGAGATCCGTGAGCCCGGCCACCCTGTCGAGGAACCTGCGGCATCCCTTGACGGAGCTGTCATTCCAGGGCGCCGCGCTGCCGTAGTCACCCATGAACATGACGTATACGCGGAGCGTATCCGCGCCGTAGAGATTGACGATATCCAGCGGATCCACGACATTGCCGCGCGATTTACTCATCTTCTCGCCGTCGGAGCCAAGGATCATGCCCTGTGCGGTTCTCTTCGCGTAAGGCTCGGGCGTATTGACAAGCCCGATGTCATACAGGAACTGATGCCAGAACCTTGAGTAGATCAGATGGCGCGTCACGTGCTCCATACCGCCGTTATACCAGTCCACGGGCATCCAGTATTTGAGCTTATCCATGGAGGCGAACTCTTTGTCATTGTGCG
Organism: Lachnospiraceae bacterium; assembly: GCA_017405805.1. GTDB lineage: Bacteria > Bacillota > Clostridia > Lachnospirales > Lachnospiraceae > CAG-791. Next base: position 132,962 of record JAFQZU010000005.1, read on the forward strand.
CGTCCGTATAGCGGAGGAAATACCAGGAAGAGCCTGCCCACTGCGGCATGGTATCGGTCTCTCTCTTCGCCGCTGCGCCGCACTTGGGGCACGTGCAGTTGACGAAGGAATCGATCCTTGCCAGAGGGGACTTGCCGTCCTCGCCGGGTTCAAAATCCTTCACGTCGGGCAGGCGCAGCGGAAGCTCCTCATAGGGAACCGCTACGACGCCGCACTTCGGGCAGTGGATCAGCGGAATGGGCTCGCCCCAGTAGCGCTGCCGGTTGAAGGCCCAGTCCTTCATCTTGAACTGGATGCCTGCGCGGCCGATACCCTTCTCCTGAAGCCATGCCAGCATGGCCTCGATGGAATCCTTCTTGTTGGAGTAGGCGTTGAGGAAATCGGAGTTGATCATCTTGCCGTCGCCGGTGTAGGCTTCCTTCTCGATGTCGCCTCCCTCGATGACCTGGATGATATCGATCCCGAACTTGTGCGCGAATTCCCAGTCTCTCTGGTCGTGCGCGGGCACGGCCATAATGGCGCCGGTTCCGTATCCCATCATGACATAATCCGCGATGAAGATCGGGATGGTCTTTCCGTTGACGGGATTAACTGCGCTGAGGCCTTCGATCTTCAGACCGGTTTTATCCTTGACCAGCTGGGTCCTCTCAAACTCGGTCTTCTTCGCGCACTCTTCGCGGTAGGCGCGGATGGCGTCCATATTGGAAATGCGGTCCGCATACTTGTCGATGAGCGGATGCTCGGGCGCCATGACCATGAAGGTCACGCCGTAAAGCGTATCGCAGCGGGTCGTATAGATCTCGAGCTTCTCATCCGTGCCGTCGATGGTAAAGTCAACGAAGGCACCGGTGGATTTGCCGATCCAGTTGATCTGCTGCTGCTTGATATTCTCAGGGTACTCCACCGTCTCCAGCCCGGAGAGGAGTTTGTCCGCATACTCCGTGATCCGAAGATACCAGACATCCTTGGGAAGCTGGATCACGTCGCTGTGGCAGATGTCGCACTTGCCGCCCTGGCTGTCTTCATTGGAGAGGACGACCTTGCAGTGCGGGCAGTAATTGACCAGCGTCTTGTCGCGGAAGACCAGGCCGTGCTCGAAGAGCTTGAGGAAGATCCACTGGGTCCACTTATAGTAATCGTCGCTGGAAGTGTCGATGACACGGTTCCAGTCAAAGGAAAAACCGACGCTCCGAAGCTGGTCGGAAAATTTCTTGATATTGACATCCGTGATGTATCTGGGATGCGTGTTGGTCTTGATCGCATAGTTCTCCGTGGGCAGGCCGAACGCGTCAAAACCAATGGGAAACAGCACGTTGTATCCCTGCATGCGGCGCTTTCTGGAGATGACCTCCACGCTGGAATATGCCTTGATATGGCCCACGTGCATTCCGGCTCCGCTCGGATAGGGAAACTCCACCAGGCCGTAGAACTTGGGCTTGGAGCTGAAATCCTCTGCGCTGAAGAGTCCTGCGTCCTCCCACTTCTTCTGCCACTTGGGCTCCATCTTCTTAAAATCGTATTTCATACATCTCTCCTCCGGTCGTATTATCTTTCCCATTCTAATCCCATGACAGTATGTTTGTCAAAATGTATCTGCTGCTTTTCCGCCGGGATCCTCATTTGACGACCACCTCGTAGTCCGTCCTGTGAAGCGTCCGCACCGTGCCGTTCTCTTCATCCCCCTCAAACTGCACCGCTTCCGCCGTATAGATCCCGGAGAGCAGCATGTCTCCTTTTAAGACGATCTTGCCTTCTTCGGTCCCAGGCTTCAGTTTCCCGTATCTCTTGCCGTTTATATACAAAAAAGTGGAGAGGGAAGCGTCGAACTCCTTCAGCGCATATCTGACAGACTGGCTGTCCGTCCGCTCATCCGCATAGACAATGACCTGCCCGCCGTCTGCAGAGGAACCGGTGCTGCCGTAAAGGATCAGGGCTCCCTCTTTTGTCTCCGCGCGGCCTGTCCCGTCAAAATCAAGCGCAGGATCGGCAAAAGAAATGCCCTGGCCGTCCGCTTCCTCTTCCTCCCGCACAGGTTCCTCCTGTTCAGGTTCCTCCTGCACAGTTTCCTCCTGTACAGGATCGGCAGCCGCCTGCGCAGTCCCCGCGCCGCATGCGGGCAGAAGGATGCAGAAGAGCGTGAAGAGCACTGTGATGATCTGTTTTTTCATTGCCGCAGCCCCCTTAACTCGGTACAGTGAAAAGCGCTGTAAAAAACAGGCAGGCCATATATAGGCCTGCCTGCTGACATTTGTATTCGTAACCTGCTGCTTCGGGATCAGTCCTCGATGCCCTCGGCGATCTGCGCTGCTCTGGCCTCAACTTCCTTATTCTGGATGTCGGCGGGAGCCTGCTCATATCTGGCGAAGGTGTACTCGTAATCGCCGCGGCCGCCGGTCATGGAACGGAGCACTGTGCAGTAGTCGAACAGCTCGGACTGAGGAACTTCAGCCTCGACGACCTGCTTGCCGCCGCCGATCGGGTTCATGCCGAGCACTCTGCCTCTCCTCTTGTTCAGATCACCCATGACATCGCCCGTGAAGGCATCCGGGATGGTGACCTTGAGGCTGACGATGGGCTCGAGAAGAACAGGGCCTGCCTCCATGAAGCCCTTCTTGAAGGCCTGCACGGATGCGGTCTTGAAGGCCATTTCGGAGGAGTCTACGGGGTGGTAGGATCCATCGTACAGGGTCGCCTTTACGCCGACAACGGGATATGCCGCGAGGGGTCCCTTCTGGACGGAATCGATGATACCCTTTTCAACCGCCGGGAAGTAGTTCTTGGGAACGCTGCCACCCACGACCTCTTCGTCGAACTCATAAGCCTTCGTCATATCGCCGAGAGGGCTGAATTTCATCTTGACGTGACCGTACTGGCCGTGACCGCCGGACTGCTTCTTATACTTGGACTCGACGTCGGAGGTCTTGCGGATGGTCTCGCGGTAAGCTACCTTCGGAGCCATGGTCTCGATCTCGACCTTGTACTCGTTCTTGAGCATGCTCTTGACCACTTCGAGCTGCATGTCGCCGATGCCGTACATAAGGGTCTGGCGGTTGGCAGCGTCGTTCTCCATGCGGAAGGTGGGATCCTCGGAGGAGATCTTGGTCATGGCCTGGGCGATCTTGTCGATATCGTTCTTGTTCTTTGCCTTGTAGCGGATATAGGTATAAGGCGTGGAGATCTCCGTCTTCGCGTACTGGATCGGCGTAGCCTTGGTGGACAGGGTGTCGCCGGTCTTGGCTTCGCCGAGCTTGGCCAGCGCGCCGAGGTCGCCCGCGTGAAGCTCCGGAACCTCCTGGGTCTTGTTGCCCTGCATGATGTAGAGCTTGCCCACGCGCAGCTCGGATTCGAGAGCGCTGTCGTAAACCGTGTCGTCCGTCTTGATGACGCCGCTTCTGACCTGGATCAGGGAATAGCGGCCGATGAAAGGATCCACGATGGTCTTCCAGATATAGGCGCTCTTGGCCTTGCTGAAATCAAAGTTCGCCTCGAAGATCTCATTGGTCTTGAGATTGATGCCGTTCATCTGCCTGTGGTCGGGGCTGGGAACGTACTTGACGATGTCGTCAAGGAGCGTGTACACGCCGCGGCACATGGTGCTGGAGCCCATCTCGACGGGGACGATGGAGCAGTCGAAGATCTGGGTCCTGACGGCGGAGCGGATCTCTTCGTCGGAGAACTCTTCGCCCTCAAAATAGCGCTCCATGAACTCCTCGCTGGTCTCGGCCACGGTCTCCATCAGGGTGTCGCGGTAGTTCTCCAGGTACTCCTGGCTGTAGTCCGGCACTGCGCACTCGACGGCTTCCTTGTCCTTCCATGTATATGCTTTCTGGGAGATGACGTTCACATAGCCGGTGAACTTCTCCTGGGCATGAATCGGGAAATTGAAGGGCGCAATCTTCTTGCCGTACATATCGGACAGCTTCTCCACCACGTCGCGGTAGGAGACATTGTCGATATCCATATCCGTCACGAAGAACATTCTCGGAATCTTGTACTTCTCGCACAGATCCCATGCTCTCTCGGTGCCGACTTCGATGCCGGCCTTGCCGGAGATCACGATGACGGCAGCGTCAGCGGCGCTGATAGCCTCTTCCACTTCGCCGACAAAATCGAAATATCCGGGCGTATCCAGAACGTTGACCTTGCAGCCCTGCCACTCGATGGGAAGCATAGCGGTGCGGATGGAGAATCCTCTCTTCTGCTCCTCCTTCGTGAAGTCGCTTACGGTGTTGCCGTCTTCGACCTTGCCCATTCTGGAAGTGACGCCGGCAAGATAGCACATGGCTTCCGCCAGTGTGGTCTTTCCTGCACCGCCGTGACCCAGAAGAACGATATTTCTGATCTTATCGGTAGTATAAACTTTCATTCTTACCTCTCCCATTCATTAATGCGTTGACAGTTCCTGTATTGTCGATTCTGCTGCCTGCAAAGGCCGCAGAGGACGCTTCACAGCAAAATACCTTGTATATTTTACCAATATCCGGACGTTATTACAAGTAATATCGGCAAATAGTTCTATCGCCCGCTTGTTGCCTTTAGCGCTTTAAACTGCTATATTTGTATTTGTTCCGCCCGCATCCGAAGCAGGCGGACTGGCGCAGCTGCGCCGAAAGGAGTACTGACATGGATCACAATCAGCATACGTTCGGTTTCATAGGCCTCGGCCTCATCGGCGGCTCCATCGCGAGAGCCATCCGGGAGAAATATCCCCGGTCCAGGATCATCGCGTATACGCCCCATCCCGAGACGGTCCAGAGCGCCATCTCCGACAGCGTCGTAAACGAGGCCGCCTCCGGACCGGATGGATCTTTTGCCGGCTGCAGCGTGATATTTCTCTGCGCGCCCGTAGAGTACAATGTCGTCAATATGAAGCGGCTCATGCCCCACCTCTCATCCGGCACGATCCTGACGGACGTCGGCAGCACCAAGAGCGATATTCACCGGCACGTGCGGGAAGCCGGCCTCCAGAAACAGTTTATCGGCGGCCATCCCATGACCGGAAGCGAGCGCATAGGCTACCGCAATTCCGCGTCGCGCCTTCTGGAAAACGCATACTATATCCTCGCGCCGGAGCCGGAATTCCCGGCGGAAAAGACGGATTTCATGAGAGATCTGGTCGAGGGGATCGGCGCGCTTCCTCTGATCGTGGAGCCGGAGCGGCACGATTTCGCCACCGCCGCGATCAGCCATCTTCCGCACGTGATCGCCGCCTCTTTGGTCAATCTGGTCCACGACAGCGACGGGGAGGACGAACTTCTCCGCACCATAGCCGCGGGCGGCTTCAAAGACATCACGCGGATCTCCTCCTCCTCCCCGGAAATGTGGGAGCAAATCTGTATGACCAACGCGGACAATATCATGGATCTGCTGGACCGGTATATAGGCTCTCTGAAGGAGTTCAGGGAGCAGCTCGAAAAGAGGCGCGCGGCTTCCTTATACAGCTTTTTTGACGAGGCGAGAAATTACCGGAACAGCTTCTCCAACAACGCGCCGGGCCCCATCCGGCCCATGTACGTGCTGCACGTGGATATCGCCGACCGCCCGGGCGTCCTCGCAGAAGTCGTCATGTATCTGGCCATCGCGGGCATCAATATCCGCAATATCGGGATCGAGCACAACCGGGAGTACCAGGAAGGCGTCCTGCGCGTCGAGTGCCACTCTTCGGACGGTCTCGAGAAGGCCCGGGAACTTCTTACGGACAGAAACTATAAGGTTTATTGACCTTGTAAATGAGAAGCAGGGAGGGAACGCATATGCCTTCACCCATCACCGTAAAGCCGGCAGACGCCCTGCGCGGCGAGATCACTGTCCCGGGAGACAAATCCATCTCCCACAGAGCCGTAATGTTCGGCGCCATGGCAGAGGGGCTGACGCGGATATCCGGCTTTTTGAGCGGCGCGGACTGCCTCGCCACCGTGGATTGTTTCCGCAGGCTCGGCGTGTCCGTCGACATGGACGAGAGGAGCGGCTCCGTACTCGTGCACGGGCTCGGGATGCGCGGATTTGCGCCGGACCGGGATCCGGTGCGGCTCTATACAGGAAACAGCGGCACGACGACCAGGATCATCTCCGGGATCCTCGCGCCGCAGCCTTTTATCTCCGAGCTGTCCGGGGACGATTCCGTGAACAGCCGCCCCATGAAGCGGATCATCGAACCGCTCACGCAGATGGGTTCCCGGATCGAGAGTCTGAAGGGAAACGGCTGCGCGCCTCTTCGGATCACCGGCAGCGCCCTTCACGGCATCACCTATCGCTCCCCCGTCGCCTCCGCCCAGGTCAAATCCGCGATTCTCTGTGCGGGACTCTACGCGGAGGGAGCGACGTGCGTCATTGAACCCGCCCTCTCCCGGGATCACACGGAGAGGATGCTGTCCGCATTCGGAGCGGACGTCACCTCCGAATTAACAGCAGAGGGATGGGCTGCAGGGATCAGACCCTGCAGCCGTCTGGACGGACAGGATATCCATGTTCCGGGCGACATCTCTTCCGCCGCCTATTTTCTGACGGCCGGCGCCATTGTTCCGGGCTCCGAGATCCTTCTGCGGGGTGTGGGGTGCAACCCGACCAGGGCAGGGATCCTGACGGCTTTGGGAGATATGGGCGCCGAGATCACTCCTGTCTCGTTCGGGAACGGTCCCGAACCGGAAGCGGATCTGCTCGTCCGCACCGCTTCTCTTCACGGTACAGTCATCGGGGGAAACATGATCCCGACCCTGATCGACGAGCTGCCCGTGCTGGCAGTGGCGGCGGCGTACGCGGCGGGAACGACCGTCATCCGTGACGCGGCCGAGCTGAAGGTCAAGGAGACCAACCGGATCGACACCGTCACGGAGAACCTGCGCGCCATGGGAGCGGACGTAACGCCCACGGAAGACGGACTGGTCATCCGCGGAGGAAAGCCTCTGCACGGCGCCCGGATCCGGACATACGGCGATCACCGGATCGCCATGGCTTTTGCCGTGGCAGCGCTGGCAGCCGAGGGCGAAACCGTCATCGACAACCGTGCGTGCGTAGACGTAAGCTATCCCGGCTTTTTTGACGAACTAACCCGAATTACCGAATAGATAGAGCAGCCGCAGGACCTTTTATCAAACTCTATTAGCATACAAAACCGCCGTGTATAAACAGCCGCAGGGCTTTTAGCAAGCTCTATTAGCATGCAAAATCGCCGCGTATAAGCAGCGCAGGGCTTTTTAGCAAGCTCTGCTTGCGTGCCCAAGCGTTTATACACGGCGGTCCATATACTAACAATTATTATTATTTTCTGAAGAAGGTACTCAAAATCCCCCTCCCCAGACTCGACCCGAGATTTCCTCCCAGCGTCTTCCCGAATTTACCGAACTTCCCGCCGAGCGTCTTGCCGACTTCCCGTCCGACGGTCCCCGCAACGCTGCTTCCCACGGACATGGAGGCGCGGCGTTTGGCAGCCGCTTCCTTTTCTCTGATCTTCTCCTCTTCCCTGGCAGCCTTCTCCTCCTCTTTGCGCTTAGCTTCCTCTTCCGCTGCCCTGGCAGCTTCCGCTTCCTTCTCGAGTCCCATTCTCTCCAGGAACTCATAGGCAGAATCGGGATCATAAGCGTTGGCGTATTTGCTGTAAAGAATACTCCCCTTGATCTTCTGCTCCCTCTCCGCATCCGTGATAGCGCCCATGCGGCTCTGCGGAGGAAGGACGTAGGACTTCTGCGCTATGCCGGGGATCCCGTCCTCGCCGAGGAAGGAAATGACCGCTTCGCCGGTGCCCAGCGCCATGATGGTGTCGTAGGTGTCGAAATCAGGGTTGGAGCGGAAGGAATCCGCCGCGGCCTTCACCGACTTCTGGTCGGAAGGCGTATAGGCGCGGAGCGCGTGCTGAACGCGGTTGCTCAGCTGTGCCAGGACGCCGTCGGGAATATCCCTGGGATTCTGCGTGCAGAAATAGACGCCCACGCCCTTGGAGCGGACCAGCTTCACGACCTGTTCGATCTTGTCCAGAAGGGTCTTCGGGGCATCCTTGAAGAGGAGGTGTGCCTCGTCGAAGAAAAAGATCATCTTGGGCTTGTCCAGATCCCCGACTTCCGGCATGGTCTCGAAGAGCTCGGAAAGTAGCCACAGAAGGAAGGTGGAATAGAGTCTGCCGTTGTTGATCAGGCTCTCGCTGTCCAGGACATGGATCATTCCTTTTCCGCCCTCTCCCTGGGTCAGCCAGTCTGTCACGGAGAGCGCCGGCTCGCCAAAAAACACGTCTCCGCCGTCGATCTCGAGCGCGACGACCGCGCGGAGGATGGCAGCGATGGAGGCGGGGCTCATTTTGCCGTATTCCGCGGCATAAGCTTTGTTGTTCTCCTGCACATAATTGAGCATGGACTTGAGGTCTTTGGTGTCGACCAGAAGAAGTCCCTCGTCGTCGGCGATCTTAAATACGATGGACAGGATATCGCTCTGCAATTCATTCAGGTTCAGGATGCGCGCCAGAAGGACCGGTCCGATCTCGGAGACCGTCGTGCGCAGCTGGATGCCCTTCTGTCCGTAAATATCCCAGAAAGTGACGGGATATCCCTGATAGCTGAAGCCAGCCTGTGCAAGGCCGAAACGCTCGATACGTTTCTTCATATCCTCGCTGTCGGTACCGGGGGCCATCATGCCTGCCAGGTCCCCCTTGACATCAGCAAGAAAGACCGGGACGCCCATGTCGCTGAAAGCCTCGGTCATGACCCGCAGCGTGACGGTCTTACCGGTGCCGGTAGCACCGGCGATCAGGCCGTGCCGGTTTGCCTTTGCGGGAAGAAGGCAGATCTCCTCCCCGGCGTCATTGAGTGCCATCCAAACTTTTCCGTCCTTATACATTCTTATACCCCCGTTATTTCTTTTCCTCTTTTTCCCTCTTGAGGGCTTCGTTCCTCTCCTGTTCTATATCGCCGAAATACTTGCCCTTCATCTCCTCGACCAGCTGCTCAAAGGGCTGTACCAGCGCGTCCCATTCCGCGTAGTAACTGTCTCCCCTGTGATCCTCCGCCAGGCAGTTTTCCTTCAGGTACTCCCCGAAGAAATGCGATACTTTGCGGGCCCCGTAAAGATTGATATGGTCTCCGCCGTCGGAGGTATCCTGCTGCCAGTCGATCACGATGCTCGGCTCTGAATTCAGATCCAGATAGGTAAGCCCGTTCTCCTGCGCAAGCGCCGCCAGCGTGTCGCACCTGGGATGGTTGTAGTTGAAGGAGGAAGGGATGCTGTAAAGGATCAGGCGGATGCCGTTCTCCTCACACAGTTTCTTGAGCTGGCTGAACTCGTATCTGGTCTTGGACGGAACATCCGTCCGCATAGTCCAGTGCAGGACCTGGTCCATATAATTTTCCGGGCCCTCGTAAGGCGTGATGCGCTGATTGACGAGGTACCCCTTATAATATGTCTTTACCCCCTCCAGTTCGAACGGCTGCTTCCACAGATTGTGATAGCGAAGGCCACGAAAATAATAATAAACAAACTGCGCGACATCCGTCTCAAACTCTTCGATCAGATGAAAGCGGAAGAACATGTTGGTCTCCATGAGGATGACCTTGGGCTTCTGGTTCTCCAGCGCCAGCTTGACAACGTAATAGGCTTCCCCCATCCTGAGCGCGTCCGCCCCGCAGTTGAAGGACGTAAAGCCGTATTCCTTCCAGAGATCGATGGGAGAAAAACCGGCTACCGATTCGCTGTCCCCGAGATTGAGGATATCGATGGTGTTCTCTTTTTCCAGGGAGAGCTCCGCGATCCTGCAGTTTCCGTCCTGCAGGCGTTTTTGGGGATACCAGTAGGACGGTGCAAAAACCCATGAAAGAGACAGGAGCAGCAGGATCAGTATTGCTGCGAACGCTGCTGTTTTGACGATGTTTTTATATCGATTGTTCAAAATAAACTACCTGTGACAGATCAATAATTACCAGTTAATAATGCCGAACGGCTCCTCCAGTTCGGTGTAGCAGGTTCCGGACATTTCATCCGCGGTCTGACGATAGATTGGGATCATATTCTCCCAGTCTTCATAACCGGCCTGTCCCCTGTGGTCTTCGAGCGCATACCGGGACGTCAAAAGATCAGCCAGATCCAGGCTGACCTTGGCCGCGCCGCGGACATTCAGATGCATGCCCCCGTCGCGGGTATCCTCCTGCCAGTTGATCCCTATGGCCTCCGGATCCTCGTTCATGTCATAGTAAAGAACGTCCTCTTCCGCCGCCAGATCGCTGATCCGGTTGTGACGCGCCATGCTGTAATTGCCCGGGGACGGCGCGCTGTAAAGAACAGGCACGACGCCGCGGCTGCGCAGCACGCGGATCATTTTCCGGAGATAATAGAGGTAGATCGGCTTGATCTCCTCGCGCTCCTGCGTGGGCTCGTAATAGGCTCCTCCGGTGTAGGCGTCTGTCACGCCGTTCACCAGATACCCCTTAAAGTAAGTCCGGAAGGGATGCACCTGCACCGCCGTCATCCAGACGTTGTGATAGCGGATCATGGGAAACGCGTTCTGAAAGGGCATCTTCAGCGCCACCTGGCGCAGCATCATGTCCTTGTTGCCCTGATAGAGCATGTCCGTCTCGATCAGGCATATCTTCGGCTTCTGCATGGTCAGGATCCGCTCCGCCACCGCGCAGGTCTCTACCGGATTGGCGCCGTCCTGACCGCAGTTGAAGACGGTTATGCCGTACCGGTCCCACATCTCCGGCGGACATATGGCCGATACGCCCAGACTGTTCCCCAGTGCGAGGACATCGATGGTGTTCTCCGGCTCCGCTTCGATGGCTGCGACCCTCGCGTTGCGGTTGATGATCCAGCCGCGCTTGAACCATGAAGCCCCGTCAAAGACCGTCACGGACAGCACATAGAGGATCACTCCAAGGAGCGCCGCAAAAACGGCGATCCTCACAAGCGAGGCCGCACCGATCCTTTCCCTGCCCTTTCCGTCAGAATCCCGCATAGATCAGGTCTACCGCCTGATATCCGGCGCCGTACGCGCCAAAGATCAGGATCGCTAAGATGAGGGCATAGTAAGCCGCCCACTTGAGAGGCAGTCTGGAAGAAAGGATCTTCTCCCGCAGGTCCACTTTGTGCTCACGAAGGAAGCCGACGATCCAGACGACGATGCAGCCGCCCGCGATCGCGAGATAATCCGCCGTGTGAAGGGACGTCTCCGGAAAGCTCCCGTTCCACAGATCGCTGATATGGAAATCGACGAAAAGGTTCCGGAACATGATGAACCCTGCCTTGAGTCCCCTCGCGTTAAAGAAGAGCTCGCCCGTAAAGATGATGAGCCAGGTCTTCAGGATCCGCAGCGCCTTGAACCAGGGGGCGTTCGGATCGATGTGCAGCACCTGGTTGCGCTTTTCCTTGAAGGGCTCCAGCGCCACGCCTATGAACAGGATCACAAAGTAGTACAGACCGTAAAAAATATACTTCCACTCTGCGCCGTGCCAGAGGCCTGTCGCGATCCACACCGGGAAGAGCGCCATGGCGGATGCGCCGAGCATGGAGACATATTTGCCGTAACGCTTTCTCGCGTACCTGTTCCATTTTTTTACGGGAGCGGACACGGTCACGGGATAGAACAGGTAGTTCTTAAACCACGTTCCCAGTGACATGTGCCATCTGCGCCAGAACTCGGCCGCACTCTGTGCGGAGAAGGGCTGGTTGAAGTTCTCGGGAAGCTTTACGCCGAACAGTCTTCCGCTGCCGATGACGATGTCGATACTGCCGGAAAACTCCATGTAGAGCTGGATCGTGTAGGTGACGGCCGCCACGGCGATCATGACGCCGTGATAGTCTTTATAATTGTTAAAGAGCTCCCCGGTCAGCGTCGCAAGCCTGTCGGACACGATCATCTTCTTGAAAAGGCCCCACAGGATCCGCTCGAAGCCGGCGTTGAGATCTCCCATGTTCAGGGGTTTCCCCTCGTACAGCTGGTCCGCAGTATCGGAATACCGGGCGATCGGTCCCTCCATGATCTGGGGGAAGAAGCTCAGGAACAGAGCGAGCTTGCCCAGATGCTTCTCGGCGGGGATGCGGTTCCAGTAGACATCTGCAAGATAGCCGATAGCCTCCAGCGTATAGAAGGAGATGCCCATAGGGAAAGCGATGTCCAGGATCGGCAAAGCCGCCGCGGAAAAGTGCGCGGCGAGCTTATTGATGTTTTCGGCAAAAAAGTTGTAGTACTGGACATAGAACAAAATGCCCAGCAAAACAAGGACTCCCAGTGCCAGAACGCCCTTCTTGCGAGCCTGGTAGCCCTTTTTGATCTCTGTCTTCTGTTTCCTGTCGGAAGCTTCCGCCTGCTCCTGTTTGCTCCGTATGTCGATCCATTCCATCCAGATGGAGATGTAATGGGTGAATACCGCCGTGCCGATCAGCAGGAGCACCAGCTTCTTGCTGAATGTGAAATACATGATATAACTGGCACAAAGCAGTATCTTCCATCTGTGCTTTTGCGGAATGATCTGATACAGGATCAGTACTAAAGGCAGAAATACCAGAAGATATAGATTAGTGTATATAGCCATTGGTTATTCTTCCTTAAAACTTAGTTCTCTCTGAGCCTCTGGATCATTGCCCACAGCGCTTCTACGGAATTGAAGTTCTCGGGAGTCATCTCTGCGGCGTCAATCTCGACATCGAAGCGTTCTTCGATCTCGGAGACCAGTGTGATGATTCCGAAGGAATCGAGGAGATGATCGTCGATCAGTGCTTTTTCGTTTTCGTAATCGATGGAATCATCGATGTCATTTAAGATTTCCAGTAATTCATCCATTTTTAGTACCTCCTTTTCATGACTCTATTATATCTAATAGCAAAAGTCAAGGATTGACAGACGCATCCTGCCCCTTTCAAATCTCGTATTCTCCGATGTTCAGTCTGTAGCTCTCCCGGCGCTTTCTGATCTGCACGAGGCCGCCCTCTTCACTGTAAACCGCGGCCGCGGGGATCTCGTGGCTGAGGAACAGGGACATTCCCTCGTAAAAACTGTAAGCGCCCGTCTTTTCAAAGACAATTCTGTCTCCCGTGCGCAGCTCGCCCGCGGGGAGCTCTTTGCACAGGACGTCATTCATGGTGCACAAAGACCCGTAAATGCCCCAGATCTCATCCGACTGCTCCCTTTCTCCGCCGCAGGGAAGCACTGTGATATGCGGGCGGTACATGCCCTTGATCTGGCCGTCATAGTTGATCTGGTGTATTCCGCCGTCCACGAGGGCGATCCGGTTTCCGTCGTTCTCCTTGCAGTCCCGTACGGTCGTGACGTAAGAGCCGCATTCCGCCGCGAAGGCACGGCCCATCTCCAGCGTCAGCTTTCCTTTCCACTGCATGGCGCCGACCAGGTCCATGAACTGCTGCATGGTCTCTGGCGTGCGCATATCCTGCTCTTTGCCCTCAAAATAGGGCACGGCAAAACCGGTCCCGTACTCGAGCTCGGGCACTTCGAAACCGCACTCCTCTTTCAGTCTCCCGAAGAAGGCGTCCAGGGCGGCGAGTTCCTTTGCGTGCTTCTGCAGGCGTCTCTTCTGCGTGCCCGAGAAGAAATGGATGCCCGCGATCTCGACGGACGGGTACTTTGCGCGGTCCCTGACCAGTGCCGCGATGGTATCCTCGTCCATGCCGAACTGACTGCCGTTTGTCAGGCGCGGGTATACGCGCAGCGTAAGTCCGCGGTCGGCCGCCCACTTTGCCAGCTGTCTGAACTGCTGGGGGGATTCCGCCGTATAGCGGCTCTGATCCCGTCCGTATTCCAGGATCTGCTCCAGATCCTCCTCCAGCTTGAGAACGCCGGAAATGAACAGTTTTTCCGGTGCCGTCTTAAGATCCCTGCAGATCAGGAACTCCCCGAAAGAGCACACTTCGATCCGGTCGGTGATCTGCGCCATGGTGCGCGTGACAAAAGGATTGGTCTTCATGGCGTAGGTGAGACCCGTCCGCGGTCCGAGGCTTTCCCGGAACATCTTCACCCGGCTGCGCAGCGCATCCAGGTCAAAAACATAGAGAGGCGTGCCAAATCGTTCTGCCGCTTCCCTGAGCACCTCTTTTTTCATGCATCCGTCCTTTCTGGGATCCTTACTTATTTTCCCTCGATCTGGCTGCGGAAGTAAGCGCGGTCGATTTTGCCGTTTTTGTTGAGGGGCATCTCGTCCACCTTCGTGATCCGGTTGGGCACCATATAATTGGGAAGAGATACCTTGAGCTTGGTGCGCACTTCTTTTCCGTCGACGGTTCCCGTGTAGAAGGACACGATGCGGTTCTTCTTCTGGTCGAAGAAGCAGCAGGCCCTGTCGACGCCGTCCAGCGCCGAGAAAGCGGTCTCGATCTCTTCGAGCTCGATCCTGTGTCCCATATGCTTGATCTGGAAATCGCCGCGGCCGGCAAAATAGAGGTTTCCGTCCTCCGCAAATTTCGCCATGTCGCCGGTCCGGTAGATCCGCTGCTCTCTTCCGTCCAGATCATACATCGTGAAGTGTTTGGCCGTCTGTTCCGGATTGTTGATATACCCGATCGCGATGGATTCGCCCGCGCAGCAGATCTCTCCGCGCTCTCCCGGCGCCGTGATCCTCTGGTCCTTCTCGTCGACGAGGAAGACTGTTCTTCCCGGGAACGGCTTGCCGATGGGAAGCGTCTCCGTCTTCTCATAGACATGGTCGATCCTGTGATAGGTGCAGTTGCAGGTGATCTCGGAGGGGCCGTAGAGATTTACGAACTCCGTGCCGGGAAGCGCCTTCTGCCACATCTGCAGGTGCTTGACGGGCATGACTTCGCCGCTGAACATAATGATGCGGATCTTGTCCGGCACTTTGTAGGAAAGTCCCTTCAGCCCGGAGATGATGCAGAGCGCCGACACGGCCCATACGAGCACCGTCACGTCCTTGTCGATCAGATAGTCCAGGAGCCTGGGCGGCGTCGAGAAGAAGGTCCGGGGAATGAGGATCAGTCTGGCACCCGTCGTAAAGGCGGAGTAGATATCCTTGACGGAGACATCGAAGTCAAAAGGCGCCTGGTTGCCTATGATATCCCTGTCCGTGATGGCGAAGATCTCCGTAAAATGGCTGATGAAATCGATGACCGATTTGTGACTGACAAGGATTCCCTTGGGATCGCCCGTAGATCCGGAAGTGAACACGCTGTAGAGCGGATCGTTTTCGCTCAGCTGCGCACGTCTTTGCGCGAGCGCTTCCTCATCGATCTCCGTATCGCCAAGGCTCTCCAGGGCAATGACCTTTCCGGCAAAACCGGTCATGGCAAGCGTCTCCTCCCGCTCCTTGTCGACCACGACGAGCTTTGCCTCCAGGATATTCAGGATCCTCGACACGCGCGCCGCGGGCTGCTCGGGATTGATGCTGACGTAAAAGCCGCCGGCGTATACCGCGCCGATCATGGCCGCCAGTGTCTTCGTGCCCTTCTCTGCAAAGACCGCCACGGGCTCGCCGCCGCCGATCACCGGCACGTAAGCGCTTGCGGACCGTTTGCAGAGCGCGGCAAAATCGCTGTATGTAAGAGCGAGCTCCCCGTCGTCCACTGCGATATCCTGCGCATGGGACGCGGCAGTTCTCTCAAAATAATCCAGTATCGTTGCCATCTCATTACTCCTTGTCTTTCTTGCGGTAAACAGGTTTCCTGCTCCTTAGTTCCTCATACAGTTCCCTGTAATTGCTGTATCGTTCGGCGCTGATCGATCCCTCTTCCGCCGCCTGTCTGACGGCACAGTCCGGCTCGCTGATATGCATGCACGGGCCGAAGCGGCATCTCTTTTCCAGCGGCGCAAATTCCTCATAGTAGAGCCGCAGCTCTTCCGGCTCGAATTCGGGGAGATAAAGGGACGTAAAGCCCGGCGTATCCACCAGATACGTATCCCCGCCGGCGGACAGAAGTTCCACGTGTCTCGTCGTATTTCTGCCGCGGCTGATCTTGCGGCTCAGCTCGCCGGTCTGCATATCCGCCCCCGGACACAGAAGATTGATCAGCGTAGATTTGCCGACGCCGCTGGGCCCGGTGAGCACGGTCGTCTTTCCCTCCAGTTCCCCGCGCAGCACATCCAGCGAAGCTTCGTCTCTGGCCGAGATAAACAGGACTTTGCTCCCGCAGAGACTGTAGGTCTCCCGCAGGTGCCGGATCTCCTCTTCCTCTGCCAGGTCAGTCTTGTTAAAGCAGAGGATGGATTTAAGTCCTCTGTGTCTGACTTCGATCAGAAAGCGGTCCAGCATATTCGTACTGGGCCTCGGATGCACAACGGCGAACAGGATCAGGGCCTGATCCACATTCGCCGCATTGGGGCGGATCAGCCTGTTCCTGCGCGGAAGGAGACGGACCACATTTCCTTCCTTTGGAATGCTCACTTCATCCGTGACTTCCATCACTACTTCGTCCCCGACAAGGGGCTTTTCCCCCAGCGCGCGAAAAAGGCCCCGCGCCCTGCAGCGGTAGATACCGTCCCTTGTGTGGACTTCATAGAAACCCGCTATACTTTTGATGATCCTGCCATTAATCATATTCTGCTTTAGTTCTCCGGGGAGAATGTGAGCTCCCTGGTCAGCACTTTTTCGACAGTGGTCTCAACGGTCGTCTCGACCATCTGGGGCGCGGCGGGCGTCTCCTGTACGGAGGAGGAATTCTGTTCCCCTCCCGTCATGTCGTCCGTGCCGACCTCCTCGTCCGGCGGCGGCACGTCTTCCGCGCTGTAATCCGCTTCCTCTTCCTCTGTCTCCTCCGGCACCGTCTCGACGGGGACCTCGATCGTCTCCAGCACGGTGTTTTCATAGGTCATGGTGAGCGTCCCCGTAGAAGAAGTGAGACCGGTATAGCTTACCTTGTAGGGAAACGCTTCCGTCGTCGTGTCCAGAAGGGTCTGTCCGTCCGAGGACGTGATGACCAGATGCACCGGCGTCCCGTTCACGTAATCCGGGTCTTCCGCGTATCCCGGCGCCGCAATATCGTCGCTGTAGCTGTACGTCTGCTGTCCGCCCACCTCAAAATCGATGTAGGCGCCGAGCTCTACGTACTGCCCGCTCTCCGTCCCCTGGTTTATGACATAGCCTCTGTCGTCGGGATCCGCGTCCTTGTTCACGTGGACCGTGCCCGCATGGAGTCCTACGTCCGACAGAAGATTTCTCGCCTCCTGCTCCGTCATGCCAAGAAGATCCGGCACCTTTGCCTTGCCCGACAGATCGGGCCCCTGGCTTACCGTGATCGTGACATAGGATCCGCCCGCCGCATAGATTCCGGCAGCGGGATCCTGGGAGATGACGCCCCCTTCTTCCACATCCTCACTGTAGGCCTGCGCTATATTGACGAGGAAGCCGGCGTCCGTCAGAAGCTCCTCTGCCTCGTCCCTCGTCATGCCGGAGACGTCCGGGACCTCCGTCCCGCTGCTGCCGCATACCGTCAGAAGCACCGTCTCCCCGATCGGGACCTGCTCCCCGGATTCGACGCTGGAATTCATGACGATACCGGGTTCAAACTTATCCGATTCCTCGTATGTGATCTCCGGGATCAGCCCTGCCTTCACGACGGCAGTCCTGGCTGTCTCCACGTCCTGGCCGATGACCGTCGGCATGGATACCGTCTCGACCGCCGCGTCGGCGGTCTGCGTGGATCCGGCCGGCACGCCGAAGGAAAACAGACCGAAACGGCTCGAAGCAATGATCACGACGATCACGGTGATGATGATCACTGCCAGGATCGTCAGGATCCTCGCCGTCCGCTCCATCCGGTGATCGATCTCGTCCTCGAAGGGTTCCTCGTCCTGCACGGGCTGCCTTTCGCCTTTTTTCCTGGCGCGGCCCTTTCCCGCTTCGTTCTCTTCCTCTTCCTTCTCGACGGCGTAAGCAGTGCCGCTCCTGCCCTTTGCGACGGTAAGGATCTCCTCCTCTTCCTCCTCGGCGGGAACTGCCGTCCCCTTCCTGCGGGTGCTCTCCAGGATCTGCTTTTTTTCCTCCTCCGTCATCATGTGGGTCTTGCCCAGGCGGTCGGGATCATAGCGGACGACAAAATCTCCGTCCGGATCCGACATGGAACGCTTGAGATCGGCCGCCAGCTCGCCCATGTTGTGATAGCGTCTGTCGGGGCTCTTCTCGCAGCATTTCATGATGATCTGCTCGACGGCGTAGGGAAGATCCGGTTTGATCTCCCTGGGGGAGGGCATGGGCTCCTGGATATGCCGTATGGCGATCGCCACGGTCGTCTCGCCGTCAAAAGGCACTTCGCCCGTGACCATTTCGTACAGCGTCACGCCGAGCGAATAGATATCGCTCTTCTCGTCGCTGTACCCGCCTCTTGCCTGCTCCGGGGAGGTGTAATGCACGGATCCCATGACGTTGGAGGTGATCGTGTCGCTGGTGGCGGCCTTGGCTATGCCGAAGTCCGTCACTTTCACCTTTCCTTCCCTGGAAATGATGATATTCTGCGGCTTGATATCCCGATGGATGATGTGGCCGCGGTGTGCGCTCTCCAGTCCCATGGAGACCTGGATGGCGATACTGACGGCTTCTTTATAAGGAAGGCCGCCTTTTTTCTCGATGTAGCTCTTGAGAGTGATCCCCTCTACAAGCTCCATGACTATGTAATAAATGCCCTTTTCTTCTCCGACGTCGTATACATTTACGATGTTGGGGTGGGTCAGTCCCGCCGCAGCCTGGGCCTCCACCCTGAACTTGGAGACAAACGTGGCATTTTCCGAAAATTCCTGCTTGAGAACCTTGACCGCCACCATCCTGTTGAGGGTGTGGTCCTTGGATTTATAGACGTCCGCCATGCCGCCGGTCCCGACTTTTTCCAGGATCTCGTAGCGGTCGGCGATGAGCATTCCTATCCTAATCATCGGAGCCCTCCCTTCCCGCGGGATGAGGGTCCGCAATAAGCACCGTGATATTGTCCTTTCCGCCCGCTCTGTTCGCGCTCTCGACCAGTGCCTGCGCCGCCTCGTCATAATCGGTGCGGCCCGAAAGGATCTGCAGGATCTCCTCGTCGGTGAGCATATTGGTGAGCCCGTCCGTGCACATCAATATCTTCTCGCCGGGCCTTAACGGGAATCGAAACAGATCGACGCGAAGCTGGTCTTCGGCGCCGATCGCCCTTGTGATCACATTCTTCTCCGGGTGGGTCCTGGCCTGTTTCCGGGAGATCGTGCCCGCCTTTACCATCTCCTCCACAAGGGAATGGTCCCTTGTGACCTGGCGGATCTCTCTCTCGTTGAACATATAGAGCCTGCTGTCCCCGACGTTGGCGGCGATCACGTCGTCTCCGAGAATGACGGCGGCCACCATGGTCGTTCCCATGCCGTAATATTCCCTGTGGGCCGATCCCGCTTCGATCACGACCGCGTTGGCTTTCTGAAAGGCTTCCTCCAGAAGGCGGCCCGGATTTTCTTCCTTCGACTCTTCTATAAAGCTGACTACCGCCTCCACGGCGCACCGGGAAGCGTAGTCCCCGGCCTGATGGCCACCCATGCCGTCCGCCACGATATACAGATTGGGCAAGGGGCCGGCTGCCGTGTCGCAGCCGTAGACATAATCCTGATTCAGATCGCGCCTGCGTCCTGTATCAGTGATGGAATAAGATGTAGGCATACAATCCTCCTGCCGGCAGGGCGCTCTGCCGCGGGCGCAAAAACACGCCCCTTTTCATTGCTGTCCCTGCATGGTCCTCCGGCGCAGCTGACCGCAGGCGCCGTCGATATCTCTTCCGAGAGCTCTTCTAATACTAACATTTGCACCGCTTTTTTCAAGTTTATTTTTGAAGGACAGAACGTCCCTGCGGTCCGGGCGCCTGAAACTCCGCTCTTTTACGGGGTTGACGGGGATCAGATTGATGTGGGCGTGCACCCTTCCCGCCAGCGCTGCCAGCGCCTCCGCGTCCTCCCGGGTGTCGTTGACGCCCCCGATCAGGCTGTATTCGAAAGTGACGCGCCGGCCCGTCTTTTCAAAATAGTGCCCGCACGCCTTCATCAGCTCCTCAATGGACCAGGTCTTTGCGACCGGCATGATCTGCATGCGCTTTTTGTCCGAGACCGCGTGGAGCGAAAGAGCCAGCGTGATCTGCAGCTTCTCCTCCGCCAGTCTCTCGATGCCGGGCACGATGCCGCAGGTGGAGATCGTAATGTTTCTCTGGCTGATATGCAGCCCCGCTTCATCCGTCAGAAGCCTCACGAAACGGACCACATTGTCGTAGTTGTCCATGGGTTCGCCCGTTCCCATGACGACGACATGGGAGATCCGCTCGCCCGTCAGGCGGGAGATCTCGTAGACCTGCTCCAGGATTTCGGACGGGAGAAGGTTCCTCACCAGTCCTCCGATGGTCGAAGCGCAGAACTGACAGCCCATCCTGCAGCCCACCTGCGAGGAGACGCAGACGCTGCAGCCGTACCGGTAGCGCATGAAAACGCTCTCGACGAGCGCGCCGTCCTGCATCGCGAACAGATATTTGCGGGTCCCGTCCACACGGGAAACCTGCTCGTCCACTTTTTTTACGGTAAAAAGCGGCGCTTTTTCAAGAAGTTCCTCCCGCAGCGCCCTGGGGAGATTGGTCATCTCCGAATAGGACCTGGCCAGATCCGCGTGCATCCACTTGTAGATCTGCGACGCCCGGTAGGCGGGCATCCCCATTTCCCTGATATAAGCTTCCAGTTCCTGCCTGGTCATGGATTTAAGATCCGGGCCGGAAAGATTTGGCGTAATACTGTTCATGCGTCCTGGCCTCTCTCCTGTTCCGGGCGCATTTCCGCCCCCTGTTCCGGTCGGACGAAACGCGCGATGAAAAAGCCGTCTGTCCCGTGCGTGTCGGGAAACAGCTGCAGCCGGCAGCTCTCCCCTTCGACAAGCCCTGCGGGCAGATGGGGTGCGAGCGGATCCGGACGGAGCCCTGTCTCGGAGGCGAGGAAGGCGGCGTTGTCGTCATTTTCCCGCTTGTTGATCGTACAGGTGCTGTAGAGCAGGACGCCCCCCGGTTTTACGAGGCGCGCCGCCGCGCGGAGGATCTCCCGCTGCAGAAGCACCAGCGCGCCGATCTGCTCCTGCGTGATCCGGTATTTGATATCGTTCTTTTTGCCCGTCACGCCAAGGCCCGAACAGGGCAGGTCGCAGAGCACCACGTCGGCCGTTCCCTCCAGCGCAGGATCCGGCCGTCTCGCGTCGCGGACGGATACGTTCAGATTGTCCAGCTTCATGCGCTTTGCGTTAGCGGCGATCCGGGCCGTCTTCTCTGTGTTTTTGTCGAAGGCAAGGACCTTGCCTCTCTTCCCGGTCTCCTTCTCCAGCGCCGCAAGCCTCGAAGCCATGTGCAGCGCTTTGCCGCCGGGCGCGGCGCACACGTCGATAACGGTCTCTCCGCCCCGGAGGCCGGCCGCTTCCGTGACGAGCATCGAGCTCTCGTCCTGGACGGTCCAGGACCCTGACGCAAAGCCCGGGAGCCTGCGAAGATCCGACGTCTTCTCAAGGCGGAAGCAGTAAGGTAAATATCTGCCCGGCGCCGCTTCGGCGCCCTGCAGCGCGATCTCATGAAGGACCTGCTCTCTCTCCTGACTGTCCAGTCTCTCATCCAGCCGGATGGTCACGGGACGCACTTCCATGAGGGCGGCGGTCAGGGCGTCCGTCTTTCGAGCCCCGTACTGCCGGATCCACATATTCCGGATCCAGGCGGGCATGGCATACTGCAGTCCCTGTTCCCGCAGATCTTTACTGTCTTTATTCTCCTTAAGACGCTCCTTCTCGCGGCACACCGCGCGCAGAACGCCGTTGACATATCCGGCCTGGTCCTTTCTGCCTCTTCTCTTGACCATTTTCACGGCCTCGTTGCAGGCGGCGGAATCCGGGACGGAATCCATATAAAGGATCTGATAGAGTCCGATCCGCATGATATCCTGCAGAAGGGGCTTGGTCTTTCCCCTGCCGGTACTGTGCCGCCGGATCAGGGCATCCAGCTCGTCACGGCGCTCCAGGACGCCTTCCGCCAGCCTTTTTATGAACGCTTTGCGGCTTCTGTCCATTCCGTCCGCCGCTTCGAGCGCCTCTCTCACGGCCACATGGCTGAAGACGCCGTCCCTGTGGACCCGCTGCAGGATGGAGAGCACGATCTCCCTCTGGTCAGTCTCCCGGGCGTGTCTGCCCGGCGCTGCCCCTTTGCCCGCGGCGCCCGTCAACGCTGCCTCTCGAAGGCTTCGCCTTCGCGCACGCGGCAGCCCAGAAGGAACGCCTGCACCGGCATTCTCTTCTTGCCCTCCAGCTGTACTTCCGTAAGTCCCAGGAGATCTTTGCCGCACTGGACGTAAATGGTCTTTTTATCCACGGCCGCGATCCGGCCCGGTTCCGCTTTGTTCTCCCCGCAAAGGTCCTCCTGGCTCCTGACGGCGGCTCCCCAGATCTTCAGGGTCTTTCCGCCGTAATACGTATAGGCGCCCGGCCAGCTGTTGAGGCCCCGCACGAGGCGCTCCAGCTCCTGTGCCGGAAGCGACCAGTCCAGATTTCCCAGGCTTTTGCTGATCATGGGAGCGTAGCTGGATTCCGCGTCATTTTGTTTGATCGGGACGATGGTCCCGTTCTCCAGTCCCGGGAGCGCTTCCAGGAGCGCCTCTCCGCCCAGGACGGAGAGCTTGTCGTACAGGCTGTCCGAGGTCTCGTCCGGCGCCAGATCGATCCTGCGCTGCAGGAGGATGTCGCCCGTATCCAGGCCCTCGTCCATCTTCATGATGGTCACCCCGGTGGTCTTCTCGCCGTCTATGACCGCCCGCTGGATGGGCGCCGCGCCCCTGTACCTGGGCAGAAGGGAAGCGTGTACATTCACGCAGCCCAGAGGCGGGATCTCCAGGAGCGCCTTGGGAAGGATCTGCCCGTAGGCCGCGACCACGATGAGGTCGGGGCTCTCCTGCCGGATCCTCTCTACCGCCTCCGGATCCCGGATCTTTTCCGGTGCAAATACCGGGATATCGTGCCGGAGGGCACATTCCTTAACGGGCGTCATGACTACGCCCCTTCCCCTTCCGCGGGGTCTGTCGGGCTGGGTCACGGCCAGTGAAACTTCGCACCCGGCGGCCAGCATGGCGTCCAGGACGGAAGCAGCCAGCTGCGGGGTTCCCATAAAAATGATCTTCATCTGTCTCTCCTGCTGCTCACCGGCGGATCACGCCTCCGGTGCCTCTTCCTCTTCCTCGGTCAAAGGCTCCACGTCCTGCAGTTCTCCCTCGACAAAATCGACGTAGAGCTTGCCGTCCAGATGATCCAGTTCGTGGCACATGGCCCTCGCCAGAAGGTCCTCTCCCTCCAGCTCGATGGGCTCCATGTTCTCGTTATAGGCGCGTACGACTACGTGCTGCGGACGCGTCACCACTCCGCACTTGCCCGGTACCGAGAGACAGCCCTCATTTCCGGTCTGTTCCCCGTCCTGCGCCGTGATCTCGGGATTGACGAGAACGATGGGCTGATTCTGCTCCTCGGTCACGTCGATGACCACGATCCTCTTGAGTATGCCGACCTGCGGCGCGGCAAGTCCCACGCCTCCGGTCTCGTACATGGTCTCCAGCATGTCCTTGACAAGCTGCTGCATCCGGGGGTTCATCTCCTTAACGACCTTCGCTTTTTTGGTCAGTACCGGGTCGCCGATCTCTCTGATAATACGCAATGCCATTTTGTTTTTCCTTTCAAATGTCAGTAGGGATTAACGGGATCGAAATCGAAAAAGACCTGCACCTTCGTGTCGATCCCTTTTTCCCTCAGGCAGTCCAAATATGCTTCTGCAGTATCCTTGCACTGCATAAGTGTATCATAACTTTCTTCTTTTATGTAGAGCACGAACCGATAGATATCCCGCAGGCGCCCGTAGGAGGCGGCCGCCGGTCCGATGACGGTGAGATCCGGGAACTGTTTTCTGATCCTCATCGCGATATAGCCGGCCATCGCCATCGCCCTGTCCTCCAGCTCCGACTGAAACTGTATTCCCAGCATGTGGGCGGCGGGCGGATAGTGCATCACTTCCCTGTACATGATCTCTTCTTCGTAAAAACCCTCGTAATCCTGCGACGCGGCCCGCCGGATGCTGTAGTGGTCCGGCTGGTAGGTCTGGATCACGACGGTCCCCGGGGACTCCCCCCTGCCGGCTCTCCCCGCCGCCTGCGTCAGAAGCTGAAACGTCCGCTCCCCTGCGCAGTAATCCGACGCGTAGAGAGAGAGGTCCGCCATCAGGATCCCCACAAGCGTAACTTTTGGAAAATCATGTCCCTTGACGATCATCTGCGTCCCGATCAGGATATCCGCCTCCTCGTTGGCAAAGGACGACAGGATCCTCTCGTAGCTTCCTTTCGCGGACGTCGTATCCGCGTCCATTCTGAGCACCCGTGCCTTCGGATACATCCGGTGCATGGTCTCTTCCACCTGCTGCGTACCGGCCCGCATGCCCAGGATATAGGGTGAGCCGCACTCCGGACAGACTTTCGCGGCCGGCTCCTCGTGCCCGCAGTAGTGGCAAAGCATTCTCCCCCCTCTGTGAAGGGACAGCGTCACGTCGCAGTGGGGACATTTGAAGACAAAACCGCAGGACCTGCAGCTGACAAAACCCGAAACGCCCCTTCTGTTGAGAAAGAGCATGATCTGCTCTCCCCCGTCAAGCCTCTTCGTGATCAGCTCCTGCAGCCTTGCGGACAGGATCGAGCGGTTGCCGTCGCGCAGTTCCTGCCGCATATCCGTGATCTCCACGGAGGGAAGCGTCCCCCCGGTGAGCCTCTGTGAGAGTCTGCACAGACGGAATTCGCCCTTCATGGCGCGGTGATAAGAATCCATGGAGGGAGTGGCGCTCCCCAGCACCACGCAGGCGCCGCGCATCTTCGCGATCTGTATGGCCGCGTCGCGCGTGTGATATTTGGGCATGGATTCATTTTTATAGCTGTTCTCGTGCTCCTCGTCGATCACGATCACGCCCAGCTTTGAAAACGGCGTAAAGAGCGCGCTCCTTGGGCCGATCATCACATCCAGCTCCCCGCGTCTTGCGCGCTCGAACTGGTCTGCCTTTTCCCCGGCGGAGAGGGCCGAACTCACGACGGACACTCTGCTGCCGAAATGCCGGTAAAACCGTAGCAGCGTCTGATAGGTCAGAGAGATCTCCGGGATCAGCATGATGGCCTGCCGTCCCTGCGCGCAGATCTCCCGGATAATGGAGATGTAGACCTCTGTTTTGCCGCTGCCGGTGATCCCGTGGAGCAGGGTGACGGTGCTCTCCCCTCTTTCGAAATCGCCGAGGACGCTCTGTATGGCCTCCTCCTGTTCCCTGCTGTGGACCAGCGTCTGCGCCTGCGTCTTCCTGACCGAGACGGGATTGCGGAGCGTCCGCACCTCCTCGATCGCGAGAACGCCGCTCTTTTGCATGGCGCGCAGATTCTGGGCGGATATGTGGAGTTTGTTTACGACCAGACTGTAGGGCTGGCGCGGAACGCGGATCAGCTCACTGAGCAGCCGCTCTCTTGCCACCTGATGCTTTTTTTGATAAAACAGCAGTTTTTCCTGCGCTTCCTCCGGTGAGAGAAGGAGGCGCACTTCCCTTTTCATGAGGGGTTTTGCCGCGGAGGACGAAGGGAGCACGGTTTTGAGGGCCGCCGCCATGGTCGAGCCGTACCTGGCGCGCATCCAGGCAGCCAGCCGCACGGCGTAGCCGCCGTAGGGATCATCCGAACGGGAGGACTCCTCCCGGACGATCCCCTCTATGTCCTTGAGCCGCTCGTCGGGAAGTCCGCACTGGTCCGTCAGGCCGATGACGTATCCTTTTCTGATCGTATTGGCCCGGCCGAAGGGAATATTGACTACCGTCCCCGGCTGGATTGCCTCCCGGAGCGATTCCGGTACCCGGTAGGTAAAGGGACGGTCCAGTTTGCTCAGCGCGATATCCACGATGATCTGAGCGTATTTGTTCATGCAGTGCTCCTCTTATTGCTCCGTCTTTCTCTCCTGCAGGATCTCGGCGATCAGGACGCGCTCGTCCATGGGATACTTTACGCCGCAGATCTCCTGATAGTCCTCGTGCCCCTTGCCGGCCAGTATGATGATGTCGCCGGGTTCACCGTGATCGATGGCGTAGGCGATCGCTTCTTTTCTGTCCGGGATCTCCACGTACGCGCCGCCCGTGGGCTGTATTCCCGTCAGGATGTCGGCGATGATATCCAGCGGCTTTTCAAAGCGCGGATTGTCCGAGGTGATGATGGAGAGATCGGAGAGTCTGCCGCTCACTTCCCCCATCTCGAAGCGCCTGTTCCGGTCGCGGTTTCCGCCGCACCCGAAGGCGGTCACCAGTCTGTGCGGATGATATTCCCGCAGCGTCGTCAGAAGGCTCTCCAGCGCCATGGCGTTGTGGGCGTAATCAATGAGAAGGGTAAAACTGTCGCTCACCTTCACCATCTCGATCCTGCCCTTTACATGGATGCCAGCCAGCGCGCGCCCGATGTCCGAGGCATCCACGCCAAAATGCCTGCACACAGCGATAGCGCACAGCGCATTGTAAACGCTGAACCGCCCCGGAGCGGGCACATGCGCGTGCATCTCCACAAGGCCGTGGACGTCAAACTGCACGCCGAGCTCTCCCGGCGTGTGCACGAGAGAAATGTTGTCTGCGGCAAGATCGCTCCCGTCTCCCGTCCCGTAGCGCTCCACTTCGCAGGTACTGCCCTCCAGGATCATGTCACAGTGCGGATCGTCCCCGTTTACGATCCCCACCCTGCACTGCCGGAAGAGGCGGCTCTTGCACTCCAGATACTCGTCAAAATCCTTGTGCTCCCCCTCTCCGATATGATCCGGCGAAAGGTTGGTAAAGATGCCCAGATCGAATACAAACCCCTGCGTCCTGTGGAGCTTGAGCGCCTGGGACGAGACCTCCATGACCACGGCCTGTACGCCGCAGTCGGCCATATCCCGGAAGGTCTTCTGCAGCACGATGGATTCGGGCGTCGTGTTGGCGGAGGGAATACTGTGTCCCTCGTAGAGCGTCTCGATGGTCCCGATCAGGCCGGTCCTGATCCCCGCCCGCTCCAGGATGGAGCGGATCATGTATGTGGTCGTCGTTTTTCCCTTTGTGCCCGTCACGCCGATCAGCTTCATTCTTTCGGCGGGGTGTCCGTACCAGGCCGCGGACACGAACGCCATGGCGTAGCGTGTGTCCGGCACGCGGATGAGGACCGGATGGTTTCCGGTCTGCGCCGCTTCCTCCATGACGTTTACGTCGTGTGAGATCAGGATCGCAGCGGCGCCTTTTCTGACCGCCTCGGCAGCGTAGTCGTGTCCGTCGCTTTTCATGCCGCTTATACAGATAAACAGGCATCCTTCACTGAGCTTTCTGGAATCATTTACGACATCGCTGACCCATGTCTCCTGCGCGCTTTCGATCTCTTCCCGGTCCGAAAGCACTTTCCCGTCTGTGTTCTCAAAGGTATATGTCAATCCGCGCAACAGTTCCTGTAATTTCACCTTTCACACTCCTATTCCTTCACCCGGTAATCCCGGATGATATACTGCATGGTCTCTCTGCCGTTCCACGCATTGATGTCCGGATAAAAGACCATATCGATCAGGACCGATCCGCTCCCGGCAAGAAGGTCTTTCCACCTCGACGTCTCTTCTCCTCCGGCCAGCCTGTGCGCCGTCCTTTCCGCATCGCCGAAACAGACCAGGTCAAGCATATTTCCCCTGTCGTCCGCACCTCTGAATTTAACTACATTTCTGCTTTTTCCCAGCACGCGGGCCGACAGAAGGCGGATATCCCGGGTGACGAACAGCGCTTTCGGATTGTCTGTCCCGCAGGGCTCAAGCTGTTCCATTTCCCTCGTCAGATCGATTCCCATCAGGCAGGGCGGAAGTTCCATATCTATGTGCAGGACTTCCGTGAGGTCCTCCTCGGTAAGCGTGCACAGGGCGTTCAGCCGCTCCGTCAGCTCCCCGAGATTTTCCTTTCGGATCGTGAGCCCGACTGCCATCTTGTGGCCGCCGAATTTCTCGAAAAGATCGCTGCAGCGGCTCAGTCCGCCGTACATATCATAAGCCGGAACCGACCTGCCCGACCCCTTCAGGAGCGCGTCGTCCACCTGTGTCAGTACAATGGCGGGGCGGTAAAAGCGCTCTCTGATCCGGCCCGCTATGATGCCGGCCAGCGATTCGTGGCATTCTTCGAGGAGCACTACCAGCACCCTCTGTTCCGGATCCTGCCCGATCCGCCCGATGGCCAGCTCTGTCTGGGAGGCCGTCATGCTCTTGCGCCGGTCATTGAGGTCCTTGAGCTCCTGCGCCGTGCGCAGCGCCCTGTCCCTGTCCGTCTCCATGAACAGGTGAAGCCCCCGCAGGGCTGTGTCCAGCCTTCCCGAGGCGTTCAGACACGGTCCGAGGATAAATCCGGCGTGATAGGCCGTGAGATGACTGCCCGACAGGCCGGTTACGCCAATGAGGGCCGCAAGGCCGATATTGTCCGTCTTCTCCGCGATCCTGAGGCCTTCCCGCACGATGATCCGGTTCTCCTCTTTGAGCGGCATGACGTCGCACACCGTCGCAAGCGCGCAGAAAGGAAGAAGGTCGTGCAGGAGTCTTTCCCGCTGCGGACAGCCCATCCGGTCCATCAAAACGTCGGACACCTTCCAGGCGGTGACGGCGCCGCAGATGGAAGGAAACGGGTAATACGTCTCTCCGGTCCCGGGGTCCCGCATGACCGGATCCACAAGGGCGTCCGCAGGCGGATAACAGTATATTTTTTCCCCGTCCTCATTTTCTGTATAAGGGACTTCGTGATGATCCGTGACAACGACGGTCATGCCGCGTTCCCCGGCCTCCCGCACGGCCTCGGCGGCTGAGATCCCGTTGTCGCAGGTGAGCAGTATCTCCACCCCCTGTTCAGCGGCCTCCCGCACCAGCCGGACATTCATGCCGTAGCCGTCGCGCACTCTGTCCGGAACGGTCGCGTCCGCCCGGGCGCCGCAGGCGCTGAGCACTCTGCAGAATATATAGGAGGCGCAGATCCCGTCGACGTCATAGTCGCCGATCACGCGGATCCTTCTGTCTTCCCTGATCCCTCTCTCCAGGACCGCCGCAGCCTCTTCCATCCCATGCATAAGGAGGGGGCTGTACAGATCTTCAACGGTTCCGTACAGATACCGCCTCGTATCGTCTGCGCCTGTCACGCCGCGGTTCCGAATGAGACGGGCCAGCACCGGCGAGATCCCGCACGACTCCGATATGGCTTTGAAATCCGCCCTTTTGGCGCTGACCATCCACTTGCTCATAGCTTCCTCTCATCCGTAAAAAAGCAAAGGAGGATACACACCCATGCATCCTCCCCCGCAGTGCGCGCCGCGCACTCAAACGATCCTACACGTCAGACCGTGATCTTTGCTTTATTTCTCTCTTCAGCTTCGCGCTGTCTCTTCTGCCTTCTCTCTTTCCTGGAAAGGCTGCTGTCTTCGCCCTTCTTCTTTTTCTGGGAAGGAACGCTGCCGGAACCGCCTTCGCTTCCGCCGCCCAGGATCACGTCGCCGGCTTTGCCCTTAAGCATATACCACACGGGACCTGCAAGGCAGATGGAGGAATACGCGCCGCTCACGATACCTACCATGATCGGGAGGGCGAACTCCTTGACGGTGGCGACGCCGAAGATATACAGCGTCAGGACCATGAAGAAGGTCGTCAGAGAAGTAAACAGACTTCGTGAGAGGGTCTGCGTGATACTCTCGTTGACCACGTCCGCAAGCTTCTTCCCCCTGCTGCTGATGCGCAGGTTCTCGCGTACACGGTCGAAGATAACGATCGTGGCGTTGATGGAATAACCGACGATGGTCAGCATGCACGCGATGAAGGTGCTGCCCACGCTGATCCGGATAATGGCATACGCCGCCAGGACGACGAGCGTATCGTGTGCCAGGCAGATGACGGACGAAGCGCCGAAGCGGATATCCTTGAACCGGAACCAGATGTAGATGAGCATCAGGATCAGGGCCGCGATGACAGCCTGGATGGCTGCGGTCTTCATCTCGGAGCTGATGGTCGAGCTGATGGTCTCGGATGTAATGCTGTCCTTGTCGACGTCAAAATTCTCGATCAGGGCATTGGCGAGCTCCGTGCTCTCCTCCGTGCCCAGTTCTCTCGTCTTAAAGATGACCTCGTTGCTGCCGGCCACCTTCTGGACCTGAACGCCTGCCTCGCCTGTCACTTCCGTGAAGACCGGCACTACGTCCGCATTCAGTTCTTCAAGGGAGCGGTCCTCGTTGAAGGTCACGCTCGTGGACGTGCCGCCCACGAAATCAAGGCTGTAATTGAGCATGCTTTCGCCTCTGGAGGCGTGAATGCCCATTCCGGCAAAACCGGCCGCGATGACCACGACGGAGATCGCGATGAAGAGCTTCCTGCGGCCGACAAAATCGATCACCTTGAGATTTTTGCCAACGCCGTATAACTTCTTGTCACGAAGTCCGAGCGCATAGAAGATATTCATCAGAAGCCGTGTGATGAACAGCGCCGTGAACATGGAAAGGATGATACCGATGGCCAGCGTATAGGCAAAGCCCTTGACCGAGCCGGAACCCAGGACTGCCAGGACTGCGGCTGCGATCAGAGTCGTGACGTTTCCGTCGATGATGGCGCTCAGCGCCTTGCTGTAACCGGTCCGGATGGCGTTGCGGACAGAGATGCCCGCGCCGATCTCTTCCCGGATCCTCGCGAAAATAATAACGTTAGCATCGACCGCCATACCGATGGAAAGAAGGATGCCGGCGATGCCGGGCAGCGTCAGCGTGATGTCGAATGCGTTGAGGACCAGTGCCATAAGGAGGCAGTAGATGGTCAGCGCGACAGACGCCGCAAAGCCGGGCAGGTAGTAGACTGCGATCATGAACAGGACGACCAGTGCAAAGCCGATGACGCCGGCCTTCTTGCTGGTCTGAATAGCGTCCTGGCCGAGCTGTGCGCCGACGATCTGGGAGCGCAGACGCTCAAGTTCCACCTTCAGTCCGCCGATGCGGATGGTCGAAGCCAGATTCTGTGCGGCTTCGATCGTAGGCTCGCCGGTGATGACCGCGCGTCCGTCCGTGATGGCCGCCTGTACGTGCGGAACGCTGATAAAGGAACCGTCATAGTAGATACCGATGGTCTCGTCCTTTGCCAGCGCCCTCTTCGTGGCCTCGGCAAATTTCTGCTTGCCCTCGTCGTTAAAGGTCAGGGATACGACGATCTGCTGATTCTGCATCGAATCCTGCTGATAGCCCGCCTGTGCCTCCGCCACGTCGGTACCGGAGAGCACCGCGTCGCCGGTCGCGATGATATCGCTCAGCTCTCTCGTGAGAACATAGTTCATCAGGCCGCTGTCGTCCACGCTCATCGTGTAGTTTTCGTTGCCGTCGTCATCCGTCTGCCGGATGAAGTAAAGGGAACCGGGGCGTCCGAGGTCCTCCAGGATGGCGTTGGTCTCCGCTACGCCGGAGATGCCGGGGATCTCGATATTGACGCGGTCGGCGCCTTCCTTGTAGACCTGTGCCTCGGTGCTGTACTGGTCCACTCTCTGCTGAAGCTTGTAAACCGTATCGTCCAGATCCTCTTCGGAAGGGGCCTCTTCTCCCACTGCCTGATAGGTGATGCTGGCGCCGCCGGCCAGGTCAAGGCCGAGCTTGATGTTGTGGTAGGATCCGCGTTGCCCTTCGCCCAGACCGATCAAAGTGGTGTAAGCAAGACCCGCAGTGATCACGATGGTGATGAGCAGCGCTATGACAGCGTTTTGTTTTTTCATTCTACAATTCTCCCCATTCAAAGTAAGCTGTTCCTCAAAAAGCCAACAGCTTTTGAAATTATAGCACCTTGGGTCCCGCTTGTAAAATGTTTTTGCGGCTTCCGTTTCTAAACGGGCGCAAATCTGCTAATGTATAAAAAGCAGTTTAAAGCGCCCCGGAGGTGATCATGATCCTTCTATTTGCAGGAAACGAAAACAACACATCGGACAGACAGCTCTCCGAAACCCTTTACCGCGCCGCCCTCGACGCCTATCTGGAAAACACGAAGCGCCGCGTTTCCGGGAAGGACTGTGAAAGGACTGCCGGCGTGCACGGAAAACCTGCGGCCGCCGGCCTCCCCGGCTTTCACTTCAACATCTCCCACTCCGGCGGGATCGGCGTATGCGCCCTCTCTGACCGGCCGGTCGGCGCCGACCTGCAGAGGATCCCGAAGGATCCCGGGAGATGCCTGCGGATCGCGCGGCATTTTTACTCAGAGACGGAAGTGCGGGCCCTGGAGGCCCTCTCAGGGCGTTCAGAGGATCTCTGCGCCCTTTTCTGCCGGCTCTGGACGGCCCGCGAGAGTTTTGTCAAGTGCACGGGGGAAGGACTCTCCCGGGATTTCCGCTCCTTCTGTCCGGACCTGCAAAAAGGCGTGATCCGTACGGTTATAAGCAAAACCGGGGACCACGCCTCCTCCGCCCCGGAGGGCGGTCAGTATTATATCCGGGAATATCCCGCGCCGGACGGGTATGTGCTCACGGTCTGCTCACAGGCACCGCTCACTCCTGCGCCACAATGCCGATGGACAGATCTCTGAGCTGCGCGTCGTCCACCACGTCGGGCGCGCCGCTCATCAGGTCGGCTGCGTCCTTGTTCTTGGGAAATGCCATCACGTCGCGGATGCTCTCCGCGCCGGTCAGCAGCATGACAAAGCGGTCCAGGCCGTAGGCCAGGCCTGCGTGAGGCGGCACCCCGTACTTGAAGGCCGTCAGCAAAAAGCCGAATTTCTCCTGCGCCTCTTCCGGCTTAAGGCCGATCACCTCGAACATTTTCTCCTGAATGTCATTCTGATGGATACGGACGCTTCCGCCGCCCAGCTCGACGCCGTTGAGCACGATGTCGTACGCCTTCGCGCGCACTTTGCCGGGATCCGTGTCGATCATATGCCAGTCCTCCTCCACCGGCATGGTGAAGGGATGGTGCATGGCCATAAAGCGGTTCTCCTCCTCGGACCACTCAAGGAGCGGGAAGTCAACGACCCACAGGAAATCGAAGCGGTCGTGATCGATCAGGCCAAGCTCCTCTCCCAGGTGAAGCCGGAGCGCTCCCAGGACATTCCAGACGATCGTATTTTTGTCGGCCGCAAAGAAGAGCAGGTCTCCCTTCTCGCCGTCCATGGCCGCGATCAGCGCGTCCACTTCCTCCTGGGTCATGAACTTGCTGAAAGAGCACTTCACGGAGCCGTCCTCTTTGAGGGCGATGTAAGGCAGGCCCTTGGCGCCGTTGCCCTTGGCCATGGTGACCAGCGCGTCGATCTTCTTGCGCGCCATGCCGCCCTGCCCCTTGACATTGATCCCGCGCACGGATCCGCCCGCGAGGGCAGCCGCGTCGGCGAATACGCCAAAACCGCAGTTCCTGACCAGTTCCGTCACATCCTTCAGCTTCATGCCAAAGCGCGTGTCCGGCTTGTCGGAGCCGTAATCGTTCATGGCGTCGATCCACTTCATTCTGGGAAGCGGGAGCTGCACGTCCAGGCCGATCGCCTTCTTCACCACATACTGGATCAGTCTCTCGTTGACGTCGATCACATCGTCCACGTCGACAAAAGAGAGCTCCATGTCCGCCTGCGTGAACTCGGGCTGTCTGTCCGCGCGCAGATCCTCGTCGCGGAAGCACTTGGCGATCTGGAAGTAGCGGTCGAAGCCGGAGCACATAAGGAGCTGCTTAAAGAGCTGCGGAGACTGGGGCAGCGCGTAGAAGGTGCCCCTTCTGATGCGGCTGGGCACGAGATAGTCTCTTGCGCCCTCCGGCGTGGACTTGCAAAGGATCGGGGTCTCGATCTCGAGGAAGCCCTCCGCCGCCATGAATTCTCTCATATACTGCACGATCCTGCTGCGCAGGATCAGCCTTCTCTGCATGTCGGGCCTGCGCAGGTCCAGACTCCTGTACTTGAGTCTGAGATCCTCTCTCGTCGTGATGCCCTCCGCGATGTGGAAGGGCGGCGTCTCGGATTCGGAGAGGATCCTCGTATCCGTGACCTTGATCTCGATGGTGCCCGTCTGCAGGGACTCGTTCACGGCCCCTTCCCTACGGACGACATTGCCGGTTGCCGCCACAACGAACTCCGCGCGCATACGCTCCGCCTTCTCAAAATTCTCCTGCCCGCAGGTGCTCTCCTCATAGATCAGCTGGATGATGCCGCTCCGGTCGCGCAGGTCCACAAAGACGACGCCGCCCTTGTTGCGCTGTTTTGCCACCCATCCCATGACGGTTACGGTCTTGCCGATATACTCCTCACTCAGTTCCGCGCACCGGCACGTGCGCCGGAGGCCTTTCATTGATTCTGCCATTTCTTCCTCGATTTCCTGTATATGCTGTATATACTGTATATGTTTGATGATGTTACTGCAGCGGCTTATTGAAGAACTCCCGGATCTCGGTGATCCCCCTGTCATGGAGCTGCTGCTTCTGGAACTTCTTGTTCTTGGCCATGCGTGCGATCAGCACTTCACAGCCCTGGGCCCTCTCGCGCTGCGCCTCTTTGATCACCTCGCGAAGGCGCTCTGCGGGCATGTTCTTCTCGATCAGATAAGCCTTCTTCTGCGGGCTTCCCGGGATTGAGAATCCCTGCTCCATAAGGATCAGGATGATGCGCTCGAAGCCGATGGAGAAGCCGCAGGCGGGAACGTCGCTCCCGGTGAACTTCCCGACCATGGAATCGTAGCGGCCGCCCCCGCCGCAGCTGATGCCCAGCTCCGGCATGGCGATCTCAAAGATGGTCCCGGTGTAATAGGACATGCCGCGCACGATCGTGGGATCGAACACGATCTTAAAATCGGCTTCTTTGGTCGCTTCCACGCTCTCCATGATCTCCCGCAGGCCGGGGATCACGTCGGGCTCCGCAAAGCCCTGCAGCTGCTCTTCCAGATAGCCGAGCTGGTCCTGCGCCTCTTCCAGTCCCCTGAACAGGTCGATGAAACGCTTTGAAGCCGCGGGATCGTAACCGCCCTTCTCCAGCTCCTGAGCGGCGCCCTCCAGGCCGATCTTGTCCATCTTGTCCAGAATGATGAACACCTCGTCGTACTGCCCGGGCGTAAAGCCGCTGTAGGCTGCCATGGCCTTGAGGAGCCTGCGCTCGTTGATCCGGATCTGGAAATTCTTAAAGCCGAGATTGCCCAGCGTCGTCGTGGTCGCCAGGATCAGCTCGATCTCCGCCAGATTGGAGGGCTCGCCGATAATATCGATATCGCACTGCATGAACTGGCGGTATCTGCCCTTCTGCGGCCTGTCGGCCCTCCAGACATTGCCCATCTGCAGCGCCTTAAAGGGCATGGGGAGCTCTGCTGCATGCGCGGAAAAATACCGCACCAGCGGAACGGTCAGATCGTACCTGAGACCGCCGTCCACCAGGTCTGCCTCCTCTTTCGCCTCCGCGAGGCGGAGCTTCTCGCCCCTCTTTAAGATCTTAAAGATCAGTTTTTCGTTGTCGCCGCCCTGCTTGCTCGTCAGGTTCGCGATGTTCTCGACGCAGGGCGTCTCGATGGACGAAAAGCCGAACGCCGCATATGTTTTCTTGATCACGGAGATGCAGTAGTCCCTGATCTCCATCTCTGCCGGGAGGATATCCTTCATGCCTGTCACAGGCTTTTTGACCAGCGCCATGTTCTTACTTTACCTTCCTGAATTGCCAATTTGCGGTTTTATGCTCATATTCTCCGATTGTACAATCTTTTGACGTGGTTTTCAACTACTGACTCCGGTCGGGGTTTTTTTTAAATATATCCCCCATCAAATTTCAAATTTTATAATTTTTTTACCAAGCCTTCCCTAATGCAGACCGCCGCCTCCCTTGTGGCACCTCCCGCCCTGCACTACAATTGGTTCATGCGGTACCCATCCGCACTCGCAGACGGCTTCAGAAAGGAGTGTTTTTTATGTTCAGCAGTATCACTGCCGGCGCCGTCCGCGGAATCGACAGCTACCTCATTCAGGTGGAGACCGATATATCGGACGGGCTGCCGATTTTCTCCATGGTAGGCTACGTCGGCGCAGAGGTGCGGGAGGCCGGCGAGCGGGTCCGCGTCGCCCTGCGCAACTACGGCGTCCGCCTTCCTCCCAAACGCATAACCGTAAACCTCGCCCCCGCGGACATTCCCAAGCGCGGCATCGTCCTGGACCTTCCGGTCTGCGTGGGCATTCTGTCCTGCATGGGGATCCTGCCGGAGGGGGCCGCGGACGGCGTCCTGATCACGGGCGAGCTGAGCCTGGACGGAGAGATCCGCCCCGTGCGCGGCGTCATGTCCGCGGCGGCGGAGGCCTGCAGACAGGGGCTCCACACCTGCATCGTGCCGGAGGCAAACGCCGCGGAAGGCGCAGCTCTGGGCGGCATCCGCACCGTCGGCGTCTCGGACCTGTCGGAACTGGTCCGCTATCTGTGTACGCCGCTCGAGCAGCGCGACAGCCTGATCCCGCCCGTCCGCGTGGACGTGGAAAAGCTGCTGCGGGAGCATTCCGCCCGCAAAACGGCAGACTTCGCCTCCGTACACGGGCAGATGGAGGCGAAACGGATCCTGGAGATCGCAGCGGCCGGTAGGCACAACGTGCTCCTCACAGGTCCCCCGGGAACGGGCAAGAGCATGCTTGCCTCCTGCCTGCCCGGCATCATGCCCCGCCTGACCGTACCGGAGTGCCTGGAGATCTCCGAGATCTACTCCGTCGCGGGCAAGCTCCCCGAGGACACGAGCCTCATATTGGAGAGGCCCTTCGTGGCGCCCCACCACAACAGCACGCGGGCGGCGCTTCTGGGCGGCGGGCGCATCCCGGTCCCGGGCATGCTCTCCCTTTCTCATCTGGGCGTACTGTTTCTGGACGAATTCCCGGAGCTGGGACGGGAGCAGCTGGAGCTCCTGCGAGAGCCCCTCGAGGACCATGAAGTGCGGATCGCGCGCCAGGGCGGGACCTTTCGCTTTCCCGCCCGCGTCCTGATGGTGGCCGCGCAAAATCCCTGCCCCTGCGGCTTTTATCCAGACCGCAACCTGTGCCGCTGCTCGCCCTGGCAGATTGCCCGCTACCACAACAGGATCTCCGGCCCGCTCCTGGACAGGATCGATCTGCAGGCTTACGTGGGAAGGGTGGATATATCCCAGCTCATGGAGCCGGCCGGACCCGGTACGGAGACCTCCGCGGACATCCAAAAGCGCGTGGAGATGGCCGCCGCACGGCAGAGGGAGCGCCTCTCAGGCACCGGCTGTTACGCAAACGGGGATATGGACGGCGAGCTGACGGAAAAATACTGCCTCCCCGACAAGGAAGGTACTGCCTTCATGCGTGTCCTTTACGACCGTCTCTCCCTCAGCGCCAGAGGCTATCACCGGATCCTCCGGACGGCCCGGACGATCGCGGATCTGGACGAGAGTGAGACGATCGGCGTACAGCACCTGCGGGAAGCGGCGCAGTGCCGCCTGCGGAACATTGGAGCGGACATGACGGGAACGATGACTGGAAAGATGACTGGAAAGGAGGAGAGAAAACGAATCAGGAAAAGAGCGCATTTCTGAATATACACGCCCTGTGGCTGTGCTGTGCCGGCGGCGTGGGCGCTTTGACCGCCAAAAGACTGACATCCGGAGGCCTTACAGCCAGAGACTTATTTGAAGCAAAAGCCGGAGAACTGAAAGATTTATGCCGCGAGTGTATTCCGAACGGCTCTGCCGCCGCAAGGGCTTTCACCTGCCTGATGCGGGCGAAGGCCCTTGATCCGGCGCAGTTTGTACAGATGCTCCGCAGATCGGGAATCGGTTTTGTGAGCATAGAGGAAGACTGGTATCCGGAAAAGCTCCGGTACATACCCGACCCGCCCTACGGACTCTTTTACATTGGAAAGCTCCCCCTGTCCCACAGGCCCTGCGTGGCGCTGATCGGGGCCAGGGAGTGCTCCCGCTATGGATTGCAGCAGGCGGAGCGTTTTGGCGCGGTCCTCGCGTCGGCCGGTATCCAGATCGTAAGCGGGCTCGCGAGGGGCATTGACGGGGCCGCAGGCAGAGCGGCCGCAGCCTGCGGGCTCTCCTACGCCGTGATGGGATGCGGGCCCGACATCTGCTACCCGCAGGAGAACCTGGAAATTTACGACATGATCGCGCGCAGCGGCGGGATCCTCTCGGAATACGTTCCCGGAACGGAGCCCAAGCCGGGCATGTTTCCTCTCAGAAACCGCATCATCAGCGGCCTGGCCGATGCGGTCGTCGTGCTGGAAGCGCGCAGAAAGAGCGGCTCACTGATCACGGCCGACCAGGCGCTGGAGCAGGGACGGGACGTCTACGCGCTGCCCGGCCGCGTCAGCGACGGACTCAGCGACGGGTGCAACCAGCTGATCCGGCAGGGCGCGGAGATCATCTGCTCCCCGGAGGATCTTATCGAGCGTTTCTTCGGGCTGCGAGGCACTGATTCGAGCGGCAGCGGTCCCCTTCAGAGCGGCAGGACACCGGCCGCGCAGCAGACATCCATGCTTCCCCCGTCGGAACGTACCGCTATGGAGTATCTTGATACGGTCGAGAGTGCGGATTTGGACGAAATATCGGCAGAAATGGCAAATCGTCTGGGCAGAGCCGTCGGACTGCGGGAGGTCTCCGGCGTGCTTCTTCAACTTGAACTGATGAACCTTGTCAGGGTGGAGGGCGGCAGGTATATGCTCTCCCGCTGAAAATAGTCCTCTGCGGCAAATCTGTCAAATGCAGGCTTGCCGCAGGGGCTCTATGCTGTCACGGTCCTCGGCCCCGTCCACACATAAGACATCAGTTCTGATGCACAGGAATATTGACAGGTGATATATACCATGATATAAATCATTTAGGAGGTGATTCTTATGCTGACTGCAAAAATATTTGAAAACGGGAGAAGTCAGGCGGTACGTCTTCCTAAAGAGTGCCGGTTCACTGTATCCGAAGTTGCTGTTAACCGAATCGGTGACATGGTTATCCTTGTTCCAAAAGACGACAAATGGACTTCATTTATGCGCGCTATTGATATGTTTTCAGATGATTATATGGCCGAGGGCCGGGCAGACCAGACCATCCAGGAGCGTGAAGAACTGTGAAATACATGCTGGATACCAACATTTGCATTTATGCGATAAAACAAAAGCCAGAGAAAGTGTTCCAAAAGCTTCAGGAGTGTTCCCCTGAAGATGTATGTATTTCCGCAGTAACTTATGCAGAATTACTTCATGGTGTCGAAAAAAGTGCAGCTGTTGAAAAAAACCGTCTTGCACTTGCCTTGCTATTGAGTTCTATCGAAATCTTTGATTTCGACACAAAGGCTGCCGAAGCATATGGAATCATCAGAGCAGATTTAGAAAAAAAAGGAACACCTATCGGACCTCTTGACATGATGATCGCCGGACACGCCGTATCGAAAGGATACATCCTGGTAACAAACAAAACACGTGAATTTAGACGGATCGGGAGACTACGACTGGAAAACTGGGCACTGTGAATGCGCTTCATAGTGCCCGGGGCACTTATTCACTCGAGAGTCCCCCACTGCTCTACAGCAGATACTCCGCCATGATCGTGTTCGCTACATCTTTCCCATACTCCGTGAGCCTGTACCGCTCTCCTTTCTTCTCCAATCCCCCCTCTTTCAGATGCTTTTCCAATACCTCTCCGTAAACGCGCCCGATCGGCACACCGAACCTGCCCAGAAAATCTCTCTCCGAGACGCCCTCCGTGAGCCGCAGGCCCAGGAACATGAATTCCTCCATCCGGTCCTGTGGGGAGAGGGCTGTTTTTTCGCACATAAGCGCAGGGAGATCCCTGTTTGTGACGGCTGCCTTATAAAGGGCATAGTCGGAGGGGTTGTGAAAACGGCAGTTTCCAAAGAGGGAGGCGGCGCCGGTTCCCAGACCCAGATACGGCCTGCCGGTCCAGTACCCCTTGTTGTGGATGCATTCGTATCCGGGCGCGGCGTAATTGGAGATCTCGTAGCGGAAAATGCCGTGCTCCGCGAGAAAAGCGCGGGTAAAGTGATACATCTCCCGGTCCTCGTCCTCCGCGGGGAGCGGCGGGAGCTCCATGGTGTAGAAGGGCGTCCCCTCCTCGATCTGCAGACTGTAGGCCGAAATGTGTTCCGGTCCCCAGGAGACGGCAGTCTCCAGCGTATACTTCCAGTCCGCGAAGGTCTGCCCGGGCAGGGCTGACATGAGGTCTACGTTGAGATTGGAAAAGCCGGCGTCCCTTGCAGCGCGGAAGATCTCTTCCGCCTGTGCCGCGGTGTGGATCCTTCCCAGAAGCGCCAGTTCCCTGTCGTGCAGGGACTGCACGCCGATGGAGAGCCGGTTCATGCCGCATTCCCTGTAGGCCCTCAGCTTCTGCAGATCCGCCGTCCCGGGATTGACTTCCATGCTGCACTCCGCATCCGGCAGAAGGGAAAAACTCCGGCGCACGGTTTCCATCACCCGGTCCAGCTGGGCGGCGCTCATAAGGGAAGGCGTGCCGCCGCCGATAAAGAGGGAAACGATCTGCGCTTCCGGCGCCTCCCCTCTGCACTGCTCCCCGCGCAGCGCGATCTCGGCACACAGCGTATCGATATAATCCTGTCTGGCTTCTTCCCCCGCGGGGGCGGACAGAAAATCGCAGTACCTGCATTTCCGCACACAAAACGGGAAATGCAGGTACAGTGACAGACTTGTCCTTTTTTCGGACGGCGCGCGCATCATGACCCGCTGTCCAGCTTCAGCACGTTCATGAAGGCTTCCTTGGGGATCTCTACATTGCCCACGATCTGCATGCGCTTCTTGCCTTCCTTCTGTTTCTCGAGCAGCTTCTTCTTTCGGGAGATATCGCCGCCGTAGCACTTTGCCAGGACGTCCTTGCGAAGCTGCCTGACCGTCTCCCTCGCGATCACGCGGCCGCCAACCGCCGCCTGGATCGGCACGTCGAAGAGCTGTCTGGGGATCTCCTCCTTGAGCTTTTCGCACATCTTCCTGCCGCGCTCGTAGGCGCCGGCGGCGTGCACGATAAAGGAGAGGGCGTCGACCGGTTCCTTGTTGACCAGGATGTCCATTTTGACGAGTTCGGAGCGCTCGTAGCCCTTGAGCTCATAGTCGAAGGAGGCGTAGCCTCTGGACCTGGATTTGAGCGCATCAAAAAAGTCATAGATGATCTCGTTGAGCGGCAGCTCATACCGCAGAATGGCCCGCGTGGACTCGATGTACTCCGTGTCCAGATAGCGCCCGCGGCGCTCCTGGCACAGCTGCATGATGGGCCCGATGAACTCGGTGGTCACCATGATCTCCGCGCTGACGATGGGCTCCTCCATGTAGTCGATCTTGGAGGGGTCGGGCAGGTTGGAGGGATTGGTGAGCTCGATCATGGTGCCGTCGGTCTGATAGACCTTGTACACGACGCCGGGCGCCGTGGAGATCAGATCCATGTCGTATTCGCGCTCGAGGCGCTCGAGGATGACCTCCATGTGCAGAAGGCCCAGAAAGCCGCAGCGGAATCCGAAGCCCAGCGCAAGGGAAGTCTCCGGCTCGAAAAAGAGCGCGGCGTCGTTGAGCTGCAGTTTTTCCAGCGCGTCGCGCAGGTCCGGATAGCGGGCGCTGTCCGCGGGATAGAGTCCGCAGAAGACCATGGGCTGCGCCTTTTTGTAGCCGGGAAGCGGCTCCGCGCAGGGTCTTTCGTTCCCCGTGACCGTATCACCCACGCGGGCGTCCTTGATATTTTTGATGGAAGCGGTAAAATACCCCACCTGCCCCGCGGAGAGCTCTTCGCAGGGAATGAACTGGCCGGGGCCGAAATATCCCACCTCCGTGACCTCGTTGACCGCACCGGTCGCCATCATGCGCACGGGCATGCCCTTTCTGATGACGCCGTCCCGGATCCGGCAGAAGACGATGACGCCCCTGTAGGAATCGTAGAGAGAGTCAAAGATCAGCGCCTTCAGCGGCGCCTGCGCGTCTCCGTCCGGCGCGGGGATCTTCTCCACCACGGCCTCCAGGACGTCCTCTATGCCGATGCCCTGTTTTGCCGAGATCAAAGGCGCGTCCTCCGCCTCCAGACCGATCACGTCCTCGATCTCCTGCCGCACCAGGTCGGGCTGGGCGCTGGGAAGATCGATCTTGTTGATGACGGGAAATACGTCCAGGTCATGCTCGAGCGCGAGGTATACGTTGGCCAGCGTCTGCGCCTGAATGCCCTGCGTGGCGTCCACCACCAGGATGGCGCCGTCGCACGCCGCCAGGGACCGGCTCACCTCGTAGTTGAAGTCGACGTGGCCGGGCGTATCGATCAGGTTGAACAGGTACTCTTTGCCGTCCTTCGCTTTGTAGACCAGGCGCACCGCCTGGGATTTGATGGTGATGCCGCGCTCCCGCTCCAGGTCCATGTTGTCGAGCACCTGGTTCTGCATCTCCCTGCTGGTCAGAAGACCTGTTTTTTCGATCATCCGGTCAGCCAGCGTGGACTTGCCGTGGTCGATGTGGGCCACGATGCAGAAATTTCTCGTGCGCTCCTGAAGCTGCCGGTATTTATCCGTTGTCATGCGTTTTGTAACCCCTTTTTGCTTATATCACTCGTTTTCTCTCAGATAGATCTGCACCCTGCTCTGGATGACGTCCGCCACGTCCTGCGCGTTCTTTTGCCCCGCGAAGAAAGCGGCCGCCTCTTCCATAATGATATTCTCGACCGCCGCGTCACTGTAGACCGCCTTGTCGATACTGCGCAGGAACGCCTTGATCTGGTCGGCCTCTTCCATGGTGAGCGTCGGGAGCGAAATCATCTCCCCGCCGATGTTGACGACGATCGGCTCCTCCACGAGATTTCCCTGCCCGTCGTCGTAGACCTTGGGCTCCATGGCCTTCATGGCAAGCTCGTCGATCGCGCCCTCGTTTACGGGCCAGTAATAGGTGTTGATCTTCTGCTGGTACTCGTCCGTGAGGAAACTCCTCATGAACTGCCAGCACACGTCTTTATCCTTGGCAGCGGAGCTCATGGCAATCTGCAGCTGCGGGGAGATCGCTGCGTGGGAGCCGCCCTCGGACGGGAATCCCGTCATCGTCAGATCCGCTCCGAAAACCCCGTAGCGCATGTAGGAGTAATCGTCATAGGAACAGAAATCCGTGATGTAGAACAGCGACTTGCCGCTCCTGTAGTCCGCGGATGTGTCCTCCATCAGGTCCTCGTCCTTGATCTCGCCCGGGAACTGGTTCATGAACTCCAGGAGAGAAACAAATTCCTCCCCGTCAAAATAGCACTCCCCCGTCTCCAGATCGATGAACCTGTCGCCGGACAGCTGCAGCGCGTTGTACATCAGCGTATCCCTCTCGACGAGGCCGAAGGCCCTGGAGATGTCAGTGCCCTTTTCCTGTGCAAGCGCGGATGCCTTCTGCAGATCAAAGGAGGCGGGATCGCCTATATCCGAAGCCAGTCCGGCCAGCGTCAGCACGTAGAAGGCCGGTACGACGGTATACATTTTGCCGTCTGTACGGAAGGCGTCCATTACATTGTTCAGGAACGTGATGTTCTGGAGCTCTCCGTCCCCGTCAAAATAGGGCGTCAGATCTTCCAGCACACCCTTTGCGATATAGCTGCGCAGGGGCATGGAGGCGGACAAAAGCATGATATCCGGCGCATTGCCCGACGCGATGTCCGTGTTCAGGCGCGTCAGTCCCTCGGTCCCGGTCTGCGTGTCATACTGGGAATAATCCAGGATCTTGATGCGGGAATCGGTGCTGGTCTTGTTGAAATTCAGGACCTGCCTGCGCACCTCGTAGTCGATCTGGTAGCAGCCCAGCGTCAGCACCTGCCGGTTCGCCGCCACCTCCGGGTCCACCTTCTCGAGCACCGCGAGCTGGGTACTGCCCTCCGCGTCGACCGCAGCGGTGATAAACCTGCCCTCACCCAGCTCCGCGAACGCGTCCAGGGAGAGGATATCAATGTCCGAATCCAGGAAATTGATGATCTCGACAGGCTGACCGTCGTCCAAATTCAGCGCCGACACGTTTCTGTCGGACACAAGATAGAACTTCCCTTCGCTCCCGGCAAAAATGGTTCCCGCCACATTTCCGGAAGGCAGGACGCAGCGCTTCGATACACTGCCGTCCTGCGTACTGAGGATCGAGAGCTCCTCTCCTTCATCCCCCATGTACCATGCGGCCAGCTGCCCGTCCCCGGTGGCGTAAATGCCGCTTCCGATATACTTTTCGTCCCTTGAGATCTCTCTGACCAGGGACCCGTCCTCGCTGCTGTACAGAGAGAGTCCGTTGGAATCGCTCAGGACCAGTCCGTCCGCCGTGCTGACGATCTGATTCACATAGTACATGCTGTCATCAGTCGAGAGGGAGGTTTCCCAGACCATGGACCCGTCTGCCTCAAAGCAGGCGAGCTTGAAAGCGCTGGTCGAAGGCGCGCCGGTCCCCTCCGCGTCAAAATCCGCGTCTTCCACGATATCGGCGGTATATTCCTCTGTCGGATCCCCCTCCGTCTCCACGGGTTCCGGCT
Organism: Lachnospiraceae bacterium; assembly: GCA_017405805.1. Taxonomy (GTDB): domain Bacteria; phylum Bacillota; class Clostridia; order Lachnospirales; family Lachnospiraceae; genus CAG-791. The sequence goes on from JAFQZU010000005.1 coordinate 177,362, forward strand.
CTTCCACGATCCCTTCCGCTTCGCTGCCGGGCGTGATCCCCAGATCCTGTCCGTAGTCCTCCGCCGGGGCCTCTTCGGAACCCTCATCTGCGCTGCCTTCCGCGGGAGCCTCTTCTGTGCTGCCCTCTGCAGGAGCCTCTTCCGTACCGCCCTCCGCGGCCTCGTCGGCCGGTCCCTCCTCATACGTGAGGTCCTGGGCCGAGTCGATGACCTCAGCGCCGGGATCCGCCTCCGGAACGCCGGTCATCATGCCTTCGGTGCCGGTCGTCACCAGATAGAGCCTGCCGTTTCCGTCAAAACAGGAAGCCAGATAATCCTCGTCTCCATAACTGAGGATATCGCCCACCTGCGCGCCGCTCCCGTCCTCATTGAAGGAGAGGATCTGCTGAGCTGTTCCGAAGTCGCTGTAGGAGACGGTCATGGCGTAAACTTTTCCGTCCTTGGCCATGATATTTTTGACGCTGCAGGAAGGAATATTGATGACCATGTCGTCACCCAGATTAAGCGGCTTCATGGTGTAGATCGCGTCAAAGCTCTGCTCGGCCTGCTCCTGGGGCGTCTGTGCCGTATCGGCCGCACCGGCCGCGCCGCCGCCCTGGGCTCCGCCGGACTCAGCTGCGCCGCTTGTCGCCGCGCCGCCCGCACTGCCTCCGCAGGCCGTGAGCTGCAGTGCCAGCACCGCTGTCATCAGGATTCCCGCCGCTCTTTTAAGCATCGTTTTTTTTCTCATTGACTTTCCTCCCCGATCCGGCGTCCGCGCCGTCTTCCAGAGAAGCTGCGCCGTAGTATTCCGGATACTGTTTTTCAGATTGTCTCTCATAGACCGCCTCCTGCAGGGAATGCAGGCCGCCCGCGAGGGACCAGGTCCTGTTCCGGTACATGAAGACGATGACTTTTACTATCTTCCAGACTGCCGCGAGAACGAACAGGAGCTGCGCCCCCAGAAGAAGAATGAGGATCTCTTCCCAGTAGGCGGCCGCGTTCTCCCAGCGCGGATATTTCACTGCCGCGGTCCTGACACCCCTTGTGCCGAGCTTCGTCAGTCCGTTAAGCCGGCCGCGCAGGGTCCAGCGGAAGGTGTTGTCCACGCATATCAGCTGCGAACTTTCTCTTCCGATCGATCGAAGTACGACCTGCCTTGCGTATCCCTCGACCGGTCCCGGGAGCACGATCTCATAACAGGTGATCCGGCCTGTATCGGTGACAGTCTGTCTCGTCACCTGGGCGCTCTTTCCGCTCTGGTCTGCGGCAGCGTTCCCGGTGTCCGCCGTCGGATCTGCCTCTTCCGGCGCGGCAGCGCTGCCCTGCGCTGCACTGCTGCCCTGTGCAGACACCATGTCCGCGGCAGCCGCTTCCGCCTCGCTCACGGACCCTCTGCCGGCGGTATTGGCCAGAAGAGACCGGTAAGGCACGAACAGGACCGGCAAGTCGGTCTCCATATCTTCGCTCATTCCGTCCCGGTTCAGTTCATTTTCCGGCAGCCATACCTGCGGCCTTCTGAAGACGCCGCAGATGATGTGGGACTGCTCGCCCAGAAGGAGCGTCCTGCCCGCCACGTCGGGAGAGCCGAACAGTTCCCAGGCCGTCTCCTCGTCGATCAGGACCTGGTCCTTCATCAGATTGTCATCCGCATAGTAGGATCCGGACAGAAGCTGCAGGGGATGAAACTGGAAAAAGTCTCCTCCGGTCCCGACCGCTTCCGCCTCTATGCTCTTTTTTCCGCTGCGGATCGTCACGGTGCCCGTGCCGCTGTAGCAGTCCTGAAAGATTCTGTCCCCCGGCTTCTCCGGGTCAGGCTCGATGGAATCGCCCGCCAGCGCCTGCATCACGGCGCTCCGCACCTGCGTCAGGTCACTCTCAGGAAGGCCTGCCTCCGGACTGAGGAAAGCGGAGATCTGGGAATAGCCTCCCGCGCTCTCCCAGCGGCGGGCGGCCTCCTGTTCAAACATCTGGGAGATCTTCCACTGAGAAAATCCCCACAAAAGGGCGGCTGCGGCCGCAAAAAGCACCGCGCCCCGGATGGCGGAACGTATATAGCTGTAGTACAGGGCACTGTGACGGCGCCCTGCGGCGCTCCTTTTTTTCTTCATCGCTTCTCCGTCTGGACGCCCTCACCGTTTTCTGCAAGACGGACCTGCATACCAGCCGAGACCGGCTTGGTGGAGGTCGTGATCACATATTCGTAGCCGGACAGGTTCCCGGTCACCGCCGTCAGCGTATCGTCGGAATCGAGCACCGTCACATCCACCCTTGACGCAATGTAGCGATTTCCAAGGGGACTCTCTTTGCTGACCACGACCAGGACAAATTTGCCTGCGTTGTCCTCTCTGACCGCGCTGTTGGGAATGGTCAGGTCATAGGAGCGCACGTCGGTCCCCACCGAGAGCTGTACGCTGTCTCCGGGCTCCACCTCGTCCGAGGTGATCACAAATGTCAGTACGCGGCTTCCCGCAGGATCCGCCTGGTCCTGCGTGACGGACTCCAGCGTCGCCTTGAAGGAGGTATAGGCCCATTCGTTCTGGGGTCTCGCCTCCATGCCGACCTTCAGTGCCTGCGCCTGCTCCTTGCTGACGGAGAAACTGACCGTCATCTTTTTGCCGTCCTGCCGGATCACTGCGCCGGGCATGTCGGCTGAGGCGGTATCGCCCACGTTGTAGCCGACGCTGGTGATCGTGCCGGCAACGGGGGCCTTGACGGTGGTCCCGACTTCCTTCCCTTCAAGGGATTCCACTTTCTTCTGCGCTTCGTCGATCTGTTTCTGCAGGCCCTTCAGCTCCAGTTCCGCCTGGATGCTGTTGACCGTGTTGTCCCTTGCGGTCGTCGCTGCGGCAAGCGCCGCGGCCGTATCCGCCTTGTGCTGCATGGCGTCAGCCAGGTCTTCCGCATTTTCCTGCGCTTCCTTGGCTGCTGCCTCGGCTTCTCCTTCCCCCTCGCCGCCGACCGGCTGTGCGCGGTTGCTGATCCGGTCCACGACTCTCTGCGCCTCCGTGTCCTCGGACAGCGCCTCGTTGTAATTGGAATTGGCGGCGGAGATCCGCTCCTGCATCTCGTCGTCCGACAGGAAATTGCCTTCTCTTATTCTGTCCAGGGCCTCATTGGTCAGTGTCCCGCTGAAGAGGGCTTTTTCAAAGGCGCTCTTTGCGTCCGCCAGCTCCTGGCGCGCCTGGATCAGCTCATCGGATTCCGCATCCTCCAGTTCGAAGAGGACCGCGCCCTCTTCCACCTTCTCACCGACCGTGACCTGCACGCTTGAGATCACGCGGTTCGAGGGCACGTTCACGTTGACGGGATTCTCCACCTGCGCCACGCCGGTCCCCCTGATCTTGGGAGAGATCTCTCCCTGCTGGACATACTGGGTCGCCACCTGCGGCAGCGAGTAATTCATGATGGTATTGGAGAAAAAGGTCAGAAGGAGCATGATCGTCAGGAAGATGATGATCAGGTTTTTGACGGTATCCTTTCGTCTGGAAGGCACATACCGGGACTGCAGGTCCTTGTCTTCGATCTCGTACATAGTGGGATCCTTTTTATCTTTGAACTACACTGTCAACGGTTATTCCTTGATGCCGCCCTGGTACATGATGCCCTCTACAAGCGATTCCTCCCCGTAAATAAAGAGAAGGATGGGCAGGATCATATACACCACGGCGACGGCAAAAGCAAGCGAGATCTCCCCCGCGTTGATCCGGGAGAGAAAAACTGACAAAGGATGCATCTCCTCGTTGCTCAGGAGGATCAGCGGCTGTTCTACCATGTTCCAGTAGTCTATGAACAGCAGGATCGCTATGGAGGCGAACCCGCCGCGGCACAGGGGCAGACAGATCTGCGAAAAGATCTGCCACTCTCCGGCCCCGTCGATCGAGGCCGCCTCATAGATGGAGTAGGGAATGCGCTGCATATACCGCGTCAGCATATACACCGCGAAGGGGGAGAAGATCCCCGGGAGCCATATGGCCCACCGCGTGTCCAGGATCCCCAAAAAGGAGGATACCAGGAAGTTGGGGACGAGCGTCACCTGGTACGGCATCAGCATCAATATAATGTAAGCGAAAAAAATGAATTCCTTGACTCTTCCCGAGTACCGCGCGAACCCGTAGGCGGCCAGCGCAGCCACAAGGAGCTGAAAGACCACGATCGGCACCACGTAGATCACGGAATTCCAGAACTTGATCAGGTATGCGGGGCTTTTGAAGAGCACCGACGCATACTGGCTGAATGTGACCATGTCCGGTATGAATTTGAGATTCACCGTCTCCGACACATACACCTTCCCGCCCGTGTCGTTTTTGGCGAAGATGGCCCCGTAGTTGGCGTTGATCTCCGAGGGCGTCATGAAGGAGTTGGTGATGGTGAGGACGACGGGCGTGAGAAACAAAAACGCAAAAAACACAGCGGCAGCAGTCCGTCTTGCGATGATCCTGCTCTCCCTGCGCTCTTTTTTCCGCCGGTTCGCGGAAGGTGTTTTTCTGACGGTCCGGGAGACAGCAAGCGCTTTCTCCCGCCGCTTCACGGCCGGTTTGCTCTCCATATTGTTTCCTCTACAGATCCCTGCTCAGCTTCGATTCCGCCTTCAGCAGGAGTCCTATGATCACGACCATGACCACCGCCATGATCACTGCGGCCGCTGACAGCTTCTGATAGTCGAGCGACTGGAATGTGTTGTTCATAAAGTGCTGCAGAAGGTACAGGGAATCAAAAGGATAATCCCCGGTCAGCAGGTACACTTCACGAAAGACTTTGAAGGAATTGATCAGGGACATGATCGTGACGAAGGCGATCGTGGAGGACAGATACCGGATCTTGATCAGCCAGAAGATCTGCCTCTCGGACGCGCTCTCCAGCCGCGCCACCTCGATCTGGTCACGCGGCACCGCGGAGAGTCCCGCCATGAACAGGATCATGTTGTATCCCAGGTTTTTCCACAGAAAGAGCAGGACCACCACAAGGGGCGCATAGGGCGACTTGAGCCAGTCTATCTTATCGATGCCGATCTTTGTGAGCCACACGTTCACCAGTCCGTTGTAATCGAACAGAACCTGCCAGATCAAAATGACGGAGGCGACCGGCACCATCATCGGCGTCAGGAAAAAGGACCGGAACTGGCTTCTGAACGGGATCCGGCTCTCCATGATGACCGCAAGCCACAGCGACAGGGCCACGGCCAGAGGAACGGCGATGGCCGAGAACAGAAGGGTGTTTTTGGCGGCGAGAAGAAACGCGCCGTTTCCCAGGACGCGAATGTAATTGCCTATGCCCACAAAGCGTCCCTGCACGGGATTGTTGACCAGGGAATAGCGGATCACGACGCAGAAGGGAGCGACAAAAAAGAGTCCCACGCCGAAAAGGCTCGGCAGCAGAAAAAGCCAGGATGCCGCCTTTCCCCTCCTGCCCCGCTGCGCATGGGATTTCCTTCTCTCTTCACTTTTGGCTGCGTTCTTTCGCAGATACCTGTCTGCTCTCTGTACGGCTTCGCTCATGCAGTTTCTACTCCGTCCTGCAGTAAATTTCCGTTCTCAAATGAATTTCATTTAATAATAAAGTATAATTTCTGCGCTTGCAACCGATCCGGCTTATTGTGAAGCATATGTGACGGGCGTGTGACAAAACAGCGGCCCCGCCGTCATTTCTTCATGACAGCAGGGCCGTTTTGCATTCACATTCACGTCATATTTTTATTTTTTGATCAGGAGCGAATGGCCCGTCATCTCCGCGGGCTGCTCATATCCCATGATCTCGATCAGCGTGGGAACGATGTCCGCCAGGACGCCGCCCTCTTTCAGTCCGTACCCCTCGTCGTAATTGACCAGGATAAAGGGAACCGGATTGGTGGTGTGCGCCGTGTGGGGCGCGCCGGTCTCGTAGTCGATCATCTGCTCGCAGTTGCCGTGGTCCGCGCAGATGAACATGGTCCCGCCGGCTTCCTTCACAGCGTCGACCGCCTTGCCGACGCACTCGTCTACCACTTCCACCGCCTTGACGGCTGCCGCCAGGACGCCGGTATGGCCTACCATATCCGGGTTGGCGAAGTTGATGACGATCACGTCGTATTTGCCCGAATGAATGGCCTCAAGAAGCTTGTCCAGAACGCCGTAGGCGCTCATCTGCGGCTTCAGGTCATAGGTGGGGACGTCTTTGGGAGAGTTGACGAGAACCCTCGTCTCTCCCTCGTTGGGAACTTCGACGCCGCCGTTGAAGAAGAAGGTCACGTGCGCATATTTTTCCGTTTCGGCGATGCGCGCCTGCTTGAGGCCTTTGGAGGCCAGCCACTCACCGAAGGTGTTGGTGACGTCCACTTTCTTGAAGGCAATCTCCTTGTTGGGGATCTCCGGATCGTAATCCTTGAAGCAGACATAGGTCACTTTCTTCCTGGGACCCCTGTCGAACTTGTCGAATTCATCGTCGCAGAAGCAGTGCGTGATCTCTCTGGCGCGGTCGGGCCGGAAATTGAAGAAGATGATGGAATCGCCGTCCTTAATGACCGACAGCGGCTTTCCGCCCTCCGCGATCACGGTGGGTTTTACGAACTCATCCGTCTCGTCCCTGTCATAGGAGGCGGTGATTGCTTCGTGCGCGCTGGCAGCCTGCAGGCCTTCGCCCTTGGTGAGCGCGTCGTACGCTTTCTTGATCCGGTCGTAGTTGTTGTCGCGGTCCATGGCGTAGTAGCGGCCGCTGATCATAGCGATCCTGCCCACACCAATCTCGCTCATCTTGTCCTCCAGCTCGGCGATGTAATCCACGCCGCTCTTGGGAGGCGTATCGCGTCCGTCCAGGAAGCAGTCCACATAGACCCTGTCCAGTCCGTTGCGCTTGCACATCTCCAAAAGGGCGTACAGATGTGTATTGTGGCTGTGCACGCCGCCGTCGGAAAGGAGGCCGTAGATGTGAAGGTCCGAGTGATTCTTCTTGCAGTTGTTTATTGCATCCAGGATCTCGGGATTTTCGAAAAACTCCCCGTCCCTGATCTCCTTTGTGATTCTGGTCAGCTCCTGATAGACGATCCTGCCTGCTCCCATGTTCATGTGGCCGACTTCCGAATTGCCCATCTGTCCGTCCGGAAGGCCGACCGCCATGCCGCTCGCATAGCCTTTTACGAACGGGCAGTTTTTCATCAGCCCGTCAAGAACCGGAGTATTCGCCATTGCCACCGCGTTGGCCTTCGGATTGTCATTGAGTCCGAAGCCGTCCAGGATCATCAGTACTACAGGCCTGTGCTCCATATTCATCTCCTTTATAGTTAATATAAATTCCCGAAATGTTTCAACGTGTATTGTACTACGGAATTGTCAAATAAACAACAATATTCGGTGCGCCAGCACGGCGTACTTTTCAGACTTCCGCAAATGTGTTATAAATAATCTCGTAAATCGATATCATACGAAAAAACACAGGAGAACGTGCATGAAAGACAGCATTCAGAACCTTCCCTCCCTCTTCGGGAGCATGGTATTCAATGAAGAGACGATGAAGGAGAGGCTCTCTCCCTCCTGCTATAAAGAATGGAAAAAGAGCGTCACGGACGGTTCCCCTCTGGAACTCTCCACGGCCAATGAGATCGCGGAGGCCATGAAGCAGTGGGCCGTGGAAAAGGGCGCCACCCACTATACGCACTGGTTCCAGCCCATGACCGGCTTCACGGCGGAAAAGCACGACAGCTTCATCTCTTTGAACGACGAGGGCAAAGTTGTCATGGAATTTTCCGGCAAGGAGCTCGTCCGCGGCGAACCCGACGCCTCCTCCTTCCCTTCCGGCGGCCTGCGCGCCACCTTCGAGGCGAGGGGCTACACCGCCTGGGATCCGACCTCCTTTGCTTTTATTAAGGAAAATTCCCTGTGCATTCCCACCATCTTCTGCTCCTACTCCGGGCACGCCCTGGACAAGAAGACCCCGCTCCTCCGCTCCATGGACGCCGTGAGCAAGGAGGCTGTGCGGATCCTTCGCCTGTTCGGCGACACCGCCACGCACAGGGTCATCGCACAGGTGGGACCCGAACAGGAGTATTTCCTGGTCGACAAAAAAGTCTACAACCAGCGCGAAGACCTGATCATGACGGGACGCACTCTGTTCGGCGCGAAGCCGCCCCGCGGACAGGAGCTGGAGGATCATTATTTTGGCGCCATCCGTCCCAGAGTCGCCGCTTTTATGCAGGATCTGGATACGGAGCTGTGGAAGCTCGGCGTCCTGTCCAAGACCAAACACAACGAGGTGGCGCCCGCCCAGCACGAGATGGCGCCGCTGTATACCGACGCCAACGCAGCCTGCGACCAGAACCAGGTCACCATGGAGCTCATGAAAAAGGTTGCTGACCGGCACGGCCTGGTCTGCCTGCTCCACGAAAAGCCTTTTGCCGGCGTCAACGGATCGGGCAAGCATGACAACTGGTCCCTGGCCACGGACTCGGGCGAGAACCTCTTCCGTCCGGGCTCCACGCCCAGTCAGAACGCCCAGTTCCTGCTCTTCCTCACCGCCTTTATCAAGGGCGTGGACGAGTATCAGGAGATGCTGCGCGCCACCGTCGCGACCCCGGGCAACGATCACCGGCTGGGCGCCCAGGAGGCACCCCCGGCAGTGGTTTCCATATTCCTCGGCGATGAGCTGAGCGGCGTGGTGGACGCCATCATCCGGGGCGAAGTCTACCGCGATGCCGGCAAGCGCAACCTGCAGATCGGCGTCGACGCCATGCCGCCCATCCCCATGGACAACACGGACCGCAACCGCACCTCTCCCATGGCCTTCACCGGCAACAAGTTCGAATTCCGCATGGTGGGATCCGGCCTGTCGGTCTCCGGCCCCAATATCGTGATCAATACCATGATGGCCGAGGAGCTGAGCCGTTTTGCGGATGAACTGGAGAAGTCCGATGACTTTAAGCACGATCTCAACAAGCTGATCCGGCGAGAGCTGACCGCCCATCAGAGGATCATTTTTGACGGAAACGGATACGACGAGTCCTGGCTGATGGAAGCCAAGCGGAGGGGCCTGGCCAACAGCACCACTTCCGTGGACGCGCTGCCCGCCTATATCATGCAGAAAAACATAGATCTGTTCGTGCGTCACGCCATTTATACGAAAGAGGAAGTGCACGCCCGCTATAAGATCCACGTCGAGAACTATATCGCGACCATTGCCATCGAGGCGCGCACCATGATCGACATGCTCCGCAAGGACATCCTGCCGGCGTGCTCCCGCTACGGCATGAAGCTCTGCGAGGGATATGAAAAGAGAAAAGCACTGGGCTTCCCCTGCAAATACGAGGAGGAGAACGCACGCAACAACTGCATGCTGACCGACTGTCTGAACGACGCCTGTGACAAGCTCGAGCGTGACATGCGCGAAGTGCCTGCCGACCCGGAAAACGCCATGCACTACTGCCGCGACGTGATCATTCCGGATATGGACGAATGCCGCAGTTATGCGGATCAGCTGGAGACCATTACGGATAAGGGGGCGTGGCCGTTCCCAGTCTATTCCGATTTATTATTCAGCGAGAGATAGAATATAGGAGTCGTATTTAGTACCCGCAGGGCCTTTTTGCGGCTATAGGGCCGCGAACGAGCGAGCTTAGGCGAGCGTGCCCAAGGGTATTAAATACGACTCCATTTTTAATACTAATAGTGAATATTGTGAAGGTGTTCGGTCAGGATCAGTATACCGGCGCCCTTTTGGATGGAAAATGCGCCCGGTCCATTACCCGGAACCGTTTCGTTGCTGATCCCCAGTGAGGAATCATTGGCGATCACCGCATCGGAAAGTTCATATTTCATGTTCCGGATGGAAACGCCCTCCAGCCGGTCGGACAGCGCACACAGTGACACGGTTCCCTCAAACCCTTCCGGCAGACGGAAGGTCTCATTCTCTATGACCGTTATGGCAGTCCTTCCAAGGAAGAGCCAGGGTCTTGCCCCTTTCCTGCGGATCTTGAGCGCCATCTGGAGATTGGAAAAGGAGTGGTCGAAACGTCCGCCCAGCGCGCCGTAAATGAAAAAGCGCGCAAAGCCCCTCTCCAGCCCGATCATGACGGCTTTCTCCGAATCCGTCTCGTCTTTTTGGACCGGCAGGCGTATGACGCTCTCCGGCCTTTGCGCCTCAAAGCGCTCCAGATACTCTTCTTCCCGCCCTGCGATCGAATCGAAATCCCCAAGGATCAGATCCGGCTCCAGACCAAGGTCCAGGATATGGCGAAGTCCGCCGTCCACCGCGATGAGAAGATCCTCCTTTGAAAGGGAGGGAAAGTGTGTTTTCTCGCGGGGATCAAAGCTGGGGTCGAACTCGCCGGCGCAGACCAGGATACATCTTCCCGGCGCGCTCATTTCATGGAACCCAGCACCTGCTTGTTCTGCATGATATACGTCACCAGCGAAACAACCGTGAGCACAAGTGCGATCCACATGACTATCTCAGTGAGCAGGGACAGCTGCGGGAGATCCATGATCATCAGTATGATCATGATCATCTGGAAGACCGTCTTCCACTTGCCCCAGTAATTGGCGGCGATGACGATCCCGTTGTCCGCCGCAATGAGACGGAAGCCGCTGATGATAAACTCCCGCGCCACGATGATGATCACAATCCAGGAAGGGATCTTCCCCAGGTCCACCAGGCAGATCATGCCTGATACCGTCAGGAGCTTATCGGCGAGCGGGTCCATAAATTTCCCGAAATCCGTGATCAGATTGTATTTGCGGGCGATCTTGCCGTCGAGCAGGTCCGTCAGCGATGCGACGATAAAAATGATGAGCGCCGCCCATTTCAGCCCCGGATTGTAAGCGGTTCCAAGCAGGAACGCCACAAAAAAGGGCACCAGCACGATTCGGAGTACTGTGAGTTTATTCGGCAGATTCATAGATCTCTCCAATTAAATCATAATCCTGGGATCCCGTCACTCTTACCCTGACCAGATCCCCTGTCATCAGATCCCTTTTCGTCTCAATAAAGAGCAGGCCGTCCACGCCGGGCGCGTCCTTATAAGTGCGGGCGGTATAGGCGTCCTCCCCCACGATATTTCCTTCGACCATGGCCTCCAGAACGCGGCCCTTCATATCTTCGGCCTGTTCGAACGCGATCTCCTGCTGGATGAGCATCAGGTCCTTCTGCCTTTTTTTCTTCAGGCGCGCCGGCACCTGCGGTTTCATACCGGCCGCAGGCGTCCCCTCCTCTCTGGAATAGGGAAAAACGCCCAACCTGTCAAAACGCATTTTCCGGACGAAGTCCTCCAGGATCTCGTGGTCCGCGATGGTCTCCCCGGGGAACCCGCTGATCAGGGTCGTGCGCAGACAGATATCCGGGATCTCTCTCCGCACAAAAGCGATCATCTCTTCGAGTTCTCTCCGGTTGGTATGCCGTCCCATTTTGCGCAGGATATCGTCCGAGGCGTGCTGCACGGGAATATCCAGATAGTGCAGGACCTTGGGGGTATCGCGTATGGTCCGGACCAGTTCGGGCGTGATCTCCTCGGGATAGCAGTACAGGATCCGGATCCACGCGATGCCTTCCACGAGGGCGAGTTCACGCAGCAGTTCCGGAAGCTTTTTCTCACCGTAGAGGTCCACGCCGTAAAGCGTCGTCTCCTGGGCCACCAGGATCAGTTCGCGGACGCCGGACTGTGCCAGGGTCTGTGCCTCACGGATCAGCTCCTCCATGGGTCTGCTGCGGTATTTTCCCCGCACGGAGGGGATCACACAGTAAGTGCAGCACTTGTCGCACCCCTCGGCGATCTTCAGGTAGCTGTAATAGCCCCCTGTCGTGATCACCCTGGGATAGACCGTGCCGGTCCTGCCTTCGAGGTCCTCTGTGTAGAGCTTTCCTTCCTCCTGTTCTCCCAGCGCCTCCTCCAGCGCACGGATCAGGTGCTCCTCGGCAGTCGTTCCGATGACGGCATCCACCTCCGGGATCTCCCGCAGGATCTCATCTTTGTAGCGCTGCGCGAGACAGCCTGTCACGATCAGTGCCTTATACTGCCCGCTCTTTCTTCTCTCCGCAAGGGAAAGGATGTTCTCGATGCTCTCCATTTTCGCGTCGCCGATAAAACAGCACGTGTTGACGACCGCAGCCTCGGCTTCCTCTTCATCATCGGTAAAAGAATGCCCATGCGCAGCGAGGGCTCCGAGCATCTCCTCGGAGTCCACCAGATTTTTGTCGCAGCCCAGCGACACAAAAAGTATTTTCATTATTCCAGGCTCTCGTCTTCCCGGGCAGGGGCCGTTTCCTCATAGAAATCCTCTTCCCCATGGAATTCCGTGCCCTCTTCCTCAGCCGCGGGCGCCTCCTCATCGGCCGTGTCGACGGCCGCATCCGCTTCTTCCGCAGCGGCTTCCGCTTCCTTCATTGCCTCGTATTCCTTGATCTCTTCTTCGGTGAGAATACGGATCTTGCCCTGATTGAGCTCCTCGACCGCGATGGAGAGCGGCTTCTCTCCCTTTCTCTCCTCCACGAGGCTCTCGTCGCCGTCCACCAGCTGGCGGGCTCTCCTGGCGGTCGCCATCACGATGGAATAGCGGCTGTTGATGACCGGCGTCTCGCCCTCCTCGACATTTTTGTTGACGACTTTCATCAGGTCCACGTAAGACGGGTGAATCATACCCTTTTTTCCTCCTGTATTTACAATTATCCGGCAAAAAACAACACTGCGACAAACGTCGAATGAATATTATAGCATAAGTATCTTCTTTAGGAAAGCTTTCCTGCCTCCCTGGCTTCGATGATTTTTTCAAGATCCTTCACGAACCGGTTCACAAAAGCCGCGTCCGGGCGGCAGTCATCCGGCGCGTACCGGATCAGACGGTCCAGGGTCATCGCACTCGCCGTCACATCCTCATTGATCAGCATGTAGTCGTAGTCCGGTATATATTTCGCCTCTTCCAGTGCCTGTTTCAGGCGCTTTGTCACCACTTCGGGCGACTCGGACTCTCTGCCGCTGAGGCGTCTCTCCAGCTCTGCCGCGGAGGGCGTGATCAAAAAGATCAGCATGCTGTCCGGGATCTTATTCCGGATCTGCACCGCACCCTGCACTTCGATCTCTAAAAGGACATTGAAGCCGCCGCGGCGTTTTTCTTCCACGTAAGCACGCGGCGTCCCGTAATAGTGATTGACGTAGCCGGCATATTCGAGAAAGCCCTCTCTTTTGATTTCCTCCTCGAACCGCTCGTCGGTCACGTAAAAATAATCCTCGCCCTCGACTTCTCCGTCGCGGGGAGCCCTGGTGGTCATAGACACCGAGAGGACATGATCGTCCGTCATTCCGCGCAGTTTCCGGATCACCGTGCCTTTGCCGGAGCCCGAAAAGCCGGAGATCACTACCAGTTTACCGTCAAATTCCATCTGCTGCCTCCAATCTCTCAGCCTGCGCCCTGCCGCGGATCGTCTCCGGCAGAAGCGCCGACAGTACGATCCGGTCATTATCCATCACAATGACCGATTTGGTCTTGCGTCCCTGCGTGGCGTCGATGGCTCTGGATTCCTCCCTGGCTTTGGTTATCATCCTCTTGACGGGAGCCGAATCCGGATTGACGACGGCAACGATCTTGCCTGCATTGACGATATTGCCAAATCCCACATGTATAAGCGTTGTTTGCAACTCCTCTGCTCCTGCCTTTTCACTCGATATTCTGGATCTGTTCGCGCACCTTCTCCACCGTAGTCTTGAGCTCGATGGCGCGGTCCGTGATCTCCTTGTCGTCCGATTTCGAGAGTATGGTATTGGACTCCCGGTTCATCTCCTGGGCTATGAAATCGAGCTTTCGCCCGACCCCCTCGTCCGTGCCCAGAGCGTCTCTGGTCGCCAGGATATGGCTGCGCAGCCGGACCAGTTCTTCGTCCAGGCACACCTTATCCGCGTAGATCGTAACTTCCTGCACGATCCGGCTGTCCTCCACGGCGCGGTCCTCCAAAAGCTCCCGGACCTTATCCGCAAGACGCCTGCGGTAATTTTCCACTACGACCGGAGACTTCTTTTCGATGAACTCCACATTTTCGAGCATCTCGTCCAGCTTGGAGAGAAGATCGTCACGCAGGAAGGCTCCCTCGCGGATCCTCGCCTGCAAAAATTGCTCTGCCGCGCTCCGCAGCACGGTTTCCAGCCTCTCCCAGATCTGGGTTTCGTCAGGGCTCTCCTCCTCCATGGTAAAGACGTCGGGGTAGCGGGAGAGCTGGAAGGCGGAGATGTCGTTCTTGATCCCGAACTCCTCCTCCATCTCCTTCAGGTGCCGGATATATTCCCCCGCGATCCTGCTGTTGTATTGGACCGTGCGGTTCGATTCGGTCAGATCCTCATAGCTGATATAGACGTCGACCTTTCCCCTCTTCATGTACTCCTTGAGCACGGCGCGGATCTGCGCCTCCAGAGGGTTGAGCTGCCTGGGCATGCGCAGACCGATGTCCAGATAGCGGTTGTTGACGGATTTGATCTCTACTGATACGCGGTACATATGGTCGGCCACTTCGCTCCGCCCGTACCCTGTCATACTCTTGATCATTTTATAAGCCTCATACTGCTCCCGCCCTGCGGGTTTGATTCTTTGCATATATAAAGAAATTTTACTTCCCTTTCCGATGTTTGTAAAGAAGAACCCCCCTACGCGCATTGCGGTCGCGGTGAAATCCTAGTAAAATGAAAACCGGTTTTTGAAAAGAATTGACAGCCGGTGCGCGAAAGGTAGTTACGATATGGCTTTTGACGGAATTACAACGGCCTGTCTCGTCCGCGAATTGTCGGACAGACTGACAGGCGGAAGAATCTATAAGATCGCACAGACAGACAAAGACGAGCTCACGATTACCATCAAGCCCGCGGCCGAGCGGGGCGGCGGACAGGTGCGGCTCTATCTCTGTGCGGACCCCTCTCTCCCGCTCGCTTATCTGACGGAAGTTTCCCGCAAAGCGCCTCTGCAGGCGCCTTCCTTCTGCATGCTCCTGCGCAAGCACCTGCAGAACGGACGCATCATTTCCGTCACCCAGCCCGGTCTCGAGCGGATCATCCGGATCGAGGCGGAGCACATGGACGAGATGGGAGACCTGAAAAAACACATCCTGGCAGTCGAGCTGATGGGCAAACACAGCAACATCATCTTTATGAACAAAGAGGGGGTGATCACGAACAGCATCAAGCACATCTCCTCCCTGGTCAGTTCCGTGCGGGAAGTGCTGCCCGGAAGGCCCTATTTTATTCCCGATACGCAGAATAAGCGGGATCCGCTCCGCGAGGACAGGGAGCGCTTTCTCGCCCTGGTCGGCAGTGCCCAAACGGACACTGCAAAGCTGCTGGTGCGCACCTATACGGGTCTTTCGCCGCAGATCGCCGAGGAGCTCTGCGACCGCGCGGGCCTGACCCACGACAGGAGCGCCTCCTCCATACCAGCGGAAGAGGCTGAAAGGCTCTGGCTTTCTTTTGACGGACTTATGCGCGGGATCGAACAGGGAGACTACTCTCCCACCCTTTACTATAAAAAGACGGCAGAGGGAAGACGCGGCGCGCCTGCCGCATACGCGGCGGTCCCTCTTACGATCTACGCGGATCACGAAGCCGTATCCTTCGCCTCCATGTCGGAACTCCTGGAGACCTTCTACGCCCAGAAAAACGCAGACACCAGGATCCGGCAGAAATCGGCCGATCTGCGCCGCATCGTGCAGACGATCCTGGAGCGCGATATCCACAAGTACGATCTTCAGTGCAGACAGCTGAAGGACACGGAGAAGCGGGACAAGTTCAAGCTGTACGGCGAACTGCTCAACACCTATTCCTACTCCATCCCCTCCGGCGCAAAAAGCTGCGAGGTGGAGAATTATTATAACGGGGAGACCGTCCGGATCACGCTCGATCCCACGCTCACGCCCTCGCAGAACGCCGTTCGCTACTATGACCGCTACACAAAGCTCAAGAGGACCGCTGAGGCGCTGGAAAGCCTGACTGTCCAGGTCAAGGAGGAGATCGATCATCTGGAGAGTATCCGCACGGCCCTCTCCCTCTCCACTTCCGAGGGCGATCTGGCCCAGATCCGGCAGGAGCTGGAGCAGACGGGCCTGGTCCGGAAGCACACGTCCGGAAAGGGCAAAAAAGGGAGCCGGATCCCGATCAGCAAACCGCTCCACTACGTCAGTTCGGACGGATATGATCTCTATGTCGGCAAGAACAACCTGCAGAACGATGAGCTGACTTTCCGCTTTTCGGCGCCTTCCGACATCTGGTTTCACGCCAAGGATATCGCCGGGTCCCATGTCATCCTCTGTGCCAGAGGACAGAAGATGAACGATATCCCGGACAGAGTCTTTGAGGATGCCGCTTCCCTCGCGGCCTGGTATTCCGCCGGCCGCAGCCAGGAAAAGGTGGAGGTCAGTTATCTGGAGCGCAGGGGCGTAAAAAAACCGGGCGGCGCCCGTCCCGGTTTTGTCATCTATCACTCCAACTATTCCATTACGGCCAGGACGGATATCTCCGGCCTCAAGGAGATCTCTTCCTGACCCGTCACATCCAGTGAAGGTTTTCCAACACGCGAAGCAGCCTTCTCCCTTTGGGCATGCCCAGCACATCCTGCCTGCTGATCCCGTGAAGCCGGATCAGTGTAAAGAAGTAGACGGGGATGGCGGTCAGTATTGCAGGGACGATGGCGATCAGGTTTGCCATATAGGTCCCGGTCAGTCTGTCCGCCACAAAAAATACAATCTGGTAAACCGCTCTTGTCACGGCGCCCATGGCGCAGGCGGACAGAACCGGCAGCCCGTACATCCTTCCCCTGCGGATATGCATATGCAGATAGTACTGCAAAAACGCCTCGTCCAGAAAGAAGATCAGTACAGAGTACAGAATACTGGCGATCACCAGCGCATAGGCGCCGATATTGGTCGTCAGGAGCAGCAGGATCAGGACCACCGTCTGCACGGCCAGGGCGATCGCGGCCGTGAGCAGGGGGAGATGCATTTTGCCGATCGACTGCAGCGCCGCGTTGGCGATCGTCGCCGCCGAGTAGAAAATGACCGTCACTGCAAGGGCGCTCAGAAGCGATGACGAGGTATCCAGCGTATCCCACTGCGGGAACAGGAGCATGGTGACCGGCCGCGCCAACACCGTCAGCCCCACTGCGCAGGGCACCGCAATGATCAGTGTCATGCGGATGGCGCCGACGCTGCGCTTTCTGGTATCCCGCATATCTTTTCGCGCATACGCAGTAGAAATACCCGGAATGATCGCCGCCGCCACGGCAGTCGCGATCGAGATCGGAATATTCGTGATCACGACGGCCTTGTTGGAGAAAAGACCGTAGATCGTCGTGGTCGGGACCTCCTTCCATCCCTTCATCCCGATCATAAGCTTCATAAATATGGTCTGGTTGAGGGAAGTCGTGAGATTGAGGATAAAGCTGCTGAGGATAAAGGGCGTGATGACCAGGATTGTCTCCAGCATGATCCTGCCGTAGGAGGTGAGCGCGCCGGACCGGTCGCGCCTCATGCGCGCGTGAAATGACGGTCTGTGGATCATATAGACTGCCAGCATGAAGAAAAGCGCCGCCGCGACGCCGCTTCCCGTACCGAGGGCGCTTCCCATGGCTCCCCGGATGGCCCTGGCCGTCTGGCCGGCCGGATAAGGCATCCCGGGCTGTCCCGTGAGAAGATTCTCGGCGGCCGCGAAATTCATCAGAAAATAGGCGCCGCCAATACTGACGGCGGCGTTGACCACCTGCTCCAGGATCTGGGAGACGGACGTCTGCACCATGGTCTGGTTGGCCTGGAAATAGCCGCGCAGGGAGCCCAGAAGGCCGAAAAGAAAGATGGTCGGCGCAAAGACACGCAGGACCGGCACCGAATTGGGCGGCACGAGAAGGCCCGCTCCGAAATACAGGACCAGGCTTGCCGCAGCGCCCACTGCCAGCGTGTATATAAGCGCGCAGTGAAACACGCGCTGCGCGTCCTTATAACGGCCTACCGCCATCTTCTGCGCCATCAGTTTGGAGATGGCCGAAGGCACGCCAAAAGAAGAGACAAGCAGAAAGATCGTGTAGATGTTGATCGCCGTCCCGTAATACCCGTTCCCCTCGTCTCCGATGATGGCGGTCAGAGGGGACCTGTATAAAAGTCCTATGATGCGGGAAAGGATACTGGCTGCTGCCAGTATCCCTGCCTGGACCACTACGCCGCTTCTTTGCTGCGCAGAAGCCGTAAAAGATATTTTCCCGGATTTCGTTTTCTTTCTGTTGTCACCCATTCAGTACTACTCTAATCGATCCTCAGCCGCCGATCATCCTCTCATACATTTCCTGATACTGAAGCGCCGACTGCTTCCAGGAGAAATCCTGCTTCATGGCGCGCTCCACGATCTTGTTCCAATCGCGCTTCCTGTCGTAGAAGATATGCTCCGCGTAGCGGATCACGTGCATCATGTCGTGCGCGTTGTAATTGGTGAAGGAGAAGCCCGTGCCGGTCCCCTCGTATTCGTTGAAGGGCTCGACCGTATCCTTGAGTCCGCCGGTCTCACGCACGATGGGCAGCGTCCCGTAGCGAAGCGACATGAGCTGGCTCAGTCCGCAGGGCTCAAAGAGCGAAGGCATCAGGAAAGCATCCGACGAAGCATAGATCTTGTGGGAGAGCTCATCGGAATAATAGATGTTCGCGGAGAGCTTGTCATTGTACTTCCAGTCAAAATACCGGAACATATTCTCGTATCTGTCTTCGCCCGTTCCCAGTACGACGATCTGGATCGCATCCGTAGAGAGCATCTCCTCCAGGACATACGCGATCAGGTCGAAGCCCTTTTGATCCGTCAGGCGGGAGACGATGCCGATCATCATGCACTTCTCGTCTCTTCGAAGACCGAGCTCCTTCTGGAGGGCGATCTTGTTCTTGATCTTGTCCCGGCGGAAGGTGCTTACCGTATACGGCTTCGCGATCTTGGTGTCGTGATCCGGAGAGAAATCCGTGTAGTCGATCCCGTTCAGGATCCCGTGGAGCTCCGCCGATCTGGCGTTCATGAGGCCGTCCAGTCCCTCGCCGAAGAAAGGCGTCTTGATCTCTTCCGCATAGGTCGGGCTCACCGTGGTGATCTCGTCCGCATAGACGAGGCCGCCCTTGAGAAGGTTGGCGTCCTTATAGGCCTCGAGCTTGTCGGGCGTAAAGTAATAGCCTGACAGTCCCGTGATGTCCTCCACGTCCTCGACGCCCCATCTTCCCTGGAACTTGAGGTTATGGATGGTCATGATCGTCTTGATCCCGTGATAGAACTGATCGCCCTGGAAGCGCTCCTTGAGATACACGGGAATGAGGCCGGTCTGCCAGTCGTGGCAGTGGATCAGGTCGGGCCGGAAATCAAGGGCCGGAAGTACGGAGAGGCAGGCCTTGGAAAAGAAGGCGTACCTTGTGATCTCAAAGAGCGGATCGTCCGTATAGACCGTGTCCGTCGTGAAAAAGCTCTCGTTATCGATAAAATAGAAAGTGATCCCTGCATAGACCGTCTGCAGAACGCCCACATACTCGCTCTTCCAGTGGTAATCCATATACAGGTGCGTCACATATTCCATATTGTCCTTGACGCTCTGCTTCATGCAGGAGTATTTGGGCAGCATGACACGAACGTCAAAAAGCTCAGGATCAATATCCTTGGGAAGCGATCCCACAACGTCCGCAAGACCTCCCGTCTTTATGAACGGAACACATTCCGATGCTGCAAATAGGATCTTCTTTTTTTCCATTCAACGTCCCCCCTGTCGCAGGTTAAATGCTGTTGACTATCATACGATTTCATTATACCCTATTTTTTACCCTCTGTGCTGTAAAAATAAAAAAGGACGGAAAACTTTACATTTTCCGTCCTTTGCCATGATCACTTGGCGTAGTCGGTCACCCTGGATTCACGGATGACGCTTACTTTGATCTGGCCGGGATATTCCATATCGTTCTCGATCTTCTTGGAAATATCGTGGGCCAGAAGCACCATATCAGTGTCATTGATCTGTTCAGGAACTACCATGACACGGACTTCTCTTCCTGCCTGAATGGCATAAGAATTACTTACCCCTTTAAAACTGTTCGTGATTTCTTCCAGCTGCTTGAGTCTGGTTGTGTATGTTTCCAGCGTTTCCCTTCTCGCTCCGGGACGGGCTGCAGAGATCGTATCCGCCGCCTGGACGATACAGGAGATCAGTGTAGTGGCCTCCACGTCGCCGTGATGGGACTCCACCGCGTTGATCACCGTGGGGGATTCTTTGTATCTGCGGCAGAGCTCAGCGCCCAACTGCACATGGGATCCCTCCATCTCGTGATCCACTGCCTTGCCTATGTCGTGCAGAAGTCCGGCACGTTTGGCAAGACGTATATCGAGGCCGAACTCGCCGGCCAGAAGACCAGAGATCTGCGCGACCTCTATGGAATGCTTGAGTGCATTCTGACCGTAGCTCGTACGGAAGCGCATCTTTCCGAGAAGACGGACCAGTTCGGGATGAATGCCGTGCACGCCGACTTCGAGTGTCGCGGCTTCGCCCTCTTCCTTGATCTTCGCCTCTACTTCACGCTGCGCCTTCCCCACCATTTCTTCAATCCTGGCGGGATGGATGCGTCCGTCCACGATCAGCTTCTCCAGTGCGATCCTGGCGACTTCGCGCCTGATCGGATCAAAGCCGGAAATGACGACCGCTTCCGGTGTATCATCAATGATCAGGTCAACGCCTGTCATCGTCTCCAGTGTGCGGATATTACGTCCTTCACGCCCGATGATCCTGCCCTTCATCTCATCGCTGGGGAGCTGGACCACGGAGATCGTCGCTTCCGAAACATGGTCTGCAGCGCACCGCTGGATGGCGCTGATCACATATTCCCTGGCCTTCTTGTCCGCCTCTTCCTTCGCTTCCGCCTCGATCTCTTTGATCATCACGGCGGAATCATGTCTCACATCATCTTCAACAATTTTTAAAAGGTATTCTTTTGCCTGTTCAGAGGTAAGACCCGAAATCCGTTCGAGTTCCTGCATACGCTGCTCACTCAGTCTCTCGACCTCGTCCCATTTCTTGTGCAGTGTCTCTTCCCTGGACTGCAGACTCTGTTCCCTGCGCTCGAGAGTATCCATCTTGCGATCGAGTGTCTCTTCCTTCTGCTGGATCCTGCGCTCGTTCCGCTGCACTTCTCCACGTCTCTCGCGGATCTCTCTGTCCAGTTCATTTCTGGACTTGATCCGCTCCTCCTGGATCGCAAGCCTTCCTTCGCGCTTTTCTTTCTCAGCAGTCTCCAGCGCCTCATCGATGATGGCCCTGGCTTTTTCCTGCGCATTGCCGATCGTCTCCTCATGCTGCTTCTTGCGGTAGCCGGAAGCGACAAAAAAAGTGATCGGAACAGAGAGCACCAGAGTACAGATCACTGCAATGACAGCAGTACCCATACAGGAGCACCTCCTTATGAAATTGTAATAAGAGTACGCGGGGCGCACTCCAACCAATCGGCACGGAACCTATCTCTTCGGGCAGCCGCCGCACACATCATTTCCGTCCGGAACAGACATCTATCCGCGGCAGACGTACGGCTCAAATCGATAAACTCACAGTTTTTAATTCTATACAAAAACGGAAACACTGTCAAGGATGTTTCAGTTCTGACCCTCTTCGATCGCCGTGATTTTCGCGATCCTCCGCACGTGTCTCTCATCCCCGGAAAAAGGCGTGTCCAAAAAGGTATCCACGATCTTTAAAGCGAGGCCGGGGCCGAGGACTCTTGCTCCCATGGCCAGGATATTCGCGTCGTTGTGCTCCCTCGTAGCCTGGGCGCTGAAGCAGTCGCCGCACAGGGCCGCGCGAATGCCGTGCACCTTGTTGGCCGCGATGGAAATGCCAATGCCCGTTCCGCAGATCAGGATCCCCCTGTCTGCTTCTCCCTTCGCCACCGCGTCCGCGACGCGCTTTGCATAGTCGGCGTAGTCCACTGCCTCGTTGCTGTAAGTGCCGTAGTTGCAGTACTCCAATCCTCTTTTTTCCAGATGGCCGATCACTTCCTGCATCAGCCCGTAACCGCCGTGATCACATCCAAGAGCAATCATTTACTCCCTCCTGTCTCTTTAAAAACTTCTTAAAAAATACATCAGACTTCATCCATTATACGTCTGATCAGGCCATTTTCGTAGCCTTTTCTGGAAAGAAAGGCCATCATTTTCTGTTTTTTCTCCCACCCGGCGAGGACGGGGTCATATCCCTTCTTTTTCAAAAGGGCCCTTACCTGCTCTTCCTGGGCCCTGGATGTATCCTCCCTGTCAAGAACGGAGAAAGCTCTGTCGATGCATTCTCTGGACAGTCCCTGCTGCATGAGGTCGTGCCGGATCCGCTTTTCGCTTCGGTCCCGCAGATGATACTGCACGTAGCCGGAGGCGAAGCGGTCGTCATCCAGATATCCCGCCTCCATAAGGGATCCGACCGTGTCCTCGACGATCCGGGGATCGAAGCCGGCTTCCAGGAGCTTCCCGCGGAGCCTCGTGACGGAATAGTCCCTGTCCTTAAGCAGCGTCCCGCTCCGGCGAAGACACTCCTTCCGCTGCTGCTCCATCAGCTCCGCAAGGACGTCTCCGGATATTTCCGCCTCCTCTTTCAGACCGCGCAAAACAGCGTCCCTGCGCTGCAGCACAAGGACGCTATCATCTTCCATGCAGATACGGACTTTCGTTTTGCCCACCGGTTCCACTCTCTCAATCCGCATGTAAATCTCCTGTTTCTTATATTCTTATATAGCCGCTGTCTCTTCAGCCGCCGTTTCAGCCGTCTCCGGCTCAGGTGCGATATGCGCGCCGTCCGGATCCAGATCATAATACTCGCGCACCTTGCGGTCAATCTCCGCCAGAAGACGGGGATTCTCCTCGAGATATCTCTTGGCGTTCTCACGGCCCTGGCCGATCTTGTTGCCCTCGTAGTTGTACCAGGCGCCGCTCTTATTGACAATGTCTACCTTGGCGGCCAGATCCAGCACGTCGCCGGTATAGGAAATGCCCTTGCCGAACATGATGTCGAACTCGGCTTCCTTAAAAGGCGGCGCGATCTTGTTCTTGACGACGCGGACCCTGGTCCGGTTGCCGATCACTTCGCCGCTCTGCTTGAGAGATTCGATCCTGCGGACGTCCAGACGGACGGAGGAATAGAATTTCAGTGCGCGGCCGCCGGTGGTCGTCTCGGGATTTCCGAACATGATGCCCACCTTCTCACGCAGCTGGTTGATAAATACCACCGCGCAGTTGGACTTGCTGATCACGGCGGTCAGTTTCCTGAGGGCCTGCGACATGAGGCGCGCGTGAAGGCCCACGTGAGAATCGCCCATATCGCCGTCAATCTCCGCCTTGGGAACCAGTGCGGCCACGGAGTCCACGACCACGATGTCGATGGCGCCGGACCTGACCATGGTCTCCGTGATCTCCAGTGCCTGCTCACCGCTGTCGGGCTGTGAGATGTACAGGTTGTCCACATCCACGCCGATATTGCGGGCGTAGACGGGATCCAGCGCGTGCTCCGCGTCGATAAAGCCGGCGATCCCGCCGCGCCTTTGCACTTCGGCGATCATGTGCAGGGTCACGGTCGTCTTGCCCGAAGACTCGGGCCCGTAGATCTCGATGATCCTTCCTCTGGGGATGCCGCCGAGTCCCAGCGCGATATCCAGGCTCAGCGAGCCGGTGGGAATGGTCTCTATATTCATCTGGGCAGAGGGATCGCCGAGTTTCATGACGGCACCCTTGCCATACTGTTTCTCGATCTGCAGGAGCGCGGCGTCCAGCGCTCTCTTCTTCTGATCCTGATCCATATTCATACTCTTAACACTCCTTTGCAGCGCAAATTTACTGTTCGAACATCTGTTCTTGTATCAGTATAACACCGCCTGCACGGTAATGCAAGTCATCGGCCGCACATTTTCGGAAAGTGAGAGCAGAAATCCTTTTGTCATTATCACAGTCAAAAGCGGAACTGTCAACTTCCGACAGTTCCGCCAGCCGCGCTTTCCTATTCCTTTTTTTCATTATTGCTGCGGGGCAATGTCCCGTATGGCGTTGCCGGAGATCCGCATGATCTCCAGGATCTCATCCTCTTCGAGCTCCCCCTCCGCGGCCAGCTCGGCCGCCGAGACGGGTCTTCCCAGATCCGACGCCAGTTCG
The DNA here is from genome assembly GCA_017405805.1 of Lachnospiraceae bacterium. Taxonomy (GTDB): domain Bacteria; phylum Bacillota; class Clostridia; order Lachnospirales; family Lachnospiraceae; genus CAG-791. The sequence continues at coordinate 201,447 of JAFQZU010000005.1, forward strand.
GCCGCCTTCTCCGCGATCAGATTGACGCGGTCCTCCAGTCCCTTGTCCGCCGCCTTCTCCGCCACATTGCAGGAGATCAGGTTCTCCATGGCGTCCATGATCCGGGAAGCCAGAAAACCGTCCACCTCCGACAGCTTTTCCAGGGGTGCAAGGAGCGTCGCTCCGACTGTGAGCGCCTCGTTCCCCGCGCCGATCAGGTCCTCCATGAGGACCCCCTGTCCCGCGTACAGTCTCGCGATTTCCGCCACATTCCGGAGCGAGAAGGTGATCAGCTTCTCCTGCGCGTCCCGCTCTCCCGCCATGGAAGAGAGCTTTACCGCATCCAGTATGTTCGCGGGCGGGATCTCGATGGCTTCCAGCATCTGCATATAGTCTTTGAAATAGTCGTGTTCCTCCCGGGTGATCCTCTCCTCCAGGGGAAGGGGCTCCCCGACGCCGATCCCGTTCTGCACCAGGTAGGCGCGGACCTGCATCATCTGCTCAGGCGTCAGCGACAGGTCGGCAAAACACTCCTCCAGCTCGTCCGGAGAGATCACATTGCCGTTCCCGGCGCTCCCCTGCACGATCCCGCGGAGCCTTTCCATGAACACTTTCTGCATGTCTTTTCTGTCTTTTTGTCCGCTCATATCCTTCGTCACTCCAAGGGGGAGGGACGCTCCCCGGCCTTTACGTGTTTATGTGTGAACAGATGGTCCTGGCAGTATTCCAGCCCGCCCTCGCACTTGGAGCAGAAGCGGAATTCCAGCTCCGGGTGGTCGACATTGGTCCGGCCGCAGATCGCGCAGCGGTGGACCAGAGAGCCGCTCCGGCCGCCGAGGTCCTGTTTTCTCGCGTGTACGGGCCCTGCCCCGGCGCCGGGATTTCTACCCTGCCCGGTGTTCCCGGCAAAAGGTCCCCTCTGTCTTTCACCGCCGGCTGCCGCGCGCCACGCCCTTCTTCTTTGTCCGGCGCGCAGGCCGTTTAACCCGCCGTTTCTCTCCAGCCAGAAGATGAGGAGATTTACGGCAGTGGCCGCGACGGCGAACCGCACGGGCGCGTTCCCCGTCACAAAGCCGTAGGCGAGGTAGGCGAGGTCAAGGAGCGCTATGTACTTGGCCTTGATCGGTACGAGAAAGAACAGGAGGAACTGTGCGTCCGGCATGGTCAGCGCGAAGGCGACGATGATGCCGAGATTGATGTAGTAGGTGGAAAAAACGATGGAATACATGGATATATAGGTCTGCGCCCCGACGGTGTCGATGCCGGACGAAGCCGCGGTCAGATAATAAAAGCCCATCCACAAAAAGGCGCTCACCACCATCAGCAGCATGCCGCGCAGAATGAAGACGTTGTACTTCCACGTCCCCCAGATCCGCTCCAGCGCGTTCCCTATGCTGTAGTAGCAAAAGAGCATGATGGCCATGGAAAACACACTGCTGTATCCGGGCAGCACGAGTAGCCAGGAGACCAGGCGCCAGATCTGGCCGTGCATGATCGCATAGGGGTTCAGCGTCACCATATATAATAATGAAGGTTTCAAATAGGCGATCATGAAACCGATCGCGTACATGATGATCATGACCATCGTAAGATTGCGGATGGCGTATCTGCCGAACTTTCTCTCAAGATTATCCATAAAAACCTCTCAGGGACGCCTGCCGTAAAAAGCGGGGCGTCATTGTTTTTTCGGTAAGTAATTCTATCCATTCTATCATTACGCCCTGCAATTGTAAACTGCTTCGGGGCCCGCCCCGGATTTCCCGCTGTTGCATTTTGAGGGGCGCTGTCATATAATGCTAATTCAGAAGATTGCGTACAACTCATATGTTTCGGTCCGTTTTTCCGGACACGGGAAAAGGAGTATCAGAATATTGGACACCAGAGATTGTCTGCTCGGAATAGATATTGGATCCACCACTGTCAAGATCGCCATCATGGACCAGGAGCACCATCTGCTCTTTGCGGATTACAGAAGGCACCACGCCGACATCAGGGGCACCCTGTCCGACCTGGTGAGCGAAGCGCTTGACCAGCTCGGCGACAAGGTCGTGCATCCCGTCATAACGGGCTCCGGCGGCCTTACCCTCGCCAATCACTTACAGACGCCTTTCGTGCAGGAAGTCGTCGCGGTATCCTCTGCCCTGGAGCACTTTGCGCCGCAGACGGACGTCGCCATCGAACTGGGCGGGGAAGACGCCAAAATCATATATTTTGAGAACGGAACGGTCGAACAGCGCATGAACGGCATCTGCGCGGGAGGGACCGGCTCTTTTATCGACCAGATGGCTTCCCTTTTGCAGACGGACGCCGCGGGGCTCAACGAGTATGCAAAGAGCTATCGCTCCCTGTACACCATCGCCGCAAGGTGCGGCGTGTTCGCCAAATCCGACATCCAGCCCCTCATCAACGAGGGTGCCACCAAGGAGGACCTGGCAGCCTCCATTTTCCAGGCTGTCGTGAACCAGACCATCAGCGGACTTGCCTGCGGCAAGCCCATTCGCGGACACGTGGCCTTCCTCGGCGGACCGCTCCACTTCCTGCCCGAGCTTAAGCGGGCCTTCATCCGCACGCTCAAGCTGGATAAGGACCACGCGCTCAGCCCTAAAAACTCGCATCTTTTTGCCGCGATGGGCAGCGCCATGAACGCCGTCGCGGACGTTAAGCTGCCTCTCTCCGAGATGAAGGAAAGGCTGCAGAGCGACATTCATATGGAATTTGAGATCGGGCGAATGGATCCGCTCTTTTCCTCCGAGGAGGACTATGAGGCTTTCCGCGCCCGCCATGCCTGCGCATGCGTGCAGAAAGCGGATCTCTCCTCCTATCACGGAAACTGCTATCTGGGCATCGACGCCGGCTCCACCACCACCAAGCTCGCGCTTGTCGGCGAGGACGGCTCCTTACTGTATTCCTTCTACAGCGGCAACGAGGGGAGCCCTCTCAAGACGGCCATCCGCTCCATGGCGGAGATCCAGAAGCTCCTGCCCCCGGACGCGAAGATCGTCCGGAGCTGCTCGACCGGATATGGCGAAGCCCTCCTGAAAGCGGCTTTTCTCCTGGACGAAGGAGAGGTCGAGACCATCGCGCACTACTATGCCGCCGCCTTTTTTGACCCGGACGTGGACTGCATCCTCGACATCGGCGGACAGGACATGAAATGCATCCGCATCAAAAATCACGCCGTGGACAACGTGCTGCTCAACGAGGCCTGCTCCTCCGGGTGCGGCTCCTTCATCGAGACCTTTGCGAAATCCCTCGACTACAGTGTGCAGGATTTTGCCGCTGCGGCGCTGTTTGCAAAGCATCCCATCGATCTGGGCACCCGCTGCACGGTATTTATGAACTCCCGCGTCAAACAGGCGCAGAAGGAGGGCGCGGACGTCTCCGACATCTCCGCCGGCCTCGCCTACTCCGTCATCAAGAACGCGCTCTTTAAGGTCATCAAAGTCTCCGATGCCTCCCAGCTGGGCGAAAATATTGTCGTCCAGGGCGGCACCTTCTACAACGACGCCGTTCTCCGCGCGCTGGAGATCATTGCGGAGGGAGACGTGATCCGACCCGATATCGCCGGCATTATGGGCGCTTTCGGCGCCGCTCTGATCGCGCGCGAGCGCTATGACGGCGTCACGCCTTCTACCATGCTCAGCTTCAGCGAGATCGAGAGCCTGCAGTACGAGACCACTCTCCGTCCCTGCGGAAAGTGCACCAACAACTGCCGCCTCACGGTCAACCGCTTCAACGGCGAGAGAGAATTCATCTCCGGAAACCGCTGCGAGAGGGGGCTTGGCAAGGAGCGCCGCCGCAGCGATATCCCCAACCTTTACAAGTACAAGCTGGGAAGGATCTTCCGCTACAGACCGCTTCCCGAGGCCCTCGCCTCGCGGGGGACCGTCGGTATCCCGCGCGTTTTGAACATGTACGAGGATTACCCTTTCTGGTTTACGTTTTTTACCAAACTCCATTACCGGGTCGTGCTCTCGCCCCTGTCGACGCACAAGACCTATGAGATGGGCATCGAATCGATTCCGAGCGAATCGGAATGCTATCCCGCAAAAATAGCCCACGGCCACATCGTCTGGCTCATGAGCCATAACGTCGACTTCATCTTCTATCCTTCGCTCTTCTACGAGCGCAGGGAGATCAAAGACGCCGACAATTACTACAACTGCCCCATCGTCACTTCCTATCCGGAGAACATCCGCAACAACGTGGAGGAGATCGGAAGCGGGGAAGTCACCTTCCGCAATCCCTTCATGGCCTTTACCAGCCCTGATACCATCTCGGAGGCCCTGTGCAAAGAGTTTACGGAGATCCCGGAGGCAGAGCTCCGCGCCGCGGTGCAGGCGGGCTGGGACGAACTCCGCCGCTGCAGGGAGGACATTCAGAATAAGGGCGAAGAAGTGCTGCGCTACATGGAAGACCACCACTGCAAAGGCATCGTCCTCGCAGGGCGCCCCTACCATCTGGATCCCGAGATCAACCACGGCATTCCCGAGATGATCACGTCCTACGGCATCGCCGTGCTGTCGGAGGATTCCATCTCGCATCTGGGCACGCCGGAGAGACCGATCACGGTCCTGGACCAGTGGATGTATCACTCCCGCCTCTACGCGGCGGCGAGCTATGTCCGCACCAGGGACGACCTTGATCTGATTCAGCTCAACTCCTTCGGCTGCGGCCTCGACGCAGTGACGACGGACCAGGTGAACGATATCCTCGCCGGCTCCGACAAAATATACACCTGCCTCAAGATCGACGAAGTCAACAATCTCGGCAGTGCCAGGATCCGCGTGCGCTCCCTGATCGCCGCGATCCGGATCAGGGATGAGAACGGGACACGTGCCGCCGTTCGCTCCTCCTCCATCCACAAGGTGTCCTTCACCCAGGAGATGCGAAAGAACTATACGATCCTTTGCCCGCAGATGTCGCCCATTCACTTTGAGCTGATGGAACCGGCCCTGCGTGCCTGCGGCTACAATCTTGTGGTACTGCCCAACGACAACCGCCGCGCGGTGGATTTCGGCCTCAAATATGTCAACAACGACGCCTGCTACCCTTCCCTCTTCGTCGTGGGACAGATCATGGAGGCGCTCGACTCCGGCAAATACGACCTGAACAAGACCGCCGTGATCATGTCGCAGACAGGAGGCGGCTGCAGGGCGTCCAACTACGTCGGTTTCATCAGAAGGGCGCTCAGAAAAGCCGGCATGGAGCAGATCCCGGTCATTTCCGCCAACCTCTCCGGCCTGGAGGAGAACCCCGGTTTCCAGATCGGATTCAAGGAGTTTTCGCGCGTGGCCTACGCCGCTATTTTTGGCGACGTCATGATGCGCTGCGTCTATCGGATGCGTCCCTATGAACTGGAGAAGGGAAGCGTCAACGCGCTCCACAGCAAGTGGAAGGAGCGCTGCATCCATTATCTCATGCATACCACCGGCCTGAATGTGCCCAGAGTCCACCGGATGTGCATCCAGATGATCCGCGAATTCGACCGGATCCCCGTGAGCGAAGAGCGCAAGCCCCGCGTGGGGATCGTCGGAGAGATCCTGGTCAAGTATGCCCCTGCGGCCAACAACTACCTGGTCGACCTTCTCGAGCAGGAGGGCGCCGAGGCCAACGTCCCCGATCTCATGGGCTTCATGCTCTACTGCTTCTACAACCAGGTATACAAGGCGGAGCACCTCGGGACCAGCAAAAAGACCGCCCGCAATTCCACCAGGGCGATCCATCTGATCGAAGGACTGCTGAAGCCGGTCTACAAAGCCTATGAGCAGAGCGTCCACTTCGAGGCGCCGGCGAGCATTTACGACATCGTCCGCTACGCCGAGCCCATCGTTTCCATCGGCAACCAGACCGGCGAAGGATGGTTCCTCACCGGTGAAATGGTCGAGCTGATCAAGAGCGGCGTGGAGAACATCGTCTGCATCCAGCCCTTTGGCTGCCTGCCCAACCACGTCGTTGGCAAAGGCGTGATCAAAAAGATCCGCACCATGTACCCCCGCGCCAATATCGCCGCGGTAGACTATGATCCGGGTGCCAGTGAAGTCAACCAGCTCAACCGCATCAAGCTCATGCTGGCCACCGCAGTCAAGCGCCTCGATGAGCCGGTCTCTATCACGAGCTGAGGCACCGTTCCCCAGGCTGAGGCATTGTACGCCATTTATACATGCGGGCCGGTTTTCTTTGGGCAAAAAAAATAAAGCACAGAATCGGAAAGGGTATTCATCATCTTCGTGATCAATACCCTTTCCTAATGTACTTTGTCCAATGGATTATACCTCCGTAGTACATTCTGTCTCCCGTTCTCTTTCCACCTTTTTCCTTTGTACTGATTGTACTGTGACGCCTTTTCGGAGATTTCTATATAAATCTGACTTCTCGTCATCGGTCTGTAATCGATCTCCCTGCCTCAGCCGCTTGTTCTTTCAAGAACTTACCTGCATCTTATGACCTACTGTCTGATCGGTACGATGATCTGAAACCACTACTGCCTGATCCCCTCCGACAGCTCCCTGTTTCTCATCCTGTACCTTTCCGGTTTCCGGTCTACCTTCACCTGCAGATTTTTATCTTCCGAATGCTTGTCTCTTCGGCCTGGATCTCATTCTCCAAAAAACGGATCCGTCACTTCATTATGTACTCGATTGCGGAATACGATATTAAGTTGTCGTTGCTCCTTTAAATCCTAGGATTAATTGATTTCTCGGTTTTGTTACCTTCCTTTCTTCTTCCCATCCAGAAGAGTTTCGGTGAACTTCTCGTCACCTTTATGTCCTCTCTTGTTGTATTTACTATACTATAATGGTTTGCATTTGTCAATAAATTGATTCGCAAATATATTTGTTTTCTGATTATTCAGATATTTTCTGACAATTTTCTAAACAAAAAACTGCCGCAGCACAAGCTGCGGCAGCCACCTCATTTCAATATAGATCCTGCTCACTGGATCGGATACTTGTCCGTGATCTCCCTGATGATCGCCCTTGCCTCTTCGATGCCTGCTTCCTGCTTCTTGATCACTAAGGCAATTGCCTCCGCTACGCGGTCGAAGTCCTCTGTATTAAGGCCCCTCGATGTGGCGGCCGGTGTGCCGAGACGGATACCGCTGGTCACGAAGGGAGATCTTGTCTCCTTGGGAATGGTATTCTTGTTGGCCGTGATGTGTGCCTCGTCAAGCCACTTCTCCACCTGCTTGCCGGTGAGGTCATAGCGGTTGAGGTCCACGAGCATCAGGTGATTGTCAGTGCCGCCGGAGACGATGTCGATATCGCGTGCCATGAGGCCTTTGCACAGCGCCTGTGCATTGTCCTTGACATTCTGCATATAGACCTTGAAGGAGGGATCCAGCGCTTCCTGGAAGCAGACTGCCTTGGCAGCGATCACATGCTCGAGAGGGCCGCCCTGGGTGCCCGGGAACACAGCCTTGTTGAAGTTATACTTCTCTGCCGCTTCTTTATTGGCAAGGATCATGCCGCCCCTGGGTCCGCGCAGCGTCTTGTGGGTCGTGGTGGTGACCACGTCCGCGTACGGGAACGGATTGGGATGAAGGCCCGTGACGACAAGGCCCGCGATGTGCGCGATATCCGCCATGAGTACGGCGCCGCAGAGGTCAGCCGCCTCTCTGAATTTGGCAAAGTCAATGGTCCTGGCATAGGCGGAAGCGCCGGCGATGATCATCTTCGGCCTGTGCTCCATGACCAGTCTCTTGAGCTCGTCATAATCGATAAAACCGTTCTCATCCACGCCGTAAGGAACGACGTTGAAATAAGTGCCGGACATATTCGCGCTGCTGCCGTGCGTGAGGTGTCCGCCCTGATTGAGATTCATTCCCATCAGAGTATCACCGGGCTTAAGCACGGCGAACTGGACCGCCATATTGGCCTGCGCGCCGGAGTGGGGCTGTACGTTGGCGTAGTCGCAGCCAAAGAGCTTTTTGGCGCGCTCGATTGCCAGCGTCTCGATCTCATCCACGACATAGCAGCCGCCGTAGTAGCGCTTGCCGGAATAGCCTTCTGCATATTTATTCGTGAGAGGACTTCCCATCGCAGCCATAACGGCTTTGCTTACCCAGTTCTCGGAAGCGATCAGCTCGATGTGAGCGTTCTGGCGGGCAATTTCCTTTTCAATGGCCTCTGCGATCGCGGGATCTGTTCTCCTGACTTCTTCCAATGAATACATCTGTAATTCATACCTCCTATATTGAGCGCTTTCCTCTAAGTATAGCAAGCAGATTTTTGAAGGGCAATACGTCTTTTTGCATGAGAAAATATCAGGTTTTCAAAAAAATTTGTAAATATACATGAATATGAACATAGGAAGCGCATGAATCCGCCTTACATTCGTCAAAAAAAATCCTTGTTGCAGAGAACGTTTATCTCTATAATAGTTAGGAAAAAAAAATTAACCATGCGGCAGAGATGAAAAAGAGACAACAATAAAGGAAGTGTGAGGTAAAGATGCCCAAAAGAACAGACATTCACAAAGTACTGATCATTGGTTCAGGACCCATCATTATCGGCCAGGCGTGTGAGTTCGACTACTCCGGAACACAGGCCTGCAAGGCGCTCAGAAAGCTCGGCTACGATATCGTGCTGGTCAACTCCAATCCGGCGACGATCATGACCGACCCCGAGACCGCCGATGTCACGTATATCGAACCCCTCAACACCCAGCGGCTGGAGGCCATCATTGCGAAAGAGCGGCCGGATGCGCTTCTCCCCAATCTCGGCGGACAGAGCGGGCTCAACCTCTGCGCGGAACTCTATAAGGAAGGAGTCCTGGACAAATATAACGTGCAGGTCATCGGCGTGCAGGTAGACGCCATCGAGCGCGGCGAGGACAGGATCGAGTTCAAGAAGACCATGGACTCCCTGGGAATCGAGATGGCGCGAAGTGATGTCGCCTACAGCGTGGAAGATGCGCTTGCCATCGCAGACCGTCTCCACTACCCCGTTGTTCTTCGTCCGGCCTACACCATGGGCGGCGCCGGCGGCGGCATGGTCCACAATAAAGACGAGCTGCGCACCGTCTGCGCAAGAGGTCTCCAGGCTTCCCTCGTCGGCCAGGTCCTCGTGGAAGAGTCCATTCTTGGCTGGGAAGAGCTTGAGCTTGAAGTCGTGCGCGACAGCGAGGGCAACATGATCACCGTCTGTTTTATCGAGAACATCGATCCCATGGGCGTGCACACCGGCGACTCCTTCTGCGCCGCTCCCATGCTCACCGTTCCCGAATCCGTCCAGAAAAGGCTTCAGGAACAGGCCTATAAGATCGTGGATTCCGTAAAAGTCATCGGCGGCACCAACGTACAGTTCGCCCATGATCCGGTCTCCGACCGCATCATCGTCATTGAGATCAATCCCCGTACTTCCCGCTCTTCCGCACTTGCGTCCAAAGCGACCGGCTTCCCGATCGCCATGGTCTCCGCCATGCTGGCGGCCGGCCTCACGCTCAAGGATATCCCCTGCGGCAAGTACGGCACACTGGACAAATATGTTCCCGACGGCGACTACGTCGTCATCAAGTTCGCCCGCTGGGCCTTCGAGAAGTTCAAGGGCGTCGAGGACAAGCTGGGCACGCAGATGCGCGCGGTCGGCGAAGTCATGAGCATCGGCAAGAACTATAAAGAAGCTTTCCAGAAGGCGATCCGCTCTCTGGAGACAGGCCGGTACGGCCTTGGCCACGCAAAGGATTTTGACCAGAGGACCAAGGAAGAACTGCTCCGCATGCTGGTCACGGCATCCAGCGAGCGCCACTTCATCATGTATGAGGCGCTGCGCAAGGGCGCGACCGTCGAGGAGCTCTACGACCTCACCCGCGTCAACCGCTGGTTCATCACCCAGATGAAGGAGCTCGTCGAAGAGGAGGAAGAGATCCTCACCCACAAGGGCGAAATGCTCTCCGACGCCGCTCTGGAAGCCGCCAAAAAAGACGGTTTCAGCGACAAGTACCTCTCCCAGCTCCTCGGCATCTCCGAGGACAGTATCCGCGCACGCAGAGCGGAACTGGGCATCGAGCAGACCTGGGAAGGCGTACACGTCAGCGGCACGCAGGACAACGAATACTTCTTCTCCACCTACAGCGGAGAGGATAAGAACCCCGTCAGTTACGACAAGCCCAAGGTCATGATCCTGGGCGGCGGCCCCAACCGCATCGGCCAGGGCATCGAGTTCGACTACTGCTGCGTACACGCGGCGCTGGCACTCAAGAAGCTTGGCTTTGAGACCATCATCGTCAACTGCAACCCCGAGACGGTCTCCACGGACTATGACACCTCCGACAAGCTTTATTTTGAGCCGCTCACGCTCGAAGACGTGCTGAGCATTTACAGAAAAGAAAAGCCGCTCGGCGTCATCGCCCAGTTCGGCGGACAGACGCCCCTCAATCTTGCGGATGAGCTGGAAAAGAACGGCGTCCGGATCCTGGGCACCTCCCCCGAAGTCATTGACCTTGCGGAGGACAGAGATCTGTTCCGTGCCATGATGGACAAGCTTGAGATCCCCATGCCTGAAGCAGGCATGGCCACCACTGTGGAGGAGGCCCAGAAGATCGCCGGCGAGATCGGCTATCCCGTCATGGTCCGCCCTTCCTTCGTTCTGGGCGGCCGCGGCATGGAAGTCGTCTACGACGACGAAGCCATGGCGGACTACATGAGCGCCGCTGTCGGCGTCACGCCTGACAGACCGATCCTCATCGACCGCTTCCTCAACCACGCCATGGAGTGTGAAGCAGATGCCATCAGCGACGGACACAGCGCATTCGTGCCCGCCGTGATGGAGCACGTGGAACTTGCAGGAATCCACTCGGGCGACTCCGCCTGCATCCTGCCCTCCGTGCACATCAGCGAGAAGAACCTTGCTATTATTAAGGAATACACCCGCAGGATCGCTGTGGAAATGGGCGTAAAAGGCCTCATGAATATCCAGTACGCCATCGAAAATGACAAAGTCTTCGTCATCGAGGCAAATCCCCGCGCGTCCCGCACGGTGCCGCTGGTATCCAAGGTCTGCAACATCCGGATGGTCCCGATTGCGACCGACATCATCACTTCGGAGCTGACCGGACGTCCGTCGCCCGTACCGGCGCTTCATGAGAAGGACATCCCCTACTACGGCGTAAAAGAAGCTGTGTTCCCCTTCAACATGTTCCCCGAAGTGGATCCGCTCCTCGGTCCCGAAATGCGCTCCACCGGCGAAGTGCTCGGTCTGTCTCCCAACTACGGCGATGCCTTCTGCAAGGCCCAGGAAGCCGCCCAGTCGAGGCTCCCTCTGTCCGGCACCGTGCTCATCTCGGTCAACAGCAAGGACAAGCCCGAAGTCGCGGAGATTGCGAAGCTCTTTGCAAAGGCGGGCTTCCGCATCCTTTCGACCGGTGCCACCTGTGATCTCATCCGCTCTGCCGGCATTGAGACCACGAAAGTCAAGAAGATCTACGAAGGACGTCCCAACATCCTCGATCACATCACGAACGGTGAGATCGACCTGATCATCAACAGTCCTTCCGGCAAAGAGAGTGTCAATGACGACGCCTACATCCGCAAATCCGCGATCAAGGCAAAGATCCCCTATATGACGACCATGGCAGCCGCCAGAGTGTCCGCCAAGGGAATCCTCTACGAGCAGAGGCACTCTGCCGATACCGTGAAATCTCTGCAGCTGCTGCATTCGGAGATCAAGGATAAGGAGAGTTTTGAATAACAGCAACCTGTCAATGAAAAAAGCACTGATTGCCATGAGCGGCGGGGTGGACTCGTCGCTTGCGGCGCTGCTGACCAAAAATGCCGGACTGGAATGCGTGGGCTGCACCATGAAGCTGTACAGCAGCGAGGAGATCGGTCTTTCGCGCACTCACACCTGCTGCAGTCTTGATGACGTTGCGGATGCCAGGAGCGTTGCTTACAAGATCGGCATCCCCTACTATGTCTTCAACTTCACTGAGGATTTTCAGAAAAAGGTGATCGACCGGTTCGTCTGCTCCTACGAGTGCGGACTTACGCCCAATCCCTGCATCGACTGCAACCGCTTCATGAAATTTGACAAGCTGTTTGACCGCGCGAAGATTCTCGGCTGCGACTATGTCGTGACCGGCCATTATGCCCGCATTGAAAAACAGGACGGCGGGTACGTGCTGAAAAAGGCTTTGGATGAGACAAAAGACCAGAGCTACGTGCTCTACTCCATGACGCAGGAGCAGCTGGCACACACGCTGTTTCCGCTGGGGAACATGCAGAAATCCGAAGTTCGAAGGCTCGCGGAGGAAAACCGCTTTATCAACGCCGCAAAGCCGGACAGCCAGGATATCTGCTTTGTGCCGGATGGCGATTACGGTGCTTTTCTGGAGAGATATACCGGAAAGAAATATGCGCCGGGTCCGTTTCTTGATACAGAAGGAAATGTCCTCGGAACCCACAAGGGAACCGTGCGCTATACCATCGGCCAGAGAAAAGGGCTGGGGATCGCATTCGGGAAGCCGATGTATGTCAAAAGCATCGATGTTCAGAACAATACGGTGACGCTTGCAGAAAATCAGGAGCTGTATTCCGACGTGCTGACAGCAAATGAATTCCATTGGATCAGCGGCCGGATCCCGCCTGCCGAGGTCAGGTGCAAGGCAAAGATCCGGTATCGGCATGCAGAACAGAGTGCGGCCGCTTATCCGCAGCCGGACGGTAAGGTAAAGATCGTGTTCGACCAGCCGCAGCGGGCCATCACGCCCGGCCAGGCCGTCGTACTGTACGACGGCGACGTCGTTCTTGGCGGCGGCAGGATTATGTGACCATTAAGAATTGAACATTAAAAAAATGCAATAAAGAGGCGTATGCATTCACCCACGGGTGTCTGCATACGCCTCTTCTGTTTTTTGCCGTTACTGCTGGTGATTTGTATATTCCACCGGCTGGATCCTTCCGCCGGGCTCCTCATTGAAGATCATCATGATTCGCACGCGGTTGCGCTTGACGCTGCCCATGTCGGGCCACATCACGTACAGCGGCTGTGATCCGCCCGAGTAGGTGGGCTGCAGCTCGCCGTAACCCTCGTCCGCCGTCTGCTTGTGGATGTTCCACATAGCGCCGTCAGACAGCTGCATATTCACGAGCTCCACGATCTTGCTCTCCGGGATATTGGTCTGGTATGAGCCCTCCAGATCGTTGAGAAGCTCACCGACGCTCATCAGGATTGCAGGCGACATCAGTTTGTCAAGCAGCGCATCCAGGACCTGCTCCTGGTCGCGTCCGCGCTGGTTGTCGCCGTCCGCAAAGCTGTATCGCTCACGGCAGAAGGCGAGTGCCTGGTCGCCGTTCATGTGATGCCAGCCTCTGTCGAAGTGGAAGTCGTCCGTGTACGCGTCAAAAGCATATTCCACATAGATATCCAGTCCGCCCAGCGCATCCACCAGTTTGATCAGCGTGTCAAAATTCACGCGGATGAAATAGTCGATATTGATGCCGTACAGCTCGGACAGCGTGCGCATCGATGCGTCGACGCCGTAGATGCCGGCGTGGGTCAGCTTGTCCAGTTCGTCTCCGGAGACATCCGGTATTTTGACGTAGTAGTCGCGGGGCGTAGAGGTCATGATGATCCTCTTGCTCCTGGGATTGACCGTCATGATGATGTTGACGTCGCTCCGGCTGGTCTGGGAGATATCGCCGTAGACATCGATACCGCTGATCAGGACATTGAAGGATTCGCCCGATCCGATATTTGCCTGTTCAAAGTCCGTTCTCACGCCGTAATGGTGGATGATCTTGACGTTGCCCTCGTATCCCCGGACGACCTGACAGAGGACGGAGTCATACGCCTGATTGTAGATAGCCGCGTCGACCTCATTGTCCATGAGGGCCTGCGCCACTTCCACTTCTGTCTTATACTCCTTCAGGGCCACTTCTTTTCCGAGGAGCGTATTGATCTCCTGGATGATGGCGGGGCCGCCGGTCGTGTCCGTCACGTTGTAGCCGAAGGTGTAATCCGCGCAGTCCGTTATGTCCTCAGCCGTGCTGCCCGCCTTTACGGCGACGACCATGTCATCTGTCTTATAGGCTTCGTTGCCCACGCCGATCAGGCCGATCGTCTGGTTGATGTAACGAATGCCCAGCAGAAGGAGGATACACATTACCGCGCTGATGATACAGCCGATCTTTCGCTTTTTCCTGCTCCTCGTCAGATTTAGGAAGAGAAGGATGAAGGCGGCCGCAAACAGTACGATCGCCGTTATGACCATCAGATGGGTCGGGAAGAAGCCCGTTCTGCCCATCCTGAAAAGCAGAATGACGGAGAGGACGATCTGCAGGATCGCAAGTACTCTTCCGCCGATGCGGAACCATCTGGAGATCTTGCGCGCCCGCTCCCTGTCCTGCCTGGATGCGGCGGAACGTTTCACGCGCTTTTTCTTAACCGCGGAGGGGTCGGCCGCAGAGGACCTTGCAGCGCCCTGCGCGGCACTGCGGCTGACGGCAGTTCTTCTCTTTGCCGTACCTGCGGATGTCTTTGTCCTCCCGGATGTCTTTTCTGTACTCCTTGCACCGCCTGCGGAGGAAGTCCCTGCCTTTCTCCCGGTTCCTGACGCATCTGTGCGGACCGGACGCGCCGTCCTCTTCTTTGTTCCTTCGTCCATATATCAATATCCCGATCTTTTATTCTCTGTAATACTCATATTTCATGCCGCAATAATCCAAAGTGCTCATAATAAGGCACTTTACTATTGATAAAATACTCTATTTGCCATTTTTATGCAAGACGAATCAGTCTTCGAATTCGATATCCAGGTCATCCCTCTCCGAGGCCGCTTCCAGGCAGAGCTGCTGCAGCGCGCGCATATATGCCGGCATCCTTTTGGCCGCTTCCTCCGTGTGCAGAAACAGGATCTCGTTCGACGGATCCTCGCCTCCGGGAAAAGAGGGGTCCGTGAACACATCGTAGAGCGCGTCCAGGTTCCTGCCGTACCAAGGAGGGAGAGGCAGCGCCGCCGTCAGTTTTTCATGGAGCTGCCGTTTGTCCTCAATATCCCTGAGATCTATGAAATAGCGCATTTTTACCCCCTGCCTTTAATAGAGCTGTTCAAAGGACCCGTAATGGTCCGATGTGTAATAGATTCTTCCGTCGTCCGAGTATACGATCCGCTTTGCACCCCTCTTTTTAGCTCCCAGCGTATCGATGTCGCACTCGTGATATTTGCCGTCCGGCAAAAGACCCTCACGGTTTCCGTAATAATCGCCTCCTATGCACATGCCGGGGGCGTAATCCTCCAGGGAGCCCCCGTCCCAGCCCAGCTTTCTCGCCTCCTTCTTGGTCATGAAGTTGGAGGGGAGCCTGCCGTACACATGAAGGTAGAGAGCCACGTCTTCCTTAGTGGTGTATGAGCCGTTCTCATCGATCTGCGGCGCTTCCGCAGCGGGCGTCTCCTCCTGCGGCGCTTCCACAGTGGGCTCCTGCGCCGGCGGGTCCTCTGCCGTGAGTTCCTGTCCGGACGGCGCTTCCGCTGTATCTTCCTGCCCGGGCGGCTCCTCCGCTGTTAATTCCTGCCCGGCCGGCGGGTCCTCTGCCGTAAGTTCCTGCCCGGCCGGCGCTTCGCCCGGTTCTCCCCCGTCTGCCGCCTCCTGCAGTATGTCGTAGACATTTTCCTCCTGCTTTGCCTTCCCGCATCCGATGAGGCCTGCCGCGCACAGAATAAAGAGCAGGCTCATAAGAAGGGGCAAAAGCCGCCGTCTTTGTTTCTTCAGAGTTTTCATAGACACCTCATGTTGAAAAGTGAACTGTTTTTTGTCATTATATCATACTCTCTGCAAATACCGTCCTATTAAGGTAAACGCTAACGCGATTACGATATTACGTTCTGTTCCGTTTTAAAAATAATATTGACAATGTCTCCTGTTTTGTGCTATGATGCGTTAAACCGTTGAAGAAGAGTAAGTAGATCAGGACCTCCTGCTACCAGAGAGCCGCAGCCGGTGGAATTGCGGCAGTCAGTGCCTTGATCGAATGGACTTCCGAGGGCGACCAGAAACGGACGGATTATCCGAAGTATGGGAGACGGAGTATGGATCTCCGTGATCAAAGTCCGGCATATGTCAGTATGCGCTAAGTGGGTATGATCGTCATACCAAGCCGGGTGGCACCGCAGGTAGAGCTCTTTTTACCTGTCCCAGCAGAATTTGCATGGGACAGGTTTTTTTGCGTTCCTGTCCCGGAAGACTGTATTCGGAAAGGAGAATAAACATGAGCGACAGAAAAATCCCCTACAAGATCTATCTCAATGAAGACGAGATGCCGAAGGCCTGGTACAATCTGCGGGCCGACATGAAGAACAAGCCCGCGCCCCTTCTCAACCCCGGCACCGGGCAGCCCCTGAGCGCCGCCGAGCTGGAGCCCATCTTCTGCAAGGAGCTGGTTCAGCAGGAGCTGGATGAGACGACGCCCTATATCGCCATTCCCGATGAGATCCGCGATTTTTACAAGATGTACAGACCTTCTCCCCTGGTCCGCGCTTACTGCCTGGAGAAGAAGCTGGGCACGCCCGCCAAAATCTACTACAAGTTCGAGGGCAACAATACCAGCGGCAGCCACAAGCTCAATTCCGCCATCGCGCAGGCCTATTACGCAAAGCAGCAGGGTCTGAAGGGCGTGACGACCGAGACCGGAGCCGGCCAGTGGGGCACAGCCCTCTCCATGGCGTGCGCGTATCTGGAGCTCGACTGCAAAGTCTACATGGTAAAGGTCTCCTACGAGCAGAAGCCTTTCCGCCGCGAAGTCATGCGCACCTACGGCGCCTCCGTCGTTCCTTCTCCCTCTGAGACCACGGAAGTGGGACGCCGCATCCTTGCGGAGCATCCCGGCACCACGGGAAGCCTTGGCTGCGCCATCTCCGAGGCAGTGGAGGTCGCTACCGCCAACCCCGGCTACCGCTATGTGCTCGGAAGCGTGCTCAACCAGGTCCTTCTGCACCAGTCCGTGATCGGTCTCGAATCCAAGATCGCCATGGATAAGTACGGCATCAAGCCCGATATGATCATCGGCTGCGCCGGCGGCGGCTCCAACCTGGGCGGCCTCATCGCCCCCTTCATGGGCGAAAAGCTCCGCGGCGAAGCGGACTACCGAATCATCGCGGTCGAGCCCGCCTCCTGCCCCAGCTTCACCCGCGGTACCTTCGCGTACGACTTCTGCGATACCGGCAGGATCTGCCCTCTCGCGAAGATGTACACGCTGGGATCCGACTTCATCCCCTCTCCCAACCACGCCGGCGGCCTGCGCTTCCACGGCATGAGCACCACGCTCTCCCAGCTCTATCACGACGGTTACATGGAGGCGACAAGCGTGGAGCAGACCAGCGTCTTCGAGGCAGCCGAGATGTTTGCCAGAGTGGAAGGCATCCTGCCTGCGCCCGAGAGCTCCCATGCCATCCGCGTCGCGATCGACGAGGCTATGAAGTGCAAGGAGACCGGCGAGGAGAAGACCATCCTCTTCGGCCTTACGGGAACCGGCTATTTTGACATGGTCGCGTACGAAAAGTATCACAACGGTGAGATGAGCGACGAGATCCCCACCGATGAGCAGATCGCCGCTTCCATCGCCAAGCTTCCCAGGATCTGAAGCATGTAATTCCATCCTCAAAAGCCGCCTGCAGGGGCGGCTTTTTTTTGACGCGGGACCGGATTGCATTCCCGGCGTCAAAAGAGTATATTGGGGGCATGATCATTGAAGCTAACCTTAATTTCGACAAAGAACAGCAGGAAATCTTCCCCGTGGAGATGGAGTCCTTCCCCTACCGCTGCAGCCAGACCCGTCTGGACAGCCGTCCCGGGCGCTCCATCCCCTGGCACTGGCACAATATCTTTGAGATCGACTATGTCTCGAAGGGAACGCTTTTGTGGCACACCCCCGAAGACTCTTTTGTCATTGAAAAGGGAGAAGCAGCCATTACCAACGCCGGGATGCTCCACACCTGCACTGCCATGGGCGATACGCCCTGCGAATACTATACGCTCCACTTTGACATGCATCTTTTGACCGGCATGTACAACAGTGTGTTCGAGGAAAAATACTTTCTTCCCCTGATCCGGAGCGACGTACTGACATCCTGGCCCGTCAAGCCGGATTCCCTCCTTCACCTGAAGATGATCGAGGCCGTTCTGCGCGCCGTGGAGATCAGCCGGGAGGAGCCCTTTGGCTATGAGTTCGACATCCGCAGCGTCCTGAGCAGCTTCTGGCGCATGCTCTTGCAGGACACCAAGGATCTGCAGAAGGCCGCCATGCCCGGCAGCACCGCGGATACGGAGCGCATCAAAATCATGATGCGCTATATAAAAGAACACTGCGCCGAGAAACTGACGCTCGACGACATCGCCGCCTCTGCCGGCATCAGCACGAGGGAGTGCACGCGGTGCTTCCGCCGCTGCATCAATTCCTCCCCCAATGTTTACCTCACCCATACCCGGCTCCGCATGGCCGCTGACCTTCTCGCCTCTTCCGCCAAGAGCGTCATCGAGATCAGCGAGGAGTGCGGCTTCAGTTCGCCGAGCTACTTCGGAAAGGTCTTCCGTGAGATCGTGGGAAGCACGCCCAAGGATTACCGAAAGAAGGTAAAGGAGGGGAAGGCGCCCCACATCCCGGACAGCGTAAGCCTGAACGTGACGGATGAAGAAGAGGAGGAGATCCTGTGATCTCCTCCTCTGTTTCATGCAATGCTCAATCCTGTGCCGGCGCCGCTTTCCATGTTGTAGTAATCATTGATCACATAGTATCTGCTGTCCGCATGATCCAGCGTGTGGTCAAATGCATCAGCGCCGAGCGCATCGTCAAGTGTGCCGAGGTCAGAATCATACTCGATCGAATGGAGCGCAGGAGGGCTTTCCGGCTCTTTTGCTTCTTTTGCTCCCTCGAACCCGCATGCGGACAATAAAGAGAGGGCAGCCACAAAAATAATAATTGTCTTCTTCATACTTAATTATGTGTCAGTAAACAGACGGTTTCGACCCCTTCGGTATAAGGAAACATATCCACCGGAACCGCCTTTTTCATCTGATATCCGTTTTGTGTAAGATACTCCAGGTCTCTGGCCAGCGTCACCGGTTCGCAGGACACATACACCACTTTGGAAGGGCCGAGTTTTGTCAGTGACTGCAGGAACTGCTGCGACGCCCCGCTTCTGGGCGGGTCCAGAAAGACGATGTCCATCTTCTCGCCGTCCTCCGCCAGCTCCTCCATAAACTCTCCCGCGTCGCTCTCGGCCACCTGTACATTGGAAGCGCCGTTCATCTGCGCGTTGTGGGCGGCGTCGCGGACCGCTTCGGGATTGAGCTCCGCGCAGATCACCTCTCTGCAGCGGTCCGATGCGATGATCCCGATGGTCCCGATCCCGCAGTAGGCGTCGAGAATGCGCTCTTTCCCGGAAAAACCGGCCAGATCCAGCGCAATATTGTAGAGCTTCTCCGTCTGCAGGCTGTTTACCTGATAGAAAGAGCGGCTGGAGATGCGGAACCGTTTCCCGCACAGGACGTCCTCGATGTATCCGGGACCGTAGAGGACCTTTTCCCTCTGTCCCAGCACCATAGTCGTATCCTTATCGTTGATATTCATCACGACCGTCGTGATCTCCGGATGGCGCTCCGTAAGCTCCTTGATAAACGCTGTGCCGCGCGGCAGTACGGGGTCCGTCGTCACCAGCGTCACCATCACCTGCCTCGTGGCACGCGCCGCGCGCACCTGTACATAGCGCAGAAATCCGCTCCCGGTCTCCTCGTCGTAAGCCTTGATCCGGTAGTTCGGAAGCATACGCAGGACAGTTTGGATGATCCGGTCGGCGCGGGTGTCCTCCAGCAGGCATTTTTTGACTGGGATCACCTCGTGCGTTCCCCTGCGGTAGATCCCGCACACCGCGCCCTGGCGCCTGTCCCTGGCAAAGACGGAGGTCACCTTGCCTCTGTAGTGGTCGGGATTCTTCATTTTGATGATGGGATCGACCGGGCCGTACCCGCCAATCAGCTCCTGTACATGGGCCTGCTTGGCAAGGAGCTGTTCATCATAAGGCACGTCGATCATCGTGCAGCCGCCGCAGCGGTTCGATACGGGGCACCTGCTGCGCTTTTTTTCTTTCGTTTCCTTTTTGCCGGTATTATCGCGAAATTGTCTCTTCAAGGCTTCTAAGATCCTCTCTCACACAAAACCCGGTTCCGATAACAGCTCGGAACCGGGTACACACACTATCCCGCAGGCTGTGCGGCCTGTTTGGTATTACAGTTCAGCTTTCCAGAGTCCGTGCAGGTTGCAGTACTCCCATACGGCAACGGGATCGGAAGCCTCAAATACAGCGCAAGGAGCCTCGCCGGGCTTCAGGACCTTGAACTGGCCGCCGTCCTTGGTCTGCAGATAGATCCACTGGATAAAGTGCTCCTCCGCCATGGGATGCTCGACGGAGCCGACCTGGACCGTGATCTTGCTTCCTTCGACCTTGACGTCCGGAACGTGCTTTTCCTTGGCGCCGTCCGTGGTATTGCCTTTGAGCTCTGTCATGAGCTCTCCACAGCAGGAAGGAGGACATCCCTTCTCATTGAGTTTCACAACGATACTACCGCACTTTTTGCAGCGGAAAAATTTCAGTTCTGCCATATTATAAACTCTCCTTTCTGTCACAAGGACAATTGTTTCCTGTTCCATTTTATTCTAATGCATCCTGCCGGAAAAAGGAAGAGATATTCCGTCAACCTTCAGTCGACAGGCCCTTTCTGAGTGCCTCCCTCTCCTCTTCGCTCATATGGTCCAGGAGGCCTCTGCGGGCGCCCCCGCCCTGTTCCGTGTAGTGTTCCGTCATGCTCTCCTTTGTGCGCAGGATCTCCTCCAGCAGGTTCCTGGCGGACATGCGGAGGGCCCCCGTCCCGAAGATGATGACCTGCTCCACCGAATCCGAAGTGGCCACGGTGACCGTGTATTTGCGGCTCAGTTCATGGGCTGCCTTTTCGATATACAGATCCGCCGTCTCCGCCTCTTTGGTATACACCACGTCGATCCCGCTGACGTGCTGGATCTCGCCTCTTCCGCCCCGCACCTTGTATGCGTCAAAAACAAGGATCAGGTGCTCCCTTCTGAACCCGGCAAAATCCGCCAGGATCTCGATCAGCCTGTCCCTTGCCGCCATGATATCGGTCTGGGCCAGCTCCCGCAGATCCTCCCACGCGAAAATAATGTTGTACCCGTCCACGAGAAGATAGGATTTTTCCGGCACGGGCTGCGGTTTTTTATTTTTTGCGCTGTCTGAACCGCCGGAGGAAGGCCGCCTTTTCCTGGACTGGACGCTCTCGTCCATGGCGCTGCGGTCCCGGATGGGCCCGTAGGTCCTCTCGAAGATCCTTCTCAGCTCATCCTCCGCCATGGAGATGGCCCGCTCGCGCTCCGCAAAGGTCTGCGGTTCTTTTCTCTCGCGCCTGCCGGCCGCCAGCGCCGCCTGCCGCATCATCTCTTCCTCGGGGTCTTCTTCCTCCTCGTCCGGCGCGCTCCAGCTGCTCTCCTGGTGCATGTATTCTTTCACCTCGTACCAGGGAATGATCGTACCGACGCCGTGGGAACAGAAGACTGATGCGGACGGATTGCGCAGGTCCGCCTCCGGATCGTAGCCGGAAGCCTCAACGACTCTCTCCGCGTCGGCGCAGGGCGCATACCCTTCCAGAGAACAGGTCAGCTGTCCCTCTCCCCTGGAGTATGCCGTCAGTGTCTCGATATAATCGCCGATCGCGGAGACCGGTGCGCTTCCTTCGATCACGGCGCTGTTCCCCTCCAGGTCCGGCTGGGAGAATTTGGCCCCCATCCGCTGCAGATCCGTGAGGGCTCTGCCCACGCAGTCCTGCGGGAGAGCCATGCGGAAGCGGTAGAAGGGCTCCAGGAGCACGTTCTGCGCAAACATCAGGCCCTGCCGCACAGCCCTGTAAGTCGCCTGCCTGAAATCGCCGCCCTCCGTGTGTTTCTCATGGGCCTTTCCCGACAAAAGCGTGATCCTGATATCCGTGATCGGAGAACCGGTCAGTACGCCTCTGTGCACCTTCTCCTCCAGATGCGTCATGATCAGCCGCTGCCAGCTCGCCGCAAGGATATCGGTCCTGCAGCGGTTTTCCAGAACGATCCCGCTGCCCGGTCCGCCCGGCTCGAGAAGCAGGTGCACCTCGGCGTAGTGCCGCAGCGGTTCAAAGTGCCCCACGCCCTCCACGGGCGCCGCAATGGTCTCCTTATATACGATGGAAGGCCTGCCGAACCGGATCTGGAGTCCGAACCGCTCCCGTATGACCCGCTGCAGGATCTCCCGCTGGACCTGTCCCATGACCTGCATGGTGATCTCCCGCTTCTCCTCATCGTAGTCCACGCCGAGCATGGGATCCTCCTCCTGCAGGACGAGGAGCTGCCTGTAAGCCTTGTAGAGATCCTCTCCGGGAGGGAGCTCCAGCGCACACCGCAGGACCGGCTGCAGGAGTTCTCCGCCGACGCTGTGTTCTATTCCGAGCCCGTCTCCGGCGCGTGTCCCGGTGAGCCCCGTGACGGCGCACACTTCACCCGCGCTCACTTCCTGCACCGCCTCGAACCGCTCGCCGCTGTACAGACGGATCTGCTCGATCTTCTGGGGATTTCCCTTCTCATCGGGACTGTCTTCCACGGGTGTCTTCACTTTGAGCGATCCCCCCGTGATCTTCATCCAGGTAAGTCTCGCCCCCGCCCGGTCCCTGGTGATCTTAAAGATCCTTGCGCCAAAATCCTCCCCGTACGAAGGCGGCTCCACGAAGGTATCCAGCACCTCGAGGAGGGATCCGACCCCCATCTCGCGCAGCGCCGATCCAAACAGGACCGGGAATGCCTTTCTCTCCCTGATCAGGGAAGCGGCCTGCTCTCTCGTGACGGGTTCCCCCTCCAGATAGCGGTTCATGAGATGCTCGTCGCAGACTGCCAGATCCTCCTGCAGACCCTCATTGTCCCAATCGCGGCTCCAGTCGACGCATCCGCTGCCCAGTTCTTCTCTGATCTGTGAAAGAAGGGTCTGCCTGTCAGCGCCCTGCTGGTCCATCTTATTGACGAAGATCACGGCCGGCACGCCGTAGTGATCCAGGAGCCGCCACAGCACCCGCACCTGCCCGTTCACGCCGTCCGCCGCGCTGATCACGAGGACCGCTGCGTCCAGAACACCGAGCACGCGCTCCATCTCCGTGGAGAAGTCCGCATGTCCCGGCGTGTCAAGCAGCGTATAGGTCCTGCGAAGGCCGCCCCGCTCCGAAACAATCCTCGCCTGCTTCGAAAAAATAGTGATCCCCCTCTCCCGCTCCATCTCGTCCGTGTCGAGAAAAGCGTCGCCGTGATCCACCCGGCCGGCCGTGCGGATCGCGCCGGTGCTGTGCAGAAGCGCTTCCGACAGGGTCGTTTTGCCGGCGTCCACATGTGCGAGGATCCCCAGTATAAAGTTCTGCTGTTTCATCTATTTACACCGATCCGCCGGCATTGAATTTCAGACTGCCGGCGTTCTTTCCTGTTTTTCAGGCTTGTTTTGCCTGTAAAATAGATTATACTATAAAGATGCAATATCTTCGAATACTATGAAGGAGGAATGACATATGCAGGAGTACACCCCGGTAAAAGAAGGAAAAGTACGCGAGATCTACGACATCGGCGATCAGCTCATCATGGCGGCGACCGACAGGATCTCCGCTTTTGACGTAATCCTGAAAAATAAGATCAGCGGCAAGGGAAAGGTCCTCACGCAGATGTCCCGTTTCTGGTTTGACCTGACAAAGGACATCATTCCCAATCACATGATCAGTGTAGACGTTAACGACATGCCGGAGTTCTTCCGCCAGGAGCGTTTTGACGGCAGCAGCATGCTCTGCCGCAAGCTGACCATGCTCCCCATCGAATGCATCGTCCGCGGCTATATCACGGGCAGCGGCTGGGAGAGCTATACAAAGAACGGCACCGTCTGCGGCATCACCCTGCCCGCCGGCCTCAAGGAATGCGACAAGCTTCCCGAGCCCATCTATACCCCCAGCACCAAGGCCGAGATCGGCGACCACGATGAGAACATCAGCTTTGAGAAGAGCGTGGAAGTCCTCGAGAAAGCCTTCCCCGGCCACGGCGAGGAGTACGCGAAGACCATCCGCGACTGCACCATCGCCCTGTACAAAAAGTGCGCCGATTACGCCCGTGAGCGCGGCATCATCATCGCGGACACCAAGTTTGAGTTCGGTCTCGACGAGAACGGAAACGTCGTCCTCGGCGACGAGATGCTCACCCCCGACAGCAGCCGCTTCTGGCCCGTCGAGGGATACGAGCCCGGACACGGCCAGCCCTCTTTCGACAAGCAGTTCGTGCGCGACTGGCTCAAGGCCAACCCCGACAGCGACTATCTCCTTCCCCAGGACGTGATCGATAAGACCATTGCCAAATACGAAGAGGCTTATTACCTTCTGACCGGCAGCAAACTTTGATCGACAGCAAGCTTTGACCGGCAGCAAACTGTAAGACCGCCGGGGCAAAACCCTGTACTTATATGAACCAGAATATCTTTAAGAGGAGAGCCGGCTCCGAACAAGCGCGGCTCTCCTCTCATTCTATCCCCTATCAGCTGATCCGCAGCCGCCGTAAGACCATAGCCATCCAGATCCGGCCCGACGGCGCTGTTGTCGTGCGCGCGCCCCTGCGCGCTTCCCTCAGTGAGATCGATCATTTCATCCGCGAAAAAGAATCCTGGATCCGCAAGCACGTCGAGATCATGCAGGCGAAAAAAGCCTTGGACAAGTCTCACGAGATCGCCCCGCTCACCGACGAACAGCTCCGCCACCTGACCCGCAGGGCACGCCTCGTCTTCACGGAGCGAGTCGAATACTTCGCCCCGCTCGTCGGCACGGATTACGGCAGGATCTCCATCCGGCACCAGCGTACCCGCTGGGGAAGCTGCAGCGCGGCGGGCAACCTCAACTTCAACTGCCTGCTCCTCCTCGCGCCGCCCCAGGTCCTCGACTATGTCGTTGTCCATGAGCTGTGCCATCGCCTGGAGCTCAACCATTCCGCGCGGTTTTGGGGGAATGTGGAGAGGGTTATGCCGGATTACCGGATTTGGAATAGGTGGCTCAAAGAAAACGGAAGGCAATTGATGCAGTGCCTGGAACAATGATGAGTCGTACAGTTAGTATCCCCGGGCGCGGTTTGCAGCGATGTTAAATCTGAAGCCGTACATATAGTATCCCCGGGCGCGCTCGCCTATGCTCGCTCTGTCCGCGGCTCTAAAGCCGCTCAAAGGCCCGGGGATACTATATGTACGGCTGTTGCTTTCAAGGCTGAAAGGGCCCGGGGAAGGTATATGTACGGCTTTTCATTGTTCCGGGCGCTGCGGTGACTAGCTAAGATGTCGAGTTGAACATAAACTAGCAGAAGCTTCTGCCAAACTCGAAGAAAAGAACCATCATAACAGAACCTGTAGAAAAGTACCCCTGGACGCCTCCGCTATAAGTATGGATAGAAAAAGGAGTCATATATTAATAACCCACAGGGCCTTTGAGCGGCTATAGAGCCGCGGACAGAGCGAGCATAGGCGAGCGCGCCCAAGGGTATTAATATATGACTCCGTCTTTATGCAAACTTATTACGGAAATCAGGCGTACTTCTCTACAACTGTCGTAAGCTTCGGTATAATCTGCACCTTCCTCGACACGATCCCCTCCAGCTTACTGTGCACCTCACCCTCCCGATCGGGGAAGGCCTCAGGCACCCAACCCGCCTTCTCGCCGGATGAGAAGAGGATGGAGGCGTTTTCCAGCGCGGAACTGATCATAAGGACGCCGAGTTCCAACCCCTTTATGTGGGTGACGGTGTCGAGCGTCTGCTGCACTTCGTCGTAGCGGTCCACGAAATCGCTCAGCGCACCGACATTGATTTTGCCGACCATGATCCGGCAGCCGTTGGTCTCGTAGAAGATGGCGTCGTGCAGGATCATTTCTTCCAGGGACTTGAGTTCCTCTGCCTCGTTGATGGAGAACATCTCCTCGGCAAAAGCGTCCAGATCCACGCCGGCAAGGGCCGCCAGGATGTTGGCCGTCTGCCTGTCGCGGGGCGTCGTGGTGGGCGTTCGCAGATTCATGGTGTCGGACAGAAGGCCGCCCAGAAGAAGGCCTGCGAGATTGTCGTCGATGCTGATCTGGTTCTCGCGGAACATGGTCGCGATGATGGTGCTGGTACTGCCGACGATCTCATTCCGGAAGCTGACAGGGCGGGAAGTGGAGAAATCCGTCACCCTGTGGTGATCGATCACTTCCAGGACGCGCGCCTTCTCGATGCCGGGCACGGAGCGGGAGAACTCGTTGTGGTCCACCATGACGATCTGCTTGTTCTGGTAGTTCATGATCTGGGACATGGTGACATAGCCGACCAGCTTCTCGTCCTCTCCCACGACGGGATAAGACAGGTAGCGGGTCTTGGACATCTTTTTCTCCACATCCTCGGCGAGCTCATGCACATAAAACTTGATGGGCTTTTTGCGCATGATCTCGGTGACGGGGGCGGCGTAGAAAAGGAATCTCGACGACATCATGGGACCCAGTCCGGATTGGATGATGGCGCAGTTTTTCTCTTTTGCCATCGCGAGGATCTCGTCGCTGACCGAATCGGTCCAGACCACGATGAGCATGCCCGCGCCGCGCTGGATCAGCTCCTTCATCGTATCATCCTTTGCGCCGGTCACGATGATCCTGTCCTCGATCCCGTAAGGCTCCAGATCGTCGTCCGCCGTGTGGGTGATGACATTGACCCTTCCGTTCAGATGGCGCTCCGGGGGATCGAAGAGAATGGTTCCCTCCAGCGCTCTGCGGAAATACTCCGTCGGCGTCTGGCAGATGATCTCCAGCGTGTCCTCCGACCTGCTCAGCGCAAGCCTGGCGATGGACTTTTGCTCGGCATAGCCGACAAGGCGCCCCTCCGCGTCCGTGATGCCGACCGATTCCCGGTGCGTCTCATCCAGCAGGCGCAGCATGTCGAGAATGGACGCGTCGGCCGTCATGCTGACGGGTTCTTCCAGATCGATCTCGTCCATGCGCACTTTGGCCGTCTCCAGAAACATAGGCTCCTCAAAACCAAATCGCTTCAGCAGGTAGCGTGCCTCATAATTGACCGCGCCGATCCTGCATGCGACGGCGTCTTTCCCCTGCGCCCGCAGATAGGTGGCGTATCCGATCGCGGAAGTGATCGAATCCGTGTGGGGGTTCTTGTGTCCGATCACATAGATTTTATTATCCTGTGCCATAGTTTTCCTCATTGTTATAGCGGCGTTGTTATAGCGGCATTAGTACTGTGGTATTAGTACTGCGGCAATATTATAGCGGCATTAGCATTGCGGCCCGGTTGATGCGCGGTCAGATGAAGGAAAGCGCGTTGTCCAGATCCTCGATGATATCCTGCACATTTTCGATTCCGCAGGAGAATCGGATCAGGTCGGGGCTGACGCCGCCGGCGCGAAGCTCCTCGTCCGTGAGCTGCCTGTGGGTGGAATTGGCGGGATGCAGGACACAGCTGTGGGCATCCGCCACATGCGTGGCGATCATGGCGACCTTCAGGTGCTTCATAAATTCCTCCGCTGCACTTCTTCCGCCTTTTACGCCAAAAGAGATCACGCCGCAGGTTCCGTCGGGCATGTATTTTTTCGCGCGCTCATAGTACTTGTTGCCGGGAAGTCCGGGATAATTGACCCAGGCCACCTTCTCGTGCTTCTGAAGGAATTCCGCGACCTGCTGCGCGTTGCTGCAGTGTCTGGGCATCCTGACCGCCAGCGATTCGAGGCCCAGATTGAGCAGGTAGGCGTTCATGGGCGCCTGGATGGAGCCGAAATCGCGCATCAGCTGCGCGGTGCACTTGGTGATGAAGGCGCCGCCCATGCCGAATTTTTCCGCATAGGTGATGCCGTGATAGGATTCGTCGGGCGTGGTCAGGCCGGGGAACTTGTCCGCGTGAGCCATCCAGTCGAATTTTCCGCCGTCCACGATGCTGCCGCCGACTGTGGCGTCGTGGCCGTCCATGTATTTTGTCGTGGAGTGGGTCACGATATCGGCGCCCCACTCGATGGGCCTGCAGTTGATCGGCGTGGCGAAGGTGTTGTCCACGATGAGCGGAACGCCGTGGCGGTGCGCCGCGTTGGCCCAGCGCTCAATGTCGAAGACCACCAGGGCCGGGTTAGCAATGGTCTCGCCAAAAACCGCCTTGGTCTCGGGACGGAAAGCTGCTTCCAGCTCCTCGTCCGAGCAGTCGGGATCCAGGAAGGTGAAATCGATCCCCATCCTGCGCATGGTCACGTTGAAGAGATTGAAGGTGCCGCCGTATATGGTGGAGGAGGAAATGATGTGGTCACCGCAGCCGGCGATATTGAAGACGCTGAAGAAGCTGGCAGCCTGCCCCGAGGAAGTCAGCATGCCCGCCGTGCCGCCCTCGAGCGCCGTGATCTTAGCCGCCACCATATCGTTGGTGGGGTTCTGCAGCCTTGTGTAGAAATATCCTTCTTCCTCGAGGTCAAAGAGCTTGCCCATGGCGGCGCTGCTGTCGTATTTGAAGGTCGTGCTCTGGATGATGGGGATCATCCTGGACTCGCCGTTTTTGGGCTCGTAGCCGGCCTGAATGCACATTGTCTCTCTTCTCATTTGAAATCATTCCCTCCTTACTCTATTGTTCGCTCGTTACTGGTCTTCTCTCATCTGTGCGGAGCGCTCCGCGCAGGCGCAGACCGCTTCCATCACCGCGCTGCGAAAGCCCTGACGTTCCAGGACGCGGACCGCCTCGATGGTAGTGCCCGCGGGCGAGGTGACCATATCCTTCAGTTCTCCGGGGTGTCTGCCCGTTTCGAGGACCATGGCCGCGCTCCCGAGGACTGCCTGGGCCGCGAAGGAATAGACCTGCGCGCGCGGCATGCCGCACTGTACCGCAGCGTCTGCCATCGCTTCGATAAACATGAAGACGTAGGCCGGGGAGCTGCCGCTCAGGGCCGTGACCGCGTCAAAAAGCCGCTCCGCCACGATCTCCGCCTTTCCGAAGGCCCTGCAGATCCCGCAGACCTTCTCCAGATCCTCTTCTCCCGCAAAGCGGTTCCCGCAGACCGCCGTCATTCCCTGTCCGACGAGCGCGGGCGTGTTGGGCATAAGACGGACGATGCGCAGGTCTTTCCAGAAGCGCTCCTCGATCCAGGAGACCGTCTTGCCGGCAGCGATGCTGATGATCAGCTGGTCCGCCGTTACACAGTCCCGGATCTCATCGATCACCTGTCCCAGAAACTGGGGTTTCACCGTGAGGAACAAAAGCTCTGCTTCCTTTGCCGCCTGCCTGTTGTCCCCTGTCACCCGGATCCCGAGTCTCTTCTGCACGGCGTCCCGCGCGGTCGCAGAGGGCTCGGCGCCGATGATGTCGGAAGGCGCCGCAATGCCGCTTCCTATGATCCCTTCCATAATGGCTCCAGCCATGTTGCCGCAGCCGATAAAACCCAGCTTCATGAACCTGTCCTCCCCGCGGTATTGTTCTGGTGACATACCGCTTTTTTCATCCTATAATGGTCTTTGACCGGCACCGCCGGCCGTTACACTTTATCGTATCACAAAAATCTTCGCAGAGGTAGATTTATATAGATGAAGGCCCCTTCCCGCGACAAAAAAATACTTTTCCCGCTCATGGTCCTCGTGCTCGCAGCCGCCGTCGCCGTGATCCTTCTCGCAAAAAGAAGGACCGGTACGGACGCCTGCCGGATCGACGAAGCGCCCGCTTTTATGGACGTCACGGAACTGGTCCTGGACAATGCGGAGGGACTTGCCGTATGCAGCTGCGGCATGTATGACGGCAATACGCTCCTGATCCTGCTGGCAGATCCGGAGAAGGAAGTCTGTCACGCAAGGCTCCTTGACCTTGAGAAAGGCCGCCTTCGCGATCTTCTGACTTTTCCCTTCCCGGGAGGAAGCACGGAAAACATCCGTATCCTCTCTGCCGATCCGCTGATCATAAGCGACGACGCCCAGGGGATCGTGTACCGCCCGCAAACGGACGCAGCCCCCTTCCGGGTCCCCTGTAATGATGAATACCCGCCGGAAACGGTGAGCGCCTGCGGCGCGCTCTATCTGTTCTCTCCCGCGGGGATCCTCTCCCGGTGCGGGGACGATGGTTCCGTCACCGAGATATGGCGTCTGCCGCGGCAGTGCAGCTGGCTCACGCAAGTGGCAGATCCCGACGATGGAAGTCTTTTGTTTTCCACCTATCCGGAGGACAGGCCGGACATGCAGATCTTTGCGCAGGTCGATCCCGAATCCGGCGAAGCCGCTTATTTTACATACGAGGGGGAAGATCTTTATTTCGGAGCCGGGTCGGACGGGAAACTGTGCGCCATCCGGTCGGATCCCGACCCGGTACTGACCGTATGGGATACCGCAGCAGGTATACTGACTGAGTATGAACTGCCGCAGGCCATCAGACCGGATCCGTCCCGCAGCCTTATGCTGGCGCCGCAGCCGGCAGCTGGACACTACTGCTGTTTTGCCCTCTGCGATGAGAAAGGAAGGCCGGAAAGGATCTGCCTGTGCGATCTCTCTGACGAGCGGTGCGGACAAAGGACTGCCCGTGCCGTGCCGGAAAAGATTCCCTATGTTTTCCCGCACGCGGATTACGGGGACCTGTCAGCCCGCGCAGAAGCGATCTATGAAAAATACGGGGTGCACGTGGTCCTCGGGACTGACGTCCCCGCTGTTTTTCCCGATTATAGCGTCCAGACAGAGGACAATTACTATGTCATGGAGAACGGGCTGTCCACCCTTGAGAGCGCTCTCAGTCTCTACCCGGGGGACTATTTTCGCGCGCTCTGCGGCCTGTATTACCGGGATATTACCTTCTATCTGACCGGCCCTATGACGCCCCTGTATGCGGATCAGAATATCTCGGAGGCTGGTGCTTTTACCGTCGATCAGAACACCGTGGCGAAGGTCGCCCTCAATCTGCAGGCAGGCCTGTACCGCGGCATCATCCTGCATGAACTGACACATGTCACGGATTACGCCCTGCTAAAAAAAGACCTCCTGCGGGAGGAGGAGTGGAGCGCGATGAATCCATCGGGGTTTCAGTATTATGATGCCTATATGGATGAAAACGGCAGCAGCTATGATACCGTCGGGGACCCGTCCTATACCGCCGCGGCGGAGGAGGATCCGGAACGGATCTATTTTTACGACCGCTACAGCAAGACATTTGCCCTCGAGGACCGCGCCCAGCTCATGCAGGTCCTGATGCGGGATATGACCGGAACGGAGGGCAGCTATACCGCCTCCGCTCCGCCTGATCTCTGTCTGCAATCGTCTCACACACGCGCCAAAATGCGCTGGTACGCCGCTCTTATACGCGATGCCCTTGACACCGGCAGCTGGCCGCGGCGCACCTGCTGGGAAGCAGCCCTGGACCGGTGATCACGCCATATGTTCAATGACATAGCGCAGAGCGTCCATTTCCACCGGCTTGGAGATGTAAGCGTCCATCTCCGCCTCTCTGCAGCGTTTCCTGTCCTCCTCAAAGGCGTCCGCGGTCATGGCGATGATCGGAACAGCCCCGCGCGCGCCTTCCATGGCACGGATCGTGCGTGTCGCCTCATAGCCGTCCATGACGGGCATCTGCAGGTCCATCAGCACCGCGTCGTAGCTGTCTCCGCCAACGCCGGCAATTCTGTTGACCGCTTCCAGACCGTCTTCCGCCGTGTCCACCACATATCCCTCGTCCTCCAGGATCTCGGCGATGATCTCCCGGTTAAGGGTGTTGTCTTCGACCAGAAGAAGATGCAGCATTCCGCCCTTCTTCTGCAGGCCTTCCGTCCTGCGCCTTCTGCCGGCAGCGGCAAAAATGCTGACCTGCTCGGGCTCGGAGACATACTCCTCGATGGCCTGTGCGTTCTCCTTGGCGGGTTCGCTGTCATCCGCGCCGATCCCCGCCATCGGCAGCCAGACGACAAAAGTACTCCCCTTTCCGGGCTTTGACCACACGCAGATCACGCCGTCCATTCTCTCGACGATCCCCTTGCAGATGGAGAGACCGAGCCCCGTGCCGCTGACTTTACTCATGGTCGAATTGTGCTCGCGCTCAAAAGGCGTAAACAGCTTTTCCATGAACCGCTCATCCATGCCGATCCCGTCGTCCTCTACCCGGATCAGGATTCCCTTCTCGCCCGAATAATCACTGCATTTGTCCGTACAGGTCGCATTCCCGGATACGGGTTTTGTCCCGACATCCCCGTGGACCCCCACATGGCCGCCCCGGTTCGTGTATTTTACCGCGTTGCTGACCAGGTTGACGAGAAGCTGGGTCATGCGGAGCTTGTCGCAGTAGATCATCTTGGGGAATTTTCTGCTGATATCCAGGTCGATGGCAATGTTTTTCTCGCCTGCGGCGATCCGGACCATATCCACGGAATCCTTCATGATCTGGTGGATATCGTTCCAGGATTCATCCATATCGAGATGGCCGCTTTCGATCCTGGTCATGTCCAGGACATTGCCGATCAGCTGCAAGAGGTGCTGCCCCGACGTGCGGATCTGGTCCATGCACTCCCGCACGCGGTCGGGATTGTCCGCGTTTTCCCGCGCGATGGCAGTGAGCCCAATGATGGACGTCATGGGCGTGCGGATGTCGTGGGACATATTGCTGAGGAAGGCGCTTTTTGCGTTATCCGCCTTTCTGGCCCGCAGGAGCGCCTCTTCCAGAAGCCGCTGCCTTTGGATCTCTTCCTTTCGTTCTTTATGGATATTGGCAAAGGCAGCTATGATCTCGCGAAGCGGATCCTTCTCCGTTCCGATCCTGACAAAGATCCCGCGATAATACACGGGGCCCTGTTCCTCATCCATGATTCGGAAGGTGAAGCTGTAGTCCGGATGATCCGCCAGGACGCTTTTGACATAATCCAGGTCCACGTTGGCCAGGAATTCCTCCCTGTCGTTGGGATGCACATGATCGACCGCGAATTTATGGATCGAAGCGGAATAGGACGGCAGGAGGACCTCCATGAAGCCTTTCCGGAAGGCGGTGTCCATGCGGAAGATCTCATAGGTATCCCGGATCACGTCTACGCTGAAGGCATTGGTATACTCTCTGGTCAGCGCCTCGATCAGATCGCTGTTCCTGTCGTTTTCAAGCTCTGTCTCTCTTCTCTTTGTGATATCGCGCAAAGTGATGATGCCGATCACATCGTCGTCCTTGGACTCCCGGAGGAACAAAAGGCGCTCCCGGAGCCACACTTCCTTCCCTGACTTCGCGCGTACCCGGATCTCGACGGAACTGTCCCGCACGCCGTCGCTGTACATGCGCAGCATGTTTTTGATATCGCCGAACCGCTTCGCTTTCTCTATATTGTCGGAGACCGTCATGGCCATCAGCCGGTCCGTAAATTCCCGGATCCTTCCGGGAACGGGCAGATCGGCAAGTTTGTAGAGAACGTCCCCGTCCCGCAGATGAAAGGACGCCGTCATATCCCGGGTCAGATTGATCTCCAGGTCGGCCGCCGTATAGGCCGATACGACTCTTTGATATAAGCCCTCGTTCTCTGTCGGATAATTGTTCATCAGTACTCCACCTTCATAAGACAAAGACCTTTTGCGGGCGCCGTGAAGCCGGCCAGGCGCCGGTTGCCCGCCTCCAGCAGATCCGTCATCTCCTCCGGCTCCCGTCTGCCGTATCCGGTCTCCAGGAGCGTCCCCACGAGGATACGCACCATATTCTGCAGAAAGCCGTTGCCGTGAAAATAGAACCGCACGTAACCGCCGCTCTTTTCGATCCTGATGTCGTAGAGCGTGCGGACCGTCGATTTGCTCATGCGCGAATTTCCGCAAAAACTCCTGAAGTCATGCATCCCCTTCAAAAGCGCCGCGGCGGCGCGCATCCGCTCGATGTCCGGCATCTCATCCAGCACCGTCACATACCGCCTGTCGAAGACGGGCTTGGCGTCCGCACACCAACAGGTGTAGCGGTACACTTTCCCAGTGGCCTTAAAGCGGCTGTGAAACCGGTCCGCGCAGTGCTTTACGCTGTTTACGCTGATGTCCTCCGGCAGATAGCGGTTCAGATAAGCCTGCACTGCCGCCTCGTCTTTGGCCGTGTCCAGAAGGACGTTGCAGACCATAGCTCTGGCGTGGACGCCGGCGTCCGTTCTGCCTGCTCCGATGACCGTCAGCTTTTCGACCGGCACGCCTTCGCCCCGCTCGGCTGCCAGCATGCCTGTGAGGACTGTCTCCAGCTTTCCCTGAATGGTCATCTCGGTGTCGGGCTGGTGCTCCCATCCCTGATAGCGGGTCCCGTCGTAGCTCACTGTCAGCTTATAATTCCTGCGCATCTCTTCCCCTTGCCTGCTTTTCCGGATGGTTCCTGTTCTCCTCAATATGCTTTTTCAGAAGATCCGTCACCATCTCCGCATTTTTGCCGTGTTCGAAGGAGAGCGGTTCCATTCCGCCCTGATAGATCACGCGCAGGATCGGTTTCTCGACGCTGAAAGAGACCAGCGCATTGTCCTCCGCATCTACCGTGATCCCGGGGATCACGCCCCGCACTTCCGCCAGCGGCAGAAATCTCCAGGAAAATCCCTTCCCGGGTACATAGAGATATCCGTCGCTGATCTTAAACCGCTCGATGGTCACGGCACTCTTCAGCTGCGCGGCGGCTTCCTTGGTGTCCGCGCCTTCCGTAACAGGTTCCAGTCCCCACCATTTCATAACTCAACCTCTTTCGCGGCGCGTGCCTCTTCCGGGATCTCGATGCTGTCAAAGGCGTCGTAATCCATAAAATCCATGATGGACGTCATTTCCGTCACGGAGAGTTCCAG
This sequence comes from Lachnospiraceae bacterium, assembly GCA_017405805.1. Taxonomy (GTDB): domain Bacteria; phylum Bacillota; class Clostridia; order Lachnospirales; family Lachnospiraceae; genus CAG-791. The sequence continues at coordinate 236,235 of JAFQZU010000005.1, forward strand.
ACCCGCGGTGCCGATCGTTTCCGATATCTGCCCCGTCAGCTTGTCTCCCAGGCTCGTCAGGTCCATCGTGATCCGCACGGGGAGCTTCTTCTCCTTGCTGATATAGAGGACCGTCGGCACTTCACAGTCTTTGAGATCCGTCACCTTCACATCCAGTCCTGCGCCCTGCAGGCCGGACATACTTCCGTCAAGCATCTCCTGCAGCGTCTCGCCCGAGAGCGTCAGATCGATCACATAGGCTTCTGTCCCGTTGACGTCCTCGGTCTCCTTCCGCAGCTCGGCTGTCTGGGAGACGTCCGCGATCTTTCTGAGGACGCTCATGTCCGTCAGCTCCACGCCCTTGAAATCACCCGCCGGCGTGACCTGTTTTGTGTATTCTCCGCCCTCGACGGAAGTATATGTCACAACATTCTCGCCGTCCTTTTCCAAATAGGTGAGCGCGCCCACTTCCGTGGACGTCCCCATGCCCTCCAGTTTCGCTTTCATGTCCACGCTGCCCGTGAGCGGCTCTTTGACGAGCTTCATGTCCATGTCCATATCGATGGAAAGGTCCATGCTGTTATCGCCCGAAGCCAGCTTCATTCCCATCTTCAGGTTTTCCTTTGCGGTCAGGGATTTCACCTTTTCCAGATTGTCCGCCGTCTGTTTGGCGATGCTGACTGCCGTGACTTTCTGCACGCAGCCGGCTGTAACGACCGCCAGAGCGACGCACAGTATAAGCGCAGCCGCCGCACTCCAATATCTTCTTTTTCCCGCGTTTTTCATAAGCACCATATCCTCCCGCTTCCTCCGGCCTTCACCGGCCCGTTTCGCAGATCAGTTGTAACCGAGGGGATTCTTGCTCTGCCATCTCCAGGAGTCCGCACACATGTCCTCCAGCGTCCTCTTCGCCTTCCATCCGAGCACTTCTTCCGCTCTGGACGGATCGCTGTAGCAGGTCGCGATGTCGCCGGGCCTTCTTCCCTCTATAATATACGGAAGATCGCGTCCGCATGCCTTGGAAAAAGCGTGAATCATATCAAGAACACTGTATCCCGTCCCGGTGCCCAGGTTGAAGATCTGGACGCCGTCCAGCCTGTCAAAGGCCTTGAGCGCGCTCACATGGCCCTCTGCCAGGTCGCAGACGTGGATATAGTCCCGCACGCCCGTGCCGTCGGGCGTATCGTAGTCATTTCCGAACACGTGGATCTTCTCGAGCTTGCCCGAAGCCACCTGCGCCACATAGGGAAGGAGATTGTTGGGGATTCCCTTGGGATCCTCTCCCATCAGCCCGCTTTCGTGAGCGCCAACGGGATTGAAATAGCGCAGCAGCATGACCTGCCAGGACGGATCCGCCCTCCAGATATCCGTCAGGATGCGCTCCTGCATCGCCTTGGTCTCGCCATAGGGATTGGTGGTCTCTCCCAGCGGGCACTCCTCCGTGATCGGCACGAAGGCGGGATCGCCGTAAACGGTGGCGGAGGAGCTGAATACGATCTTCTTGCAGCCATGTCCGCGCATCACGTCGCAGAGGTTCAGCGTGCTCACCAGATTGTTGCGGTAATATTCGATCGGTTTTCTCGTGGATTCGCCCACTGCCTTATAACCGGCAAAATGAATGACCGCGTCGATCTTCTCCTTCTCAAAGAGCGCTTCCAGGCCGTCCCTGTCCAAAAGATCCAGTTCGTAGAAAGCGGGCTTTTTGCCCGTGATCTGCGCGATCCTCTCCAGCACCACCGGACTGGAATTGTAAAGATTATCCGCAATGACTGCCTCGTAGCCCGCCTGCTGCAGGGCGACGACTGTATGACTTCCGATGTAACCTGTTCCTCCGGTAACGAGTATTTTCATTATTCGTATCCTTTCTGTGCTATTTTACAATGATACTACTATTCTAACACACTTCCTTTAGTCACTCTTTACAATTTGTTCATTGACGTTTTTGTAAAATTCATTATACTTGTAAATTATATGTAAAATAAGGAGACATGCCTATGACGATGATGAAGGATGTGTATGAATACGCCACGGATAAAATGAACCTCTGCGTCCGCAGCAACGATATCCCCCAGGAGCTCTTCAGGAGCTATAACGTCAACCGCGGACTTCGTGACCTCAACGGAAAAGGTGTTCTCACCGGCCTGACACGGATCTCGGACGTGATCTCTTTCAAACAGATCGACGGAAAGCGTGTCCCTGTTGACGGCGAACTATGGTATCGCGGCTACAACGTAAAGGATCTTGTCGCCGCATGCAGCACCGAGCGCTTCGCTTATGAAAAGCTTGCTTACCTGCTTCTTTTCGGCGAGTTTCCTTCAGCGGATGAAATCGCTGATTTCAAGGACATCCTTATCACAGCCCGCAATCTTCCCACCAATTTTACCAGGGATGTCATCATGAAAGCGCCGTCCCGGGATATCATGAATTCCATGACCCGCAGCATCCTGACCCTGGCTTCCTATGACCCTTACGCCCTGCGCACTGACTTGCCAAACGTCATCCGCCAGTGCATCGAACTGATCGCGATCTTCCCCATGCTGGCCATCTATGGCTATCAGGCATTCAATCACTATGACAATTTTGACAGCATGTACATCCACCGTCCGGACGCCTCTTTATCCACTGCGGAGAACATCCTTATGATGCTCCGCCCCGACAAAACCTTTACCGAGACAGAAGCCCGCGTGCTGGATGCGGCGCTGATGCTCCACATGGAGCACGGCGGCGGCAACAACTCCACCTTTACGACCCGCGTCGTCACTTCCTCCGGAAGCGACACCTACGCGACCATTGCGGCTGCTATGTCCTCCCTGAAGGGTCCCCGGCACGGCGGCGCAAATCTGAAAGTCGTGGAGATGATGTCCAACATCCGTGAGAATGTCCGGGATCCGCGCGACGACGAGGAAATGTTCCGCTATCTGACCAGAATGCTGAGCGGCGCCGTCTTTGATCACCAGGGGCTCATCTACGGCATGGGACACGCCGTCTATTCAGTGTCGGATCCCCGCGAGCGGATCTTCAAGCGTTTTGTCGGAAGGCTCGCGGAGGAAAAGGGCCGTGACGAAGAACTGGCCCTGTATGAACAGGTTGAGCGCATTGCGCCGCAGGTCATTGCGAAGGACCGCCGCATATACAAGGGCGTCAGCCCAAATGTGGACTTCTACAGCGGCTTCGTCTATGACATGCTCGGCATACCAAGGGAGCTTTTCACGCCCATGTTCGCCATCGCGCGGATAGCCGGCTGGAGCGCGCACCGGCTTGAGGAACTGGTTGGCATGGGCAAGATCATCCGCCCCGCCTATATGAGCGTGATGGATCACCGCTTCCCCGGCGACTGATCATCAGGCTGTCAGGGCGTCGCTCTTGCCCGTATAGAGCTGGTAGTAACGGCCCTTCTGCGCGAGGAGCTGCTCGTGATTGCCCCGCTCCACGATCCTGCCGTTTTCCAGGACCAGGATCTGGTCGCTGTTGCGGATGGTGGAGAGCCTGTGGGCGATGACGAAGGTCGTGCGGCCGCTCATGAGCTTATCCATGCCTTCCTGCACGATCTTCTCGGTCCTGGTGTCGATGGAGCTCGTGGCCTCGTCCAGGATCAGGACCGGCGGATCTGCGACGGCCGCCCTCGCGATGGCAAGGAGCTGTCTCTGGCCCTGCGACAGATTTGCTCCGTCCCCCTTCAGCATGGTGTCATACCCCTGGGGCAGGCGCCTGATAAAGCCGTCGGCATTGGCAAGTCTGGCCGCCGCGATGACTTCCTCGTCCGTCGCCTCCAGGTTTCCGTACCGGATATTTTCCATGACCGTGCCCGTAAAAAGGTGGGTATCCTGCAGGACTATGCCCAGGGACCGCCTCAGATCGGGCTTTTTGATCTTCTGGATATTGATGTTGTCGTAGCGGATCTTCCCCTCGCTTATGTCGTAAAAGCGGTTGATCAGGTTCGTGATCGTCGTCTTTCCGGCGCCCGTGGAGCCCACCAGGGCGATCTTCTCGCCGGGGTTGGCGTGCAGGTCGATGTTATGAAGGACTGTTTTGTCGGGGTTATAGCCGAACGTCACATCGACAAACGTCACGTCCCCTTCCATGGGCTGATAGGTGACCGTGTCGCTGGCCTTGTGGTAGTGCTTCCAGGCCCACTTTCCGGTGTGGGACTTCGTCTCGACGATCTCCCCGTCCTTCACTTCGCAGTTGACCAGCATGACGTAGCCGTCGTCCGTCTCCGGCTGCTCGTCCATGAGCTTGAAGATCCTCTCCGCGCCGGCCAGCGCCATGATGATACTGTTGAACTGCATGCTGATCTGGTTGATGGGCATGCTGAAATTCTTGTTGAAGGTCAGAAAGCTCGCCAGTGCGCCGACGGTAAACCCGGCGAACTTGTTGAGTGCGAGCAGGCCTCCCACCAGCGCCACGACGACGTAGCTGGCGTTGCCCATCTGCGCGTTGACGGGTCCTATGATATTGGCGTAAGCGTTCGCCTTGAAGGCGCTCTGGTAAAGCGCCTCGTTGAGCTCGTCAAACTTCTCGACGGACTGCTTCTCGTGGCAGAAGACCTTTACCACCTTTTCGCCCGTGATGGTCTCCTCGATAAATCCGTTCAGTTTTCCCAGATTCCTCTGCTGCGCGACAAAATTGCGCCCCGAACGCTTCGTCACCTGCACTGTCATGAACAGCATGAGCGCCACCATGCAAAGGGATACGACGGTGAGCGGGATGCTCAGCGTCAGCATCATGGCCAGAATGCTCACGATGGTGATCGCGCTGTTGAAGAACTGCGGGATACTCTGGCTGATCATCTGGCGCAGCGTGTCCACGTCGTTGGTGAAGACAGACATGATATCCCCGTGCGCGTTCGTGTCAAAATAGCGGATGGGAAGCTTTTCCATATGCTCAAAGATCTCTTCCCTGATCCGGCGCAGTGTCCCCTGATTGATCACTACCATGAGCCTTGCCTGTGTGTAGGCGGCGGCGATGCCGATCGCGTAAAAACAGACGACCCGCAGCATGGCTGCCTGAAGCGGTCCGTAATCCGGATCTGCCTGCCCGATCATGGGCGTGATATAATCGTCGATCAGCGTCCGCGTGAACATGGTCCCCTGTACGTTCGCAAGGACGGAGAGGACGATGCATATGAGGACCGCGGCCATCTGTATGCGGTAATACTTCATCACGTAGGACATGATCCGCCTGAAGAGCTTGCCGGGCTCCTGCACCTTGGGTCTTGGCATGCCGCGCATGGCCGGCCCGCGTGGCCTGTCATTCCTGCCGGCTCTGTATGTCTGTTCCTGTCTGTTCTCTGCCATATTTCACCTCATGCGTGCGCGTTTTTGCACGCCCGGTCACTGTTTTTTGTCGAAATCGGCGTCGGCGCCCGCACCGACCTGCGACTCATAGACTTCCCTGTAGATCTCACTGCTGCTCAGCAAATTCTCGTGGGTATCGAATGCGCTGACCCTGCCCTCGTCCATGACGATGATCCGGTCACAGTCCTTAACGCTTGCGATCCTCTGGGCTATGATCAGCTTGGTCGTATCCGGGATCTCTTCCGCGAACGCCTTGCGGATCTTCGCGTCGGTAGCGGTATCCACGGCACTGGTGCTGTCGTCCAGGATCAGGATCCTGGGCTTTTTCAGAAGGGCTCTCGCAATGCAGAGGCGCTGCTTCTGCCCGCCCGAGACATTGGTTCCGCCCTGCTCGATATAGGTCATATAGCCGTCCGGCATCTTCTCGATAAACTCATCCGCACAGGCCATGCGGCACACTCTTCTGCAGTCCTCCTCCGTCGCTTCCGGATCGCCCCAGCGCAGATTATCCAGAATGGTCCCCGAAAAGAGGACATTGTTCTGGAGCACCACGGACACCTGGTTGCGCAGGGCTTCCATGTCGTATTCACGCACGTCGTGCCCGCCGACCAGAAGACGGCCCTGCGTCACGTCGTACAGGCGGCTCACCAGGTTGACCAGGGAGGATTTGGCGCTTCCGGTCCCTCCGATGATCCCGATGCTCTCGCCGGAGCGGATGGACAGCGTTACGTCCTTGAGAACGGGATCGCCCTTTCCGGGGCGGTAGGAGAAATCCACGTCCTCAAACACGATGCTGCCGTCCGGCACCTCCATGATCGGTTCCTCAGGATTTGTCAGAGAGCTCTTTTCCTGTATTACCTCAGCGATTCGCTTCGCGCTCGCTTCCGACATGGTCAGCATGACAAAGATCATGGAGAGCATCATAAGGCTCATCAGAATATTCATGCAGTATGTCAGAAGGCTCATCAGCTGTCCGGTCGTGAGCGATCCGCTCACGATAAAATGCGCGCCGAACCAGCTGATCAGCAGGATGCAGGAATAGACTACCGTCATCATGAAGGGGCTGATCCCCGCCATATTGTTCTCCGCCTTCTTGAACATCTTATAGATATTGCCCGCGGCGACGTTGAACTTGTGCACCTCATAGTCTTCCCGCACATAAGCCTTTACGACGCGGATCGCGGACACGTTCTCCTGTACGCTGCTGTTGAGGTCGTCATATCGCTCGAAGACCTTCTTGAAATACTTGGTCACACGGCCCATGAGCAGCATGACGATGACAGCCAGGATCACCACCGCGCCCAGATAGATGCTGGCGAGCCGGGGACTGATGATAAAGGACATGGACATCGCGATGATCAGCGTCATGGGCGAGCGCATCGCCATTCTGAGCAGCATCTGATAAGCGTTCTGCACGTTGGTGACGTCCGTGGTGAGCCTGGTCACGAGACTGGACGTGGAAAACTTATCGATGTTGGAAAAAGAAAAGGTCTGGATATTGTCGTGCATTGCTTTGCGGAGGTTTCGCGCGACGCCGGCCGATGCCCTTGCCGCGAAGACGCCCCCCAGAATGCCGAACATAAGTCCCATAAGCGCCACGACGAGCATCAGGAGCCCTGTCCTGACGATATATTCCATGCTCCCGCCGTTGATGCCCAGGTCTACGATCCTTCCCATGAGGACCGGGATCACCATCTCGCAGATGACCTCGAAGATCATCATGAGCGGCGTCAGGACCGATACCAGTTTGAATTCCCCAATCTGTGCTGTAAGCGTTTTAAGCATATAAGTGCCTTTCCGTCATATCAGAATGATCCGCGTCAAAAACGGCGGCGTCTGTGCCGCCAGAAATCTTTGCGCAAGCGTCTTTCCTTCATATCCTTACGTCTTCCGCGTCTGTCCTGGCGCGGTTTTCTTCTCGTGCTCCACCCGGCATGATAGAACAGCAATATCTCGGAAACCGGCTTCTGCAGAAGCTGCGCCGTTCCGCTGCTGAGCTGCAGGCCGGCCTCCGGGCTCCTTTGCGGCGTTTCGGGCTCTGCGGTCTCTTCGAGTTCTTCGGTCTCTTCGGGCTGCTGCTCGGGCTCGGGCTCTGCGATCTCTGCCGGCGGTTCCTCGGGCTCGGATTCCGGCTCCACTTTATCTGCAGACTCCTCCTCCACGGCTTCGATCAGGATGGGGCCCCCGATCTCCTCCTGGGTGATCCGGACTTTCTGCGTCTTCATCAATTCCAGGATGACAAGAAAGGTGACGATTACTTCCTCCTTGCTGTTCTCCGCCTCCAGAAGCGCCCGGAAATCGGTCTTTGGATGTTTCAAGAGAAAAGCCCGGATATAGAGCTCCTTGTCCGCCGCGCTGATCTCCTCTTTTTTGATCTCGCCAAAAGAACTCCGCACAGGATCCACGCGATTCTTCTTGCGGCGCAGCACCTGCATGAAGACGTCGTGGAGACTGTCCATGGTATTGTCTCCGATCAGCTCCTCATAATTAATAGGAGGTACATATTTTCGCACCTCCTCCGGAAGATCCTGTGGTCTGTAATATCGCTGTCCCGCCTCGACGCTGCGCTCGCGCAGCTCCTCCGAGGCATACTTGTACATCTTGTATTCCAGAAGACGGCGGACCAGTTCATCCCTGGGATCCCCCTCCTCCTCGCCATCCTCCGTTTCGCGGGGAAGGAGCATCCTGCTCTTGATATCCAGCAACGTCGCCGCCATGACCAGAAACTCACTGGTCACATTCATATCCGCGTGCTCCATCTGATGCACGTAATCCAGGTACTGGTCCGTTATTGTAACGATCGGAATATCGTATATATCGATTTTATTTTTTTCAAGCAGATGCATGAGCAGGTCCATGGGACCCTCGAACACCTGCAGCTTGATGGGGATCGCCATCTCATTTCCCTTCCGCAGATGTTTTGTCGTCTTCTATGCCCGTCACGATCCACTTTTCGTCCTGCTTCTCGACGGTCAGGATGATCTGCCGTTTCTGCGGCGCCGCATTCTCCACTGTCTCCTTCATGGAAGCCGCCATGATCTCGACGACATCGCTGTAGATCTTCCTGCGCATCGCCTCGGCGCCCTGCTCCTCGTAGATGCGGAGCAGCTCTTCCCGATTTTCATTCTGATATGTCTCGATTTCTTCCGACGCCGTCATATCCGCGTCAAAAAGTCTCTCCCCGCGCGGATCATATCCAACCTCGATCTCCGCTCTGACCGTTCCGACTCCCTTTTTCTCCGAGATGTCCGATATGGTATACGCCAAAAAAGAACGTTCCACCAGAACATCGATAAAATCCGAAAATGCTTTCTGCGCCTCCTCGCTCAGATCTTCTTTTTTGATCTCGCCCGCATCGCCGCCCAGCTCCTTGTAAAGGGATTCCTCCAGTTTCTCCCTGCTGAGGAAATCTACGCCTGCGTCAAGCATAACGGGTTCCGACGCATACTCGGATGCGCTCTGCGGATCCCCGCTGACCAGCGCGTTTAAAAAGCCCTCGGAGGCTTCCCGGATCTTCTTCCCGTGTATGGCGCACCCGGTCGTGAGCAGCATCGTGAGCAGCACCGCTATACTCAGTAATATAACTGTTTTTTTCAAACTTCACTCTCCTCGTCTTCCTTGAGAAGACACTCTTCACATACGCCGTAAAAGACGGTCCGCATCGGATTCAGCACGAAGTGGTGATGGTCCTTTAAGTGCTGTCCGATCCCTTCCAGTTCCTCACAGCGCATGTGGATCAGGCGGCCGCAGCGCTCGCATTTGCAGTGAAAGCATACGCCCTCTTCACAGTGTACGTTCTCGCCTGCATAAGCGAAACAGGCCGGACTTCCGGCGTCAATGATATACTTATTGACCTTTCCCTCCCGTACCATTCTCTCGAGCTGCCGGTACACGGTGGCGGTTCCGATCGGATTTCCTATGGACTGAAAATGCGCACAGATGTCCGCAGCCGTCACGTGCCTGCCCGGTACCGAGCGCAGATAGGCTGCCAGTTCTTCCTTCTGATGTGTATGATATTGTGCTTTTGCCGCCATGACATCTCACTTTCCTTGAATAGTACAGGCCCCGCCCCGCTTGACGCGGGTGGAGTATTTTTAGATTATAGCATAATGTCATTTGTTTCGTACGCTGTTTTTTCTAAATCAATTGTATAAAATCGTTTTTACTGTAGAATATAGTGTGAGACGGAAAAAGCCCTTTACAGACAGGGAAGGATGGTACTATGCAGAACAGATTTGAGAAGGGGACCTTTACCGGCAATGAGATGATCTCCTGCCGGACATTATATAAAGCTAACGGCTACAGCGAAGAGGATTTTGATCGTCCGGTGATCGGCATATGCAATTCCTTTGCGGACCTTGTGCCTGGCCACAGACATCTGCGCGCCCTCAGCGAGGAAGTCAAACACGGCATCTACCGGGCCGGCGGCACGCCCGTTGAGTTCGGCTGTATTTCCGTCTGTGACGGCGTTTGTACGACCCACGACGGTTCCCGCTACTCTCTCCCCTCGAGGGAAGTCACCGCCGACGGGATCGAGATCATGGCGAGAGCGCACCGGATGGACGGACTCGTTCTCATAGGTTCCTGCGACAAAACGGTCCCCGGCATGCTGATGGCGGCGGCACGGCTTGACATCCCCTGCATTTTTCTCGCCGGAGGATGCATGCTGGGCGGTCCTGCCTTCGGCGCCCTTCAAAAGACCAATTCCACGACGCCCCAGGAGGCCGAGGGCATGCTGCAGGCGGGCGCCATATCGGTCCGCGCCATGGAAGACCTGTCGGAGGTGAGCTGCCCTACTGTCGGTTCCTGCCAGCACATGGCGACCGCCAATTCCATGTGCTGCATCGCGGAGGTTCTTGGCATGTCCCTTCCGGGGACCGCCGCCATTCCCGCTGTCTACAACGCGCGGACAAGAGCCGCCTTCCACACCGGCGAGACCATTGTATCCATGGTCCTTAAGGGGATCACGGCACGCGACCTGATCACGGAGGAATCTCTCCGCAACGCCATCATGTTCCTCCTGGCAGCGGGCGGATCCACTAACTGCGTCCTGCATCTGTCGGCTATCGCCGATGAGATCGGCATCCCTCCGCACACCGTCCTGGAATGGATCGATTCCTATGCGGATACAGTTCCTCTCCTTGTAAAGATCTCCCCCTCTTCCGCCGTTTACGACGCTGAAGATTTCTACAAAGCCGGCGGCGTACCCGAAGTTCTCAGGCAGCTCCGGTCCGTGCTGTACGGGAACTGTCTGACCGTGACCGGAAGGACGCTTTCCGAGGAGATCCGTTCCTTCCGCAATCTCTACGGAAGCAATCCGCAAGTCATCTCCACCATGCAGGATCCCTTCTCCAAACTGGCGGGCATCGCAGTCATGCGCGGAAGCCTCGCACCTTCCTCCGGCGTATCCAAACCCGCTGCCATCGCGCCCGAAGTACGTGTCTTTGAGGGCAAAGCCGTCTGTTACGACGGAGAAGAGGCTGCAAATCAGGCCCTGGCGAAACGGCAGGTCAAAGCGGGCGACGTCGTCGTCATACGCTACGCCGGCCCCAAGGGCGCACCGGGCATGCCGGAGATGTACAAACCCATGAAGCTGCTTCACGGGCAGGGTCTCGACAAAACAACGGCTGTCATCACGGACGGCCGCTTCTCGGGTACCAATAACGGCTGTTTTGTCGGACACATCTCACCGGAGGCGGCGGCAGGCGGCCCGATCGCGCTTGTGCGGGACGGGGACCGGATCCGGATCGATGTGGAAAACCGCAGGGTCGACCTGCTCGTATCAGAAGAAGAACTGGCGAAAAGACGCGAACAATGGAGTTATACCGCTCCCGTGACGAAGGGTATCCTCAGAAGATATGCGCGCGATGTGCAGAGCGCGGATGAAGGAGGCGTACTGCGCTGATCAGCGCAGTACTTCCTCGGAATAATAAGGCACCACAATGTGGGTTCCGGGGTGAATGAGCGGCATGCCGTCGCTGCCTGTTTCCATCTGGTTGATGCGGCACAGCTCTTCAATATAAATCTCTTCCGACGCATAGTGATCGGGATCCATGTACCGCGCTATGATCTCTTCGGCACTGTCGCCGTACTGGACGACGATGTTGTCATAATACTTAAATGCGGGCGGAAGCTCCGCTGCCGACGCCCTTGTGATCATCCCGATCCCCATTGTCATCAGCATGCCGATCACAAGCCCGATCACGAGCATTGTCACCGATCGTCTGAAGCGCCTCCTGCGGCTCTTAACCTTCCTGCGGTTCGCGGCCGCCTGTCTGCGCCGGGCTTCTTCCCTGTACCTGCGGACTTCGTCGTCCGGAATGACATAGCCTGCCGCGTGGCGGAAATCAAGGATCTCCGCGCGGCTGGAGGAGCGGCGCCTTGCAGCGGAGGAAGCCCTGCGGCCCGATCCTGTACCGTATGAAGGCCTGCGCACAGCCGTTCCGCATATATCCTCCGATACGCCGTAAGCGTTCTGAACACATCCCATGATATCGATCCCGTTACTCTTCTGAACCATCGCGAACCTCCTTTTTCCCAGTCTGCGCGAACATCCGTTTGCGTGTACCATGATTATATCGAACGTGCATTCTCTTGTCAACAAGAATTTCGAACGAATATTCGGAATATATGTTTGCTTTTCCCGCGAGGTCTGATATAATCCCGTTTTTGACAGTTCAGAAGGGTAAAAATGCCGAAAAAGCTGATGTTTAAGCCAAAAATTCGACTTTCAGTTTTTTACCCCGATTTCCTAAACTTTCCTAAACCGAGGGATGTGTCAGAGGCTGCAGAATGAC
>JAFQZU010000006.1 GCA_017405805.1 Lachnospiraceae bacterium
AAGTCGACGTCGCCGTCGCCGGGAACCGTGAACGTGCCCTTGCGGACGCCTTCAAGGAAGCTCCACTTGTTGGCGCGTGCCTCAGCTACGACGCTGCGGCGAAGGTCCTTGAGGTGGATGTGGCGTGTACGGCCGATATATGTCGTCAGAACCTTGACGGGGTCGATATCAGCATAGCTGCAGTGGCCGCTGTCGAACAGAAGGAATACATAGTTGGGATCTACCATATCCATGAAGCGGTCGATCTCTTCCTCAGTCTGCACGACGGTACCCATGTGGTGGTGGAAGGTGAGGGTCATGTCCATATCCTTCGCAACTCTGCCGAGTTTGCTCAGGCCCTTTGTAAGAGTCTCCCACTCGTCGTCGTTCATGACATATTTGCCCTCAAGGATGGGCTGGGGCTTGCCCTGGATGCTGTAGCTCTGCTCGGAAGCGCCGATGACGCGCGCGCCGACATAGTGCAGGAATTCGCACTGCTTTACGAATGCCTTCTCGACTTCTTCATAGGGCTGTGTCAGCAGGAAGGAGGAGAACCACTGGTTGCAGATGACCATGTCGCGAAGGTCCAGAGCCTTCTTCAGCTCTTCCTTATCAGTGGGATAGTGGCTGCCCACTTCGCTTCCCTTGAAGCCTGCAAGTGCCATCTCGCTGATGGTCTGCTGGAAGGTATTCTCCTTGCCCAGCTCAGGCATATCATCGTTTGTCCAGCCGATGGGAGCAATGCCGAGTTTTACTTTTTCTTTGTTCAGAATAGCCATGTTGACACCTTTCTGAGGCCTGATAGCCTCCCTCAATACATTTAGTTATTACAATGAACAGTCTCTTTTACCAGGGCTGGTTTACGATCTTGGCATCGTGCAGCCACAGGAAGGCGGTATCTTCGTTGCGGTCGGTCTGCAGCCAGGGATTGCCGGGCAGATGACGGATCATCCAGCAGGTATACATCAGATAACCGGGCGCTGCGGACTGCGGATGAAGCCTTCCGCCGGGGATGGCGGAGAAGCTGTTGTCCACGCTCTTGAATACGTCGTCTCCGACAAAACTTGCGCCGAACCCTTCCGGACGGTCAAACTTGAAGTAGTAGAGCTCCGGCTGGGGATGTCTGTGCGGCAGATATCCGGACCAGTTGCCGCGGTCGTTCATGACTTCACCCAGGACCATGTTGGACTCGGGGCAGATGTCGTGATCGAAGATGGTGTTGACCTGGCGGTTAGCCGTGTCGCCGAACTTGCCCTTGGCGCCGGAATACTTCCACGGAGCCTCTTCGGGCGCATACAGGTGGGAAGCAAAGGTCTTCTCGTTCTGTGTGCACTGCACGAGGATCTCGGTGTCCTTCTCAGCCTTGACGCAGGCCTTCACGCCGCCCGCGACGTGGAGCGCCCAGGGGCCTTCCGTGAAGACGTCTTTTCTCGAAACGGTCTTCTCACCGTCGGGCCATGTGAAGGTGACTTTGCCCGAGAGCAGCAGGATCGCGATCTCCTCGCCTTCCCTGCAGAACTCCCTGGTCGTACCTTCGGGCATGCGGTAGACGCGGACGTCCATCAGCATGTCGCGATACTCATTGTCGTATGTGGACAGGATCTCCTCACCGTTCTCGTCAAAAGTGGGATATCCGAATAATTTCTTTTCTACCATAGTTTTTCTACGATCCTTTCCCTTTTGGGGATAACGCCCCTCTCCCGCCGACTCCTGAAGGGAACCGGCGGGATCGGACTTTTCATGTTTTTTATTGTTTATGTGACTGCGCTTACAGACCTGAGCGGCAGGCGATCAATATTTTCTCGCCTCTGCTCTGTGCTTGAGCACGTCGTCTGCTGCCTCGCGGACGCTCTCGCTGTCGGAGACCATAGCCATACCGACGTTCCACCAGGAGCCGTAGCCGTCTGTCATGGTCTTCGGAACGACCTTCAGGTCGAACAGGCATGCAACGGTCTGCTTCTTGGAGTCGATCAGGGCATCGCGAAGCTCTTCCACGCTGCGGCAGGAATAGGTCTTCATGCCGTAAGCATCGCCGATCTTGGTGTAATCGGTGGGGATCAGGTCGCCGCAGGGCTTCTTGCCGTCGGTGTAACGGAACTCGGTAGCGATGCTGCCGATGCCGTGCGTCATCTCCAGGTTGTTGATGCAGCCGAAACCGCAGTTATCGAAGACAAGGATGTTGGTCTTGCGGCGCTCCTGCATGATGGTTCCGAGCTCACTGTTGAGCATCTGGAAACCGGAGTCACCGATAACCGTGTATTCCTCGTGATCGGGATCAGCCATCTTCACGCCGAGGGAAGCACCTACTTCATAACCCATGCAGGAGTAGCCGTACTCGACATGGTAGCCGCCGCGCTTGTCGGTCTTCCATACGCGCTGCAGGCAGCTGGGAAGGGAACCGCCGGCCGTGATGACCGTATCGTCGGGACCCATGCATGCGCGGAGCGTTGCCAGCGCTGCGGTCTGGGTCAGGGACGTGCCGTACATGCGATAGAATTCCGGAACGGTTCTGGGATCTCTTGCCTTGATGATGGGCTCGAAATCCTCACCCGTGCAGACGATGCCGCCCAGGCGCTCCAGCTCAGCATCCCACTCAGCCTTCGCATCTTTGATCTCATTGGTGTAAGCGGACTTGTAACCCTTCGCACGAAGGATCTCAGCCAGTGCCGCCACAGTGACCTTCGCATCGCCGACAGCCTTAACTGCGTCATACTTGTAAGCATGATAGCGGCTGTTGTTGATGGACACGAAGCGGACGTTCTCACCCTGGAACAGCCACTTGGAGCTGGTGGTGAAGTCGGACATCCTTGTGCCGATCGCGATGATGCAGTCTGCTTCCTTCGCGATCTTGTTGGAAGCGGAAGTGCCGGTCACGCCGATGCCGCCGAGGCAGTAAGGGTGGCTGGACTTGCATGCGCTCTTTCCTCCCTGGGTCTCGCCGAAAGGAATGCCGAACTCCTCGCAGAAGTTCTCGACGACCTCACCGGCCAGAGAGTAGCGGACGCCGCCGCCGACAATGATCATAGGCTTCTTGGAAGCGGTGATCTCCGCAGCGATGTCTTCGAGCTCTTCCTGCACTGCCACAGGTCTTGTGATGCGGTGCACGCGCTTGTTGAAGAAGCTCTCGGGATAGTCGTAGAACTCACCTTCTACGTCCTGAGGAAGGCCGATCGCAACTGCGCCGGTCTCAGCGGGATCTGTCAGCACGCGCATGGCGTTGATCATGGCGCTCATGAGCTGCTCAGGTCTCTGGATGCGGTCCCAATACTTGGTGACGGGCTTGAAAGCGTCATTGGTAGTGGTCGCAAGGCTGTTGGACTGCTCAAGCTGCTGCAGCACCGGGTCGGGCTGTCTGGAAGCGAACGTGTCCGCAGGGAAGACCAGCAGAGGGATGTTGTTGACCGTAGCGGTCGCGCATGCAACAACCATGTTGGCGGCGCCGGGGCCTACGGAAGATGCGCAGGGGATGATCTTCTTGCGGTCGCTCTGCTTTGCGTAAGCGATCGCGGCGTGGCACATGCCCTGCTCGTTGCGGCCCTGCATCACGCGGATGCTGCCGGGATTTCTGTCAAGCGCTTCGCCAAGTCCTACTGCGATGCCGTGCCCGAAGATAGTGAAGAATGCTTCGACGAACTTGGTCTCTTCGCCGTCCATGCACACGTACTGATTGTCAAGGAACTTCACAATCGCCTGTGCTGTTGTCAGTCTCACTGTTTTTTCCATAAATTCACCTCATTTGAAAGGAGTGACAGAGGCCTCTGCCTCCGGAGAGGCCCCCATTTTTTTAAAGATCGGATCAGACGATCATGTAGCTGCGGATGAGCTGTACAAGGCTGTCATATCCACCCAGGAACTGGTTCATGGTTGCCTTGAAAGCGCCGTAGTGCTGGAACTCTTCTGGCTTGAGGCCGTCGGGCTCGTAAGCCTGGATGAATTCAGGCATCTTCTTGAGGAGATTCAGATAATTCTCATCAACGGGCTTGTCGATGTTGCTCTCCATCTTTACCCAGTCAGCGTTAGCGAACTTTCTCTGCCAGTCGGAGGTGATGGTCATGACGATATCGCCGCCGAGGAAGTCAACCCAGTGATGGAAGTTTCTGTAAGCAGCGGTCAGGAGCTTGGTGCGGAAGCCTCTCTCTTTGTAGACTTTGTAAGCGTTCTTCATGACAGCGACGCCCGCGAGGTCCAGAGCTTCCGGAGGGATGCACATATCGCTTGCCTTGTTGACGGTCTTGAGATAGTCATCGGTACGGCCGATCATGATGGTGCAGACGGGGTGCATCCAGGAAGTATCCTTGCCCTCGGCTTCTCTTCTCTTGAGGCCGCGCTCAACTGCTTCGCCGACTGCAACTGCCTGTGCGCAGGTGAAGGAGACGGTAGCGTTGATGGAAACGCCGCGATAGGTCAGCTCTTCGAATGCCTCGACACCGGCTTTGCTGGTGGGAGCCTTGATCTGGCTGTTGGGAACAAGGGCAGCGAGCTTGCAGGCCTGCTCGACCATCAGATCCTTGTTGCCATAATATTTTGCATTGGTCTGGAAGGAGATGCGGCCCTTCTGGCCATGGGACTCCTCAAACATAGGCAGCAGAAGTTTGGAAGCCTTTGTTCCGAGCTTGCCGATGATATCCCAGGCAACATCATCTTCGGTCCAGGTCGGATTGTCAGCGATAACCTGCTTGATGGTATCTTCCCAGTCAGGGAGCTCTTTCTTCAGAACGTTGCCGACGATAACAGGATTCGTGGTTGCGCCGGAACCGCCGTTCTCGATTGCGTAAGCGAGCTCTTTGCAGCTGCAGGAGTCATTCCAGAACTCGGTCTGCGGGAATGTTGCTACCATTTCGTTTAACTTGGACATGTTTTTTACCCCTCCCTTTCATAAGGAATTATTATAATAATACTGTTAACAATCTTACCACAAACGAGGCATCTTCGCAACATTATTTGCGTGCATTTTTGCGTGCTTTATTGCGTTCCTCTTTGTGCTTTTAGATTAGCACGCTTCCATTCAGCGTGCAACATTATTTTAAAAAAAGTCCCATTTTCTACCTATTGCACAAATCCAAGCCCCCTGCTTTGTGAATATTTCAAGTTCGCTTTCTATTGTTTCCGCCAACTGGCCGACAGATTGGTTTGCGTGCTATTAATCACGGCACGCATTCCTGCGTGTAACATTTTCCAGCTATCCGGTAATACTTTCGACTGTGCTTATGCACGGTAAAAAACCTGCCCGCTTCCGTTTATTTTCGCGGAAACAGGCAGGTCTGAAGTACGGCGCAGACACGGCATCTCGTCCATGCTGCGCATCAGAGGTTATATTTATTTTTAATAATGATATCCGTCAGAAGGAACTCCTCCTCCGGCTGCATATTTTTCTGGAGAAGGTCCGCAAGGATGAACAGCGGCCTGTTTCCCTGCACATACCCGTGCTGATCGATCAAAAAGTCCACTGTGTCGTCAAGGAGCGCCTTTTCATTTTTGGGCGTCTGGTCATAGATCACGACATGGGGCCTCGGGTCAGGCCGCAGCATATCAAAGGCGGCGCGTATCCCCGCCTGTCCTCCGGAGACGAGAAAGATCCCGCCCAGGTCGGGGATGTTGCGCATGGTGTTCTCCACGATCCTCTCCACTTCGGAAGCATCGTCAAAACTTCCCTGCACCCCAACGATCTCAATGTCCGGACATGATGTCTTCATCTCCTCGATAAAGCCGGCCACGCGGGAATTTGCGACGTGGCTGGTGAAATACCCTGTGATCACAAGCACCTTTCCGGTGCCCCCCATCATCATATTCATGAGGCCCGCTGCAGTGCGTCCGCTCTTGGTGTTGTCCATCCCGACAAAACACCGCCGCTTCGTCCCCACGATATCCGAGTTGAAGGTCACGACCGGGATGTTTTCCTTTTCGATCAGCTCGTTCATCTTCTCCCGGACGCCCTCGCTGTCCACGGGCATGATGGCCAGGCCTTGTATTCCTTCTTTCTCAAGCTCCTTGATCGCTTTCAGCTGTTCCTTTTCATCAACAGCATAGCCCTCTTTGAGGATGACCTCCACGCCGCGCTCTCTCAGCTCGGCTGCCGCGTCCCGGATCCCCCGGTTGATCTCCAGCATGAAAGAAGCGCCTGCCAGCTGCGTCACGACGCCGATCCTGCAGGACTTGTTCCTGCGGCTTGTCCTGCGCGGCTTTTTCACATATCCGAGCTCTTCGGCTGCTTTGCGGACCCGCTCCGCCACTTCCGGATTGACCCTTCCGCGATTATTGAGGGCACGGTCTACCGTACCTCTTGATACGCCTGTCGCATCTGCGATCTGCTGCACTGTAACTGCCACTTTGCCCTTCTCTCTGCATCGGCGGTGCCGTGCTATCCTGCGTGCTATTTATTACATAATAATTATATCCAAGTTGCACGCAGTGTGCAAGTCCATGTTATGCACATATCGTCAAAAAAAGGACTGCACAGCGCATTGGCTGTGCAGTCCCGCATTTGGATCGATATAATACCATCCGGCACGGAAGAATTAAGCTTTGACTCTGTTCTTGCGCATATCGAATGCGACGGCGCCGATGATGATGAGACCCTTGACGATGAATGTCATCTGGTCGTTGACACCCATCATGACCATGCCGTTGTTGATAACGCCCATGATCAGGATACCGGCTGCGACACCGGAGATGCGGCAGATACCACCGGTCTGGGAAGTTCCGCCGACGGTCGCGGCTGCGATAGCATCCAGCTCGTAGTTAAGACCTGTGTTAGCAGGGTCTGCGGAGTCGGAACGGCCTGCCAGAAGGATGCCGCCGAGTGCTGCACAGACGGAGCACCACATATAAACACGGATCAGAACGCTCTCAACGTTGATACCTGCAACTCTTGCTGCCTGGTCATTACCGCCGACTGCGTATACGGATTTACCGAAACGGGTCTCGCGGAGAATGAAAGCGGAGATGCAGAACAGGATGATCATAACAAGGACGATCATGTGAAGAGGACCAATTCTGCCGTTGCCCAGGAAACGGAAGCCGGGGGTCAGCTTGGAAACAGGTCCGGGTGTAAGGAGTTTGCAGATAGCGCGGCAGATCAGCTGCGTACCCAGTGTAGCGATGAAGGGATGCAGGTGCAGATAAGCAACCATCCATCCGTTTGCAAAACCGACGATGCAGCCGATCGCGATACCGGCAAGGATAC
This sequence comes from Lachnospiraceae bacterium, assembly GCA_017405805.1. Lineage (GTDB taxonomy): Bacteria > Bacillota > Clostridia > Lachnospirales > Lachnospiraceae > CAG-791. The sequence continues at coordinate 7,163 of JAFQZU010000006.1, forward strand.
CGACGATAGCGGGCATTGTGCCGAGGCCGGCCCACAGCTTTGTAGCAGTTGCCTGCTGGCAAAGCGCTGCGGAAACGATAGCGGAAAGAGCTGCCACGGAGCCGGTGGACAGGTCGATACCTTTGGAAAGGATCGCCATCATAACGCCGAATGTAAGCACGCCCTTGACAGACTCACCGGTCAGCAGAGCGACCGCGTTCTGCGGAGTCAGGAAGTTGCGGTTTACCAGAGTGATCGCGATGATCAGGACTACCAGAACTACCCAAATACCATTGTCCGAAAGAAATTTACTGAATTGAGATTTATCTGCTTTTGATTTCATTCGTATCTCCCCTCTTTCATTAAGACTCTGCATTTACGGTCTGCTTGAGACCTTCGATTGCAGATCCGCCGGTAGCGTAACGCATCAGAAGCTCCTGAGAGAAGTCCTTGCGCTCGATAATACCGGTCATCTCACCTTCATGCATGACTACGATCCTGTCAGAAATACCCATGACCTCAGGCATTTCGGAGCTGATCACGATGACAGCCTTTCCTTCGCCTGCCAGCTTGGACAAAAGCTCATGGATCTCGGATTTCGCACCGACGTCGATACCTCTTGTAGGCTCGTCGACGATCAGTACGTCGGGCGCGGTCAGAAGCCATCTGGCCAGCAGCACCTTCTGCTGGTTACCGCCGGAGAGGTTCATGATGCGCGTCTCCCAGGTAGGAGTCTTGGTACGGATCTTGGTATTGAATTCCTCCGTATCCTTAAGCATCTGTTTGTGATTCATCGGCATGCCGTACGCCTTCCAGTTTGCCACGGTCGTATTGTCCGTGATGGAGAGCAGCCCGAAGATACCGTTGCCTCGTCTGTCCTCGGTAAGCATACCGATCCTGTTGTCAATTGCATCTCGAGGAGATTTGATATCCAGTTCTTTTCCGTTCAGATAAACCTTGCCGCTGTCCTTCTTGCGCATGCCGAAGATGGTCTCCATCGTCTCGGTACGGCCGGCGCCTACCAGGCCTGCAAAGCCGAGGATCTCGCCTTTTCTGACCTCGAAGGAAACGTTCTTGACCTGCTTGCCGGAGCTGAGGTTCTCGACCTTGAACATGACGTCGCCGATCGGGCAGGGAATCTTCGGGAACATATTCGTGATCTTACGGCCGACCATCATCTCGATCAGTTTGTCGTGATTGAGGTTTGCGGCGCGGTCTGTCCCGACATAAGTACCATCACGGAAAACGGTGATATCGTCGCTTATACGGAAAATCTCATCCATCTTATGAGAGATGTAGATGATCGCAACATTCTTTGATTTAAGATCTGCAATAATGCGGAACAGATCTTCAACTTCAGCATCCGTCAGGGCGGATGTGGGCTCGTCCATGATAACGATGGACGCATCGTGGGAAACAGCCTTTGCGATTTCGACCATCTGCTGCTTAGCAACGGTCAGGTCTTTCATCTTCGCATAGACATCAACATCAAGATTTAATTTTTTGAAAAGCTTCTCTGCTTCAACATAGAGTGCCTTGTTGTCGCACATGAACTTATTCTTCATAGGTTCACGGCCGAGCCAGAGGTTGTCGGCAACTGTGCGCTCAAGAACGGGAGACAGCTCCTGCTGGATCATGGTGATACCGGCGTGGATGGAGTCCTGCACGCTCTTGAAATGGACCTCCTGGCCCTTATAAATGATCTGTCCTTCTGTTACCGGCTGCATGCCGATCAGACACTTCATCAGTGTTGATTTGCCGGCGCCGTTCTCACCCATCAGTGTGTGAACCGTTCCGGGGCGGACCTGCAGCTCAACGCCGTCCAGCGCCTTTACGCCGGGAAAGTATTTACATATCCCGTGCATCTCCAGAATATATTCATCAGCCAAATCAATTACCTCCCCCTTATAAAAATGCGGGTATCGGGAAACCCCGATACCCACATTGTCTGGTGTTTTGGAGTCAACCGCCTGATCAAATTGCAAATCGAGGATATGACCTGAATAAAGTGATTATTCCTTACGGTTCGATTTCCTCAAAAGAGCAAATGATTACCGATTCTCGTATTCCTCAACGTTCTCGGGCGTAACTTCCTCGAAAGGAACCCAAAGGATGTGACCGGTCTCTTCGTCGATTTCGAAATCGGTGTTAGCATTGAGGGCCTCGCCGTTAGCAAGGTTCACAGCTGCCTGGACAGAGCCGCCGCCCTGGCCGTTGGGATCCTGGAATACGGACATTGCAAGGGTGCCGTCCTTGATAGCCTGGCGGCCGTCAGCCGTAGCATCGATACCGACGATCGGGAAATCGATGGTTCTGCCGGCGGTGTTGCAAGCCTCGATTGCGCCCAGAGCCATGGAGTCGTTGTTGGAGATGATGCAGTCAAATTCCTTGGAAGCATCTGCCAGGATGTTGGTCATCTGGTTAAGGGCCTCTGTACGGTCATACAGGCAGCTCTTTGCATAAGTCTCGGTAGCGTTGATGCCGTTGTCAGCGAGAGCCTTCAGAACGGACTCGGAACGAAGAGTCGTAGAGGTCTGGCCTTCAATACCTCTGAGCAGGATGTACTTGATGTCGGTCTGGCCTTTTTCCTTGAAGTAGTTTGCAAGGAAATCGCCCTGGAACTTACCGGAAGTATGCTCGTCGGAACCAACATAGACAGCCTTGTCGGTCAGAACGCTTACGTCGTCCGGAACACGGTTAACGAATACGACAGACATATCGCCGGCCGCGTCGATGATGGACTGGCATGCGGAAGGGTTGATCGGGTTAACGATGATGACCTTCTGTCCGTCTGCAGCAGCAGCCTGAACGTACTGGATCTGCTTACTCTCGTCCTGGTTAGCATCCTGTGTGATCAGGTTGACGCCCAGCTCTTCAGCTTTCTTCTTGGCGCCTGCCTCAAGGGAGCTCAGGAACTCGTCACGCTGGGACATGACCAGGGTGATCTTAAGTCCGCTGGCATCAGCTGCCGCAGCCTCTTCGCCGCCTTCTTCAGCGGTCTCTTCTTCCGCAGCTGCATCGCTGCTGCCGGTGGAAGCGGTGCTGCCGCTGCCGCCGCAAGCCGTGAGGCCGACCACCATAGCGGTCGCCAGTGCCAGAACTGTGGCCAGTTTAATCTTTCTCATAAATGTACCTCCTCTTTTTTGGTGGACATTTTGCCCACAAATTATTAGTCATACTGATTATACATTCACGCGGTTTCATCCGAAATATGTAAATTGTTACATATTCCACTCTCCAAAATCATACAAAATAACTAAAAAAGTGTCTCGCAACACTGTCTTTATTTACCGAGCAGTTCTCTCTCGATGCGCTCTCTGGCCTCAGGCGCCTGCTTCTCCATCTTCTCCGGGAAGCCGAAATAGGACACGCATGCGATGTTGTCGCCGCCGACCTTGGGAGCGTCGGGCTTCAGCTGCCTGTTAGCGAAATCCATCTCGCGCAGCGTCTCGAAAATGCCGTCGAAGTCCACTTCGCCCTCGCCCATGGCGGTGTGCTGGTGGATCGTCACATCCGCTCTGCCATGCGCGTTCAGCCACGGCGGATTGAGGATATAACGGCAGTCCTTGGTCTGGTTCCAGGTGTCGGCGAACAGCACGTGGGTGAGCTCGTCGCCCGCATACTTGAGCATATGCCTTACATCACCCTTGCCCTGATCATAGAAGAAGCCGTGGGAAGCGCAGTAAACATAGCCCAGGTTGGGAGAACGGAAGGACTTGACCAGGTCGCAGGCCTCGTCGTTCAGTTCGCAGAAGTCATACGGATGGGACTGCACTTCGACACGCAGGCCTTCTCTCTCGATGATGGGAAGAAGCTCCTCCATGGAACGGAACCACATGCCGTTGCAGATCTCCTGCTGGTTGGGATCGCCGGAGAACTCGGTGTTGATGACCGGAACGCCCATGTTGACGGCGATCTCGATGATCCTCTTCCAGTTGGCCACCGCGTGCTGACGCTGCTCTTCCGTAGGGCCGGACCAGCGGTAAACTACGATAAAGGAAGAGATCTCAACGCCCGTATCCTTGAGAGCCTGGCGATACTCAGCCTCAGCCTCCTTGGAGAAAAGCGGATGCTTATAGAAGGGATTGATCCTCGGGTGAGGGGACTGCTCGATATATTTGTAGCCCCAGTCCGCCACCTTGTAGACCATGTCTTTGATGCTCATCTGTTTTGCCAGAACGTCGACATCAAATGCAATTTTCATAGTGTCTACCTCCATTACTGGTATTTATATGCTGCAACACTGATTATTATACAACAATATGCACAACAAATCACTTGCCCAGGTGTGATTTTTTTACAATTTTACGAGGTACAATGACGCAAGTTGTGCATATTGAGGTCAAAATACGAAGTTATTACAGGACCAGCAATCAGTTGTCCCAGTATTTGGCAACATGTGCGCGGGTGTGCTCAGCAGCGGCCTTGATGTTCTCTTCGTTGGTGAGCTTGTAGTAGTCGGGGCGGAAGACTTCCATGGTGCAGACGTCGCCCTCGAAGCCGATCTTCTTGAGGGTGTCGGCAAATCTCTTGTGAGGAAGGCAGTCGCCGGGTTCGTCGGGCCACAGGCGCTTCTCGTCCGTGTTGTACTTGGCGCCGCAGGGAACGTTCTCAACGCCGTTCAGGTGCCAGATGAAGATCCTCTTGCCGTCAGCCTTCTCGAGGGACTCGAAGGAGGAAGCCTGTCCGTGGAAGTGGTACTGGTCAAGCGTGATGCCTACGTTGGGAGAGCCGACTTCCTCGACGATGGCAAGCGCATCCTCGAAGCGGTTGATGGTCATTGTGGGCTGGCCGATGAACTCGATGGAAAGCTTGATGCCGTGAGGGTCGCACTTCTTGACCATCTCGCGAAGGACTTCGACTGCATCCTTGCGGATGTCGTCGATGGTGGGCTCGCACCACTCGATATCCATGGAAGGAACCACGACGATCATCTTGCACTGAAGCTTGTTGCAGATCTCGATGATCTTGTCAAGCTCTGCCATGACGGCATCCTTCTCCTCCTGGGTCTCCTTCATATTGAAGAATACCAGCGCGTTGTAGGAAAGCATCTTGAGATGGTGCTTGGGATCCGCGAACCATGCAGCCAGATCGTCGATGGTGTACTTTCCGGCAGGGATCTCCCTGTCAAGGCACTCGGACTGGATGTCGATATAGTCAACGCCGTACTTTTCGCAGAGCTCAAGGTCTTCAAGGACGGAGTGATTCTCGCAGAAACGGTTGCAGCCTTCGTTAAAACCGATCTTCATTAGTATTTTCTCCTTTGATCAAAATATTGAATGGAGGGCCGGAAACGGCCCGTGAAGATTTTTAATATCCCGCGCGGGAAACATGAGAACTTGCATCCCGCGCGGGGGGTAACAGATAGATAATTGGCTTTTTATTATTTCTTATAGAAATCAGGTGTGCCGCCGGTCACGACCTTCTCGGTCTTGCCGGACTTCTGGGAGGCGACAAGTGCGTCAGCGGTGAGCGCCGCAACATAGCCTTCCCATGCGGAGGAGCCGCCGGTGGTTCCCTTGACAACGTTGTCTACCCAGTCCTGAAGCTCCACGTCGTAGGAGTCGATGAAGCGAAGGATCCAGTTCTTCTCGATTGCAGTAGCAACCTGGAAGTTGTGTCTTGTGACAGGGAAGGAAGGGCAGGGAAGGTTGATCACGCCGTCTTCGCAGACCACTTCACAGTTGATGTCGTAGCCGAAGCCGCAGTTTACGTTGACTTCGAGGATGCAGACGACGCCGCTCTTTGTCTTCATGATCATGACCTGGGGATCAGCCAGTCCTTCGTGTGCGTTCTTTGTGGCGCGGGGGAAGATGCACTGAACTTCGTCCCACTCCTCGCCTTCGCCGATCAGCCAGGGAAGAACGTCGATCTCGTGAATAGCGGTATCTGTGACTGCCATCTCGGTGGTGTAAGCGTCGTCAACGTTCTCAGCGCGGTGTGTGCACTTAAGGATCATCGGCTTGCCGTACTCGCCGGACTGGATCATCTCTCTGACCTGGTTGTAACCGCGGTCATAGCGGCGCATGAAGCCAACCTGTACCAGGTGCTTGCCGGATGCCATCTCAGCGTCCACGATCTCTTTGCAGTCAGCAGCCGTGGTGGTGAGGGGCTTCTCCGTGAAGACGGGCTTTCCTGCCTTGATGGCGGAAAGGATCGGTCCCTTATGGAAATTGCCGGGTGTCGTGACGACAACTGCGTCTACATCGGGATCAGCGATCAGTTTGTCAGCATCCGTATAGATCTTGACGCCGCCGATCAGATCGGAACAAGCCTTTGCGCCAGCTTCAAAAACGTCACAAACCGCAACAACTTCCACGCCCTGAATCTTGTACTGCAGTCTCTTCGCATGCTCTTTGCCGATCATACCGCAGCCAACAATACCTACTCTCAACATAGTTTCTTCTCCTTTTTGTGTTGTCCGTCCGGCCTCCCCGCCGGTCTACGGACCGAACTGTATAATGTTACCCCTTTTTTGCGAGACCGGTATCTCTCGTCCTCTAAAAAATGCGAGACCGGTATCTCTCACGTGTTTTATGTTATCGGATTCTTCCATTTTTTTCCATTGACATTTTACCTAAATATCATCATTTCTTTTTATGCAAACTGCATGAGCGCGTTTCCGGCTTGTTCCGGCAGGCGTTTCGGGCCGTTTATTCTCCTCCTTTCTCCTCCTTTTTTTTCTTGCCGGCGCGCAACAAACAGAGAGGTTACAAACAGAACATTTTAGAGCACATGTGGGTATTCCAAACTCCCGCTCCGTAATATATACTTGTGTCAACAAGCAAGGGAAACACAGCTGACACAAACAAGACATTCTTCGCCGGCTTTTGAGCCGAGACAGGAAAGGCGGCGCAGGGCCGGAATGAGTCACGACGTCAGAGAACATCTTTCCATCCACGATGAGAAAGGAATAGTTGAAAGGGGCGAGAGTTCCTTCCATAGTCCCCTTGATTTCGCGGCAGACAATCTGTTTTACGTCGTCTGGAGCAACCGCTACAAATGCAGCAGTCAGTACGCGGTCAAGCGCGACTGCCTGGACTACTACTCGGTGATCTTCGTCATAGGCGGGCAGATGGAAGTGTTCTACGAGGGCGAGCGGATCGTCGTCAGGGAGAACGAAGCCGTGCTTCTGGATTTCAGAAGGCCCCACGAGTACAGGACGCTGGGCGATCAGCTTGAGAAATGGGAGATGGTCTTTAAGGGCAATGCTTCCGATGCTTATTACAAACTGATCACGGAGCAGTGGGGACACCGCTTCGAGGTGCGGGGCAGGATGAAGGAAATCCTCCGCAGCCTCATGAAAGAACTGGCAGCCCCCTTCCCTTCGGACCACGTGATCTCCTCGAAGATACATGAGATGTTCAGCAGCATGATCGAGCAGAAGGCAGTGCGGCTCTCGCCGGCCATACAGGAGGCGATCTCCTATATGTACGCACACTACGGGAGTCCTCTCCAGATCAACGAGATCGCAGACCACGCGGCGCTGAGCAGACCGTATTTCTCCAGAAGGTTCACGAAAGAGACCGGTCGTTCGCCATATGATTATCTGGCGCAGATCCGGATCAACGCGGCCAAGGAAATGCTTGCGGAACAGGATCTTCCGATCGCTGAGATCGCAGAGCGCTGCGGCTTTACGGGCCCGTCTCACTTCTCCAGCTTTTTCCGGGAGAAAACGGGCCAGACACCGGCGGGCTTCCGCAAGGTCTTCCGCCTGACGGATGCCGGTTCGAAATGAGGACCGCATCTTTTTCACAAGAATGATCGTCGCTCTCAACGCGATCAGAATACACTGACTTTAATAAGGAGGAAAGCAATCATGATTAACGGATCAAAGGTACTGGATCACTCCATTCGCTGGGCAATGGTAGGCGGCGGCCTGGGCAGCCAGATCGGCTATATCCACCGCTCTTCCGCGCAGCGCGATGGCAATTTCAAGCTGGTCGCCGGCGCGTTCGACATCAACCCTGAGCGCGGCATGGCATTCGGAAGAGATCTGGGCGTAGATCCCGATCGCTGCTACCCCGATTACCAGACCATGTTTGCCGAGGAGGCAAAGCGCGAAGACGGCATCGAAGCAGTTTCCATCGCAACCCCCAACGGCACGCATTACGCCATCACCAAGGCAGCACTCGAAGCAGGTCTCCACGTAGTCTGCGAGAAGCCCGTCTGCTTCACCTATGAAGAGGCCGAGGAGCTGGTCGCTCTCGCCAAGGCCAAGAACCGCGTGGTCGGCGTCACCTACGGATACTCCGGACATCAGATGATCCAGCAGGCCCGCCAGATGATCAAGAACGGCGACCTGGGCCAGATCCGCGTGATCAACATGAGCTTCGCTTTTGGCGCTTACAATACCAAGCTCGAAGAGACCAATCCCGCCGCAAAATGGCGCTTCGATCCCTCCAAGGCAGGCATTTCCTTCGCCATGGCCGACGTCGGCACACACCCGCTTTACATCATCGAGGCGATGATCCCGGATATGAAGATCGACAAGCTCATGTGCACGAGACAGGCCTTCATCGAGGGCAGACAGCTCGAGGACAACGCCTTCACCATCATGGAGCTCGAGGGCACCGAGAACGTGCAGAAGGGCGCGCAGGTCTACTGCTGGTCCAGCTCCATCAACTGCGGCGCACGCCACGGCCACAAGATCCGCGTCGTGGGCGAGAAGGCATCCATCGAGTGGGACGACGAGAGACCCAATCAGATGACCTATGAGATCGAAGGCGAGCCCGTCCGCATCCTTGAGCGCGGCGCCGGCTACCTGTATCCCGAAGCACGCGTAGAGGACCGCATCGGCGGCGGCCACGCGGAGGGACTGTTCGAAGCATGGAGCAACCTTTACAGAAGATTTGCCGTCGCTATGTCCGGCGCGGACAGCGCTGAGTACGGCGATTTCTGGTACCCCAACGTCGAGGCCGGCGCGAACGGCATCAAGTGGCTCGAGAAGTGTGTCGAGTCCGCTGACAACGGCGCCGTCTGGGTCAAATACTGATCATCATCCGAACTGCCATAAAAGGAGGTAAACGACATGCCTATGCAGATCTGCGGTGCTCCGGCGAGCTGGGGCGTAGACAATCCCGAGAATCCCTATCTTCCTCACTGGACAAAGGTGCTCTCCGAAGCACATCAGGCAGGATATACTGCCATTGAACTCGGACCTTACGGCTACATGCCCATCGACGCCGATGTCGTCGCGGCAGAGCTTGAGAAAAATGAGCTCGCCATCGTTGCCGGCACGATCTTCCACGATCTCGTGGATCCCGCAAACCAGCCCTCCGTCCTGGAGGCCGTGGACAACATCTGCCGCCTGATCACTGACCCCAGGCTCCCCAAGCTCCCGGTCCTGGAAGGCCAGAAGTTCCCCACCCCCTACCTGACGGTCATGGACTGGGGACACGACGAGCGCGACTACAACGCAGGTCATCCCGACCGCGCGCCCCGCATGAATGACGAGGAGTGGAAGCAGTTCATCGGCCACGTCCGCGCTGTATGCGACCGCGCGAACAGCTGGGGCGTCCGTCCCGTGATCCACCCGCACTCCGGCACCTACATCGAGTACTCCGATGAGATCGCCCGCTTCGTGCAGGACATCCCGTATGACGTCGCAGGCCTTTGCCTGGATACCGGCCATCTGTATTACTGCAAGATGGATCCGGTCACCTACCTCAAGAAGTATGCTGACGTTCTGGACTACGTACACTTCAAGGACGTCAACCAGAAGGTATATGAATCCGTCATGAACAAGCACATCCGCTTTTTTGACGGCTGCGGCGAAGGCACGATGTGCCCCGTCGGCACCGGCGCCCTCGACTATCCCGCCATCAAGACGGCCCTCGAGGAGATCGGCTACAGCGGCTACATCACGATCGAGCAGGAGCGCGATCCCAGGAACCAGGAGACCTCCCTCAGAGACGTCAAAGCCAGCGTGGATTACCTCAAGAGCGTAGGCTACCAGATCTGACACATATTAAAAATCGGACATTTTTTGCCCCGGCAGCACAGCAGGCCTGCCGGGGCTCTTTTTTTGCGGCCCTCTCCGACACCGGTATCTCTTGCTTTTTCCCTCTATCTTTTTTATAATTTTTATGTGTCCTGTTTTGTGTACATCCAAGTAGAGGTCAATCCTATGAGCGTAACGTTGAAGCAGATCGCCGATCTGGCAGGGACTACCAAATCCACCGTGGACAAGGTCATCCACGACCGCCCGGGCGTCAGTGACAAAAAACGCCGTGAGATCAAAAAGCTCCTGCAGGAATACGGCTACGAAGCCAATCCCCTGGCGAAAGCCCTTAACTACCAGAAGCGCAAGATGAAAGTCGCCATCATCATGCCTGCCGTGACGGCGGCGCCTTCCATCCGGAAGGGAATGGAGATCGTGCGCCAGGATTTCCAGAGTTTCAATATACAGGTGGAATACCATGAAGTGGGCGCCGCGGACGCAGAGGAACAGGTGAAGTGCATCCGGAAAGCCGCAAAGGAAAAGGTCTCCGGCGCCATCATCCTGCCCATCCGCTCGGACATTGTCCGGGATGCCATACAGGAGCTGATCTCGCAGGACATTCCTGTCGTGATCGTCAATTCGGAGCTGCAGGCGGACGGCATCCTCTGCTATGTGGGACAGGATATGTTCCAGTCCGGAAGCGTCGCCGCGAGAATGCTGGATCTTTTTACGGACGGAAAAGCCGAGATCGGGATCATCTCCTGTACCAACATGATCGGCCACGAGCAGCGTGAACAGTCCTTCAAAAACAGCGTCACGAGCAGCTATCCCGGCTTTCACATCGCGCAGACCAGGTATATCCTGGAGACGTCCGAGGACGCCTACCGCCAGACGCTGGAGATGCTGCAGGAAAATCCGGAGATCGACTCCGTCTTCATCACCTGCGGCTGTGTCGCGGATATCTGCCGCGCCGTCCGGGATCACAAAAAGGCCGCGCATAGGGATGCGCAGCCTGTGATCATCTGTTATGAGAAGTATAGAGAGATCCGCGATCTCATCCGCCGGAAGGAAATCGCCTGCTCCCTGACGGGAAGCCTCTCCAAGCAGGGCCGCATCTCCATGCGCGTCCTGTTCGAATATCTGGTATACGACCGGCTCCCGTCCGAGAAGCGCTACTATTTCAGCAACAAGATCATGATCTGCGAGAACTGCTGAGGCATGCCTGCATGGCCGCAAACAGCTTTTCGATAAAAAAGGGCTTTTCGGCAAAAGCGTTCATTCCCGCGTCCATGGACGCTTTTCGATCCTTTTCACTGACATTTGCGCTGGCAGCGATGATGGGCACGGAGGCTTTCCCCGCATCCGGGATGGCGCGGATCCTGCGCGTGGCCTCGATCCCGTCCATCTCCGGCATGATAATATCCATCAGGATCAGATCATAATAGCCTGCCGGCGCATGCTCCACCATTTCCAGGCAAATCTTCCCGTTCCGGGCGTATTCCACCTCTGCGCCCGTCTGTCCCAGGATCTCTCCCGCAATCTCGCGGTTGATGGCAATATCCTCCGCGACGAGAATGCGGCGTCCGGTAAAATCGTAATCCCGTATGGATTTCCCTCTTCTGCCGGATAGTTTATCCAGATACTCATTCAGAGGCTTTGCCTCTGTCTTCGAAGCTGCGCGCAGCGTTTCCATCGTCCTGCGCTCCTGATCCGTGACCTCCATGATCCTGTCAAAAGCACCCAGAAGATACTCACCGGAAATGCGTATGTTTTCCAAATAATGTGTGAGCTGCTGCTCGTCTTCCTTGTGGCTTTGCGCCATTTCCACGCACCCGAGAATAATGTGCAGGGGCGTCCGGATATCCGGGGACATCTCAAAGATCTGCAGGAGCCGGGAGGGCCGCCCCTCCCAGACGCTGTCATTCACGAGATCGTTGACCGTCACACCCAGAATGTCCGCAAGCTTCGGAAAAAGAGTGATATCCGGATAGGAAAGATCTCTCTCCCATTTCGAGACAGCTTTGTCCGTGACACCTATTTTTGCGGCAAGCTGTGCCTGTGTCATCCGGTTCTGCGTCCGAAGGGAGCGAATTAATTTACCAAAAGATGTTTTTTTCACTCGATGTACCTCCCTCGTATGACAAGGGTAGCATGGAGGAGGTCTCTGCGCAATCGACGGGTGGTTTAGCGCAGCCGGGCCGGATCCGGCATATGCGTTCAGGGCAGCGGCGTCACTTCCGCTCCTTCGGAACACTGATCTCGCCGCCCCGGTTCTGCGCCGTATACACGCCGCAGTTGCCGACGAAGATGTTCCAGTAGGCGCCGTTTGATCCCGGCGTCAGATATTCCAGTATGCCCTTCATGGCGATCGCGTGCGTGGAGATCAGGATGTTGCCCTCCAGATGCCGGATATCCTCCACGAACCTGCCCGCTCGCTCCACTACTTCGGACAGCTGCTCCATTCCCTCCGGCGCCGGATTGTTGACGAAGTCCTTGAAAAAAGTGACCATCTCAGGCGGAAGGTTTCCCAGGTCCGTCCCCTCATAGGGACCGTACTCCATCTCGATCAGCCGCTCGTCGATCACGGGCTGCGCGTAGGGCGCGACCAGCTGTGCCGTCTGCACCGCCCTGGTCAGCGGACTCGTAAAAACATAGTCAAAATGGACGTCCTGCAGGGAGGCAGCCGCCTCTTTTGCCTGCCGGATCCCCGTCTCATTGAGCGGGTAGTCGCTCCTGCCCTGCAGAACCCTGCGGTTATTCATCTCTGTCTGTCCGTGCCGGATAATATAGATCATCTCTGTCTCCCCGTCTTTGCAAACATCCTGCGGCTTTTCATCTGACTATTCGCTTTGCAGCGGCACTTCCAGATGCAATGCACTCATTTTTGTTCCCTCGAGCACGGATTTCATCCACGGCCCGTAATTGTAATCCCACAGCACTTCGATCATTCTTTTATAATACATCTCCTGCCGGATCTGCGCAGCATGCTCCGCGATCGTCCCCTCCCGGAAACACTCCATGAATTGACCGATCAGCTTCATGATCTGATTGTACTCATAGCCCACGACTTTTTCCCGGTCCAGAATGGAGGCAAACATCTGCTCCATATAGGCCGCGCTCTCTTCGTCCAGTTTTTGGAGCCTTTCTGCCCCGCTGTTTCCGAGAAAGGCCGTATCGAAGGGTTCCGACAAGTAAACGATCCTGTCCTCTCCGACCGCCAGCCTTCCGATCGGGTGACCGCCGGAAAAAGGCATGCCGCTCAGGATTTCATACAGTCCGTCCGTCTCCAGAATATACTGAAAATGCATGTGGCCGGTCAGGGCCAACCGCACGCCGCCATCGCGCAGAAGTTCGGGAAGCGCCGGATTCTGGATCAGATGGGTCTGCGCGCCCTCCTCGCCCTGCCCGTAAAGCACGTTGTGGTGAGAGAGGAAGATCACCGTATGGCCCCGGTATTTCTCCAGCATCTCTTCGAGCCACTGCATGGTCTCCCGGCAGAAAACGCCCGGTCCGCCCGGATCGACGGTATTGTCATCCATGGCCAGAAATACCACATCCTTCACGACGGCGGTATAACTGAGGGATGCCGCATCCCTGTCAGCCGGTGTGAGGAGCCCGAAATACCTCTCTTCGAAGGCCGCGGCGTCCATGCCGTCAAAATCGTGATTGCCGGTCGTCAGAATGACCGGAATGCCCGCGTCCCGCACCTTCTGCAGCTTTTTGACCAGCCCGGATACGTCGTCAGCATATCCGCTGTCCGTGTTGTCCCCGGTCATGATGAAGACGTCCGGCTTTTCCGCGATCACCTGCGCAAGAAGAGCGTCCGTGATCTCCTCCGCCATCGCGATGCCGGGAACGACCGACCCGTCTGCCTCCCGGTTTTCGGTATAGTGCAGGTCCGAGATGACGAAAGCTTTCAGACTCTCTTCGTCTGACCAGACGGGATCATCTGCCCATTCTTCGCCGGCAGCAGTTTCTTCGGCTTCCCCGGATGTGCCGCCCGTCGATGCCGAGCATCCGGCGGCGGCAGCGCAAAGCACCGCGGCCATGATCGTAAAAAGAATTCTTCTGTAAACCATGAACTTTCTGTTTTCAAACGGAAACAGCGAGGCCGCCGTAAGGCAGCCCCGCGTAGTGATTGTAAAATGCTTTTCTCAGTTCAGGCTTTCCGTCAAAGCGCAAGACCCATATTCCGCAGATCTTCCACGACCTCGTCGTACATCTGCTGCCACGCCGGCACGGGCGTGATCGTCTCCATGTCGTACGCCTCGTCGAAAGGACGGCCGGGATTTCCTCCCTCCATCCGGAAGGCGTGCTCGTACTTATCCAGGAGCTGCAGGACGATCCGGTTCGCTTCGCTCCGCGTCATTTTCATGCGCGCGACGGCTTTGCCGACTTCTCCCATCAGACGGCACTCCAGGCCGGTCCCGTGAGGAACACGGCCGTTGGCAGCCCCGATCCCCTCGAGATGGCCGCCGCTGACCGTCACGACGATGGAGTTTGCTGCCACTTCATAGAGCAGTTCCTTCGTCATGCTGCCGCTGGTCGGCCACAGGTCACAGACGATGATGGCCGGCGCATGCTCCGCAAAGGTCTGGCAGAGCACCGACTGCAGCCACAGGCACCCTCTTGCGGTGGTGGCCACGTCCGTGATGTGGATGGGGTGGCAGAGATGATAGTCCGCGGCGGCAAAAAGGTTAGCCGCCATGATGGAAGCGATCATGATCATGCAGCTTCCGGGCGCGTCGCCGCCCAGTCCGCCGACCATAGTGCAGGCCAGGGACGCGTTCTTCATCCCGTAATCCAGGGAGCTGGCTGCCCGCACCAGATTTCCGTTGTCCATGATCAGCTCGTTGAACAGGGCCACCAGATGCGAATCACACGGTCTGAGCCATCTCTCCGAGACGGCCGCAATGTCTCCGATCTCCGTCACGGCGCTCTCCGCGGCGAGAAGCCCGAGGCCGGGTCTGCCGACCTTGTTCAGGGCTTTATGGAGATACTCCATCTCCTTGCGGACCGCAAAGACCTCGGAGGGCTCCCCGTTCTGGACCGGATATCCGTCCACATCTACCAGCGATCCGCAGGTCAGAAGGTCGATGACCGGCTCCTTGGCCACGCTCTCGATGATCGGATAGTACAGTCTCTCAGGCGTCGGGCAGCCCGGATTGCCTGCCCAGATGGCCGGCGGGCGCTCGTCCTCGACGCGGCGGGCCACAAGCGTAAAGGCGTCTTTTCCCTCGCCCATGGTCAGCTCCGTCTTCATGTTCCTAAGGCCCTCGTCGATCTCCTCTTCCGAGAGCTTCATGATCCTGCCGGTGCTCATGTTGTAGATGCCGGTGCGGATCAGGAGTTCTTTGGCCGCCTGAAACATATTGGCAAAGAGCTCGCTGTCCTCCGGGATCAGTTCCTCCCGATCCCAGTCAAAGTCATATTCCTCGACAAGATCCATGACGTTTTCCACGATGTAGTCCACGTCCCAGTCGTTTTTGTCGACCTTTTCTCCTGTCTTTCCCCTCTCATAGAGGGCAAGAAACTGTTTTCTGTCCATATCCTACCTGTTATTCCGCTGCTTTCCAGGATGTGGAAACGCCTTCGACGAAGAAGTTCTGGAAGATGATATCCTCATCGGGCATCACTTCGCCTTCCGCCACCAGGACATTTCCTTCATTGTCCTTGATCTCTCCGCCAAATACCTTCACTTCGCCGGATTCGATCTTCGCCTTCAGATCGTTGACCTGTGTGACGACCTCTTCCGGTACGAAAGCGGCAAAATCAGAGAGCTTGGAGCAGTCGCCGCCCCAGTAATAGAAGTCATTGGCCGTCGCGGTTCCTTCTGCAGCGTTGATCATGATGTTCTTGAAGATGGGTGCGAAGTTCCACATGTGGGAAACAAATACCGCGTTCGGTGCGAGGGCGGACATATCGTTGTGATAGCCGACCACGAATGCGCCGTTCTTCTCGCAGGTCTCGGGAATTGCGGGGGAGGAAGCTTCCATGCCCATGTACTTGATCCCGGCGTCGATCAGAGACTGCGCACACTGGGTCTCCTTGTCGATATCATACCAGGTGTCGGCGGATGCAACGCGCACCGTGGCTTCCGGATTGGCGTACTTTGCCCCCAGCGCATAGGCATTGATCGCCGTACGCACGGAGAACTCGTTGGCGGAAGCGGAGAAGCCCAGCTCGGGATTGGTCTCCTGAGAGAGGAGCTCACTGGCGTAACCGGCAAGGAACATGCCCTCGTAGCTGCGGATCTCGTAGCCGATCATGTTGTCGACCTTGTTGCCCCACTGCGCAAACATAACTTCGGGATGCGCCGCGGCGATCTCCGGCAGGAAGGACGCATAGCCCGTGGAACAGGCAAGGATCAGATTGCATCCCTCGTTGACCAGTTCCTCGGCTGCCGTCTGGGAGGCAGCCTGATTGTAGTCGTCGACGTTTTCAAGCAGGATCAGGTTCTCTTCGGGAATTCCCAGTTCCTTCATGGCCGCGACGATGCTCTCGTGATTGGCCTGGCACCAGCCGCCGTCATTGATATAGTAGGACTCCATCTCGCCGATCTTGAAGTTCGAGAAATCCGTCCCTTCCGCGGGCATCTGGGCCATTTTGTCCTCACCGATCATGTTGAGGCCGGCAGCAGCCGTCTCTGCGGGCGCCGTCTCCTCTGCGGCGGTCTCCTCAGCCGCGGTCTCCTCTGCTGCTGTCTCCTCTGCTGCTGTCTCCTCTTCGGGTGCAGCCTCTTCCTCGGCAGGGGCTTCTTCAGCCTGCTCCTCGGCAGCCGCCTGCTCCTGGGCGTCCGACTCGGTCTCGCTGGCACATCCGGCCAGTGCAGCACATGCGAGCAGTGCCGCAAGGCAAACGGAAATCAGTTTCTTTTTCATAACTTCTCCTTTCTGGGCGCATAAGCGCTTTTTTCAGTGTTCTTACTGACTATCTCTTCTCCCGGTCATACGGGATGGTCAGCGCCGCGGGGGCACTGGACCGCCTTCCGCCAAAATTACCGGTCGTAAAGATCAATACAATGATGGTCGCGATATAGGGGAGCGCCGCAAAGACCTGGGACGGCACACTGGGAAACAATGTCTGCACATCGATCCCGATGATACTGATCGCTCCGAAGAGCATGGCGCCAAAGGTCGCCGTAAGCGGATTCCACGCCGAGAATACGACCAGGGCCACCGCGATCCAGCCCTTTCCGCTCGTCATGCCGTCGCTCCAGAAATTGGTGTAGGCAAGGGACACGACCGCCCCGCCGACCGCCGTCATGATACTTCCGAAGATGACATACGCGTAGCGCAGCGCATAGACATTATAGCCTGCGGAATCCAGCGCCGCGGGGTTTTCTCCCAGGGCGCGCAGGATCATGCCCGCGCGTGTTTTATATATGTAGATCATGGACAGCGGAATGATCAGATAGATCAGGTAAACCAGAATGTTCTGGCTAAAGAGCGAGGGGCCCAGCACCGGGATCCGGGACAGGACCGGGATCGGAATCGGCTCGAAGGCCAGATCCGCGTTCACGCCGGCGACGCTCTTTCCCAAAAAGCCGGACAGGCCGGTGCCGAAGGTCAGCATCGCCATGCCGCAGACCGTCTGGTCCGCCTGCATGGTGACCGTCAGGAAGGAAAAGACCAGACCCAGCGCCGCGCCGACCAGGATCACCACGCACATGGCCAGAAACAGGTTTTGCTGGTAAACCGCGACCATATATCCGGAAACGGCTCCCATCAGCATGATCCCCTCAAGGCCGAGGTTCATGACCCCTGCCCGCTGGGAAAA
Organism: Lachnospiraceae bacterium; assembly: GCA_017405805.1. GTDB lineage: Bacteria > Bacillota > Clostridia > Lachnospirales > Lachnospiraceae > CAG-791. The sequence goes on from JAFQZU010000006.1 coordinate 24,864, forward strand.
GATCTCGCCGACCGCCGCGTAGAGGACTGTCGCAGCGTAGACCACCGCCGTGGATATGATGGAAATAAGCAATGCTGTAGACATATCGGATCCCCGCTGCGCGTCAGGCGCGCTCCTTGCTTTTTACGCCCGCAAATTCATACCGGTTGAAAAACTCTCCCGCGACCACGAACAGCATGATGCTGCCCTGGATCATGGTGGATACCTGGGACGGCACCCCGGTCAGCTGCACGGCGACAGAAGAGATCTGCAGCGCACCAAAAAAGAAGCCGACCAGAGGAACGACCAGCGGGTTCAGCCCCGCCAGAAAGGCAATGACGATGCCCGTATAACCGGCGCCGTCCGGCAGATTGGCCTGCACCCTGTGCAGGATCCCCGCGACCTGCGCAAATCCCGCAAGTCCGGCGATGGCGCCGCTCATGCATAGTGTCAGGAGCGTCGCGGTCCGCACGGACATACCGGCGTACTGCGCCGCCCGCGGATTCTGCCGGATGACCTCCATCTTGTATCCCCACTTCGTCTTTGTGTGGAACAGATACATGAGCACCGCGATGAGAAGTACGATGACCAGGACGGAGCTGACCCCTGTGGAGCCGAGGTCCGGGAGCCAGTATTTTTCCTTGATCGCCTTGGTCTGCGCGACCATCTGTCCCGGCTCCTTCCAGGGCCCGTACACGAGATAATCCATCGCGTACAGGAAAACGTAGTTGAGCATCATGGTCAGGATCGTCTCGTTCACGCCCCACTGCGCCTTGGGAAAGGCTGCGATCAGCGCCGCCAGGGCGCCGCCGAGCATGGCGATCACGAACATGCACAGGATCTTAAAGACGGGCGGCATGACCGGCCCGAACAGTGCAAATCCCGCGCAGAGGAGGGCCCCCAGGGCATACTGTCCGTCCGCGCCGATATTGTTCAGATTCATCCTGTATCCGAAAGTCACGGCAAGACCTGTCAGCATCAGGGGGATCCCCGCCTCGATACTGCGGGACAGGCCGCCCGTTGATCCGACCGTGCTTATCATTTTTCCGTAGACGGCGATCGGCTCATGCCCCATAAGCGCCAGAAACAGCGCACAGAAGGCAAGCGCAGCCAGAACGGATATGACCGGCGTCATGACCCGCCGCAGGGCGGAAACAGAGGTCCTTTTCCGGAACCGCAGATATCTGCTCATACTGTTTCCTCCCGTTCTCCGGACATCATCCGGCCGATCTCCTTCAAATCCGTCTCGCCCGCCGCGCGGATACCCATCAGTTCCCCGTCGCACAGGACGCCGATCCGGTCACACATGGAAAATATCTCCTCCAGCTCCTCCGAAATAAAGACAATGGCCGTCCCCTGCCGGCTCTGCTCCCGCAGGATCCCGCGGATCGATTCCGCGGCGCCGATATCCAGGCCGCGGACGGGATAGGCCGCGACGATCAGGCGGGGTTTTCCCGAGACCTCACGCGCGAAAAGGAGCTTCTGCTGATTGCCGCCCGACATCAGGCCGACCGGCAGATCCAGGCCGCCGTGACGTATATCATACCTTGCCGCATACTCTGCGGCGTCGGCATGCATGGCCTTCTCCTGCAGGATCCCGTTCCTGCTGTACCGCTCCGAATCGCTCTTTTTCAAAATTACGTTCTGCACAAAGGACAGCTCCGGCACAAGCCCGGTCTGCAGGCGGTCCTCCGGGATCAGCGCGATCCCCTCCCGGATATGCTCTTTGACAGAAGCTTTTGACAGTTCTTTTCCGCTGAGGGTAAGACTGCCCTCCGTGACCGGCCGGAGTCCGGCTATGACCTCCGAAAGTTCCCTCTGGCCGTTGCCCGCGACGCCTGCGATCCCGAAGATCTCTCCCGCGCGGACCGAAAGACTGACGCCCTTCAGTGCGGGAAGACCGCGGTCATTCAGGGCAGAGACATTCTCCATGACGAAGATCTCTTCTCCCAGTCTTCCCTGATCGCCGCGCTCCGCGTCCTCCGTGGTCTGCTGCGGCAGCGTCCGTTCGCCGACGACGGCGCTGGTCAGGCGCGCAACGGTCGCCTCCGAAGCAGGCATGGTGTCCTCGACCATCCCGTTCTTGAGGACCGTGATCCGGTCGGCATTGGTCATGACCTCGTTCATCTTGTGGGAGATCACGATCACTGCTTTCCCGCTGTCCGCCATCCTGCGGAGCGTATCGAACATGCTCTGCGCTTCCTGCGGCGTGAGGACGGCGGAAGGCTCGTCCAGGATCAGTACCTCCGCTCCCTGATGCAGGAGCTTGACGATCTCCACGCGCTGCTGCTCTCCGACCGAGAGCTGCCACACATAAGCTTCCGGCGAGACCTGCAGGTTATACTGCGAGGAGCACTCCCGGATCTCCTTCTCCATCTCGTCCCGATGAAGGAAGAAGGTCTTCTTTCCTGAATATAAAAAGACATTCTCCGCCACCGTCAGCGTGGGAATCAGTCGAAAGTGCTGATGCACCATTCCGATTCCCAGCGCTACGGCATCCTTGGGCGAATGAATGTCTCTATGTTTTCCTTTATATATGATCTCTCCCCCGTCCGGCGCGTAGATTCCGGTGAGGATGTTCATGAGCGTACTTTTGCCGGCCCCGTTTTCTCCCAGAAGCGCATGGATCTCGCCGGGATATACAGAAAGACTGACATCCCGGTTCGCGGTGACAGAACCGAATGTCTTTGTAATGTGCTTCATCTCAAGGACGGGACTCTTTTTTACTTCCATGCTTATCCCTTTAAATCTGTATATTTATGCCCTCTTGTCCGGTGCCACGAAGATTATACCTTGTTTACTACATGAAAGATAGTACTGATTTATGGATGAATTGTATAAAAATCGCTTGTTTTTCAGTTATTTTTTCTTATCTCCGCTCCTGGACAGGCCAAGCTTCTCCATTTTCTTGTAGAAAGTCACCCTGTGGATCCCAAGCTCTTCCGCGCTCCTTGAGATATTGCCGCTGTTTCTGCGCAGTGCTTCCCGGAGGATCTCTCTCTCCGATTCGCACATAAGGCTCTCGAGACTCCTTCCGCCCGTGCCTTCCGAAAAGGTGTGGCCGGCCGGGAACAGCCGGACTGAGGAGATGATATTTCCTTTCCGCATGGCGTAGCTGCGGGAAATGACATTTTGCAGCTCCCGGATATTTCCAGGCCACTGATACCTGGCGAGTTTGCTTCTGGCCGAAGGCGTAATGCGCACGGCCGTGTGATTGTCCCGGTTGAGGTTCTCCAGAAAAGCGTCGATGTAGTCGTCCAGATCCTCCATGCGCTGCCTCAGCGGCGGGAGGTAGAGCGGAATGACGTTGAGCCTGTAGTACAGATCCTCGCGAAACCGCTTTTCCTTGACGGCAAGCGGCAGGTTCTGGTTGGTCGCGGCGATGATGCGCACGTCCACGGGGATCGTCTTTGTCCCGCCCACGTGCTCCACTTCGCCCTGCTGCAGCACACGAAGGAGCTTTGCCTGCATGGGGAGCGGCATATCTCCGATCTCGTCCAGAAAGAGCGTCCCGCCGTCAGCCAGTTCGAACTTTCCCTTCTTCCCGTACCGGGACGCCCCCGTAAAGGCGCCCGCGTCGTAGCCGAAAAGCTCCGACTCCAGCAGCTCCGAGGGAATGGCGGCGCAGTTCACGTGGATCAGGGGTTTGCCCTTTCGTTTTCCCGCGTAATGGATGGCGTTGGCGAATACCTCTTTGCCCGTCCCCGTCTCTCCCTGGATCAATACGGGAAAATCGTTGTTGAGCGTCCGCAGGGCCGTATTTTTGGCGGCCAGGATCTTCTGGGAGTGGCCCAGGATATTCTGAAAGGAGTAGCGCTCGGCGGAGAGGCGGATCAGCTCGTCTTTGTAGTAGGAAAGTTCGTCGTATATGTCGTTCAGGGACGAGGAGAGGCGGAGGGTCTCCCGCACGAATTTGACCTGCCCCACGCCGGCCACGGGCTTCCCGTTCAGCGAGACGTTGGAGCGGTTGACGATGACATGGCGCTCCCCGTCGCGATACTGCTTCAGGGACGCCCTGTGTATCACGTTGTGCTCCGCTTCGTAATAGGGATTCTGCGCGGCCTCCCGCATTTTGGAAGTGTCGATGACCGTCTCGACGGGCACGCCGAGGAGTGAACGGGGATCCCGGTTCAGATAATCCGCATACGCCTTATTGATGTAGGCTATATTTCCGTTCCGGTCCACGACCAGAAACCCGTCATCCGAGCTCTCGAGGCACCCGTAGAAGGCCTCCAGCAGATCTTCCGGGGACAAAGTTGTGGGGATTGGATGCGTATATTCCATGCTGCTCACCTCTTATCTCTTCCGAATGTGTAGCCGTATATATACAATTATATACGCTATTCCGCATAATTACCATGAATTGGCAGTTTTTTACTGTTGCCGAATGACTACATGTTGCGATGTATAAACATTTTCGGAGGCGGGGCGCGCTGCGCGTCCTGTGTCCCGATTCGGGAACCCGCCGGAAACAGGGCTTTTCCGCCGCCGGCTCAAGGCCGTCCGGCCGCGAATCGTTGGCACATTACTTGCTTTTATAAGGGCAGAAAGTTTATTTGGGCCGGACATGCGTAAACAGTCCTGGGGGACAAAGAAAGGATGGAAATATGAGTTATCTGGAGAAGAAAAGAGAAGGGGCCGTCGTGACGATCACCATCAATCGCCCGGAAGTACTCAACGCGCTGGACGAAGACGTCCTGCAGGAACTGCGGGATACCTTTGTGGAACTCGATGGTGACGAGGATGTGAAAGTCATTATCCTGACGGGTGTAAAGCGCGCTTTTGTCGCGGGCGCGGACATCTCCGTGATGCAGAAAATGACGCCGGAGGAGGCGCAGGCTTATTCCAGACTGGGACAGAGCGTCTTCGACTGCATCGAGCAGGTGCGCCCCGTGACCATCGCCGCCGTCAACGGTTTTGCCCTGGGCGGCGGATGTGAACTCGCCATGTCCTGCGATATCCGCGTGGCGGCAGCCTCGGCTAAACTTGCCATTCCTGAGACATCACTCGGCGTATTTCCCGGTTTTGCCGGCACACAGCGCCTTCCCCGCCTCGTGGGACTCGGCATCGCGAAAGAAATGCTGGCGACGGCCGGGATGATCTCGGCGCAGAGGGCGTACGAGGTCGGTCTTGTCAATCACGTCGTGGAGAATGAGCAGCTCCTTCCCTTCTGTATGGAGCTGGCCGGGAAGATCACAAAGAACAGCTGCAAGGCGATTGCCGCAGGAAAGCGCCTGATGACGGTCGGTATGGAGATGCCGTTCGACCGCGCCATCGAGCTCGAGGCAGCCCAGTTCGGCGTAACCTTCTCCACCTATGACCAGAAGGAAGGGATGACCGCCTTTTTGGAGAAGAGACCGCCAAAATTCTGAGATCTGCTGCCGAACGCCGGTACAGCATGGAAACGTCACTGCACAACGCTTGTTTATAAGGAGGAATTCAAATGAAACCGGATATCTTAAAAGGAATAAGAGTCGTTGATTTTACCACCTACGTCGCGGCACCGGCGGCGACCCGGATCATGGCGGACTGGGGCGCGGATGTCATCAAAGTCGAAGCGCCCGGAGGAGACCTGTACCGCGGCTACGGCGCACAGATGGATTCCCCGATCGACGAGGATAAGAATCCGATCTATTTATTGAAAAACTGCAATAAAAAGGGATTGGGCCTGAACCTGAAGAACCCCGAAGGCATGGAAGCCATGCACAAGCTGATCGCGAGCGCGGAGATCTTCGTGACCAATGTGCGCATGAAATCCCTGAAGAACCTTGGCCTGGACTACGAGACCCTTCACGCAAAATATCCGAAGCTGGTATACGGCTTCTGCGGCGGATACGGCCTCTACGGCGAAGAGAGCGGCCGGCCCGGCTTTGATATCGTTACATTCTGGGCGAGAGGGGGCATGATGGCCGATCTTCCCCCGATCGGTCATCCCCCCATCTCCATTCCTTCCGGCGTCGGTGACAACGCCACCGGCCTGGCTCTCCTTGGCGGATGCATGGCTGCCCTGATCAAGGCAAGGGCGACCGGAATGGGCGAGATGGTCGTCGCTTCCCTGTACAATACGGCGATCTATGTCAGCGACCTGATGATCACTTCCACCCAGTTCAACGACAAGTTCCCCAAATCCCGCTATGCCGTCGGACACCCGCTCTCCAACACCTATCAGACAAAGGACGGCGAGTGGTTTGCCTTCGCCATGCTGCAGTATGAGAAGATGTTCCCGAAGCTCTGCAAGGTGCTCGGACTGGATCAGTATGCCGAAGATGAGCGCTACTGCACGCTCAAGACGGTGAAGACCGAGAATCATGTGGAGGAATTCTGCAAGATCCTCGAAGAAGCCATGGCCAAGTATGATTCGGCCTACATCACGAAGGAATTCTCCGCGAATGACCTGACCTTTGAGCGCTGCCACCACTTCTCGGAGCTCTCCTCCGACAAGCAGGCGCTGGAGAACCACTACCTGAAGGAATACACCTTTAAGGACGGCTCCACGGTGCAGCTTCCCGCCGACCCGGTACAGTTCATGAGCAATGAGATCGTGGATATCGACCCGGCTCCGGCCGTCGGAGAACACAATGACGAGATCCTGGCGGGCCTTGGCTACTCCGCCGCGCAGATTGCGGCTATGATGGAGAGCGGCGCCATCGTCGACAAATAAGATAAGGAGGAGGACTTAAAATGTATACATTTACAGAGGACCAGCTTTCGATTCAGGAAGTCGCGCGGGATATTGCCCAGAACCAGTTAAAGGCTCTGGCCGATGAAATCGATAAGACCGGCAGGTTTCCGGAGGAGAATCTCAATCTCCTCGTGGAGGCCCAGCTCCTGCAGCTGAGCATCCCGGAGGAATACGGCGGCGCAGGAATGGACGATGAGATCGCAAAGGCGCTCGTCGTCATGGAGCTCGCCAAGTGCTGTGCCGCCACGGCCGAGATCGTGGACGTACACTATCTCTCCACCGACATTCTGATGCGGAAGGGAACGGATGCGCAGAAGGCGCAGTATCTGCCGGAGGCGGCCAAAGGAAAGCTGGGCGGCTTCGCGCTGACGGAGCCGGGCGCCGGATCCGATGCGGCCGGCATGAAGACAAGAGCCGTCAAAGACGGGAGCGACTATGTCATAAACGGCACCAAGTGCTTCATCTCCAATCTGGGGCCCAACGAGGGCAACCACTTTGTGGTGATCGCCGTCACGGAGCCCGGGATCGGTACCAAGGGAACGACCGCCTTTTTGGTGGACCGCTCCATGAAGGGGGTCTCCTGCGGAAAGACAGAGGATAAGATGGGCATACGCGGCGCGGCGGTCTCCGAATTGATCCTGGAAGACGTCCGGGTGCCCGAAAGCGCTGTGCTCGGAAAGCTCGGAGAGGGATTCAAGATCGCCATGATGGGCCTTGACGGCGGCCGGATCGGCATCGCCTCGCAGGCCTGCGGCGTGGCTTTTGGCGCCATCGATGAGGCCATCAAATACGCCGGACAGCGCGTGCAGTTCGGCAAACCCATCAGCGCAAACCAGGGCATCCAGTGGTACCTGGCGGACATGGCGACCCGCGCCGAAGCGGCCTGGGCGCTCACGCTGAAAGCGGCCTCCCTGCGGCAGCAGGGCCTTCCCTGCACGAAGGAAGCCGCCATGGCCAAGTACTATGCCGGCGAGGCGGCCTGCTTCTGCTGCGACCTGGCCCTGCAGATCCACGGCGGCTATGGATATATGAAGGACTATGCCATCGAGCGCATGTACCGTGATGCACGCATTATGCGGATCTATGAGGGGACGTCGGAAGTGCAGAAGATGGTCATCGGAAGGATGCTCATCAACTAATTTATATGGAGCCGTATATTTATGACCTTGGGCACCTTGGTGCGATGCAGGGCAGGAGCCGTATATAAGTACCCTTGGGCACGCTCGCCTATGCTCGCTCGTTCGCGGCCCTATAGCCGCTCAAAGGCCCGGCAGGTTACTTATATATGGCTCCTGCTTTGTATTTAGTGATGAAATTGTAGAACAGAGAGTCCGTGTGGGGGCGGACTCCTTTGAACGAGCGTTAGTCTGAGTTAGGGCGTCTGGGCCGGAAGGCGGGGCCGCAGGGACGCGGCTCCCGCGGACCTGCGTGGAGGGATGTTTGAGGATTCCGCATTCACTTTTGCACCTTTGTTTTTCTCCCGGATGAGGAGCAGCATCTCTTCCAGAAATAAGCTTGCCAGCATGCGGTTTTTTTCGCTTGCCGAGCGCCCGGCGAGAACAGCGTCGGCGGTGTGGGACATCTCGACGGCATTCGCCTCAGTGAGGGCAAAATCATAGATATAGATATCGTCATCGGCCTCCCGCGGGAGCAGGAAAGGGAATCCTAAGCTGTGCTTTTTCGAAAATCTCCAGTAAATCAGCTGCGAGCAGATGAGTATGGAAAGAAGAGGCGCGCAGCCAAGGCCAAACCACAGGCCGACGTGCGACCCGGTCAGTACGGAGAACAAAACTGACAGAAAAAGCGGACTGATCACATTCTTGATCACACAAATCTCAAAAGCCAGTCTCTGTCTGCCGATCAGGTAGTAATAAATAAAGAACAGTACCAGCAGTGCCTGCAGGACCAGCGTGGATGAGACGATGCGCAGCGCCTTCGTATTATTCTCTCCCATCAGCGTGCCGATCAGGGGCTGCGCCGCCATGGAAAGGCCGATAAAGAGGGTCAGCAGTCCCAGATACTTCTCCACCATGATAAGCACGACTAAAGTAACAGCGTCAAAACTGGACACCGCGAAGACATTGATTGCAAAGATCGTAACGCCTTCCAGCGCCCTGAGCCCGATCAGATTTCCCGCGACGATCCCGTCTGTGAGGGAAACAATAAAACTGACGGACTCCACCACGACCGCTGCCCACAGGATCGATCTGTATTTTTTAATGATAAAAATCGGTTTGCCCTCAGACAACGGTTTCGCCTTTCTTCATACATTTCCGACTACATTTACGCAATCACAATCCCGCCGTACGGACGGATCTGCAGCACGTTGCAGCTCCCCTCACCGAGCACTCGTTCCATTTCCTGCCGGAATTCCTCCACTTGATCTTTCGGAACAAATGCCTGGATGGTTCCCGCAAAACCGCCGCCGTGAACACGGCATGCTCCTTCTCCGCCGAGGATGTGTTCCGCAATCATCAGTGCAACTGCCACTGCCTGCTTCCCCGGCAGCCGGCTGCTGAATACATTCTGCAGGTACATGAATGAGGAATGTCCTGATTCTCTCACAACGTGCAGATATGTCTGGAAGTCTCCGGCCAGAAGCGCCGCTGTCTCAGCCTTCACCCGTTCGTTCTCTCTGTAAAAATGTGACGCGCGCAGAACTGCACGGTCCCCGCATGCGTTCCGGAGCGATACAATCTGATCGTAGAACTGTTCTTCCGACACTTCGCGCAGTACCTCTTTTCCGAAATAGTTAGCAATCGACTTCATCTCAGCCGGGACAGCAGCGTAGTCTTCGGTCAGATCCATGTGGTCCGCACCGGAATCAATGATGCAAAGCTGATAGCCGCTGTCCGCAAATGAAAACGGCGCCCTGGTGATCTGCGGGTTCTCCTGTTGTTCAAAATCAATGGCAATGACGCCGCCTACAGAACATGCCATCTGGTCCATGAGACCGCAGGGTTTTCCGTAGTATACATTTTCCGCATACTGCCCGATCTTCGCGATCTCCACCGCATCCAGAGCGTCTCTGCAGAACATGTGATTGAAGATCACTCCGATCAAAGACTCAAAAGCCGCCGAAGAAGAAAGGCCTGATCCGCCCGGCACATCAGAGATGACACATGCATTGAATCCCTGCGGCTGATAGCCTCGCTGCCGGATTGCAGCGGAAATGCCGCGAATCAGCGAAGCTGTCTGATTGACTTCTTCCGGATGCACCGTTTCATCGGAAATATCGATGCGCAGTACGTCATACCCCTCTGATTCCAGCACAACAGTGCTTGTCCCATTCGGTGCTGCAGCTGCCATCAGATCCAGACTGATACTGGCTGCAAGGACACAGCCGCGCTGATGATCCGTGTGGTTGCCGCCGAGCTCCGTCCGGCCTGGTGCGCTGAACAATTCGACCTGCCCGCAGACCGGCCCATTGTCCTGCCCAAAGCGCGCGTCGTACATATCCAGCACTTTTCGGGTACGCGCACGCTGCTCTGCCGGATCCTCCGACAGATAAATCTCCCGCAGACGCATGTCCAGAGCGCCGCTTTCCAACTGTTTCCGCAGCTTCTCAGTTCCCATATGATCCTCCTGTTTTATATCCCGGATGTAAAACATTCTGCCAGCTATGAATGAAAGAATGCAGTTTAATCATGAAACCAGACCTGTCTGCCTGCAGAATCGTAGGAACGCCGATTTCCCTTCCGGAGTGCGTTTGTACACACCGGCATCCTCCAGGACCTGCATAAACACTTTTCCTATCTCATCTCTTAATATCATATCCACATTTTCTTTGTCAAATCGATACTGCTTCTGTAATGATTCTGCCCAGTCCGCATGTGCGGCTCTCCGTCCGTCTCCGCAAAAATAAATGCATCCGGATCCGAATATCCCCGCCACGCAGTCAGGATCTTCTCCGCCAAATGCACCAGTGCATCGTCATCCGCCGAACGCAGCCGGATGGCCGAAAGCGGCCACTTCACGATGCCGGCCTCCACGTCCGGATACCCGCTGCAGACAAGCGGTGTCTCGATCTCAGCCTTTTCCATGGCAAATGTATAGTGCCCGCCCTGAAAATGATCGTGCGAGAGTATCGATCCTCCGACGATCGGAAGATTCGCATTCGAGCCCACAAAATAATGCGGAAACTGCTTCACAAAATCCAGCAGTTTCCGGAATGCTGCCGCATCAATCCTCATAGGTACATGCTGACTATTAAATACAATGCAGTGCTCATTGTAATAGACATAGGGTGAATACTGGAAGTACCACGGATTGTTGTTGATCGTAATCGGAATAATCCTGTGATTTTCCCGCGCCGGATGATTCAGTCTTCCCGCATACCCCTCATTTTCCACACACAGCTGGCACTTCGGATAGGCTGACTGCGGCATATTCCGGGCCGCCGCGATCGCTTTGGGATCCTTCTCCGGCTTGGAGAGATTGATCGTGATATCCAGCTCGCCGTACTCTGTTTTCGTCACCCATTTGACATCTCTTCTGATCCGGTCCCGGCGGATGTAATTGGTGTCCTGGGAAAATTCATAAAACCAGTCCGTGGCTGCTTCCGGCGACTGTGCATACCGCCTCGCGAACGTCGCTCTGACCTGCGCGGGGCGCGGCGTCAGCACGCCCATCAGTTTCGTGTCGAACAGGTCATGACTCACCACGCCGTCGTCCGACAGGGCTCCGGTTTTGAGGGCAGCACTGCAGAGCCTGTCCAGGATTCCTGCGATATCCTCCGCATCCTCTTCCTTCTCCCCGTGTGCAGAAGTTCTGCTGTCCGTATCTGCTTCTGCAAGTGTCTCGCTGCTGTCCGCCTGCAGGATCATCAGAATCTGGTTATACGCCCAGATCCGATCCGTTTCCTCCAGCATTTTTTCCTGATCCCATAATCTATCAGATCGTGAAGCTCACATGAATATATTCACGTGCTTCCAATCTGCGGCTTATGCCGCAGGACCGCTTTAGGCGGCCAGACTAACGCACCTGCGGATACACACATCTGCTTAGCTCCGGGTACCGATCGGTACTCCGTCACCACACAGAAGGCAGTCCGCAGCGTGTCTGCCTGCATCTACGCGCTCAGGCCATTCTCCCGCATCAC
>JAFQZU010000007.1 GCA_017405805.1 Lachnospiraceae bacterium
CACAGAGCAAGCTTCTGTGGTCATCATGCCCACAAACCTCACAGCTGTGACCACGGCAGGGGATCAGAACTACAGGTGGTCACAGAGCAAGCTTCTGTGGTCAACATGCCCACAAACCTCACAGCTGTGACCACGGCAGTGGATCAAAACTTCAGGTGGTCACAGAGCAAGCTTTTGTGGTCAACATGACCACAAACCTCACAGCTGTGACCACGGCAAGGCACCAAAACTTCAAGTGGTCACAGAACATCCCTTCGCAGGCACCATGCCCACAAAAGCCGCATCCATGCCCACAAAAGCCGCATCCATGCCCACAAAAGCCACCACAAAAGCCGCATCCATGCCCACAAAAGCCACCACAAAAGCCGCATCTGTGCCCACAAAGCAGTCAGAACGCAAAAAAAAAGAACACCGCTTCCGGGAAAAACCTCAGAAACAATGTTCCAGTGCGCCTCCAGGGACTCGAACCCTGGACACCCTGATTAAGAGTCAGGTGCTCTACCAACTGAGCTAGAAGCGCAAATGCTGTCGTAAAAGTGGTGCTCTTTGTGACGCAAGTGTTATTATAGTGTATGAGTTCTTTTTTGGCAAGTGCTTTTTTGATTTTTTTTCATTGGCTTTTTTCAGGCCGGAATCACATCTTTTTTGAAAGGTAAAAAAGTGCGCTGCCTATGGACTTGCCTGCAGCAGCAGGAGTGGTGTATTGTTCAGATGTAAGCCTCGTGAGGCTTGATATATATATGTAAAGGAATGAGATCGGATCATGAGTGAAGCAAGAAATATTAAAATGATGATCTTTGATACGCATGCACACTATGACGACGAGGCGTTTGACGCGGACAGGGACGTACTTCTCGAGAGCATGCCGGAGCGCGGGATCGGGGCGGTCGCAAATATTGCGTCCACCATCGGGAGCAATGAGAAGTGCCTAGAGCTGGCGCACAGGTATGAACATGTTTTTTGCGCGTTGGGGGTGCATCCGACGGAATGTGAACCTATGACAGAGGAGACGATCGAGTATCTGCGCGGCGTGCTGCGGGATCCCAAGGCGGTCGCGGTGGGGGAGATCGGCCTCGACTATTATTGGGAAAACGTAGAGCCTTCTATTCAGAAGAAGTGGTTCATACGGCAGCTCGAGCTGGCGAAGGAGCTGGGGAAGCCGGTGGTCATCCACTCGCGCAGCGCCGCCAAGGAGACCTTTGACATCCTCAGGGACAGCGGGATCGGCGAGACGAACGGCGGTGTGGTCCACTGCTACTCCTACAGCGCGGAGATGGCCCTCGAATACGTCAAAATGGGATTCCACATCGGCGTCGGCGGCGTGATCACATTCAAGAACGCGCGCAAACTGGTCGAGACGGTGGAGGCGGTCCCGCTCTCCAGGATCGTACTGGAGACGGACTGCCCCTATCTGGCGCCGGTGCCCTACAGGGGTAAACGGAACAATTCCGGATATCTTCCGCTGGTGGCGGAAAAGATTGCGGAGATCACCGGACGGACGTCCGGGGAGGTCATAGCGGTGACCACTAAAAATGCGCTGGATCTGTACAGACTGCACGGCTCTGCCGTAGCCGATACAAAGAAAGGCGGCGGTTTATGAGAGAATTGCTGGCGACGCCCGGCGCGACGAAATATATTCTGGAAAAATACGGACTGCGGGCAAAGAAAAAATACGGACAGAACTTTCTCATCGATCCGGGCGTGGTCGAGCGGATCGTCGAGGCGGCGCAGATCACGAAGGACGACTGCGTGTTGGAGATCGGACCGGGCATCGGCAGTATGACGCAGATCCTTTCGAAGGCGGCGGGAAAAGTCGTGTGCGTGGAGATTGACCGAAGCCTCCAGCCGGTTCTGGAGGAGACGCTTGGGGACTGTGAGAACGTGAAGATCCTTTGGGAGGACGTTCTGGATGTGGACCTGCAGGCCCTGTGCGAAGAGTACGGGGGAGGACGCCCGCTCAAGGTGGTGGCGAACCTTCCTTATTATGTGACGACGCCGATCCTGATGAAGCTGCTGGAGCTGAAGAGCAGCGCTTTTTCCAGCATTACGGTCATGATCCAGAAGGAGGTGGCGGACAGGATCCGCTCCGCTCCGGGGAGCAGGGAATACGGTGCGCTATCCCTTGCCGTGCGCTATTACGCGGACCCGGAGATGGTCATGATCGTGAAACCGGGGTGCTTTATGCCCCGGCCCGGCGTCGACAGCTGTGTGCTCTGTATGCATGCGCATGAAACGCCGCCGGTGCAGGCGGACGAGAGGATGATGTTCGCCCTGATCCGGGCTGCCTTTAATCAGAGGCGCAAGACCCTGGCAAACGCGGTCTCGCATGGCTACTCGCTGGACGGGCGCACTTTCACGCGGGAACAGGTGGCGGAGGCGCTCACGGAGATGGGGCTTTCCCCGTCTGTAAGGGGAGAAGCGCTGTCTTTGGAACAGTTCGCGGAACTGACCGGAAAGCTTGGCCGTATTTGACGTTGATATACCCGTATGATAAAATTTAGTATGCTTTTAATCGGGATGAGGCAGAGCATTTTTATAAGGATTTTATTTCGCGGAGAACGAAATTTTGGATAGATATGAATTGAAAATTACGCTCAAAGAGATCGCCGACCTGGCTTCCGAGGGCGAGTTCGAAGAGGCGGCTGAAGTGGCCGACCAGGTGGACTGGCGCAGGGTTAAAAGTGTTCGGGATCTTTGCAGGGCAAGCGATATTTACAAGATCAACAGACGCTACGAGGACAGCAGGCGCGTGCTCGAGTTTGCGTATGCCAAATATCCGAAGGGGAGAAATATCATCTTTTCCCTGTGCGAGCTGGAGCTGAAGCTCGGCGGGTATGTGCGCGCGCTGCAGCTGTACAACCAGTACAGGCGCATTGCGCCGGACGACCCGGACGGGTATATTCTGCAGTACAAGCTGTACAAGGCGCAGAGCGTGGGGGTCCGCGAGAGGATCGCAGTCCTGGAGGAGCTTGAGCGCAGGGATTTCAGGGAAAAGTGGGCCTATGAGCTGGCCAGCCTCTACTATGAGGCCGGCGAGCGGTCCATGTGCATCTCGGAGTGCGACGAGCTGATCGCATTTTTCGGGACCGGCCGCTATGTGCTGAAGGCACTGGAACTGAAGGCGTCCCTGACCGAGCTGACGCCCGCACAGAAGAAAAAATATGCCGCGCTCACGAGAGCTGTCTCTGCCAGGAGAGGGAAACCTGCGCCGCAGGAAGATACGCGGCAGCAGAGCGCCCTCAGTGCCCGCAGGGAGCCGGGAGAGGCCCCGGAGACAGTGACGGTGCGGGAGACGAAGGCGCAGGCAGTGCCCGCGGAAGAGACGGAAGTGTCCGTGAAGGCAGCGCAGGCAGCGCCGAACGTGCAGGTAGAGCCGAACGTGCAGGCAGCGCCGGAAGTGCCCATGTATGAGCGGGCAGTGGCCGTGGATGAGCCGGCATCGGCGGAAGTGCCTGCAGGGGAAGCCGGGCCCAAAGAGATGTTCCCGGACGACGGGCAGGGCGATACGGAGAGCGAAGACGACGAGATCCTGTTAAAGCCCAAAGAGGTGGCTTCCACACAGGAGATCCCATGGGATTATGCGGAGGAGCTGCCCTCCTTTGAGACAGCGCCGGAGCCTGTTCCCGAGGCGGCTGCGGAAGCGGATCTGAAAGCGGAACCGGAGCCCTGGTTTGAAACGGCGGACGACTTCTCGCAGGAGGACATGCAGAAGGTCATCGCCAAGGGGCTGGAGGAGCTCCACAATTACGACACCTATCTGGCGCAGGAGACGGACGGCCAGTATGCGCTGGTCATGCAGGAAAATCCTTCAGAGGAGAAGCAGATCCCGGGCCAGCTGGATCTCGAGGAGATCATGCAGGAGTGGGAAAAAGTCCGCAGGGATCTGTACGACGGATCCGGGGATCCGGGAGAGAAGAAGGACACCGCCGGAAAGGGACGGAATCTGCAGGACACCCAGATCTATGCAGCCGTAAACCCGGAGGAGGATGACTTCTATTCTGAAAGGCGCGGCGGCAGACGGGCGGATACCGGCCGGCACAATACCAAATCCTGGGACCGGAAGGCGGTGCACGACGCGCTGCGGATCCGGGACAATGACGACGACGGCGTACATTTTGACACGAGCCTGTTCGTGACCGAGGGCGGCGGCGAATTTCCGCCCGAATATATTCCGGAGGTACAGGAACAAAAGGGGGACGGCGCAAAAAGATCGTTCGTGTCGCGGGATACGGGACACTATGCGGTGCCCTACCTGCACTCGGAGGATTCGATGCTGCGCATGACGGAAGCCCTTAAGGACGTGCGCCTGGAGGGCCCCGTCGGGAATATCGTGATCACCGGCGACGAGGGCTCCGGCACCATGAGCCTTGCCAGGGAGATGCTGCGGCGGTACAGGCGGATGAACGAGTCCTTCCTGGGACAGATCGTCAAGACGGAAGGACATCTTATGAACCGCAGCAATCTGTCACGCGTGATACCGAGGATCCCTTTTGGCGCGCTGGTGGTGCAGCGGGCCTCCCTGATGAGCGACGAGACGACGCTGGCGATGGCAGAGCTTCTGTCGGCGCCGGAAAGAGACGTGATCGTGCTCCTGATCGACAGGAAGGGCAATATGGACGCCTTCCTGCGGGATCACAAAAAGCTGGCAGCCATGTTCGGCGCGCGGGTCGATATCGCGGCGCTGAGCGTGGAGACGCTGCTGGGTTATGCGAGAGAATTTGCCCTCCAGCAGGGGTGTGAGATCGATGAGTACGGCGTGGGCGCGCTGCAGAGCAGGGTGCTCTCCATGCAGACCATCGAGCACAGCGTGACGCTGGAGGATATGCGGAACCTTGTGGATGAGGCGATCTACTACGCCGGAAGAAGGCTGCTCCCCGACATTCGCGACACATTGTCCGGGAAGCGCAAGGAAGGCGTTCTGGTATTGCACGAGAGAGATTTTCTGCACTACTGACTATATGGGGGTAGGAGGTATAAGTATGGCGAAGGGAAAGAGTTTGTTTACTGAGCAGGATGCCTATTTATTCGGGCATGGCAGACACTATCAGATCTATGATAAGCTCGGCGCGCATCCGTGCGAGATGGACGGGAAGAAGGGCATGTTTTTTGCCGTATGGGCGCCGGAGGCCAAGGCAGTTCATGTGACGGGCAGCTTCAACGGATGGGATATCGAGAAGGATCCCATGGAAAAGCGCGAGGACTGCGGCGTCTGGACGGCTTTTATCCCCGGCGTGGGGACCGGTGAACTCTACAAATACTGCATCACGACCAAAAAGGACGAGAAACGCTATAAGGCAGACCCCTATGCTTTCGCGGCCGAGCTCCGGCCCGGCACGGCCTCCCGCACGGCGGATCTTTCCGGCTTCAAGTGGGGCGATTCCCGCTGGATGACGGCTGTGGCGGGCAAGGATCCCAACAAGGAGCCCATGGCCATCTATGAGTGTCACATCGGTTCCTGGATGAAGCACCCGGACGGCACGGAGGACGGATTCTACAACTACAGGGAGTTTGCCGACCGGCTGACGGAATATCTGAAGACCATGAAGTTCTCCCACGTGGAGCTGATGGGGATCAGTGAGCATCCTTTTGACGGGTCCTGGGGATACCAGGTGACGGGCTACTATGCGCCCACTTCCCGCTACGGATCGCCGCACGACTTCATGTACCTTGTGGACAAGCTCCACAGGAACGGGATCGGCGTCATTCTGGACTGGGTGCCCGCCCACTTCTGCCCGGACGAATTCGGACTGGCGGAGTTCGACGGCTCCTGCGTATATGAGGACGCGGATCCGCGACGCGGACAGCATCCGGAGTGGGGGACCAGGATCTTTAACCTCGGCCGGAACGAGGTCAGCAATTTCCTGATCGCGAACGCCTTTTTCTGGCACCGGGTCTATCATATCGACGGACTGCGCGTGGATGCCGTCGCCTCCATGCTCTACCTCGACTACGGCAAAAAAGACGGCCAGTGGGTAGCAAACAAGTACGGCGGAAACGAGAACCTGGAGGCCATTGAGTTCTTCAAGCACCTCAATTCCATCCTGCGCAAGGACTGCCCGGGCTTCCTTACGATCGCCGAGGAATCGACGGCCTGGCCCAAGATCACGGCGGCGCCCGAGGACGGCGGACTGGGCTTCTCCTTCAAGTGGAACATGGGCTGGATGCATGATTTCTGCGAGTACATGAAGCTGGATCCCATCATGAGGAAGGGCGACCACAACGGCCTCACCTTCGCCATGAGCTACAACAGTGCGGAGAACTATATTCTGCCGCTCTCCCACGACGAAGTGGTGCACCTCAAGTGCTCCATGGTGGAGAAGATGCCCGGCTACAAGGTGGACAAGTTCGCGAATCTCCGCGTGGGATACACCTTTATGATGGGGCACGAGGGCAAGAAGCTCCTGTTCATGGGACAGGAATTCGGACAGGTTCACGAGTGGGACGAGAAAACAGAGCTCGAGTGGTGGCGCCTGGCCGAGGGAGAAGGAGATAACTACCTCAATATCGGACTCAAATATTACGTGCAGCGTCTCCTTGAGATCTATCGCAGCAACAAGTGCCTGTATGAGATCGACAACGACTGGTCCGGCTTCTCCTGGATCAATGCGGACGACGCGGACAGAAGCATCTACTCCTTCTACCGCAAGTGCGAATCCCAGAGACGGTGCCTGCTGTTCGTCCTGAACATGACCCCCATGAAGCGGGAAGGCTACCGGGTCGGCGTCCCCTACAAGAAGCAGTACAGGCTTCTTCTCAACAGCGCCGAGACGGTTTACGGCGGACACGGCGAGACAAATGTACCCCAGACGATCACGGCCAAAAAGGGTGAATGCGACGGACTTGAGCAGTACTTGGAATTTGATCTGCCCGCATATGGCGCACTTATTTTCTCTTTTACGAGACCGGAGGATAAGAAATGACCAGAATCATGAAGAACCATGAATCTTCAGAGGATTATCTGGAGCGGATCCTGATGCTTCAGGAGAAGAAGGGACAGGTCCGGTCCATCGATATCGTCAATGATATGAACTTCTCCAAGCCCAGCATCAGCATTGCCATGAAGAAGCTCCGCGAGGGCGGGATGATCCTGATGGACAGTGGCGGCTATATCACCCTGACGCCCACGGGAAGGGCCATTGCGGAGAAGATCTATTCGAGGCACCGCCTTCTGGAAAAGGTGCTCGTGGCGATCGGCGTGGATCCGGTAAAGGCGGAAGAGGAAGCCTGCCATATCGAGCATGATATCGATGACGATACCTACGAAAAAATAAACGCCTTCTACCACAAGATGCTGGAAAACAAGGATCCGAAGGAGTGAAAGAATGATTAGAATTACAATGAAGGACGGCGGCGTGATAGACCTTGAACTGGATGAAAAGGCGGCGCCCATCACGGTGGAAAACTTCAAAAGACTTGTCAACGATAAATTTTATGACGGCCTGATCTTTCACAGGGTCATCCCGGGCTTCATGATCCAGGGCGGCTGCCCTGACGGCACCGGCATGGGCGGGCCCGGCTGGCAGATCAAAGGAGAGTTCAGCGCCAACGGCTGGAACAATCCGATCAGCCACAAGAGAGGCGTGATCAGCATGGCAAGAGCCATGAACCCCGACAGCGCCGGAAGCCAGTTCTTTATCATGCATAAAGACGCCAATTACCTGGACGGCCAGTATGCCGCTTTCGGGAAAGTGGTGAGCGGTATGGAGGTGGTGGACCGGATTGCGTCGGTGAAGACGAGCAGGAGTGATCGGCCGTTGGAAGATCAGGTGATTGAAAGCATTCGCGAAGTATAACAGGAATGGAGCCTATATATAGTATCCTTGGGCACGCTTAGTGCGTTGCAGAGCAGGAGCCGTATAATAAGTACCTTGGGCACGCTCGCCTATACTCGCTCGTTCACGCCCCTATGGGCGTGAAAAGGCCCGGCGGTTACTTATTATACGGCTCCTGCTATGAAGGCAGTGAAGGCCCGGCGGATACTATATATACGGTTCTTGCATTTGGGGCTGAGAAGGCCCGGGAAATCAGTTTTTAGTGAGGTCGCTGAGTCTGCGCCCGTAAAAGAAATCGTGGGTCATCTGGTCATATTCGGACCACAGCGGCAGTGTCTTGCAGGCAGAAGCCCTCTCACAGGGCTCGGCGTCACAGGCAAGACAGGCGACCGTAGCGAGGGATCCTTCCGTCAGTTCCAGGATCTCGCCCACGGAGTATTCTTCCGGCGCGCGGCAGAGTTTGTAGCCGCCGCCCTTTCCGCTTACGCCGGTTACAAGATTTCCCTTTACCAGGTCTTTTACGATGATCTCCAGGTATTTTTTGGAGATCTGTTCCCGTTCTGCCACATCTTTCAGCGGGATATAGCCGTCGTCTTTATGTTCCGCAAGATCGATCATCACTCTCAGAGCATATCTTCCTTTTGTTGAAATCATGAGAATCCTTTCGCAGAGACTGCTTTGTGCAAAGGTGTTTGTGTATTACCTATTATAGTATAGGGTAATTTATAAAACAAGACTTATTTACCTATTGACATAATAGGTTAATAGGTGTAAAGTGGGATCACGTTAAGAAAACACTTACGTAAACAGGAGGAAACGATCAGGATGTTTATTTACGCAGACAACGCAGCGACTACCAAGATGAGCCGCGCGGCGATAGAAGCTATGCTGACCTGTATGGAGGAACAGTACGGAAACCCGTCCAGCCTTTATATGCTGGGGCAGCGGGCGAAAGAGATCATCGAGCAGGCCAGGGAGGAGATTGCCGCCGTGATCGGCGCGCAGCCGGGGGAGATCCTTTTTACTTCCGGCGGAAGCGAGGCTGACAACCAGGCCATCCGCTCTGCTGCCCGGATCGGGGAAAAAGCAGGGAAAAAGCATATCATATCGACTGCGTTTGAGCACCATGCGGTGCTTCATACATTAAAGAAGCTGGAAGAAGAAGGATTTGAAGTGACGCTCCTGGATGTTCACGAGGACGGACTGGTCCGGCCGCAGGAGCTGGAGGCGGCGATCCGGGACGACACCTGTCTGGTCACGGTCATGTTTGCCAACAACGAGATCGGAACGATCCAGCCCATCCGGGAGATCGGCGGGATCTGTAGAAAGAGGGGCGTCCTCTTCCACACAGATGCGGTCCAGGCAGTGGGACATGTGCCCATCGATGTCGTAAAGGACAATATTGATATGCTGTCTGCTTCGGCACACAAATTCCACGGCCCCAAGGGAATCGGTTTTCTCTATGCCCGCAAAGGGGTGCGCCTGACCAACCTGATCGAGGGCGGCGCCCAGGAGAGAGGATTCAGGGCAGGCACCGAGAACGTGGCGGCGATCGCCGGTATGGCGGCGGCCTTAAAGGAAGCGGCAGCGGATATGCCGGCGGAGGCTGAGCGAATGCGAGGGCTCCGCGACAGGCTGATCGCGGAGCTTAAAGAAATTCCGCATTCGGCGCTGAACGGCGACGCCGTCAGCAGACTTCCCGGAAATGTGAATTTCTGTTTTGAAGGAATAGAAGGCGAATCCCTCCTCCTTCTACTGGATGACCGGGGAATATGCGCTTCCTCGGGCAGTGCATGTACCTCGGGATCCCTGGATCCCAGTCACGTACTTTTGGCGATCGGAAGGGTGCACGATGTGGCACACGGTTCGCTCCGGCTCAGTCTCGGGGAGGACCTGACGGAGGAAGACGTGGACTATATGGTTCGAAATGTAAAAGAAGTGGTGGAGTATCTGCGGAGCTTCTCTCCCGTGTGGAGGGATCTCATGAGCGGCAAGACACCTTTTATCCTTTAAAACGGAAGGAGAATGAGAGATGGCACTTTATAGTGAAAAAGTTATGGATCATTTCCGCAATCCGCGCAATGTAGGCGTGATCGAAAATGCGGACGGGATCGGGGAAGTCGGAAACGCGAAATGCGGCGATATCATGAAGATGTACCTGAAGATTGAAGACGACATCGTGCAGGACGTTAAGTTCGAGACCTTCGGATGCGGCAGCGCCATTGCGTCGAGCTCCATGGCGACGGAGCTGATCAAAGGCAGGCCGGTCTCCGAGGCCATGCAGCTGACCAACAAGGCGGTGGCAGAGGCCCTGGACGGCCTTCCGGCTTACAAACTGCACTGCAGCGTCCTCGCAGAGGAGGCGATACAGTCGGCTTTGAACAATTATTACGAAAAACATCCGGACAAGAAGCCCGGAGATTGATCTGAAAGATAGAAAGGATCCCCCATGTCTGAAAAAAAGGAATATAGATTTGAAACACTGCAGCTCCACGCCGGACAGGAAAGTCCGGATCCGGTGACCGACGCGCGCGCGGTCCCCATCTATGCGACGACGAGCTATGTCTTTCACAATTCGGAGCACGCGGCGGCCCGTTTCGGCCTGACCGATCCCGGCAATATCTACGGAAGACTGACCAATTCGACCCAGGGCGTTCTGGAGGAACGCATCGCGGCGCTCGAGGGCGGCACGGCCGCATTGGCAGTGGCGTCCGGCGCGGCTGCCATCACCTATACGATCCAGGCGCTGGCCAGACAGGGAGAGCACATTGTCTCCCAGAAGACCATCTACGGCGGCTCCGCCAATCTTCTGGCCCACACGCTGCCTCTGTACGGGATCGAAACCACCTTCGTCAATATCCACGACCTCGATGAGGTGCGGGCGGCGATCAAGGATAACACAAAGGCGATCTACATCGAGACGCTGGGCAATCCGAACAGCGATATCCCGGATATCGACGCCCTGGCAGCCATCGCCCATGCGCACGGCCTGCCTCTCATCATCGACAACACCTTCGGAACGCCCTATCTGATCCGTCCCATTGAGCATGGCGCGGATATCGTAATTCATTCCGCCACCAAGTTCATAGGCGGACACGGAACGACCCTCGGCGGGATCGTCGTGGACGGCGGGACCTTCGACTGGGCTGCGAGCGGCAGATATCCGTGGATCAGTGAGCCCAATCCGAGCTATCACGGCGTAAAGTTTACCGAGGCGGCCGGCAAAGCGGCCTTTGCGACCTATCTCCGGGCAATCCTTCTGCGGGATACGGGCGCCTGCATTTCGCCTTTTGCCGCGTTTCTTCTTCTGCAGGGGACGGAGACCCTGTCCCTGCGTCTGGACCGGCATGTCGAGAATACGGCAAAAGTGCTGGATTACCTGGTGAACCATCCGCAGGTGGAGAAGGTATACCATCCATCGCTCCCGGATCACCCCGATCATGCCCTGTATGAGAAGTATTTCCCGAACGGGGGAGCCTCTATTTTTACGTTTGATATAAAGGGCGGACAGAAGGAGGCGTTTGCCTTTATCGACGGGCTGGAAATTTTCTCGCTCCTGGCAAACGTGGCGGACGTCAAAAGTCTCGTCATCCATCCGGCCACCACGACCCACTCCCAGCTGACAGCGGAGGAACTGGAGGCCGCCGGCATTCACCCCAACACGATCAGGCTCTCCATCGGAACGGAGCATATTGACGATATCCTGGCAGATCTGGACAGAGGATTTGCCGCGGTCGGTTGAAGATTGAAACAGATGGATCGGAAAGGAAGGAAATCAAAAATGGCTAATATATATCGCGGTACGACCGGACTCATAGGCAATACCCCCCTCGTAGAGGCGGTCAACGTTGAAAAGGAACTGGGGCTGGAGGCGAAGATCCTTGTCAAGCTTGAGTATTTCAATCCCACGGGGAGCGTCAAGGACAGGATCGCGAAATCTATGATCGAGGATGCGGAGGAAAAGGGCCTGATCGGGCTGGGATCCGTCATCATTGAGCCCACTTCCGGCAACACCGGGATCGGACTGGCCTCGATCGCGGCGTCCAAGGGATACCGGATCATCCTGACGATGCCCGATACGATGAGCGTGGAGCGCAGGAACATTCTCAAGGCGTACGGCGCGGAGCTGGTGCTCACGGAAGGCGCGAAGGGCATGAAGGGCGCGATCGCGAAGGCGGAAGAGCTGGCGAAGGAGCTGCCGGGGAGCTTTATTCCGGGGCAGTTCGTAAACCCCGCCAATCCGGCCGTGCACAGGGCGACGACCGGTCCGGAGATCTGGAAGGATACGGACGGGGAGGTGGATATTTTTGTCGCCGGTGTCGGAACCGGCGGTACCGTGACGGGCACCGGGGAATACCTGAAGGAGCAGAAGCCCTCCGTGAAGGTAGTAGCGGTGGAGCCGACCGACTCACCGGTCCTCTCACAGGGTCACGCCGGGCCGCACAAGATCCAGGGGATCGGCGCCGGTTTCGTGCCGGACGTCCTCAACACCAAAGTTTATGACGAGGTATTTCCGGTGCAGAATGAGGAGGCCTTTGCCGCAGCGAGACTCCTCTCGGCCAAAGAGGGGATCTCGACGGGCATCTCTTCCGGCGCTGC
This sequence comes from Lachnospiraceae bacterium, assembly GCA_017405805.1. Classification (GTDB taxonomy): domain Bacteria; phylum Bacillota; class Clostridia; order Lachnospirales; family Lachnospiraceae; genus CAG-791. The sequence continues at coordinate 12,372 of JAFQZU010000007.1, forward strand.
GCTGCACGCGGCCATTGAACTGGCAAAGAGGCCGGAAAATAAAGGAAAAGTGATCGTGGCGCTGCTTCCGGACAGCGGAGACAGATATTATTCCACGCCGCTCTTTGGATGATAATTGCTTATCCCCGCTGTTCTGCACTTGGACAGCGGGGATATTTCTTGCTATGGTGCCCTCCCTGACGGTATACTCATAGTAGATGAGCGTTCAGTCCTGAAAAGGAGGCACTATGAAAAGAAAGAGCAGATGGATTTCGTTCATATTGTCGGCAGTGCTTGCGGCCGGTCTGACGGCAGGCTGCGGCGCACAGAAGGAAGACAGCAGTCCGGCGCCCGCCGCGCAGGCGGCGCAGGAGGCGGCTGAACCTGCTGCGGCATCGGAGCAGGCTTCGGAAAAGGAAGAATCATCGGAAACCGTGTCCGCCGAGGGCGGGACCGCAGCGGCACAAGCGGCTCCGGAGGAGACGTCCGCACCTGCACAGGCACAGGAAGGCGCCGCGCCGGAGGAGGAGACATTGGACGCGGAGACGGCGGAACAGGAGACCGGGGCAGAGACAGCGGCGCAGGATGATCCCTTCACCGCAGTCCTGGGCAGAGGCGCGACCAAAACGGTCACGCCCGATCCCGCTGATCTGGAGGAGACATATGACGAGGCAAAAGCGGTTCCCGTCGAGCTGGGTGCAAAGATCAGCTTTCCCAGGGAAGCCTCTTCCCTCGTAAAAGTAAGGGGAACCACGGTCACACTCAAAGCGGGCAATACCTATGTCCTGAGCGGGATCATGTCTGACGGGCAGATCCGGATCGACGGGAACGCCGGAGAGCGGATCGAACTGGTACTGAACGGTGCGGAGATCGGCGGGAGAGAATCGACCCTCGTGTACGCGCCGGGAAAATGCAAGGTTGTGTTCCGCCTCACGGCAGGGACCTATAATTCCATCTCGGGCGGGCCGGACTACAATCCCAAGGCAAAAGAGGACGAGGAAGAGGTCAATGCGGCGATCTATTCAGGCGGCGACATCTCGATCTGCGGGAAGGGCGAACTGGAGATCAGCGGAAACTTCAACTCTGCCCTGCGCAGTAAGGGGATGGTGTCCCTGATCTCCGGGAAGTGCTGTTTTTACGTTCGCGAGGACGCGATCAAAGCCAATAAGGCAGTACTGGTAAAGGACGGCACCTATGAGTTTGCGGCCGGGGACGACGGCGTAAATGTCAAGGACAAGCAGGAAGGCTATATCTGGATCGCCGGCGGAAAGATGGATGTCAACGCAAGAGGAAAAGGCCTCGCCACATACAAAAATGTCGTGATCAAAGGCGGCGAAGTGAAAGTCGATGCGCAGGATGAAGCCATTGAAGGCGAGACGGTCGATATCCTCGGGGGAACGATCACGCTGGTCTCTCAGGAGGACGGCATCAACGCCAGTTCTGCAGACGAGGATAAAAAGGCCGCGCAGAAATCCTCCTATCTTCGGTTTGCGGGCGGTGAGACGACCATCACGGCTGCGGGAGAAGGAGACGGGATCGATTCCAACGGCGACTTTTACATGGAGGGCGGAACGGTCCTGATCAGCGGTCCCGAGAGTGATGAAGAGCGGGTGATCGACTATAACGGCCAGGTGACCTGCACGGGCGGCCGCATGATCGCCGTTGGCCCCTGGGCCAGGATGCAGGATCTGGGAGAAAACCCGGAACAGAATTATTTCATCGTGTACTATGAGGAGGCGCGTCCGGCGGGGAGCGAAGCGGTGCTGAAGGATGAGGCGGGCAATACGGTACTCTCTTTTGTGCCGGCCAGACCCTACAAGGCGGCGGTCGTCACGGCGGAGGTCCTCGAGACCGGCAGCCGCTGGACCTTTGTATCCGGCGACAAGGAGACGCAGATCCTGATCGGACAGGGAAGGACTGAGATCCGCGACTGGGAGCCCGCAGAGGTCCCGGAGCAGCCCGCGGAAGACCCCGGGGAGCCCGTGGAGGAAGGGCAGACGCCGGAAGAACTGCAGGTCTCCGAGGGAGAGGAGGCTGCGACGGACTCCGGCGATGGGCAGTGACCGGGATTTGTATTCAGGAGAGAAAGCAGAGGCGGCAGAAATGTACAGCGAGACTGAGATACGAGAGCATTACCGTGCGCTCACTGAATTTTTGATCGCAAAAAAGCTGACGATCACCACAATGGAGAGTGCCACCGCGGGACAGATCGCATCCCTGATCACGGATACGGAAGGGTCGTCAGCGGTACTGAAAGGGGCCTTCGTCACGTACAGCAACGAGGCAAAGATCATGCAGGGCGTACCTGCTGACGTGATCGCGCGGTATACTGTATACTCCCGGGAGACGGCGGAGGCCATGGCGCTCGCGTGCCAGAAGGCGTACGGCGCCGATATCGGGATCGGCGTGACGGGCACCATGGGCAATGTGGATCCCGGAAATCCTGCGGCTTCCGTGCCGGGGCAGGTGTATTTTGCAATAGCGGCGAAGGGCAGCGTGGAGTCGTATCACATTGCGCTGGCGCCGCAGCCGTCGCGGCTGATGTATAAGCTTGCGGTGGCGGAGGAAGTGTACCGGAAGCTTCGAAAGGCCGTAGAAGATGAGGGATAGGAAAAACGCAGAAATCGGCGCTGCCGCCGCATTTCTGCGTTTTAAATCTTCTGTGGATTCAGCTGCCGGTCCTGTGGATCAGCTGGTCGGGGAGACCTTGGAATCGATGTGCATTCCCATACCGGCGGTGTGAGAGGAGACCTCGGAAGCAAGGTAGAGGACCGCGTTTGCCACTTCCTCGGGCTTTGCGTATCTCTTGTCCATCGCGTAGTTGCCTGCCAGCATAGCCATTGCCTCTTCGTGGGTCATGGAATCGCCGAAGAAATCCTTCTCGATGCGGAGCATCATAGGCGTGTCGACGGGGCCCGGGCAGATATAATTGACGTGGACGCCGACCGGTCCAAGCTCCATGGCGACGCACTTTGTGAGGCCTGCCACGGCGTACTTGGAAGAGACGTATGCGCTGTTGCCCGCAGTGGGCTCATAGGCTGCAGCGGAGGCGATGACGACGACGGAGCCGGACTTCTTCTCGATCAGGACGGGCGCCGCGTACTTGAGCATGAGCATGACCGCGAAGACGTTGAGCATGTAGGTCTTCTCAAAGAGTTCCAGCGTCATATCCTGCACGGGATGCGCCTGGCCCTCATATCCGGCGTTGGGAACGACGACGTCGATGGTCCCGAAGTGGGCTTTCGCGTTCTCGACAAAATTCTTAACATCCTCTTCCTTTGTCATATCGGCAACAAATCCGGCGACCTGGCCGTCCGCTGCGTCCAGTGTGGGAATCAGCGCGTCGATTTTAGCCTGGCTGGTGGAAGAAAAGGCCACTTTAGCGCCCTCTCCGAGGAAAGCCTTTACGATCGCGGTTCCGATTCCTCCTGTGCCGCCGGTGACGAGTACGACTTTGTCTTTCAATTTCAGATCCATGGATATGTCTCCTTTCAAAAAATAGTGGTAATGTGGCAATTGTATCACACATTGGTTCAAAGTGGTACAAGGTTAATTAATTAACACGTCAGCGCGCTGAACTGCATCCCCGGGAGTATAAGCTCTGTGGATTTTTCGGAATGTCTAACGTATAATATTGCATAAGGAGGTGCAAAGCCTATGAAAAGAAATACAGCAGATATTTTGAAGATCGGTGTGATCATCCCGGTCCTGGTCCTGTCACTGGCAGCCTGCGGTTCTTCGGGATCTACCGCTGCACCGAAGGAAGAAGAAAAACCTGCAGAAGAGACGGCGGCAGAGGAAACAGAGGCACCCGCAGCAGAGGAGACTGCACCGGAAGCAGAGGCGCCGGAAGCAGGGGAAACAGTAACAGCGTATGAGACCGTTGAAAACGGCGGCGTAAAGCTGTCAATCCCTCTGGATTATACGGAAGAAATCATCCTGGATGTGCCGCAGGACGACGCGGAAGGCGTCCTGTTCAGCGTCAGCGAGAAGGCTTCGGTCGAAGCGGACAAAGCGCTGGGCAACTCGCACGACGGCGCAGGCTGGCTTTTCTCCATCTCGAGGAGCGATGAGGAGACCGTGCATCAGATGATGTGCTCGGATATGTCCGGCACGGATCTGATGGCCACAGACGGGAACGGCACGTACTATCTGTTTAATCATCCGACGGACGTCCGCCTCGTTCGCGAGACCAGTGAGCAGATGAACCAGGATATGGATCGATGGACGGAGCTCGTGGAGTGGGCCGATTCCGTAAAGGCTTCCTTCCTGCAGGAAAACGCCGGTCTCACGGCCGTAAAATATGGGAATACTACGCCTGAGATCTACTTTTCCAAGGTCCTGTATGACAGCAGTGTCAAGTACACGGTCAGCACGACGGAGTTCGGCCCCATGGAACCCGCCGGCGTGGATCCTGCACCCTATGTCGGAAAGCTCCTGACCGGTGCGCAGTACGAGATGCTGGACGGCGAGGAAGCGCCGGACGGAGAGTATGTGGTGCTGAACTTCCCTGATGAGGATGCGCGTTTCGATTTCTTTACCGCGGAAGGAAACAAGAACTGGATCCGCATGGTGTGGTTCGAGGAACAGAATGAGCAGCTGTACAAGGTCACTTTTGACGATGATACAGTCCAGGCGACGGACGTCATGGAGGAGTGGTACCACGCGCTTGTGGACGCCAATAAGTAAAACGCTGCGAAAAATATGTGCCCGCGCCGATATGCGCTGACGACAGGGGACAGGTTTGTATTGCACGGACCTGTCCCCCTCTTATCAATATGTGGAGCATTCCTGTAATTCAGAAATAACGTCAATTGAATAAAAAGAAACCTCTGGCTATGATTAGAGTGTTCATCTTGGCGGATGAAAAAACACAATAATAAAGCGGAGGTTTCACCATGAATTTAACACAGAATGACA